>JAYOZP010000003.1:85617-147282 GCA_038154245.1 Nitrospinales bacterium | reverse complement strand
ATAAAGACAAAGATGAAGATGAGGATGAAGAAGATTCTCATGGAAATATAGACGTTCAGTATATTCCCACAACTACCTTCAAAGAAGATTTGGCTGTTGACCTCACTAAATATCGCAATGATATTGGAAATTGCCCAGGTTGTAATTATACTTTAGACGCAGATAGTCTGGGGCATGTTTATGTCATCAACAAAAATGTTCCTTCTGGAACTACGAACGATTGCGCCCACTAATTTCTTTCTTTTAGTTTTTTCTCAAATCTCAAAAAAACTTGTTAAACGGTTTTTCCCCTCCGATAAGCTCCTTTCGAAAAAGATTGAAAATCCCTTAGTTAAGTTAAATAATTTGTAAAAGGTTGTTTTTGAAAGCTTTGAGGCGTAAATTATAGTGAACCCTGATTTCTATTTAATCGATGCGGTTAATTTTTTTTATAAGGAAAATAGAAGTAACTTTTGAGTTCCTGGATTTAATGATTTTCAAAATAAAATGGTCAGAAGAAAGTTCAAATTAATCTTTAAAATTTAAAATAATTTGGGTATCAAGCAATGAATCAAACATCAAAATCTACTAAAACGCTTATTCGAACTTTTTCATTTTGCGTCCTGGGAATATCATTGCTTTTTATTCCTTCTAATTTTTCGTTTATTGCTAAAGCTCATGCCGAGGATTGTGACGTAGGTTCGTGGGAATACGATTGGAGTAGTTGCACAGTTTCGGTCGATTGTGATTCAGTCAATCGATTAAGAGTTATTTATAATGCAGCATTTACCGCAAGCGATTTTCCAGCCCCCAATATCACAGTAACGGGAAAAGATACACCTTCTGAGTGTACATTTGATTTTAATTTAACCAAAGTATCCGGAGGAGATGATTGCGCTTATAAGATTTATAAAGATAAAGAAGGTACCAGACTGAATTTAAATACTAGACGCCGGAATGGGGAGACTAATTGCGAGATTAGAGCTAATATCACCGCTCCTCGAACAAAGAATATTAAGAATATCGTAGCAAATAAGGCTTGGGCTTCTGTTGAAGGAATGAAAGGCGAGGTGATTGCTAACTCCACCATTGGAGATCTTCGAGCAGATGTTACTTCTGACAAGGTGGTCTTATTATCCGAAACAGGTAACTTATGGGCTTCTGGCCTAAAAAAGACAGCCACTTTAAGGACATGTTCGGATATCCGAGCTTTTTATTGCGTGATTCCTACTGCTAATACTGCGTTAGTGACCGAGACAAAGCGGTCTGGGAAAAAACTGACTTGTGTAGTAGACGATTCTGATAAGGACAAAGATAAGGACAAAGACAAAGATTCGGATAAGGATAAGGACAAAGATAAAGACAAGGACACAGACACAAGTTCTAGTTCTAGTTCTAGTTCAGACAAGGACAAAGACAAGGATAAGGACAAAGATAAAGACAAGGATAAAGATGATGACGGGGACGAAGAGGAAGACAGTCATGGAAATATAGACGTCCAATTCCTTCCAACAACAGGTTTTAGAGAAGTATTGGATGTGGACTTAAATAAGTATCGAAATGATATGGGAAATTGTCCAACTTGTAGGTTTAAATATAAGCCAATTAGCCTTGGCCATGTTTTCGTTATTGAGAAAAACGTCCCTTCCGGAACTACCGACGATTGTCCTTATTAAAATATTTTTAAATTAAGACATGAAATCGAACTCAATAGAAAGATTTAGCTTAGGAATTTTTATTGTGTTCTTCGCTGTTTGTAGTCTTCACGCCATCGCTTCCGCTTCAGAGACAGAAGAATGCAAAATTGCCCCCAAGCTGCAAAGTAATCTAGACGCTTGTTCTAAACGAGTCTCATTGCCTTCCGTGAACAAGCTATACGTTCTGTACGATAAAAATGCCACCGCGACTGATAGATCTTCCTCTAATATTTTAATCAAAGCTTGGGATGCAAACGAGTGCGATAATTCTGGGAAGATAGATAAAGATAAGAATGCCGATAGTAGTCGTATTGATTGTAGTTCGGATTTTCATATTACAATGAAAAAGATAAGCGGAGGAAAGCATTGCGGTTTTATAATTGATAATCCAAGAAAACAACGGGATCAATTAAAAGTTATTCTCAAACGAAAAAATCGCTCCAAAGTTGATAATTGTGAGATGCAAACAATTATACGAGCTCCGGCGTTGACTCAAGTTTTTAGAAATGTATATAACAAAGCCGAAACTCAGATTATTGGTATGAAAGCTTCAATTGTGGCTTCCTCTACATCGGGGGACATTCATGCAGAAGTGACTTCTCCTTATGTAAACCTGGCTTCTAAAACTGGAAGTCTGTGGGCGTATGGTTTAACAAAGCAGGGTAAAATAACAACAAGAGGAGGAGATGTTGCCGTACAGTATTGTAAAACTCCTGAAGATCAAACAGGAGATTTGCAATTGATAACTTTACGTCCAAAAGAAAATAATGCGACCGCTGGCTATGTGAGTTTGCTTCTTCCGCACGATATGGAGTATTGGATGAACCAATCTCTAAAGAAACAATTAAAGAAAGCAAATCATCTTAAAACGCAAGTTCCAGAGTGTGGATATGCAAATTGTAAGTCTTTTAAGATGCGAGGAAATGTTCAAAATTACATGTATGTTTCGGCGCTTCCAAAAAAAGCCATCGATATTTGTAGGTTTTGAGAGTTTGGATAAAGTCCTCATTTTGGCAATGGATATTTAATGCCTTTTTTTTCACAATATTCTTGCAGGGTATAATCTAATGGCCCTTCTTTTTTTTCTAGTTGAAGGTAATTATAATAGGCGTCTGCAAACTCTTTAAAACCTTTCCTTCTTAACTTCTTCAATTCCCTAGCCTCCTCTTTAGTCATCTGAAATTTTTCGCAAGAGTCATTCAGTGCATCTTGCACCCAATTATCTTCCGACTTCGACTGACTCACTGGTAATCCTCCTCCTTAACGGACTGTAATATACTGGAAACCAATGATAGCTTGTAAAAATGTGCAACTCAAGGCGGGTTCTATAAATCTATCGCGAACAATGACTTCTAGGAGATTGAGTTGGGAAATCTTATTCCCACTTAATGGTGACGTCAATTTTTTTTGCTTAATCTCCATGATTTGGCCATGTCTCATAACCTTTGCGAAGGTAGCGTGTAACTCATCTTCTACTTTGCACTTTTTTTACGTCTAAGCTGTTCTAGTATTCCTCTTACCTAACCGTTGTTTATTACTTACGGTCAGTTTGCGAAGCTTAGAAGTTTTTTCTTTAATCAAAGAGTTAAGCTTCTTACACCTATCATACAACGGTTTTTTCTGATTATCATACCAACCGCTTACGAGGCGTTACTCAAGTTTCAGTTTGTATTTTCAGGATTTGTTCTTCATCATTTATTTGACTTTTCGGAACGAGAGAATAATGTTTTTCATCAACAGTAAGGAGTTTAAACTCGTCATCTTCTTCAATGACATCAACTTCTGCGATTGCAACGTCGTTTTCGTTTAAAAATTGAAGAACAAGTGGGCGGCAAATTGTAGTTGGATATGTTTGTTTAACTAAAGTAATATCTTGCATTGCTTGCACTATACCAAACGAGTCGCCTGGTGATTTTGCTTGGCAAGGGATAGAGAAATGCGATCCCTTTGAGTTAACTCCAATATAAATCTCATCTACTTCTATTTGCCCTATACCTTCAACAGTAGTTCGGAGGTGGTTTTGAATAGAGTAACAAGTAATACCAAGAAAGATATCAACTAGTCTGTTGTACCGTATCTTTGCCAGTAATGCTTGCTCATCTGTTCCAGCCGCGTAACGTTTAAGAATTTCTGGTGTGGCATCTGGAATTTTAATTCTCTTAAAATTATGCGACGGTTGTATCTTCGCAGGAGATGCTACACGAAAATCATACGTTGCAATTCCAGTACCTATAATTATCCATTCTTTCTCACCCTCAAGCGTATTTCGGATGCTATCTGGTAAATTCTTTCTGAATCTATAGCTGTAAGGGATGTCACCAAGATTTTTTATTCTGGGGAACCCTAAAGCGTCGGAAGCAGATGCAAGCTCATCTCGAGTAAATGAAACTTTCTTTGTTCCTTTAGTAAAGTTGTCAAAGAAAACCTTATCAATAATTCTGTCGTACTTATTCATTTACGACTCGCTTTCTTACTGGAATTATATTTCTGTTAACACCCCAATAATTGGCAGCCTCTGTCATAGACAGCTTAAGGATTTTTTCGTTTTGTCTTGGTAAATTGTAGATTTTGAATTCATTCTTACTCAGCCCCATGGCAGCGATTAACTGTTCTCCTAATGATTTCGCAAGTAGTGGAGCTACCGCATTTCCAATTTCACGAAATCCGTGCCATATTGTTCTATGAAATTGGAACCAATCTGGGAATGAATGAAGCCTTGCACCTTCTCTTACTGAGATGCATCTTGGATGCTTATAATGAATTGGTCGCGGAGCTGTGTGAGCGCCATGGTCGCTATTAGTGCCCGCCCTTAAGGTATTACAAGGTTTTTCTGGGTGCAGCTTGTAAAATCTGCTAATCTTCTCAGTTGTCCCCATATTTGCTTCTGAAAATCGATTTATACTCACTTCGGTATGTTGCGAGCCAACATGATTAAATATTCTTTGTTCGACATCCCTTATATGGCATTTTTTGAAAAAACCTGAAGGTTTGAGCGATAAATTGGATGAATAGTTACCGTAGTTAAAACAGGGTTCAATTCCGTTATCGTTATCAATAAAAACATCGATGTCTTCCAAATCTCGTATTGCAGTGCTAGATCCCACTATTGGATGCACGTCTGGTTGAAATAAACTAGGTTCTTGTGACAATTTTCCGTGGGTTGGATTCGGATAACTAGCTGCTTTCTGATCCTTCCTAGAGCCTATCAATATCAGTCTTTTTCTTGCTTGAGCTACCCCATAGTGGGAAGCATCTAGTACTCTATAAGGGGTAGCAACCGAATAACCCATATCTTCAAACTGAATTAATAGTTCTCTAAGAAACTCATTGTGCTTTCCACTTGCGATGCCTGGGACATTCTCAAATATGAAGTACTTTGGGATAAACTCTCTAATGAGCCGCACGTATTCGTAAACTAACTTGTTTCTTTCATCATCAAGCTGCCGCTTCCCTATGTGCGAAAAACCCTGGCATGGTGGTCCACCAACAATAACATCAATTTCTCTAAATCCCTTTTCTTCGATTTTTGTAAGGACTTCTTCACTGCTTACTGTTGAAATATCGCGACATATAGTGACAGAGTAAGGAAAGTTATAATGGTGGATCAGCGAATGAACAGGATCAAACTCAACAGAACACGCAATATCAAACCCTGCTGCTTCTAAACCAAGGCTCATTCCGCCACATCCAGCGAATAAATCGAGTACTGTAGGACGCTTGCTCATATTTAACTTTTCGTTTTTCACCTTTCAACCAAAATACCTTTTAAGTGCTGCTTTTTAAGCAATAGAAAACCTCTTACGAGTTACTACGAATTGTAGAAGTGGAATGTTTGCGTAACGATTTATTTAACTGTAAGAAAAAAAATCAGCAAAAACAATAGATAAGATTTTGGTGAGTAAGTATTGTATAAGTTGCTAATAAATTAAATTAATGGCTTGCACAAGAAGAACTACTCCCACTCAATAGTGGCTGGCGGTTTTGAGCTGATATCGTAAGTTACGCGATTTATTCCGCGTACTTCGTTTATTATTCGGTTCGAAATTTTTCCTAATAAATCGTATGGTAGTTGGACCCAATCGGCAGTCATGCCATCTGCGCTATTTACTGCGCGAAATGCAATTACGTTCTCATAAGTTCGAGAATCGCCCATTACCCCAACGGTTTTGATAGGAAGAAGAACCGCAAAAGATTGCCAAATTTCATAATACAAATTGGCTTCTTTAATTTCTTCTAAAATAATTCTGTCGGCTTGCCGCAAAACTTCCAATCTTTCCTCGGTAACTTCCCCAAGTATTCTTATAGCCAATCCAGGTCCAGGAAAAGGTTGACGATTTACAATTTCTTCTGGCAATCCAATCTCTCTACCCAGAATGCGCACTTCGTCTTTAAATAATTCTCTTAGAGGTTCAACCAGTTTTAAGTTCATCTTTTCTGGTAGTCCGCCAACATTGTGGTGGGTTTTTATGGCCGCAGAAGGTCCTTTGACAGATACTGATTCTATGACGTCAGGGTACAAAGTACCTTGTGCAAGGAAAGTAAAGTTTCCAAGTTTTTTTGCTTTTTCTTCGAAAATTTCAATAAAGGTTCTTCCGATTATTTTTCTCTTTTGTTCAGGGTCGGAAACTCCTTCTAGGTTTTTAAGAAATCTATCTCCCGCTTCGACAACCTCTAAGTTTATTTGGAAGTTATTTTTAAAAGTTTTCGCTACTTTGTCTCTTTCTCCAATTCGTAAAAGACCATTGTCTATAAAAATACAAGCGAGATTGTTTCCTATTGCTTTATGTAGAAGTAAAGCGACGACTGAAGAATCTACTCCTCCACTAAGACCGCATAATACTTTGCTGGAACCTACGGTTGATTGAATTTTATTGATAGCGTAATCGGCAAAAGACTCAATTTTCCAATTGGGTTTAACAGTACAAATGTTAAATAGAAAATTCTCTAGAATTTTTTTGCCTTCAACGGTATGCGCTACTTCAGGGTGAAATTGCAGTCCATAAACTTTGTCGATGGAATGTTCAATTGCCGCAACAGGTGAATTTAAAGTAAATCCAGGAGATTTAAAACCAGTTGGTTGTTTACTGATTCGATCGCCGTGACTCATCCATACAGTGGTTTTATTATGTATATTCTGAAAAAGGTGTGAGAACTCGCGAACCATGAGCTCAGCTTTGCCGAATTCTCGCTTAGGCGCTGGGTCCACTATGCCGCCAAGAGTATGCACAATTAATTGCATCCCATAGCAAAGACCTAAAATCGGTATTTTTAACTCGAATAATTTTCTGTCGACCTTGGGGGCGCCGTCTTCTAAGACGCTACTTGGTCCGCCAGATAAGATTATTCCTTTCGGTTGGAAACGAGTTATTTGATCGAGGGTCATTGTGTATGGATGAATTTCACAATAAACCTGACACTCTCTAATTCGTCTAGCAATATTTTGGGTGTATTGAGACCCAAAGTCGAGGATAAGAATTTTTTCGTCGCAAAGAGATTCAGGAAGCATAAAGTTTTGAAACGCTATAAATAAAAATACTGAATAAAATAAAAATTAAAAAATATATTTTAAGGCTAGGTTTTGAGCGGGTTTGTTTTACTCCACGTTATAATTTGGAGCTTCTTTCGTGACCATTACATTGTGGACGTGACTTTCTTTTAATCCTGAAGAGGTGATTCTGATGAAAGATGATTTTTCTCTTAACTCTTCAATTGTTGCGGAACCGCAATAGCCCATTCCAGCTCTTAGTCCACCTAAGAATTGATGTACAGAAAATGCAAGCGGTCCTCTATACGGGACCCTTGCCTCCACTCCTTCGGGCACTAATTTGCTTTTTGAAAGTTCTTTATCTTGAAAGTATCGATCTCCACTGCCTTCAGACATAGCCGCAATCGATCCCATCCCTCTATATTCTTTATAGCTTCTACCTTGATAAAAGATTTTTTCGCCAGGGCTTTCGTCTGTTCCAGCTAACAAAGAGCCAAGCATAACCGTATGAGCTCCTGCGGCAATAGCTTTTACAATATCTCCCGATTGTTTTATCCCGCCATCGGAAATTATGGGAATTCCTTTTTTAGAGGCGACTTTAGTGCATTCTGCAACGGCGGTGACTTGGGGAACTCCCACTCCACTCACAACTCTTGTTGTGCATATTGATCCAGGGCCGATGCCTACTTTGACAGCGTCTGCTCCAGCGTCGATCAAAGCTTGGGTCCCTTCTGCCGTTGCCACGTTCCCTCCAATAACAGGTAAATCTGGAAAATGACTTTTAATTTCCCTAATAGACGATAATATTTTTTCCGAGTGGCCATGAGCGCTATCAACTACCAGTACGTCAAGTCCTACGTTGATAAAGCTCTGCACGGCTTCTAAATATTCTTTGGTTACTCCAATTGCCGCTCCTACCAAAAGATGTCCATCGGAGTCTTTTGCGGCTTTTGGAAACTTTCCCATCTGTTCAATATCTTTAATCGTGATTAAGCCTTTTAAATTCCCTTGCTGATCGACTATCGGTAACTTTTCGATTCTATTTTCGTGAAGTTTTTTTCTAGATTCTTCTATAGGAGCGCCTTCAAGAGCGGTTACTAAATTTTCTTTAGTCATTAATTCCGAAATAGGTCGATCATGGTTGGTTTCTACTCTTAAATCTCGGTTAGTTAATATGCCAACCAGTCTTTCGCCTTTGGTAATTGGAATTCCAGTGATTTGGTACTTATCCATTACCTTTAGAGCTTCATTGATAGTTTGTTCTGGATTTAAAGTAATAGGATCTGGAATTATTACGCTAACGGCCCTTTTGACCTTTTCAATTTGTTTCTTTTGTTGATTAAAAGGCATATTGCGATGAATGATGCCTATTCCACCCTCTTGAGCCAAGGCGATAGCCATAGACGCTTCTGTCACTGTATCCATTGGAGAACTGATCAATGGGCAATTCAATTTAATGTTTTGAGTTAGTTGAGTGGATATATCCACATCTTTAGGCAAAACTTTTGAATAACCAGGCAGTAAAAGTACGTCGTCAAAGGTAAGGTAAGTGGGAATTTCCTCGGCAAACATAGCAGGCAAAGCGGAAGCGAAATGAATTAAAGAAAAATTTTATTAAACGATTTTATATTATCATGTCCTTAAGAATTCCGTTTCATAAAATTTTCGCGTAAATGAAAAGAGTTTACGTTTAATGGAAATTATTAAGAAACGCTTTTAAGGACAGCGATTCTATCATAAAGTTGTCGATTTATAATTTTTGGTTTTTATAACAATATGAAGAGTTATTTTGATAAGCTATTGTGATCAAAAGCTTTTAGCCAAAATTAATTTTTCTAAAATTTATTTTTATTGGTAAAAATTTTATGAAGCGATTTGTTTACTGTGTATTGGTAAATACCTTTGTTTTTATTTGGGGTTCGGGCGTTTTTGCTTCCTCAATGTTTCCTGATCAGGAAAGTTGGTCGGGGATTTATTTCAAAGGTCAGAAGTTGGGTTTTTCTAGTTATTCTCTTAAAAACCTCTCAGATACGATTCAAATTAAATCTAAAGTGTTTTTTCGGATTAATGTCGCAGGCGTCGATCAAACCACTTCTTTTATTCAGGAAACAATTTTAAAAGAAGATTTGGAGCCAAAAAGTTTTTACCTTTTGCAGGAAGTCATGGGCACTCGTCATCAAACGCAAGGTAAATTAGAAAATGGTCGTTTGATTTTGACGGTTTCGACTAAAGGTTTTAAAAAAAACAAAACTTTATCCTATAAAAAAAATAGCGCTCTTTCCTCTTCATTTTTATTAAAAGTTCTTAGTAATGGATTGGAAACGGGTAAGGGCGGAAATTTACCCGTTTTTATGGAGGCTTTTCGAGCTTATTCTAAAGCTAAGTTTCAAACCATTGGAAAAGAAACTCTGAATGTAAGGGGTATTGACGAAGAAACTTTTATTTTGAAGCAGAACATTGGTGGAATGGAAGTTAAGACTTGGGTTACTCAAGAAGGCAGGGTTTTAAAAGAAATCTCTGCAGATGGTTTTGAGTCTTTTTTAGAAAGCAAAGAAAAAGCTCAAGATATGGGTGGTCACTCTTTTTCCGCTTCAAGTCTCATTACGTTAAGCGTGATCAAGCCCCAGAAGTTGATTCGCTTCCCATCTACAAAAAAACTTCTCAAAGTAAAGTTAAGTAACCTATTAGGACCGACTTCAATCCCTCAAGATCATCGGCAAAAGATCGTCAAGACCGAAACGTTTCCAGATAACACATTTGCGTCTGTATTGATGATAAAGACTGAAACTGAAAAGCCACAAGCTAACAAACAATTACAAAAAGAGATGGTAGATTCCAAAATGTTAGAGGAAACGGCTGAAATTCAGCATAACCATCCAATGATTAGGGCCTTATTGCGTGAAATTGTGCAAAAAGGTTGGAGTTCTTGGAGAGTAGCTTTAGGAATTAATGAGTGGGTCTATAAGAATTTGGATAAGGTTTTAGAGGATTCTGTTTCCGCATTAGACGCTCTTCAAAAAAGAAAGGGAGAATGTCAATCTCACACAAACTTATTTGTTGCTTTAGCAAGGGCGGCTGGAATACCGGCTCGAGTAGTTAATGGGTTGGTATACTCTAGCGAATTCAAAGGGTTTGCGTACCATGCTTGGCCTGAAGTTTATATCGGTCAATGGAGAGCATTGGACCCTACGTTAGGACAGGCTATTGCCGATGCAACTCATATTAAATTGACCAATGGGTATGAAACTGGCCCTTTAAAGCTTTTAGAGTTTATGGGAAAGCTTAAAATTCAGGTTCTAGAAAATTAAAAGTTATTATCTCTCCGGTTTATTAAATATTATTTAATCAATGAGTTATTGGTTGGTCTGTAAATTCTTCCGCTTTGTTTTTTTGATTTTTAGGCTCTTTTTTTAAAAAAAATTATCCCAGAAAAAAAATCTTTTGCTTCGAGGCCTTATTAGATTTGGTCCCACTAAAAGTCAAGCCTTTTTTTGGTGAAAAAGTCATTGACAACCCAATATATTGTGTTTATTTTGGATGGTGGGCACAAAATATTGTTGCTTTCATTATTTAAAGTTTTAAGTAAATTTGATTAAAAAGACTAAAATTTAAACTTATATTTCACAAGTCCATAAGCCATGAAAATCATCCGCATATTTACCAAAAATCTTAAAGATCCCTTTGAAGCTTTTAATTTCGTAGAGCGTACTTCGAAAATTACAAATACGGATGGTTCTACCGTTTCCGAAATGAAGGAGGTTGTTGCTCCTGATTTTTGGTCCCAAGTTGCGGTGGACATTATGGCTCAGAAGTATTTTCGGAAAGCTGGAATTCCTCATAATTTGAAAAAGAGGCTTGAAGATGGAGTTCCGGAATGGCTTTGCCCATCGGTTCCCGATTTTATAGCGTTGAATCAACTACCAAAAAATAGTCAATATGGCGGCGAAACCGATGCGCGACAGGTTTTTCGAAGGTTAGCAGGTTGTTGGACTTATTGGGGATGGAAGAATAATTATTTTGAGGATGAAGAGTCTGCGCAGATTTATTTTGATGAAATGTGTTTTCAATTGGCGGGTCAATTAGCCGCTCCAAATTCACCTCAATGGTTTAATACGGGCTTAAATTGGGCCTATGGGATAGAAGGACCGGCTCAGGGCCACTATTACTATGATTCGGACGCTTCAAAAGTGGTTCAGTCGCAGTCGGCTTATGAAAGACCTCAGCCTCATGCTTGTTTTATTTTGTCTATTGAAGACAATTTGGTTAATGAAGGCGGCATAATGGATTTATGGCGTCAAGAAGCTCGTTTGTTTAAGTATGGGTCTGGTAGTGGAACCAACTTTTCTAGTCTTCGCGGCGAGGGGGAACCTCTTTCCGGCGGAGGTAAATCTTCTGGTTTGATGAGCTTTTTGAAAATTGGCGATCGAGCGGCGGGAGCTATAAAATCGGGTGGAACTACGCGAAGAGCCGCAAAGATGGTGACCTTAGATATTGACCATCCTGATATTGAAGAGTTTATTGAGTGGAAAGTAAAAGAAGAAAGAAAAGTAGCGTCTCTGGTGGCCGGTAGTAAGATTACTCGGAAAAGATTGAAGCAAGTCATTAGGGCTTGTTGGGCTGAAGAAGACGAGGCCTTGCGTTTTGATTTGTTAAAGAATCGAGAGTTGCGAAGAGCTGTTAAGCAGGGATTGGACGACTGTATTCCTGAAAATTATATTTATAGAGTGATTCAACTAGCTAAGCAGGGAATTCAAGATATTGAATTCGAGGAATACGATATTAATTGGAACTCAGATGCTTACGCTACGGTTTCCGGCCAAAACTCAAACAATTCGATTCGACTCACAAATGAATTTTTGAGAGCCGAAGAGTGCGGCGGAGATTGGAATTTGTTAAATCGGGTTGATGGGAAGGTTAATAAGACTGTTTCCGCAAACAGTTTGTGGGAGAAAATAAACGAATCCGCTTGGTCCAGCGCCGACCCTGGTCTCCAATTCGATACAACTATCAATGAATGGCACACATGTCCCGAAGGCGGCCGAATTCGCGCATCCAACCCATGCTCGGAGTATATGTTCCTCGATAACACTGCTTGTAATTTGGCCTCGATAAATTTAATTAAATTTTATGATACGAAAAATGGCAAGTTTGCTATTCATAACTTTAGACATGCTTGCAGGCTTTGGACGTTGACTCTGGAAATTTCTGTAGCTATGGCTCAGTTTCCAAATAAAGCTATTGCTGAAAAAAGTTTTGATTATAGAACCCTGGGATTAGGCTACGCTAATCTTGGCGCTTTATTGATGGTTTCTGGTATCCCTTATGATTCGGAGGAAGCTAGGTCTATTGCCGGTTCCATAACCGCTTTGTTGACGGGCGCTTCATATTCGATGTCGGCTGATATGGCTAAAGAATTGGGAGCTTTTTCCGAATATGAATCGAATAAAAATCATATGCTAAAAGTTATGAGAAATCATCGAAGAGCTTCGCATAACGCTCCAGAGCAGGAATATGAAGGTCTGACTGTTTTTCCTAGAGGGATTAAGTCTGAGTTTTGCCAAGAAACTCTTTTAAAGGCGGCAAAAAAGGAATGGGACGACGTTTTAGAAAAAGGCGAGCAATTTGGTTTTCGAAACGCTCAGGTGACTTGTATTGCGCCCACAGGAACAATAGGTTTGTTGATGGATTGCGATACCACAGGTATTGAACCTGATTACGCTTTGGTTAAGTTCAAGAAGCTTGCAGGCGGAGGATATTTTAAAATCATTAATCAGTCCGTTCCTGCGGCTCTTCATCGTCTTGGTTATAACGAAGAAGAAGCGGAAGAAATTGTGAGATATTGTGTGGGATCTGGGAGTTTGATTGACGCGCCATTTATTAACCGAGAATCGTTAAAGAAGAAGGGGTTTAGCGATAAGGTTTTAGATAAAGTTGAAGCGGAGCTTCCTAAAGTTTTTGATATTGTTTTTGCGTTTAACAAGTTCACGCTTGGAGAAGAATTTTGCAAGTCTACGTTTGGTATAACCGAAGCTCAATTAGAATCTCCAGTGTTTAACTTTTTGGAGTTTATAGGTTTTTCTTCCGAAGAAATTTCTAAAGCCAACGATGCAATCTGCGGAACGATGACGATTGAAGGGGCTCCTCACCTAAAAGAAGAACACTTTCCAGTATTTGATTGCGCGAATAAGTGTGGTAAATATGGAGAACGTTATATACCACATGAAGCCCATATTCGTATGATGGCCGCCGCTCAGCCTTTTATTTCTGGCGCAATTTCAAAGACTATAAATATGCCGTCTGAATCTTCAATCGAAGACGTTAAGAAAGCGCACATTCTTTCCTGGAAGCTTATGCTTAAAGGAACCGCAATTTACCGCGACGGATCTAAGTTGAGTCAACCTCTAAATAGTGTGGCCGACCTAGACTTTAGAATGATTGAAACTGAAGATGAAAGCCAAAATGAGAAAAAATCTCCCGCTCTCGCCGTTGCTGAGCGAGTTGTTCATCAAATGGGATATCGTAAAAAGCTTCCTTATCGGCGCAAGGGGTATACCCAGAAAGCCATGATTGGCGGTCATAAAGTGTATTTGCGGACTGGCGATTACGAAGATGGAAGTTTGGGAGAAATTTTCATTGATATGCACAAAGAAGGCGCCGCTTTCCGGAGTCTTATGAATTGCTTTGCAATTTCGATTTCTTTAGGGCTCCAGCATGGAGTTCCATTGGAGGAGTTTGTAGACGCTTTTGTATTCACTCGTTTTGAGCCAAATGGCATTGTTTCGGGTAATAATCATATAAGTATGTCGACATCTATCATTGATTATATCTTTAGAGATCTCGCGATTTCTTATTTAGATCGCCATGATTTGTCCCAAGTGACTCCAGAAGATCTGCGTGCAGACGCAATACAGAAAGATTCTGAATGCAATCTCGAAGACGATGAGCCGATTGTCGAACCTGTGCAAGAGACAAATATTGCCGTTGAAAAAACAAAGGCGGTTGCAGAAGCTCCAAAAGTAGCTCCGAAAACAAATGGAAATGGGAACGGAAATGGGGCTTCGTTGCAAAAAAATACGGATGCTGTTGTGGGATTGGCTCAACCTAAGGTTTCCGCTTTTGAAATTGCTAGAATGAAAGGTTATGAAGGAGACCCTTGTAATGAGTGCGGTCAGATGACCCTTGTTCGCAATGGCACTTGTCTAAAATGCTTATCTTGTGGTACAACTTCCGGTTGTTCTTAACGTTTGACTAGTTGTATTTAAGATTTTTTTAAAGCCTCCTTAAGTCCAATCCTTTAAGGGGGTTGTTAGTCCTCCTATTTCTTTTATAAAAGTATTCCTTCCTTATGTTTTGTCGAGGTCGATTCAACCCACAAAACCTTGACACTATTGAGCTAAAATAATATACTCCAAAATTCACATCATTAGACCTGAAAGAAATTTCAATTTATTGCCTAGCGTTAATCTGGGTATTTGGAGGAGCTAATCCATTGAGCGAACAAGAAACTAATCCGGCAGAACAACCGGGAACCGAAGCCGAAAACGAGGAGTCCCTTAGAGGAGATTCGTCCAAAGAGGGCGGTGTAGCCGATCTTAGCGAGTTGGAGAAAATTAAAAAAGAGCTAGAGCTTGAAAAGATAAAAGCTGCTCAAGAACTTGAAGAAGGAGAGGACGAGGAAGACGAAGACGCTAGAGAGGCTGATTATCTTCAAAAGTTAATTAATTTAACTATAAAATTTGATCATCATTTAGGCATGTTTTTGATGCCTTCATACATCGACTGTGGTCTAAAGTACGATCATCGTTTGGTTGAGAGTTATACGACTCAATTAGTTACGATCCAAAGTTTCTTAAGATTATTGGAAAAAGTGGATGGAGTTACGCGAGAGCAGGTTACTAAAGAGTGCGTTGTTAAATTGAGAAACGTTCTTCAGCAAGTTCATAAGAATTTGGTGAAACCGCTTTTTAAAGAAGTAAAGCTTATGAAGAAAAAACCTAAAATGGAAAACCTAGATACCTTTAAGGATAATTGGAACGATAGGTTACTTGATTTTCAAAAGGTTTGTGATTTTGAATACCAGATTTTAGACGTAAAAGGTTTCCAGATAAAATAGTTTGTATTGTTTTATTAAATTTGAAACTACTTGGAGGGTGGCTATTTCGCAAAAAGTTAATTTATTTATCCTGCGAAAATAAGTTTGCCGTGGTTATAGTCGCATTTTATTTTAACTGAGATTATTTTCCAATGCCTCCAAGGGTTTTCCTTCCTGGGCGGTTTAGGCCGTCCATATTTCCCTCTGTTGAAAAAATTTCCGAATTACTTTTATTAATAATTATTGCCTGAGAAAAATGGAAAAAGACAAAACCGAAAATGAAGAGTTAGAAATTGGGCAGGAACTAGTCGCGGTAGAGGAAACTTTACCCGAGGAAAAACCGGTTGTCGACCATTCTAAATTGTATGTCTGGATTGCCGATGCCGGAAACAATCGCATTCAAAAGTTCGACGGGAATGGGAAGTTTTTGATGCAGTTTGGTCGATCCGCCGGCACAAGGGCTCCATATAATCCAGGAGAATTTAAAACTCCAATGGGGGTTGCTGTGGACTCATATGGGAATATATGGGTTGCGGATACAGGTTGCCACCGGATACAAAAATTCGATGAGGAAGGAAACTTTCTTTTGGAGTTTGGAACGGAAGGCTGGGGACCCGATAAGTTTTATATGCCTGAAGGAATAGCGGTGGAGGCTTCGGGGACCATTCTTGTCGCCGATACGGCAAATCATTGCTTTAAACGTTTTGACGACGATGGAGAGTTTCTTTTAGGCTTTGGTTTCTCGGGCGATTTTGACGGTTTTTTGAAATATCCCACAGGCGTTGCCCTTGATCGTGAAGGCAATATTTATGTCGCGGATAGAGATAATCAGCGTATTCAAATTTTTAACGAAGACGGTCAATTTGTATCAAAGTTCGGTCAATATGGCTTTGAGGAAGGATTCGTTAATTTTCCAAATGGCATTGTGGTTAAGAAAGATGGGACAATAATAATTTCAGAGAAAAGTCAAAATCGTTGTCAGGTTTTTGATAACGAAGGAAACTTTATTTCAAGTTTTGGAGAGCTTGGCAAACGGGAAGGGCAATTTAATTGCCCAATGGCTTTAGCTCAAGATCCATATGGATTCCTCTTTGTAGTTGACACGTTGAATAATCGAATTCAAAAACTGGATAAAGAATTTAACTTTGTCGGTAAGTGGGGTTCCATTGGAAAAGAACCTGGGCAATTGAAAGACCCTGTTGGAATTTGTCTGACATGGGAGCCAGATTGGGCTCCAAAAGACGAGTAAAACTTGTCAAAGCTTAACCAGCATGTTTGTAAAAAAAATATATTCAGAGGCATTTTGAAAAGTTTAAGATTTAACATGTTTATCGTTTATACAATTACCCCACTCATATTATTGGTTGGAGTTTTATTCGGTAACGCCGTTGCCGACGAGGGCTATTATTATGGCCACAAAGTAGAAGTGAAACCGTCGAAACCCCAATTGGGGCCGGATGGCCTCCCTTTGCCCGAAAGGTTTACGAATAATGGCGATGGAACAGTTACCGACCTCACACAAGATTTGATGTGGAAAGCGAGAGATTCGTACCAAGAAAGGAAAAAATGGTTAAATTGGCACGACGCTCAAAAATACATAGAAGAAATGAATGAAAAAAAGTTTGCTGGTTATTCGGATTGGCGTTTGCCTTTAAAAAAAGAATTGAAATCTATTTACGAAAAAGAAAAAGAAGTTCCTTGGAAATATTATTGGACAGAAAATGTCGTACATATTGATCCAATTTTTGGCGATACTAGTTGTTGTTTTTGGACTAGCGAGGAATATAAAGAAAAATATGCATACGGTTTTAATTTTATCAGAGGACAGGCATACTTAAGCCTCAAGGGCGGTATTATGCAATCTTTAACTGTTATACGTCCGGTAAGGACTATAATTAATAAATCAGCCTCAAAATGACCGCATCAGATGATTTAGAAGAGCAAGATCAAGAACAAGAAGAGGACAGCGTCGAGCTTGAAGAAAACGAACTCCTGGAAGAAGAGGAACCAGATTTACAGGATGAGCTTGACGACGACGAAGTTGAGTTTGATCTTGAAGCCCAAATAGAGCTTTTTAGGCAGCAGATTGAAGAAGAGCCTGATAATTGTATTCACCACTACAATTTGGGCGAAGCCTTAGAGGAGCTTAGGCATTACGACGAAGCCTTAGAAGAATTTCAGATCGCTTTAAAATGCGATGAAGATAAGGCTTTTGGCGGGGTGATTCATTTTGGGTTAGGTAATTTATATTACAATAAACTTATGGGCGGGGCTTCTTCAGATGTTATTAAAAGTTCCATTGGTTTATTAAATGAGCATAAAGAAAAAGATTCAATTACCCAGGTGCTATCTGAAGATTATCAGAATCCTATAAGTGAATTTGAGCAAGCGCTAAAATACTTACCAATGCTTAAAGCGGACGATGATTTAGCGGAGTATATTTCTGAAAATGCGCCTATGTGTATAGCGAATATTTATTATAAGTGGGCCTCGGACTTGGTAGATAAGTCGCGGCAGCTTGCCAATTACGGCGATGAGATTAACGACATTAAAAGAGCTTTAAAGCATTTAAAAAAAGTTTTAGAAATAGATCCTAATAATTCTCCCGCCGCTCTTTTGGAAAAGTTGGGAAAGAAGATGTTGGCGGAGGGATGGACTATTTATGACGACTATGGATTTGAAGCAAAAAACATCCAAGGACTAGGTTAGCGGCGCTAAAGTTAAAAAAATTATAAGGAATTTTTATGGCTGACGTTTTAGAAATGATTGAAGAGCGGTTGAGTAAAGACGGCCAAGTTTTGATTCTTAAAGCTCAATTTATTAGAGAGGTAGGAGCGAGGAAGCTAGCGGAGTGTGAAACGCTTTCGAATTTAAGAGCCTTGGATTTAACGCAAAACGCTATTGGAGACGATGGAGTTAAAGCAATTGCAGAATCGCCTTTTTTATCAAAAGTTAGAACTTTGAATTTGAAATCAAATGGTATCACAGACATTGGCGCGGAATATCTGGCAAATTCTAAGACTCTAAAAAGCTTAAAAAGCTTACAATTAGTGGTAAATGATATCTCAGAAAAGGGTGAAAAACTGTTAATTAACTCAAAAAGCCTAACAAATTTAACTTCTTTGAAATTTCGAGTTTGAATAATTTTTTTTAAAAAAATAATGGAATTGTTGCTTTTTAAGTTATTGTTTTTGTAGGTGCTTATGGGGTGTTTTGAAAATAGTAAAATAGCGCTTGACTTATTTTGTCTGTTTTGATACTTTCGGTCCACAATCAAAGCCCAAAGACCCGGGCATAAAAAACGAATATTAGGGTTCTTAGCCATTGGAATATTTGTTAAGGATTTTTTGGAGTTAGTTTAACTTTTCAATTTTTTGAAAGGGGGAGACCATGATGAGAAGGACAACTACCGTGATTTTCACGGCGTTGGCGTTTTTTGCGCTTACCTCGATTGCTGCCGCTAATGTTTCTACGTTAAAAGCTGGTGAGTCGAGTGTATGTGAAGACGCTTCTTGGATTATCTACAATGTAAGTGAGTCTGATGAGACGAATGTCCAATTTGATATTGGTCCTCATGCTTACGGTTGGGGAAAATGGTATAAGAGAGATTTGCCTCCTGGCGGATATCAAACTAATGCTATTGCTGTAAAAACTGATTTTAAGAATAACGGTCCTGGTGTGGTTCAAGTTAACTGCCAAAGACAACGTTTTGATCGACATGACTGGAAAATCGATGCAGGTTCTGGTAAAACTTACCAAAGCGATTACCACATGGATCACGTTCAACCTGGCACGTACATTGAGCCTGGTTTAGGATTGCCTGAAGGTACGGAAAGAGGAATTTTCTCTAACCAAAACCAAAAGCCAGAGTATCAAAGATAAGCCGTATTTAGTTTTATCAAAGCCGGAGGGGTTTTCCCCCTCCGGCTTTTTTTTTCGCCTGAGTTTATAAAATTAAAAATTACCAAGAGATTTTCTTAAAACTGTTATGTTTGCTTTATTAAAATAACTGCTTTTTTTTGCGGAATAACTGAATTTTAAAAAAACGCAATAGGTAATTTCGGTTTAATGGGGATTTAACTCTCATAAACCTTAAAAATTGAAAAAGTTTCAACTTTTATTTGGTTTTTCGGCGATTGAAAAACAGGTATTATATTTAAATTTGAAGATTATTTTTTTGATATTTGAGCGTTTATGATTTTCGGCGAAACAGTAGATATTTGAAAGGTTTTTGCCTTGAAAATTGTTTTTGCTGATGGTATTTTATCAAGATTCGATTTTAATTTTGGTTGGATCTTTCTAGGGAAACACTCTAATTATTGGCATATGTTTGTCTTGGGGAGTTTGGCTCTTTTGAAGAGAGCCGAAAAGTATGTTATTTCCGGGAAAACCGTCGATAGGGGTGTTTTTTTTATTTTAAGCTGTTTTAGGTTATTTGTTGGTTTTTAATTATGACTCAGGCATCAAACTTTAAAGATAATGACGATGGCACTGTTACCGACCTTGAAGAAGATCTCTGTTGGTGCAAAAAAGACTCTAGAGCAGAGCTTGAGAAATGGCTCAACTGGGATGAAGCTATGGAGTATGTGCGCGTATGTAACGACCAAAAATACTTAGGTTTTGGAGATTGGCGAATACCGACTAAAAGCGAGTTACGTTCTTTGCTCAAGAATAAGAAAGATTACCGGCAAATATTTTTGAATGAGCCTCCTAAAGCGAATCGTAAGGTTTCCGATTATAAATCGGGAGGCGAGCAAAGTCTTTGGAGTTCGGAGACTAGGTATGGGTCATATGCTTGGAAATCCTACTTTCCCTCGGGGAAAGAAGTATGCGTTGATCAAAGCGTAGCGACTACAGGCACTTCGGTTCGGCTCGTTCGAGATATTTAATAATTAAAGGGATCTTTAAATATTCAAAATTGCCAAGAGCCTAGCCCTTAAAATAAGGACTTAGGCGACAGTAAACTAGAATTATTAGAGGCTTTCTTAATTTATAATTTTTTATTTATAAATTTAATAAACGTACCATTTTTATAATCAATAGGTGGCTTTATGGGCGATGAAAACTTAACAGATCAAGACGAAGATGAACTTGATAAAATCGACCAAACTGTAGAAGATTCATCGGAAGATGAAGATTACATAGTTGATGAGTGGGAAGGGGACGAAGGTTGGGACGAAGAAGGTGATGATGAAGACGTTCTAGTTGAATCAGACACCCCCATCTATGTTGATAATGAAAATGGAACTGTTAGCGATTCACGCCACAATATTATGTGGGCTAAATCTGATTCTTTTGAAGAGTTTAAATATGGAATCAATTGGTACGAAGCTCATGATTACTGCGAAAGCTTAAACGAAAAAAAGTTTGCGGGGTTTGATGACTGGAGATTGCCGGGGTTTGACGAAGCAAAAACTTTATTTTCTTTTGAAAAATCGAACTACGATAAAGACGACGCTGAAATTCATATCGATCCGATTTTTGAGCCCAATGGTGGACATAATACTTGGACTTATGAAGAAAAGCCGGATTATCATCAATACGCTATGAAATTCAGTTATGTGACTGGAAATGAAATGTGGGAAAATAAAGATAATGAATACTCCCATATAAGAGCGGTTCGAGACGAGCAAAAAGACGATTGGGAACCTGAATGGAGAAAAGATTCCAAGAAATTCGACGGGTAATTTCATTATTGTCTGAAGCATTAAATTAAAAGCTTTTATTGATTTTTTAAATTTATAAATAATTTTTTCGGAATATAGCGTATGAGTAATTATATGATTTTTGGGAAAAGAGATTGTCCGCATACTCAAAAAGCGCTGGCCGACTATAAAAAAGAATTAAAATCTTTTATTTTTATCGACGTTGATAATAATCCGCGAGGTTTAGAGCAGTTATTAGAATATTCTAATGGAAAGCACATTGTTCCCGTGATTGTTAACGTTGACGAAGGAAACGTAGAGATCGGCTATACAGGCGATTAACTCCTATTAGAGTTCTTTTTATTCAAAGATAAAAATTATGAAAAAACGTTCGATATTGGATCTAAGGTTTTTTTAGACTTTTAAAGTGGAGGGTAATTAGTTGCATGAGCGATTTACCGGAAGTAAAAAAAACCGACGAGCAAATTGAAAAAGTTGAAGACGAGGGTCCCAAGCGTTTTATATCTAAAGGACCGTTTGTTGTTTACGATACGCAAACGGGTATTTCTTGGATGAAAAAGGATTCCTGGCAAGATAAAGGAAAATTTTTTAATTGGCATGAATCTAGAGATTACGCAGATAATAAAAACATTCGAAAGATTGGCAAATTTGAAGATTGGCGATTACCTTTGGCTGATGAGGCTCAAACATTATTTATTAAAGAAAAAGAGATTCCCGGAAAGGGTGGAGCGGCTCTCCATTTGGATCCTGTTTTCCCTGAAGGAGCTTTTAAAACTTGCTGGGTTGCCGGCGATACTTCGACCAAAAGACCTCGTTTCGATTTTTCCGAAGGAAAGCTTCAAACAGCGGAGGAATATAGCTTTGGAAGCGTACGATTATGTCGAAAAGATGTTGTTGGTAAAGAGCGTCGCTCTTTAAGACGTAGATAGTAAAACTTAAGATTATATTCAATGACGAGTTCCAACGATTCTAATTCGCAACGCTTTATAGATTGCGACGAAGATACCATTTTTGACGTTAAGACCAGGCTAATGTGGTTTAAAAAAGACACTTGGCAGTTAAGCGGCAAGTGGTTGAGCTGGGTTCAATGTCGAGATTTTGCAGAGGAACAAAACCAAAAGAAAGCTTCAGGATTTTCGAATTGGAGAATTCCTACTACTGCGGAAGCAAAAAGTATCTACGAGAAAAGCCAATCGAATAAGGATCATATGGGGCAGACTGCCTGGTTACACAAGGTATTTAACCCAGGTTTTGGTTTCATGTGTTGGACAAGCGATGTTAGAAATAAAATTCAAGCGGTTAGATTTAGCTATAGAAAAGGCGGAACTATGTACGACGATGTTTATAGAACGTCTAGAGGCGCGACTCGTTTCGTAAGAAATTTACAAAAAGACGACTAAAAAGAAAAAGAGGGCAGTTTGGAAATAACGCAGAAGAATAGATTTGTCGATAATGGCGACGGTACTGTAACCGATGTTGAATCTTCCTTAATGTGGTCTAAAGGGGATTCCTGGTTAGAATTGCAACAATATATTACTTGGGTGGAAGCCCAAGATTTTGTTCAAGGAAAAAATAAGGAAAAATTCGCCGGGTATTCAGATTGGCGCGTTCCAAACGCGAAAGAAGCTAAAACTCTTTATGTTTATGAATCGATAAACACCGACAAAGATGGATGTGAAGTTCACATCGATAAGTCGTTTTCCTCTGGTTGTGGGTATACTACTTGGACAAGCGAAACACGGGCCGCAAAGCAGGCGATGGGTTTTGATTTTCGCGATGATTATGAGTATTGGTTAGACAAAGATCATGATTCTTCGTCAAGTAATGTTCGGCTGGTTCGCAGTGTAGGAGCTGAAAACGCGATGCTCATTACCGTAGACGATGGACAAGGCGGCGTTGAAGAAATTAGTCGTTTTGTAGACAATCGCGACGGCACTATTAGCGATCTTCAGACGAATCTTATGTGGTCAAAGCTTGACTCTTTATTAGAATTAGATAAATGGGTTAGCTGGGATGAGGCAAAGGTTTATGTTAAGGAATTATGTAGAAATAAATTTGCTAAGTTTGAAGACTGGAGAATGCCAACTAAAAAAGAAGCGTTGAGCATTTATTGTCCAGGTCACCCAACTACAGACGTATATGGGGACACCGTTTATTTACCCGAAGTATTCCCAGCAGGTTGCGGTGTCACCACTTGGACAAGAACCTTAAATAAAAACGACGAGCGCTTGGCTATGCGAGTGTTTTACTATAATGGCGATTTTAAATGGTATAAACGGGGACTCCGCAGTCATGGGATCAGACCTGTTCGACCTATAAAAGGATAAATTTTTTAGAACCATGGAAAAAAGATTTACGGATAACGGCGATGGTACGGTTACAGATCACGAAACGAAGTTGATGTGGAAACAAACCGACGGCTTTCAGGACGATGGAGAGTTCATGAGTTGGTACGATTCTAATAAATATTTGAGGAATTTGAATATTGACGAGTTTGCCGGTTATAGTGATTGGAGGCTTCCGAATTTAGAAGAAGCTCAAAGTCTTTACGATCCTGAAAAAAGAATTCGCGACATGGACAGGTTTGAGATTTATATTGATTCTAGTTTTTCTCCCGGTGGTTCTTATACCATTTGGACTAGCGAAGAAAAACCTTTTGAAAATGCCGTGGTTTTTTATTATAGATATGGTTATGAGGACCTTGCTCAAAAGTTCGGAGCTTATAATAAGTGTAGTGTTAGAGCGGTCCGCTCAGTAGAATAGTGACGGTTTTTTAAAGCATATTTTTAAGAAGGAATTTAGTCATCGAATCTTATCGCCTTATTAATCCGCAAGAGAGTCAAAACTCTGTTCTAACATATAGGTTTGAAGAAGAGGATTTTGAAAATCTCTACGTTTTGGAAGACTATTATCACACGAATCCATTTTGCGATTATCAAAATACTTTGATTTCGTTTAGGGATAGCGACAACCCAGAAAATCGGATTTCTTTTTTATTAGGGTTTAAAAAAACATATACGCTTCCTCCTAATCAGCCTACGTTGACAAACGTTCAAACAGAAATTGTGAAACGTTTTGTCAAAGAGATACCGGATGAATTGATGGTTTTATTTAAACAACGTTATTTTGAGGCGAAAGCGTATGGAGAAAAAAATCCAATGTCCTATTTGGAGTTTGAACCTGGACGATTTTTTACTTATGTTGAGCTTTTTCCAAAGGGGAATAAACCGTTGGAGTTTGCTTTAGATAAAGTTAAATATTTGGTTGAAGATTCTTATGAAATCGATCCTAATAGCAAAAACCGAACGGTCAGGATGGCGTTTTATAAATTGGATTTAGAAGAGGAAAATAAACCTCCTATTTTTAATTATGTTTACTACTTTAAAGAAGAATTAAGGGTGGCGGAGGATAATAAAATTCCCGAAGATCAAGGCGCTTTAATTATTGCGTTGAACGAATGCATTCCCAATTTAAGAAATTTATTAAAAGATCGTTATCGAGACGCAAAAAATATTGGCGAAGAACTATTACAAAAAAGCGCTTAAAAAATAATTGGTTATTTTCATTTTCAAAAAAACCGTGTGAATTAATTTAATCCTTACGAGAAGTGCTATGTCTTCAAAGGTCAGAAAAGTTAAAAAAGTCCAAGCTAGACACATTTTGGTTCCTAGCAAAGAATTAGCTCTTGAGCTAAAGAAACGATATGAGGATGGCGAAGATTTTGCGGAGTTAGCGCAACAAAATAGCGAATGTCCTTCAAAAAAACGCGGCGGCGATTTAGGTTGGTTTGGCAAGGGAGCTATGGTTCGTCCTTTTGAAGTTGCCGCTTTTTCCGCAGAAGAGGGTTCGGTTACCGACCCCGTTAAAACAGAGTTTGGTTGGCATTTAATTTATGTTTATGAAGTTAAAGAAGACGCCGACCCAGATGCCGGCCCTCCAACAGGAGATGAAGATGCTGATGAAAAGACTTTACGTCTAGTAGCCGAAAATTACGCTCATGAATTTATGATGTTGGGCTATTCCAGCAAAAAAGTACTTAGCCTTTTTACGAGCCAGCATTTTAAATCGGCAAATGTTGTTTATAATATTCTTGGTAAAGATATTATTAATGAAATTATCGCAAAAGTATATGGAGTTAAGATTGAGAAAAAACCGGAGGATTCTGGCGAGTAGTATCCCTTCAAATTAGTAGTTATTTCTGAAATTCTCCATCTTTCCTTTAAAAGGCGCGACGGCCTTCTTACCTTTTTTTGATTTTGCTTTTCAAATTTTGCCTAGGAGTTAAACCCTGATAAGCCATTAAGTATATTTTTTAATCGCTTTAAATTCTGATGTGTTTAAAAAGCTTTAATTTTAGGAAAAACTAAGAGGATATTAAATCGATTTTTCTTAAGGTAGGAGAACCAAAGGGTGGAAGGTTTAGGACAAGTCCACTTTTCAATGATTTTAGCGCAAAAGCGACCATTGCGTCGTAATCTTTCATTCTTTCTTTAAAAAATTGGATTGAATCCAAACAAACTTTTTTAGTTGCTTTTATTTTTCCCACGGTTTGTTGGTGGAGTTTTATTAGTTGAATTTCTTTATCTTTTAGTAGATAAAAGTGTTTTCCTAATTTCTTTCTATGTTCTTCAATAAAACTTCTAAAAGTTCTCAATGCATCGAGGTTTAAAGCCATAGAAGACTTTTCTGGAATTCCCTCATCTATCCTCTTTGAATTTAGAAGTTTATCTACTTCGCTTTGATCAAGTTCCATTTTTTTCTCTGGACAAAAAATTTTTGCAAGCGTTCAAACAGACCTAGAATGGTCCGTTTGAACGTTAGGGTCGACGAGGGGGGGGGGTTGCCAACCCTTCATACAAAAAGTTGCTAAAAATAACGCTATAACTCTTTAAATAGAGATAGATCACATTACTGACTATATATAAGCATTTTTTGTTCCAAAGTTTACGGTGATTTAATTATCCGCTAGGTCTTTCCTTTACAATGATTTATGGGCTATGTGTTTAAATAGTAAAAAAATGGAGAGAAGTTCTTGCGATTAACAGGATAAAGAGTCTCAAAGTGAAACTATTGAGGCTTTTTGAGACAGGTGGGCGTAAGTTTTGGAGGTAATCTAATTAACTTGGTCTTGGATATATGAAATCCATTTTTCGGTGCGGGAACTTTTGGGTTTAAGTTTTTTATAGATTTTAAATTGTTTTATTGCCGCTCCATAATCGGCGTTAAATGTTAGCGATACACCTAAATTAAAATTTAAATTTGGGTGGTTAGGTTTTAGCGCTAACCCTTTTTGATACATTTCGATTGCTTCGAGAGTTCTTTTTTTATTTTGGTAAGCTAGTCCAAGTTGGTTAAAATACTCTGGGCTATCGATTAAAGGTTTATCTTTATATCTTTCTAAAAGGACAAGTACTGAATCAGGGTTTTTATAAGGATTTAACTTTTTAGCTTCTTTTGCCAGCTCCCCAAACTTTAAATCTTTATCTGGAATCGTTTCTCCTAGGCTTAGAACCCAAACTGGGGCTTGGAAGGAGCTTCCTGGAGAAATTTGTTCAAATAAACCTTTGCCCGAATAATCCATAACGGCAAGATCTAGGGGTTCCTTATTATCAAAATCCGCAGTTACGACATATGCTTTTCCGCTTATGCTATAAACACCAACAGATACTTTGCCCACTTCATAGACTCTAAACCGGGTTTCCTTGCCCGGAACTTTTGAAGACCGCTCTTCTAAACTAGAGAAAATATTACGTTTCCCTTTCCAATCTGGTATTCCCCAATCTTTTAGAGTCTTCGGAAATGCTAGAGCCATTTTTGGGGTGATTAAACTAATTGCAAATGTAAAGAGGTGGGTGAATATAAAAATACGTAATAAGGAACTTTTATTTATCATTCAAAAAACTCACAGTCTATAACTTCAGATGGAAGACATTATATATTTCTTTAAAGAGTTTGACTACTAGGCAATTTTTTCAATAGTGGTTTTTTTTTCACTAATAAATAACATTTCTTTTATTAGGAGAATCTTGTAACTATTTAAAAATAATGGCTTTTACAGGTATTTTGTTACTTGGCATACTATTTGCTGTTAAATAAGTGAAGATTCGGACAGGCACACCTCCTTACCCCGGATGAATTCAGTAAACCAGGGATTGAATATCATCCGGGAGTGCCTACCGGTTTTTTTGCGCTATTTTGTTGCTTCTATTTCTGATATAACTTCCTACCGCATTTTCTTACTTTTTAACTTGAGATGTTTTTATGGCTCGTCCTCAACCTGGTTTAATATTATCTTTCCAAGACCACGTTGTTTCGTTGGTATATCATGTCGAAGATCTTGGCGTAAACGCCATGAGTGTTGCCAAAATTGCCGCTATGGTTGCCGGATTGGCCAAAGAACAAGGGAAGTTTGGTTCTGAAGCTAAAATGGATTATATGATTGGTTTTGGCTTCAGGTTTTGGAGTTTAGTATTCCATTTGAATTTACCAAAAGCATTTGAAGGTTTTCGTAATTCCATATTAAAAAAAGTGGACCCTGCTGAAATTGACGGTGACTTTTTTATTTTTCTAAGCTCTCAAAAACCAGAGTGGAATACAAGATTGCTTTCTGAAATTGAAACGAATCTAAGTGAGTTGACGGAAACCGCAGATCATTTTGAAGGGTCTTCTATTTTTTCAACTAATTTAGATGGCAAAGACAAAACTTTAATAGGCTCTGAAGATCCAGAATTTTCAGGAGGATCTTTTACTTTGAGATTAAATTTTTTATGGAACGAGAATGAAGAAGCTGAAATTAATTTAGCAAAAAAATTTCGAAACTTTATCGAGTCCCAAGGTTTTCAAAGTATCATGGAGCGATTTTCAGCGCGTTCTTTACTTTTTAAAAGTAAAAATCGAATATTGGTAATGGTTTTAGGCAAAAATCCTCAACAACTTGAAAATGTATTAGAAGAAATGCGCCAAATCGAATCGGATTTTTTCTTATTTCTGGAATTTGGTTCTTATGCTTTTGTTCCCTCTATCGATGTCTTAACGGGGTTAAGAATGGGAGGGTTGCGGATGGGAAGGCTGTCTCCAACGGCTAAATTTAAGATACGGCCAATTTAGTTTTTTTTTAAAGTTATAAAGATCGAATGTTCGTAATTTGTATTTCGTTAGGGGCTTTTCCCAAATAATGAGCAAGGGCTGAATGAATTGCCGCTACGTGTTCGGACGTTTCGGCACTACCAGATGAAACTACTGGTTTTGCTGCGGGAGGGACATATGGCATCAATTTTACGAGAGCTTTGATTACAAAAATTAAGCTTGAGAGGATAACAAAAATTACCGACATCGAAATTAAGGATACAAAAGCAGCGGAAAGTATCGGTGACATTTTTTATTAAGGAACTAAAGGGTTTATTAAATGAGAAGCTGTTTGCAAAGCAGCATGCGATACGGGATCGGGAGTTCCAAATAACGACACAAATACTCCAGCGGCCACAGCGCTGCCGATTACTCCTGCGACATTTGGACCCATAGCGTGCATTAGCAAAAAATTGTTATGGTCTTCTTCAGAACCAACTTTTTGAGAAACTCTAGCTGCCATAGGCACTGCGGAAACTCCAGCCGACCCAATTAAAGGATTTACTTTTCCGCCGCTAATTTTACACATAAGTTTTCCAAACAAGACGCCCCCTGAAGTAGCTACTACAAAAGCTAACAAGCCTAGAATAATAATCTTTATGGTTTCTAGTTTGAGAAAAGATTCTGCTGTCATAGATCCGCCAACTGAAAGCGCAAGTAAAATAGTTACTATATTTATAAGGTGCGTTTCCGAAGTTTCATGAAGTCTTCCTGTTACTCCAGATTCTCTAAATAAATTTCCCAACATAAACATTCCCAACAAAGGAGCCACCCCAGGTAATATCAACGTGCACAAAATCGTAGTAGCAACTGGAAATACGATTTTGACGCTTTGTGAAATGGGTTGAAGTTGTTCCATCCGAATTTTTCTTTCTTCGGGTGTTGTGAAAAACCTCATAATTGGGGGTTGAATCAATGGAACCAAAGACATGTAAGAATATGCGGCAACAGCTATTGGACCTAATAAGTGTGGAGCTAATTTGCTTGCGAGAAAAATAGAAGTTGGGCCGTCAGCTCCGCCTATGATTCCAATAGCGCTCGCTTCTTGTAAGTTAAACCCGAGCATTACTGCGCCAATTAAAGTGGAATAGATCCCAATTTGAGCAGCAGCTCCTAACAACAAAGTACTGGGGTTGGCTAATAAAGGACCAAAGTCAGTTAACGCTCCAACTCCCAAGAAGACCAAAGGCGGTAAAACTTCATGTTTGACGCCAAAATAGAATATATTTAGAAGACCTCCTTCGGCGTCGGAAGCCATATTGCTTAGGGGTAAATTAGCTAAAAGGCAGCCAAATCCAATTGGGAGTAGTAGTAAAGGTTCAAACTTTTTCCAAATGGCTAGATATAGCAATACACAAGCAACCATGATCATTATAAAATGACCAGGAGTCATCGCCACAAAACCCGTCATTCCGACGATTTTAGAAAAAGTCTCTCCTAAGGAACTTTCCATTAGCCAATCGTTACCAGTGGATCTCCAGCGCTCACGTTATTGCCTTCTTGAACGTGAATTGTTTGGACGGTTCCTGAAAAGGTTGATTTTACTTCTGTTTCCATTTTCATAGCTTCAATGATTAAAACAGTGTCGCCATCTGAAACAGATGAGCCAACTTGAACTTTAATGGAAACAATTGTTCCAGGTAGTTTTGCATCAAGTATGTTCCCAGAACCAGCTGGAGCTGCGGGCGCTGCCGCTGGGGCTGCTGCTGGTTGAGGAGCTGCTGCAGGAGCATGAGTCGCCGCTGGGGCCGAGCCCGCAGGGACAACTTCAACAGAATAAGCTTTACCATTCACGTTGACCGTATAGTTTGCTGGACCTGTAGCAGTAGGGGCGACGGGAGCGGCCGGAGCTGCTCCAGAGCCATTTGTTTTTGGTTTGGCCGCTAAAGCCCTGGCTTTTTCGGTTACTGTTGGATCGTTGCGTGTTTCAAAAAACTTTAAGGCCACTTTAGGAAACATTGCATAGGTGAGTAAGTCCTCTTCCTCTGTTACCTTGCCTTCACATTCTTTTTTAACTGTGTCCCACTCTGGCTCCAACAAATCTGCAGGCCTGCAATCGATTACTTTTGCATCCGCAGATACTTTATCAAAAAGTTCTTGATTTAATTCGCTTGGAAGTTTTCCGTATTTACCGAGAAGACATTCTCGGGTTTCTTTAGTAATAATTTTATATCGTTCGCCAGTCAATACATTGAGTGTAGCTTGTGATCCAACAATTTGACTTGTAGGGGTTACTAGGGGAGGATATCCTAAATCTTTTCTTACTCTAGGAACTTCCTTTAACACTTCTTCAATTTTATCTGAGGCATTTTGTTCTTTTAGCTGATTTTCCATATTGGAAATCATGCCGCCCGGAATTTGCGAATCTAAGATTTTAATATCAACGCCTTTAAAATCGCTTTCAAACTGTGCATAGTGTTTTCTGACTTCTTTAAAATAATCAGAAATTTCGTGAAGAAGGTTTAAATCTAAACCTGTATCTCGTTCGGTTCCTTTAAGGGATGCAACAACGCATTCCGTAGCAAACTGTGAAGTGCCCATTGCCAATGCGGAAATTGCCGTATCGACCATGTCAACGCCCTCGTCGATAGCGCACTGTAAATTCATCCCTACCAAACCAGTTGTCGCATGGGTGTGTAAGTGAATAGGAAGATTAACCGTATTTTTAATTTCTCTAATTAAAGAACGAGTAACTTGAGGAGTTAAAAGTCCGGCCATATCTTTGATACAAATAATATCCGAACCCATATCTTCAAGTTGTTTAGCCATTTTAACGTAAAGGTCGACATTATGGACTGGGCTGACTGTATAGCTAATTGTTCCTTCAACAGTTTCTCCACACTTTTTAACGGTTTCCATAGCTTTTCTGATATTACGGAAATCATTGAGCGCATCAAAAATTCTAAAAACGTTGATACCCACATCGACTGATTTTTTTACGAACCGTTCCACTACATCGTCCGCATAATGTCGGTAGCCTAATAGGTTTTGCCCACGCAGCAACATTTGGAAAGGTGTTTTGGGCATACGTTTTTTAAGCTCTCTAGCCCGATCCCATGGACTCTCGTTTAAAAATCGGACACAACTATCAAAAGTGGCTCCTCCCCAATTCTCAAGTGAAAAGTACCCCACTTGATCAAGCTTTGCCGCTATTGGGAGCATGTCTTCTGTCCGCATGCGCGTAGCTAATAACGATTGGTGAGCGTCTCGAAGTATAGTATCTGTAATTTTAAGCGGCTTAGTCTCTTTTCCCATCGCTTAAATCCTTTAACAAAATCGTTAGGTTTTTTATAAAATCAAATAAGCTTTTATAAAGTTCTTAAAAAAATAAATTTATGCCAATCTAAAATTAAAAAGACATATCCTAAATGAATAGATTAGGCAGGGATTGAAGGATATTAAAATATAAAAAATTTAAAATCAAACATTATTTGCGCCATGTAAAAGGCATAAATAAAGCTAAAACCCCATAGATCTCTAGTCTACCTATAAACATGCAAAAAATTATCGCCCATTTTCCTAAATATGGAATGTCGGCATAATTTCCCATAGCTCCTACTTGCCCCAGTCCAGGTCCTATATTAAAAAGGGAAGCTACGGTTGCAGAGATTGATGTTGTTGGGTCGCAACCTAACATAGATAAAAAAATCGAAACCATAAAAAAGATTCCCATGTAAAGCCCAGCTAGACCAACTACGTTTAATAATTGATTATTATCCACAGTTTTGGAGCCAACTTTGACATGAAAAACTCCCCTAGGTTGTACAATTTTTTGTAATTCCCTGATAATTACTTTGAAAATTACTAGTATTCTTATCGATTTTAACGAACCACTGGTAGAGCCGACACATCCACCAATCATCATTAAACCCAATAAAAAGATTCTTAAAAAGTTAGGCCAAGCATTAAAGTCTTCCGTGGCAAATCCAGTTGTTGTGTTTATGGAAATTGTTTGAAATGACGCTTTTCTTAATGCCGAACCGAAACTATATTCCGGATTTGTTTGCCAAAGCCCAAAAGAAACAAAAAGAATTCCGAAAATAATTAATCCTACATAAAATCGTAATTCTGGATTTTTAAGGGCAGAGTTGAAGCTTCCGTGCATCACATCGTATTGAATCGCAAAATTGATTCCGCCTAAAAACATAAAAAGCATTACGACGCATTCAACGTACAAACTATTAAACGCAGCAATGCTAGCAGTGTGTGGTGAAAATCCTCCCGTCGCCACTGTAGAAAAAGTGTGGCAAATCGCATCAAACCATCCAAGTCCGCCAAATTTCAAAAATAGAATTTCGATTGCCGTTAAAGCTAAATAGACTTTCCAGAGAATTTTTGCTGTTTCGGCCAACCTGGGTTGTACTCTTTCAACAGCCGCTCCTCCTGGGACCTCTGCTTTGAATAAGTGAAAACTACCTATTCCAAGGGCTGGAAAAACGGCAAGGGAAAGCATAATGATTCCCATTCCTCCTAGCCATTGAGTAAGATTACGCCAAAATAAAATTCCTTTGGGCAGAGGATCTATATCTCTTAGTATTGTGGCTCCAGTGGTCGTAAAACCACTCATACTTTCAAAAAAAGCGTCTATGAATTCTGGGCAAACGCCAGTCAAATAGTAGGGAATTGCGCCAATTAAAGAAATACAGACCCAAGAAAACGAGACGATTGCAAAACCTTCTCGATCCCTTAAGTTATCTAAGCCGGAGGGCAGCAGTTTCCACATCGAGATTCCAAGCGAAAAAGTCAGGATAAATGTCCATAAAAAAGCCTGTACGGAGGACATGTTTCCATTCGTAGCAATTTCGCCAAAACCTATGGAAACCGCTAAAGGTATTAAAAAAATTCCCGACAGTAGGATTAATAAAATTCCTACAACGTTGAATACGGCTTTTAGGTTCATTAGTCCTAAAAAAACCTTCTTTTTCCAAAGAGTTTTTCTATTTTCTCAATAGAGTGCGGAAGGGCAACTACGATAACTGAGTCGCCCGATTGAATTGAGCATTCTTGATCGGGAACGATCATCTCTCCATTACGCAATATGGCTCCAATAATAGCGTCTTCGGGAAATTTGATTTTCTCAATCTTTTTGTCAATTATTGCGGATTTAGGGTTTGCTACGATCTCTAAAACCTCGGCTTCATTTTCAATGAGCTTATAAACAGAACGAACCTGTCCTTTTCGTAGGTGTTTTAAAATAGCTCCAACTGTTATCAATCGAGGGTTGATGGCAATGTCCATTCCGATTGAATCCAAAATAGGAACGTAGTCAGGGTCGTTAGTAATCACTAATACTTTTTTAGCTCCCTGCTTTTTTGCTAATAGCGCCGACAGAATGTTGTGTTCGTCGTCTTCCGTAAGAGCCATAAAAAAATCGGCGTCTTGAACGTTTATTTCATTGAATAGACCGGGATCTGTTCCGCTGCCATGAAGAACCACTGTTTTAGAAAGCTCGTCTACCGCTATGTCGGCTTTTTCAATCGAAGGTTCTATTATTGAAATGTCATTAAAATCTTCTTCTAATTTTTTGGCCAGATTGATGGATACAGAGTTAGCTCCAACAATTACAATCTTATTTGTTTCTTCTATTTTTTTATTCAACATAGGGAGAATGAGAGGCATGAACTCTTTCTGGACAAGCATATAAATCTTATCGCCAGCATGAATCTCATCTGTTTCCTTAGGAATGATCAGGTTGCCATCTCGCACAATAGCGACGATCAAAAATGAATTGAATTCGTTGACTGCTTTTAAAGCTTCAATTTTTTTATTGGCTATAGGAGCTTCCTCGTGAACTTCAAAACCTCTTAATAAAATTTCCCCATCCGCGAATTCCGCTACATTAACAGCGCCTGGAGTGGCCAATATTTTCTGGATAAAGTCTACGATAATTTGACCGGGAGTTATGGCTTGGTCAATGAATAACTGGTCGGGGGGGAATACAGAGTTTTCTGCGGTAAACTCCATTGTTTGAAAACGGGCAAATCGTTTTTCTACCGAGAATTTGTGGGCTAACATGCAGACAAAAAGATTGATTTCATCTTTGTTGGTTACTGCAATCACCATTTCTGCCTGTTTTATTCCGGCGCGTAAAAGAACGCTTGGGAAACATGCGTTTCCTTGTACGCTTAAAACGTCCAACTTGTCGCTAATTTGCTTTATTTTTTCAGGATGTGCATCAACTATAGAAATGTCATGCCCTTCCTGAGATAGTTCCTCAGCAAGATTAAAACCGACTACCCCCGCTCCAACTATGACTATATTCATAATTTTTGCCTGAAATGAAAACCACGGTCAATAAGTCGAAACGGGTAAATTAAATGTGGCGTGGAGGCCATTGTTGTTAAATGGGAATTTTGAAAATTTTTGCGTTTACAATTTTCAGTAGTTTATTTAAAAAAATGACCGCTTTAAAGTTGAAATTTGAAAAGTTTTATCGGTTTGGGTTCAAGAATTCTAAAAACCCTGAATTCTCAGAAAGCATAATCGTAGTTTCTGTCTTTAGGGAATTTTTATAAGCCTGCATGGATCGAATAAATTCGTAAAACTTAGGATCTTTTAGAAAGGCGTCCGCATAAATTTTAGCCGCGATACCATCGCCTTCGCCTCTAAGTGTTTGCTCTTGTTTATAAGCTTCGGCGATCAAGATAACTTTTTGTTTGTCAGTTTGGGCTCGAATTTTTGTAGCTTCTTCATTGCCCTCAGAGCGATATTCTTTGGCGATTCGTTCTCTTTCAGTCCGCATTCGGTCAAAAATCGAGTTCGCAATTTCAGGAGGTAAATCCGCTCTCTTAATTCTAACGTCTACTACTTCTATACCGTATTCGCTTGCCTTTTCATTGGCTTTTTTGGTAACAATATCCATAATCGCTTCGCGGGTTTTTAGGATAATATCAATCAGATTATGCGTACCCATTTCAACGCGCAATTCGGAGTAGATAATATCGTCCAGCCGCGATCGAGCCCCTCTTTGGTCTCGAACGGTTTGGAGAAATTTTAGAGGGTCGGTAACCTTCCACATGGAATAGCTATCTATCAACAAGTTTTTTTTATCTTTAGTTATTAACTCCGCTGGGGCCGAGTCATTTGACAATAGAATGCTTGGAAAATATTTTACTTGTTGAATAAATGGTATCTTAAAGTGCAAGCCTGGTTCTTGAACAACCTTAACTGGGCGTCCCATCTGAAGTAATATAGCGGTTTTTGTCATATGAACGCTAAAAACCGAATAATATATTATTAGAATTAACGCCCCTAACCCAGTTAGTAATGCTTTTTGTGCCATAGTTTTATCCAAATCAATTTAAACGATTATAAAATAATCGATTTATTTTCCTTGTAGTGAGGGAGGTATTTGCCCTAAAGGTAAAATTGGTAGGACATTTCCAGTGCTTTGCCCAACAATAATCTTTTTCATATCGGGTAGAACTTCTTCCATAGTTTCTAGATAAATTCTTTTGCGCGTAATTTCGGGAGCTTTTTTATATTCTTCATATAAAGCCAAGAAACCTTGCGCATCACCCTGGGCTCTTTTAATTTTTTCTTCTCTATATCCTTCGGCCTGTCGGATAATTTGAGCGGATTTACCGCGAGTTTCAGGAATGACCGCTTTTCGATAACCTTGAGCTTGGTTAATCATGCGCTCTTTATCTTCGCGCGCGCTTACAACGTCTTTAAATGCCGCAGCAACTTGAGTTGGAGGATGCACGTCTTGAAGCTGTGTAGTAACGATTTGAACGCCAGCGTTGTATTTATCTAATAAACTTTGTATTTGGTCTTTCGCAAAAACTTGAATTTCGCTTTTTCCTGTGGTGAGAGCTTCGTCAATATTTTTACTTCCGACAATGCCACGAATAGCTGTTTCAGCAACATTACGGATTAATTTTTGGCGAGTTTCTATATTAAAAAGGTAATCTGCCGCATTTCGAATTTGGTACTGAACAACTAAATCTATATCGACTATGTTTTGATCCCCAGTTAACATTAGGGATTCAACAGGAACATCCCGGACTTTTTGGGGAGGACCGGAGTTTAGTATTCGAAACCCAACTTCTATTCTTCTAACCTTTTTAACTTTGGGAGTATCAACATGCTCAAAAGGAGACGGTAACTTAAAGTGTAGACCAGGGCCTGTTGAACGTACGTATTTTCCAAAACGAGTAACAACTCCTTCTTCATCTGGTTGAACGGTATAAAATACTCCTGGAACAAGCCAAATAGCTAGAAGAAGCAATCCCATTCCCAAAAAAGACGAAGGCTTTAGATTTGGAATTTTAATCTGTGGAATTTCCATTTGAGGACCGCCCGAAGGGTTTTTTTTCGGGCCGCCTCCAGAACCTCCCGAAGGTCCTTTTGGATCGTGTAAATCATCCCAAGGCATATTGCATTATCCTTAATTATAGTGAGCTTGGTACGCTAACAAACCGATAAAATATTGTCAAACTTTATATATGGGGGTACTTTCAGTTGATATTTTTTTGTGAGTTAAGAATGGACTCCATGGTTCTTTCGGCTTCTTGATAGTCTAATCCTCTAAATTGACAGCCCATAAAATAGGAGTGATCGATCAAAGTTTCTTCTTCGCCCATACCCGCTTGGTCAACATCGTATAAATACTCATAAATGGGGTTTTCAACGGAAGTATAGAACAGTTCCAAATCTTTATCAGTGATTGGTTGACTCAATATTGTTTTGATGGAGTCCTCTTCAATGGAAAAACTATCTCTGATTGCATTCAAAGCGTCCTGCTTAGATGAACCTTTTTCTAATTCACCTGCGACTGCGCTTTCAATTGCTCGGTTTCTCCTTATGAATAAGTAATGCGTATATTGTGGTGGACGGCCAATCATAAAATCGAGGTTGAAGAAATGGAGTTGGACCCAATCGTCAAAGTCGACCTCGACATCTTTTGAAACATTATAACTTTGAGCTTTTTCCGGATCGTCTTTTAGTAACTTATTGTATATTTTGCAAAACCGGTCAATACAATCGTAAACGATGGTTTGATAGAATGAATTCATTCTGTACCAGTTATTTGTGGAATTGTGACCATTTATTAGTTTACGCAACATCAACAAAATTTTATCTGAGTCGGCATGCACGGAAGATAAAGGGAAAGCCGATGTAAGGTAAGCCTTGATTTCTTCTTCTTTTCCGCTATCTAGAGTCCTTTGAAGATATATTTTAGCGTGGTCCAAAGAATGATAAACCAGCATTTCATGGTTTAACTTCCTCTGATAATCCATATACTCTTTTAATTTAGGGTCGTTGGACTCTTCTGGATGAATATGATCTGTCTTTGTTATATCTTTGGCGAAAGCGAGCATAATTAAATTGTAATGATTAAAAACCCATATTCTCTCTCGAATGGATTTTGATTTCAAGCGTTTTTAAAATTGTACTGAAACTTTAAAAGTTGAAAATCTATTTAAGCTTTTGAAACGGTTTTTACTTCTATTAAAATTTGGGAAAAACATTCCCCAATGGAGAATTGTTTTTAAAATGTTATTCATTTGATAATAGTTTTTGATCTATAAACACCTTAAAAACAATCTATTATGTTTTTTTGAAGGAGAAAGGTGTTTTGTTTTTTATTGGAATGAAAGTTGCTTGTTAGGTTTTTGAGATTAATGAAAGGTTTTTGACTGAAAAAAACATTTTGTTTGTATCCCGAAGTGAATTTTAAAGGAACCTCTAAAAATTAAATTTGGTCACGCGCTGCCTTTGCAAACAAAAGGCAAGCGAGTTGCCTCAAGCTAAAATTTCGAATTATTAGAGACTCCCTTAATTTTTTTGGAATGTTCAAAATATATTTTTATTAACTAGGAGCTTTTTACATGCGATCAAATTTAACAACCATCTTAATAGGAATATTTTTTTTCATTTCAGTAACTGCAATTCCAGTTTTTGCTCAAACCAGTTTGGCCGAGAAAAGGCAAAATGCACGGGCAACTGCAAAAGAAAAAAGACAGAATGCCGGAGCTGCAGCTAAAGAGAAAAGGCAAAACGCTCGTGCAACGGCTAAAGAGAAACGACAAAACGCACGCGCAGAATTTAAAGAGAAAAAGCAAAACGCCCGAGCAGAGTTTAAAGAAAAAAAGCAAAATGCTAAGGCTGAATTCCGAGAGAAAAAAAAGAACGCCAGAGAAGAATTTCTTAATTCGCGCGAATAGTTTACGTTTGAATTATTTCTTTGATGGCGGTGGAGCTGGTTCTGATTTTATAAGCGGTTGGATGGATTGGGAGTAAAAATTTAAAATAGATGCGGTTTGCTTTCGATATTCTGAAATAGCTTTTTCAGTTTGAGGGTCTACATTCGATAATTTGTCCAGTTTTCTTTCGGCTTTAAGAAAGGATTTCTTTAGCTTTTCAAATTGAGCTTTTGTATCAATTAATTCGCGTTGTTTTTGGCGCCTAGTAATTAGTTTTTCTAATTCTTTACCTTGTTGTTGGAGAGAATTGTATAAGGCGACTTCAATATTTCCAATATCTTGGTTGAGCTTATTTTGAAAGCTTGAAAAACTGTTTTCTAAACTTTCCAATTGTACCTTTTGCAACGTGGAGTTTGAATACAAACCTCCCACTAGTAAAAGAAATATACCTGCATACAAAAGAATTTTTAGCGATACGTATTCCTTTTTTCTTTTTTGAATTTCTAGGTCTAATTTTTCAATTGATTTTTGAACTTCCGAAAAGTCGTTTTTCATATTATATAAAAGGTTGAAAAGGTTACGTAAAGTCTAATCTAATTATGCCATCGAACTTAAATAAAGCCAGATTATTTGATCGCCAGAAAAAATTGCAATAAGAGTAGCGCCCGCTAGAAAAGGACCGAATGGAACCTTACTTTTTCGTCCTTTTTTTCCTAAAAGAACCAGAGGCAGACCGTAAATTGTGCCCAATAGGGAGCCGGAAAAGATTATTAATAGAGTTTTTTTCCAGGCTAAAAGAGCTCCTGCCGCCGCCATGTATTTTATATCTCCACCTCCCATTCCTTTGCCGCCGCTAAGCACCGCTATTAAATAAAAAATACCTCCTCCTACTAAAAAGCCAATAAAGGAAGGCAAGAATCCATTCATATAGGAACCAGCGGAAAAGCCAAATATAATACCCGGAAGCGTTATAACATCCGGAATAATTTGATGTTCCCAATCAATAATCGTTATTACTACGAGTGTAGGAACAACAATTGAGAAAATCATAGTCTCCCAACTAATCCCAAATTTTAAATAAACTCCCGCCATCAGAATTCCAGTTATTAATTCTATCATTGGATAAATAATCGAAATTCGCGATTTACAGTTTCTGCACTTACCAAGAAGAGTTAAATATCCTAGAAGCGGAACATTATCCCTCCAGGCGATTGGATGTTGGCAAGCAACGCAATGAGACGAAGGGAAAACGACGGATTCTTCGCGCGGCAAGCGGTAAATGCAAACATTACAAAAACTGCCTACTGCCAGGCCAAATATAAAGAAGTAAGTTGTTAGAAGCCACGTAGGAAGGGAACTAATAAATTCCATTTTACGTAACGGAAATTTTTTTTAGGTTGATAGTGTTGGGCCAATTATTAAGAGAATCCATAAAAAACATCAAGAATTGAATTTTTTTATATAAGGCTGTTTTGAGCGATATTTTGATAGGTCAATTTTGGAAATTTAACATTTTGAATATTGCGCTTAGCTAGGTAAATTTTTAATGATATCTAATACAACGCTATCGCAATATCCTTTTCGTTTTAACTTGAGAATTAATTTTTTTTTAAACTTTTCTGGTTCTTGAAAACTCATTCGAACAAGAAATTTTTCGGAAAATGATTTAGCTAAATCTAACTCTTCGTTTTCTTGAAATAAAGTCGTTAATGCATAAGAAATGTTCTCCGGCGATAATCCTCTTTGCATTAATTCTTTTTCAATTCTCAATTTCCCTTCTTTTTTAAAGTTTTTGCGATACTCCGCATAGTTTACAGCTAATTGTTTATCGTCTATATAGTTTAGATTTTCAAGATACTCTAAAGCGTCTTTTATAGTAGTTTGTTCAACCCCTTTTTGTATTAGATAACGCTCTGCTTCCCTTTTAGATCTAGGTTTTCTAGCTAGGTATTTTAAAACTAACTTTTTACTTTTATTGAGATCTGAATCGTCATTCATCTAGATATCAGAAAATAAAGTGGATTTTGAAAAGCAAAAATCCAACTTCTCCAAGAATAATTAAAAAGTTTATTTAATTTTCTTTTTTACTTTTTTTCTTTGTTGCCGAAGCTTCTGGCGGTTCCGACTGTTCCGCCTCAGATACTGCAGTTTCTATAGTGCCATCATGGGATGGAATTGATAATTTTTGACGAATAGAGATTTCTACTTCATTAGTAATATCGTTATTTTCCTTAAGGAAATTTTTAGCGTTTTCTCTACCTTGACCAATTCGTGTATCCTTATATGAATACCAAGTACCGCTTTTTTTGATCAAATCGTGGGCCACTCCAAGGTCTAAGATGTCCCCCTCTTTTGAAATGCCCTTTCCATATAGGATATCAAATTCGCAATCTCTAAAAGGCGGCGCTACTTTATTTTTGACAACTTTAACTCGAGTGCGGTTTCCTATGACATTATCCCCATCTTTTAAGGCTGCAATACGACGAATGTCTAACCGAACAGAACAATAAAACTTTAGAGCGTTTCCGCCAGTTGTAGTTTCAGGATTTCCAAACATAACGCCAATTTTCATTCTTATCTGGTTAATAAAAATAAGCGAGCAGTGAGATTTACTAACGACTCCGGTTAATTTTCTCATTGCCTGAGACATTAATCGAGCTTGCAAACCCATATGAGAGTCGCCCATATCGCCGTCTAATTCAGCTTTTGGAACTAATGCGGCAACAGAATCTACTACCACTACATCGACGGCGCCGCTTCTCACCAAGACCTCGGCAATTTCAAGGGTTTGTTCTCCCGTGTCAGGTTGAGATAGCAACAAGTCGTCCAAATTGACTCCTAAATTTTGAGCATAATGTGGATCTAGCGCATGTTCGGCATCGATAAAAGCAGCCACACCTCCCGCTTTTTGGGCTTCGGCAATAACGTGGAGTGTAAGACTGGTTTTGCCGGAGGATTCTGGACCGAAAATTTCGGTAATTCTCCCACGCGGGATTCCGCCAACACCCAGGGCGGAATCTAAAGAAATAGAACCTGTGGGAATTACTCCGATTCCTCTTTGAGCTTCGGCTTGGCCCAATTTCATGATGGAGCCTTTACCGAATTGCTTTTCAATTTGCATAAACGCCATTTCCAAAGCTTTACTTTTGTTATCGTCCGACACCACCTTTAACCTCCTATTTACGAGCTAAAATGCAAAATTAAGTTTAATTTTTTAATGAACCACTAAAAAGTTTCGCGTACTCCGCTCCTTCCGGATGTAATGAACTTTTATAAAGTTTAATCTCCGAAACTTTAATTAAATTGTTTAGAGGAACGCTAAATTTTTCGATTTCTTTTTTTAAAAGATTTTTGTTATTTGGAGATCTAAGTCTTGCTAATGTGAGATGAGGAGAAAATGGTTTCATATCTCTAGAAAAACCCACATTGAATAATTCCAATTCTAATCGTTTTTTAAGTTTTTTTAAAATTTCTTCTTTATCGTCTAAGTCGACCCAAAAAATTCGAGGCCGATTCCAATTTGGGAAAACACCCAAATTGGAAAACCTTAAATTAAACGATGAGAATGCCGATGCCGCTATATTTATGGGATCAAATATTTGCGAAACCCGATTTTTTTTTCACTTCGCCTAAAAACTTTAAGGTTAAATGGATGTTTTCCGGTTTAACCCACGAGGCGTTTAAATTAAGTCGCTTAAATGGGTCTTGTAGCTCTTTTAACTCTTTTGTCAATTTTTGATTGAAGCTAATAGCGATAAAAACCCGAATGGTTTCCACTTGAAAAACAGAAAAGGAATGTCGACGTTCTTATAAATTAAGGAAGTTTTTAAATTAATAGTTTTTTATTGGTTGGTATCTTCCCCATTCGTTAAGAATAAAGTTTTATGTTTGAAAACCTTAAGAAGTCTCATTCAAGTTATAGCTTTCGAAATGATAAATGGCAAGGGAATTATGGTTCAATTTTTGACCTTATTTAAATTAGAAAAAATTCGATTTTAAATATTAACATAAGAATTCAAAATAAATGGTATTTCAAGGTGTTATCTGCTATTTTCATAAAATAAAGAAATATTAGAGCAAAAGACCCAGGTCATTTTTCGGAAAAAATATCGACGCTATTTTTTTACGGGTATTGGCGCCAATAAATTAGAGGACTGATGTCTAGTTTAAAAGTTTTAATTGTAGAAGATAGTTTAATGGTTCAGGAAATTTTGAAAGATATACTTTCTTCTGATCCGGAAATTGAAGTGATTGGAGTTGCAGGAAACGGACAAGAGGGAATCCAAAAAGCCGCCGAATATAAACCGGATCTTATTACGCTCGATATTAATATGCCAATAATGAATGGATTGGACGCCATCGAGGAAATAATGGGAAGCGAGCCGATTCCTATTTTAGTCGTTTCTAGCTCCGAAGACGCCAAAACAGCTTTTGACGCTTGTTCCAGGGGCGCGTTAGAGGTATTTCCAAAAAGTAAATTGGATGCCGCCAGAGCAGACGTCTTAATCCATAAAGTTAAACTATTATCAAAAATAAAAGTCATTCGCAGGTTTAAAAAGCGGAAAAATAGAATTGCAGTTCCCGACCTTAATGGATCGCCCATAACCGTATCGAAATTTGAAAAAGTTGTAGCTATAGCTTGTTCTACCGGAGGACCAAAAGCTCTTTCAGTCATTTTATCTGAATTAAGCCCCCAATATCCTTTTCCCATAGCAATTGCCCAACATATGGAAAATGGTTTTGGGGCTGGATTTGCTTCTTGGTTGAACGATCTTTCAAGCAACCCCGTATCAGAAGCTAAAGAAGGCGATTACTTGGCTTCAGGAAAGGTATATATTTGCCCTCCTGAATCTAATATGCAAATTGAAGCGGATGGAAAAATAAGCTTTCTTCGACCTAATGAAATGAATTCTTTCAGGCCATCTTGCGATATTTTACTAGCTTCTTTAGCTTATTCTTTTAGAGAAAAAAGCGTTGGTTTGATATTGTCGGGAATGGCGGACGATGGAGTAGCCGGAATCGAAAAAATCAAAACTAGCGGGGGAACAACGATTGCTCAAGATGAAGAAAGTAGCGTTGTATTTGGTATGAATTCGCGAGCAATAAATGCTGGATTTATTGAGAAGGTTTTACCGTTAAACGAAATCGCAATGTACCTAAATCAAATTGCCAAGAGATAGTTAATGACCATTGACGCAATAAATCAAGCAATTGACATCTTGCCTTTTAGGCAGCTTTTAATTGATCGGATTTCCACGGGTTATAAAGAAGATACGTTGAGTCAATTGCCTGCGGCGATAATCCAGCGAATGGAATTGAGTTGTATAAATAAACCGGCTGATTATTTTTTTCTCATAGAAAAAGACAATGTTGAGTTTGCAAAATTAGTTAACCTGCTAACCGTAAATGAAACCTATTTCATGCGAGAGCAAGGTCATTTTAATATTTTGGCCAAATATTTATTCCCAGAATTTATCAAGAATAGAAAAGGCAACGAGAAATTTAGGATATTGAGCGCGGGGTGTTCTTCCGGAGAGGAATTATATTCCGCTTTGATTACCTTAACTTTAAAGTTTGGCAAAGAAATTTTAAAAACAATACATGCAGAAGGTATTGATATCGATTCTGAAATCCTAGAGAAAGCAAAAGAAGGAGTTTATTTTCAAAATTCATTTAGAAACGTCGACGCTTACTTTATTGACGCTTTTTTTTCAGAATATGGGGGACGGTATAAACTTAACGATAGTTTTGTGAACGCTACTCTCTTTAAAAAAGTAAATCTCGCAGATTCGAATTTTTCATTTGATTCAAAATGGAATGTAATTTTCTACCGCAATGTTTCGATTTATTTTGTACCAGAAATTAGAAAAGAAATATTTAACAAGCTTTCGAAAGCTTTGAAGAAACCTGGATATTTATTCACGGGAATTGTTGAAACGAGTCACCACAACTCTGGCATTTTACCATTAGAAGAAATAGACGATCATTATTTATTCAATAATGAAAGTGAGATTTTTAAGAAAAATAATATAAGGCCTGAAAATTTAAAGAAAGCTAATAAAAGCTTGCCTCTCAAAAAGAAAGTTTCAAAACTATTTTCTGTAAGCCAAGAAAAAAGCGTTAAAAAAGAGATTCTAACGAAACAAACGCCTAAAGAAGATTCTTACGAAGAAGTCTTCCAGGAAACTTTAAGGTTGGCGAAAAGTGGGCAAAGACAAAAAGCTCTAGAGAGCGTTGAACACATTCTTTCTAAATGGACTCCTAATGCGAACGATTATTTATTGAGAGCTAATATTCTAGTTAGTTTAGAGAAACTAGATCAAGCTTTTAAAGATTGTTTAAGTGTTTTAGAAATCGAGGAATGGAATCGCCAAGCGTATTTACTTTTAGGTATTATTTCTCGTTTGAAAAAAGATATTCCAGAAGCGGTTAAATGTTTCAAAGGAGCTATATATATTGAATCGACTTGTTGGTTATCTCACTTTTACCTTGCCGAAATATTTGTAGAGACAAAAAACTTTAGAGACGCAAAAAGGGAATATTCAATATCGAGAAAGTTGCTATTAGAGTTGGGCAGTTCCGATTGTGGTTTGATGGTGTTTCCTCTTTCGTTTAATCAGGAGCAGTTAGTTCATCATTGCGAACATAAATTAAGTGAATTAGAAGAACGTTAATTTTTATTGTAAGACTATGGCTTTTGATAAGAAAAAATTCATTCATAAGTTTGTCGATGAAGCCAACGATCATATAGACAAGCTGAACGACGGTTTGGTGAGCTTGGAATCTACCCCAGGAGACCAAGAAACCGTAAGCGAGATCTTTAGATCTGCGCATACAATTAAGGGATCTTCTAGGATTTTAGGATTGATCTCAATAAGTGTGGTTGCGCATAAATTGGAAGACGCTCTTTCAGCTTTAAGAGATGGAAAAATCGCTCAAAGTAAAGTTCTATTTAATTTGCTTTTCAAAGCTGTCGATTTAATCTCCGAATTTGTTCAAAGAGTCCAGGACGGAGAGGAGGTTGACGACGATACAACAGACATCTGCGAACGTTTAGAAAAAGCCGCTTTAGGAGAATTAGAAGCTGATAGGGCCGCCCCTCCGCCTCCTTCAGAAAAGGTGGTTGAGGAAACTGAACAAAAAAAAGAACCTCCCGAAGAAATTAAAGAAGAGTTCGTTGAGGAAGAGCAAACACCTGTTATAAAAGAAAAGGCTGAACAGATACCTTTAAAACAAAAATCTGCTCCTCCGGATTTGACCGCTCCTAAGGAGGTTATATCGCCTTCTCCTAAACCTCAGGTTCAAAAACCGTTAAAAAAACCTCGAACTTCTGAAACAGTCAGAGTCAAAACAGAAAAACTTGATGAGACGGTTAACTTGATGGGTGAGATTGTTTCTAATCATATCCGCTTAAAGCAGAATTGGGTTGATATAAATGAAATAGGAAAAGTTTCTAAAAAATATTTAGAAACTTTTTCAGGATTTACTTATGAAGACGGTAAATTGAGCCCGGAAGATAGCCGGGAGCTTTTTGAACAATTCCAGGGTATTTATGGGAAATTGAGGCAACTTTCGGTTTGGACTAAAGACGTTTTAAATTTTCAAACTTTATTAACAGACCAGTTACGTGAAAAAGTTTTGAAAATGAGAATGTTGCCTTTGTCTACTGTGCTGGACGCTTTTCCAAGAATGGTTCGCGACATATCATCTACGTGCGGTAAAGAGGTAAATTTCTTAGTCGAAGGGGGCGAAACCGAATTAGATAAAAAAATTATCGAGAAAATTGGCGATCCCTTATTGCATATGATTCGAAATAGCGTTGATCATGGCATTGAGGCTCCTGATGACAGGATCAGGGACGGTAAACCTGAAGCTGGAACCATTAGATTAAAAGCCTCTTATGAGGGCGGTAATGTTTTGCTTGAATTACGCGACGATGGTCGTGGGATTCCTTTAAAGAAAATCAAAGAAAAAGCCCTAGCAAAAAATTTATTTGGGGAAGAAACGCTAAACAATATGACCGAAAATGAAATCGTAAATTTAATTTTTAGGCCTGGGTTTAGCACGAGCGCTTCGATTACCGATGTTTCTGGGCGAGGCGTAGGAATGGACGTTGTTCGAGAAAACATTGTAATGAATTTGAAAGGATCGATTCAGGTTGAAACGGTAGAAGGGCAGGGAACTTGTTTTTTTATCAGGTTGCCGTTGACGCTTGCCGTGATGCGCGTTTTATTGATTTCTGTTTCAAAATATAAATTTGCCCTTCCATTAGATTCAGTTAAAGAAATAGTTAAAGCAAATAAAGACCAAATAATTACGGTTGTTGATAAAAGGGCGATTTCTTTGCGGGATGAAATCATTCCCATTGTAAATCTGGATTTTGCTTTAGATTTACCTGAAAAGAGTAAGGAACAATCGGAAGAAGTCAATGTGGTTCTTGTAGAAATGGGAAACGATTGCCTGGGATTAGTAGTCGATACAATCTTAAGCGAAGAAGACATGGAGATTAAATCATTACCGAATCATATGAAAAATAATGAAATTGTTTCAGGGGTTACTTTATCCGGTAAAAATGAGGTTGTTCTAGCCTTACATGTTCCCAAATTATTTTTTATAGCTAAGGATGAAAACCCCATTAATTTAGTTCCAGATTCTGAAGCCAGTTTTATTGAAGAACCAAAACGTAATATATTAGTGGTCGACGATTCGGAAAGCGCGAGAGAAGTGCAAAGGAGTATTTTAGAGTCTTTTGGCTATTCGGTTGCCCTTGCGGAGGATGGGCTTGAAGGGTACAAGGCGGCTCAAGAAAAACAATTCGATTTGGTAATATCTGATATCGAAATGCCAAGAATGAACGGTTTTGAATTCATTAAGAAACTAAAAATGGAAGATTCCTATCGACACACACCGGTTATTGTTGTTAGTTCTCGGAACGAAGAACTTTATAAAAGAAAAGGGATGCAGGCCGGGGCTAACGCATTTATTGTGAAAAGTGGATTTGATCAGTCAAAGCTATTAAAAATGGTGCAAAACTTAATACATTAATTTTCGGATACGCCAAAATTAAAATTGTAAGCGAGCGCTTTGGTTTTAGTTAAAATTGAAAAAGTGAACTGGAAAGTGGAGAAAGAATGGATCCTACCAAAATATTAATTGTGGACGACGATAGTTTTGTCCGTGAAATATTGGTCGATATCTTAGAATCCGAAGAATCGGAAGATTTTAAATCTGAAACTGCGGAAAATGGTTTAGACGCGCTTAATATATTTAAACAAGACGTTTCTAAATTTGATTTGATAGTCTCCGATATCAATATGCCAATTATGGGTGGAGTGGATTTGATTAAGGCTCTCCGCAACGACGTGAAATCAGAAATTCCAGTTGTCGTTTTGTCGGGAAATAACGAGGTGGCAATTGCCATTGACGCAATCAATAGCGGCGCTAGCGAATATATTTTAAAAGACGAAAATTTGCAGGAAACAATTGTTTTAGCCATAAACAAAGCCCTAGAGAAAAAACGAATTATTGATGAAAATCGTAATTTGCTTAAAAATATTACCGAAAAGAATGAGGAAATGGGCGGTATCATTAACCGCATGACAGAATTGGGAACGGCTCTTTCCGCAGAGAAAAACTTTCAAAACTTAATGGAAATCATTATTTCTAATGCTCGCGAATTAACGCGTGCGGATGCAGGCACCTTATATTTGATCGAAAATGGAAAGCTATCTTTCAAAATAGTCCAGAATGATACTTTAAAGATCCATTTAGGAGGTAAATCCAGCGAAGAAATTAAATTCCCTCCAGTTGAAATTAAGGAATCTAATGTTTCAGGTTATTCGGCCTTGAAAAAAGAAGTTGTTAATATCCCAGATGTTTATTCCTCAGAGCTATTCGACTTTACCGGCCCTAAGAAATTTGATCAAACCTCAAACTATAGATCAAAATCAATGTTGGTAGTTCCCATGGTAAATCGAAATAACGAGGTTGTTGGGGTGCTCCAATTGTTGAATTCGAAAGATCCTGATACTGGCGAAGTGATTACATTTTCGGCAAGTTCTGAAGAATACATAAAAGCTTTGGGATCTCAGGCTGCTGTCGCTGTAAATAACTTATTACTTGAAGCGAAAGCGGAAAAGCTATTTGAAGAGATATTAGATATAAAAAACTATAATGAAAGCATCCTTGAAAGTCTTACAAATGGCGTTATTACTTTGGACGCCAATAATCAAATTATTAAATGTAACGCCGCTGTTTTAAGAATTTTAGGAGCTAAGGAAGATCAAATCGTTAATCAATCCGCGCAGAGGTTTTTTGCGCAAAATAATCGATGGGTTTTGGATAACTTAAAGCGAGTGATTCAAATGGGTTCTCCCGCCATTTTTATGGACACGGAGTTAGTTTTTGACGATGAACGCGTTGTGCCTCTAAATCTTACTGCTGTTCCTTTAAAAAATGCCAAGTCTGAATTAATTGGATCTATGTTAGTGCTTGAAGATATTACTTCTGAAAAGCGAATGAAGGGAACTCTAGCAAGGTATATGGATAAAGATGTGGCCGAACAATTAATGGAAGGTGGGGAAGATATGTTGGGCGGCCAAAGTCAGGAGGCTTCGGTGTTGTTTTCTGATATTCGAAGCTTTACCACCCTTACAGAAAAATTGGGTCCGGCAGGAACTGTTGCAATGTTAAATGAATATTTTACCGAAATGGTTGAGTATATTTTTAAATACAAAGGAATTCTCGATAAATATATAGGAGATGCAATTTTGGCCGTTTTTGGAGTCCCTTTTACAAACGACCAGGATCCCGAAAATGCCGTAAATGCCGCTATTGAAATGGTGAAATCTCTTAAAGAATTTAATATGAGGCGAATTATAGAAGGTAAAGATGCAATTGATATTGGTATCGGAGTGAATACGGATAGTGTGTTGGCTGGGAATATTGGATCTGAAAAAAGGATGGATTATACAGTTATTGGCGATGGAGTTAATTTGGCGGCAAGATTAGAAGGGGCTACCAAGGCTTATGGAGCAAAGATTTTGATCAGCGAAACCACAAAAAATAAATTAACTCAAAACCATATATATCGCGAAGTTGACAAATTAGTTGTAAAGGGAAAAACTCAACCCGTTAGTGTTTTTGAGGTTTTAGATTTTCATGACGAGTCAACTTTTCCTAAAATGCAGGAATGTATAGAAATATTTAACGAGGGATATCAATCTTATCTTAAGCGAAATTGGGACGAAGGCATTATGTTTTTTGAGGAAGTGTTAGAACTCAACCCAAACGATAAGCCGGCTTCGTTATATGTTGAACGGTCGCGTCTATATAAAGAGAGCCCGCCTGCAGAGGATTGGGACGGTTCTTACGTGATGACTACTAAATAATAATCTTGCGGCAAAAAATATTTTGATTATTCATTTTAGTTTTGAGGGTATGGAGGATTGCTGTGGGCGAAGAAATTGAGAAAAGAAAAAGCGATCGGATACTTGAAGCGATAAAAAAGCGTTTGGATGAAAAACAAACTATCCAAGTTGAAGAGAAAAAAGTTGAACTTGTAGTTTTTACGTTGAACGATTCTTTTTACGCGTTTTACGGACAAGACGTTAAAGAAATTCTTTCTGTGTTAACGATTTATTTTGTTCCCGGGACCCCAAAATATATTTTAGGAATTGTGAATGTGCGCGGAGATATTCAGTCTGTGTTGAACATCAGGACATTTTTAAATATACCCGAAAATGAATTGACTGAAGGAAAAGGGCGAATTGTAATTGCTGAGAAAACTGGCGTGCGATCTGGAGTTTTAGTTGATTCTGTTGTAGATGTTGTTGAAGTTCCTGAGGAATCTATTAAACAGGCGATTTCAACTTTGAATGAAGATATCAGGTATTTTGTGGTTGGAGAGACAACATACAAAGATAATAATGTTGTGTTGTTAGATATTGGAAAGGTTTTTGAAAAAATATCCGAAGGCAAAATAGATCCACCGGTTGAAATTTCAAACAAATGAGCGAAGTTAATATTAGAGCAAACATAGAATCTGACCAAGTCGCCGATGATGAAATTCGTCTTTTGATTTTTAAAATTATGGGCGTTTGTTTTGGCGCAGATATGGAACAAATAGAAGAGATGGTCGATTTCTCTCAAGCTCAACAGGAGAATTGGGATATTAGAAATTTTACGGACGCAATTTCCTTTAGAGATATTGAGGTTGAGTATAAAAAACCAAAAGTGATTTTGATAAAAGATAGCGATCAAGATATTGGTATTGTTATTGATCAACCGGAGAATATCGTAAATATTAATATTAAATCGATAAGATTATTGCCGCCCCTTCTGGAGAATCATAAAAACGTAGACGCAATATGGGCGGCAGTATTTGTCGATGACGATTTAGCCTTGTTAGTGGATTTCTATCGACTTCAAGAATCTTTACCTAAGATAGAAAGTCAGGCGTTGCTGGAAAACGGAGAAGATAGTGAAATTAAATCGAATTGAGTTTGTAATTGCACAATGATTAAGGAGTGGGTTTTGACGACAACACGCATACTATTTAAAGCCTTTACTATAGAGGCTAAAATCTTTTACCAAAGTTGTTTCTATTGTGATTCGCAGACAGTAAACCGTCGTTTGATTAATAACGAAATGGTCCGGGGGGACGTTAAATGAAGAACTGGTCTTTAAACAAAAAAGCGATATTTGTATTTAGTTTGATGATCGTGGTTATGGGAATTTGCGCCTATGTCATTTTTGGCTCCCTAAGTTCGGCTCAAAAAGACGCGGATATTACCAACGCTCTAGGAAGACAAAGGATGTTGAGTCAAGCGATGGGTAAAGCTGCATTAGGGAACGCCATGGCTAAAAGTCGCAAACAGAATATTGTTCAACGCGTCATATCATTGGATCGTTATATTACTCAAATGAGAGGAACGTACACCAAGGAAGTAATTGGACCCGCCAAGGAAAAGGAATTAACGATTAGTATGGATCCAAGTTCTGAGGGACATCCTGCAATTCCATTTCCTGCGACGTTGACTCGGATGGTGAATGCTAAGTTTGGGATGGGTAGGGATTTTACAATCGATATTATTTCTCCAGATCCCGTCAATCCTAATAAAGGTTTGATGACGGAAATGGATAGAGAAGCGTATGAGTTTTTAACGAAGAAATCGAAACGTGTTTATACGAAAACCTTAGAATTAGATAATAAATTATATATCAGACTATACACGGCCGACAAAGCCACCGTTCAAGCGTGTGTTGATTGTCATATCGCTTTGAAAGGTGGTAAAAAGTTTGCTATTGGAGATATATTTGGCATTCGAAAGTATAATTTATTGTTTTCCGCCGATATTGCCAGAGGTAAGGGAGAATTAAACGCAAGTTTAACTGAGTTTGATCAAGCTAAGAAAATATTTTCGGATACCTTACGCGCTATGAGAAAGGGAGGAAAATATCCTGCCGATATGGGATTTAAGGAGATGATTTTTGTAAATCCGATAGCTAATGAAACCATTCAAGATAACCTTGAAGAAGTGGATAGTGTTTTTGCGAAATTTTTGAGCGCGGTGGATAAGCTTCTTACTTCTGAAGTCGATTCTGCAAAGTATAGAGATGCGCAACAAGCAATTTTGGTGTTATCCAATGAGTTACGTGATAAAAGCAATAAGATTGTCGATTTATATAATCGTCTGGCCAATGCAAATCAAAAACGTATAAAAAGTACGGTTATTGTTTTTGTTGTGTTGACGTTAGCGGCTTTGATTTGTATAGCTTATTTCTTTTCGACTTCTGTCGTGAAACCAGTTCGCAAAATTTCTGGAGTTATGGGAGAAATTGCTAAAGGAAATTTTATGCAAGATAATTTACCTGTTACTTCTGAAGACGAGATTGGGGTGTTGTCTAATACATACAATACGATGCTAGGGACTATGAAGCAGATAGTTAACCAGGCAAAGGATATAGCCGCCGGCGATTTATCGAAGACTTATGAATTAAAAGGAGAATTGTCGATAGCTTTTGGAAAAATGACTCATGAACTCAGAGATAAGCAAAAAGCGGATATTGAGTTTAAAGAAATGGCTTCAGAACGGGAAGCTCAGGCCGAGGATTTGAAAGATAAAGTCGACGCTATTTTGGAATGCGTTAGCGCGGCGGCCAAAGGGGATTTGAGTAAGCATATTGAAGTTAAAGGAGAGTCCGCTATTGGGCAAATGGGAGAGGGACTAGAAATGTTTTTTGATAATTTATCAAAGAATATGCAAGGAATCGCAAATATGGCTAATGATTTGGCTCTATCCGCTAAAGAAATTTCTAGTTCGGTACAAGACCAGGCTTCAGTTTCAGCTGAACAGTCTGCGTCGGTGACTGAAATTTCTTCAACGGTTGAGGAGCTTTCCGCTTCGTCTAATCAAGTTGCGGAAAATGCAGATTCTGTCGCCAAAATTTCAACCGATTCATTACATGACTCAGAACGTGGTATGAAAGCCATTGGGTCGTTAAAACTTAAAATGGACGAAATTTCTGAAGATAATCAAGTTGGAATGAAAGAAATCGTCGAATTAGGTAGAAAATCAAATGAAATCGGCAAAGTGATGGAGATTATTAACAATATTGCGGATCAGACAAAGTTAATTGCATTCAATGCCGCTATTGAGGCGTCAAGCGCTGGCGAGGCTGGGAAACGCTTTGGCGTTGTTGCGGTTGAAATTCGTCAATTAGCCGATAATGTTATGGATTCGACAGGGGAGATTCAAAGCAAAATTGATGAGATTCAGCAGGCAATTAACCGGTTGGTAATAAATTCGGAGCAGGGTTCTAATCGAATTAAAGAAGGAAATATCTTGGCTGGACAAACGATCGAAGAATTAGAAAGATTGGTAGATAGAGCCAAAAGCGCGGCCGATGCAGCCTCTCAGATTTCTCTTTCGACCAAACAACAAAAAACCGGAACTGAACAAGTATTGTCTGCTTTAAAAGAAATAGTGAATGGAACCAGACAATCCTCCGCTGCGATTAAGCAAACTTCGAACGTGACGCATAAATTATCTGAAATGTCGGAAAAACTTAATGAATTGGTCAGTAGGTTTAAATTGGATTAAATTAAAGGAATCTCTAAAATTTAATATTGCCAAGAACCTAGTCCTTAAAGTCAGAGGCTAGGTGATAGCAAACTAGTATTAATGTTAATAATTAGAGCCCTCCTAAAAATTTTTTGAAAGAAATTTGAATTTTTTTTCTTAATATTGTCCTGGAAAATATATCTATAAATAACTGAATATTATTTTTTGTTATTTTGACGGAATTCCCCAGATTTTTTGGTTTTTGGCGACTGGATGTGATGTTGTTTTGCTTTAAAATTTGACGTTTAATTACAGCCTTAAAGGTTTCTGCAGTTATTTCTCCCGCAATCAGCTTCTTTTTTAAACCCTGGACCCCTTTAGAGTTCAACCTTGTATTTAGATTTATTGATTTGGCCATAATTTTCTTCTGATTTAACGTTTTGCGTCAATATTCCGATTAGTATCGTTAAGGTGCAAACTCAATGCCAATTTTTGCTTAATTGATTTTACTTGCTTATCTTTGAGGCAAATAGAAGAGAGAAATAGTTTTATTTTAATTATGAAAGCGTCAACAATCCGTCAATATTTAAAAAATCTTAAGAAATACTTGTCATTACTAGTATTGGGAGTGACTTTTTGTTCCTCATTCGCAGGGTGCGGTCAAACCGAAGAAGAGATTGTTGTTGCCGTTTCTGAGTTAAAATTAGAAACAACTGCTAATTTGTCCTATGACCATATGGTTTTGGAAATAAGTTTTGAACCTAATTTGAAAAAAGATCCCTCGAAAAAAGGTAAAGGTTCTAAGGATGAAGATAAAGGGTTTTTTATAAACCGCTCTGAAGATGTAAAAATTTTACCTGAATCTGAGATAAACCGTGGTTATTTAGACCTTGACCGTTTTGAAGACTCTTTGGCTTATAGAAATAAAGCCGCTTTAGACGCTAGACCGAATATTGGACTCGCCGAGCGATTACGAGTTGCCGATAAAAAACTTATTTTTGGCGGAAAGGGGTTTGATACTCAAGACTTCGAAAAGTTAAACGATGGAAAGTTAAGCGGTGATTTTTCAACCTATATAAATGTTCAAAGCGAAAAGCCGACAAGCCTTCCTTTTAAAGCTGCGCCAAACATGAACCAGAAATTACGACCGGAAGAAAAAAATTTGATATTTCATAGTTCATCTTTAGCTATGAACGATACAGAAATTGAACTATCTTTTAATATTGAGGAAAATAAGAAAAAGCCAAAAAGTGATAAGAATAATCCACGGGAGACCCAAAAAATTCCAGAAACTTTAGTTCACTTAAATAAAAACCCTGATGAGTTGATTCAATTAAGACCTAAAAGAAACCCTTTAGATTTATTAAGAGAAGATCCCGGTATTATTCAGGACCGCTATAGAAACAGCCAGTAATGTTTCTAATTGTTTTTAACTTTTTCGGTTAACGAGTTTATATCGTTCATTTCTTGGTCGATTTTCGAATCTGTTTTTGGAGTTCTTTCCGGATCGTGATACCAATAGAAAAAAACCCAAAAACTAATCATAAAAGCCCAAATTAGAATTTTACGAGTTCTACTGATTTCAGGTTTTTTATAAGGCTGTTCTTCCATTTTTATTTTGGGCTTAAAGTTAGATGGGAAACGTTTTCTTGATAATCTTTTGCGCAACGAAAACCAAAGCTATTATTCCGAACTTCTGGGGTAAAAAAACTTCGATTAAATGTAGGAGCGCTCAATCCACATCCATAAGATAAACAGTCAAACCACGAGCCTCCTTTTAATACGCGGTTTCTTTTGCCATATTCTGGGCGAGGAATTGTATTCCCCTCATGAGGCAAGTAAAAACTATCAACCCATTCCCAAACGTTTCCAGACATGTCAAATAATCCATATGGACTTTTGCCGTTGGGATAAGAGCCTACAGGCTTAGTTCCTGTTGAGCCAATATAGGGATTATTCGATCTATCCAGGGTCCATTTATTACCCCAGGGATAGATCAGTCCATTTTCTCCTCTAGCCGCTTTTTCCCACTCCTTTTCAGTAGGCAAGCGTTTTCCATTCCATTTGCAATAGTTTGTTGCATCAAACCAATTTACATAGATTACAGGATGGTTTTCTTTGCCTTTTGGAATTTTACCATTGACCCAGTGGTAAGGAGGCTCTGATTTAGTAGCGTCGATATATTTTTTGTAATCTTGGTTTGTTGTTTCAAATAAATCGATATAAAACGCCTCTGTTTCCGAAATGAATTCAGGAGACTCGTCGTCCCATCGGTCGTTAGACCCCATAATGAATTCGCCTCTTGCTACAAGAGCCATATCTTTGTGCGATGATTGATTTGTTTTTGATTTTGTTTTTTTTGCGGATTTAGGGTCTTGTTTAGACGCTATTTTGTTATTTTCATGAAGGCTGCTAAAAGCGGTTTTAAATTTTTTTTGGTTTTTATTTTTCAGGCTGGGTTTGAAAGGCGATGTTGGAACCAGTTTTTTTTTGCCTAAGTGACATTGTTTGCAGGCGGCCGATTCAAATTTATTTTTTTTGATTTTGATAAGATTTTCTGGCTGATGACAACTTGTTTGGCAAGTTTGGCCAAAATTTTTAAAATGAGAAAAATTTTCAAAACCCAAAACGGAAGGCGCAATTCCAAAAATATATAGCGCCTGGAAAATAAAAAAAATATAAAAAGTTGAGCGTATTTGATTTAACATTTAGAGCGGATTGTTGATTTTCAATAGTGGGATATTTGTTTATATATAGAATGATATAAAATGGAATTAAGCGAGTCAAAACAAAAATATTTTGAAACCGATTTGGATGATTGGCGCTTTATGGGAGGAGGTTTAACCGAAGGCGCATATAATATGGCTGAAGATATGGCTTGTTTACAGTCGTGTGAGCAGGGATTTTCGCCGCCGACGATTAAACTTTATGGATGGGAAAAACCGACTCTAACTATTGGTTATTCTCAGCAGCCAAATAAATTGATCAATATAGAAAAAGCGCGGCAATTGGACATTCCAATTATTCGTAGACCTACCGGAGGGAGGGTCTTATTACATAGCGAAGAGCTAACTTATAGTTTAATCGCTCCAAATGATCATCCTCTCTTAGGAGGAGACCTAAAGACTTCTATGTGCATAATTTCTAAAATGTTGATAGATTGTCTTGTGAAGCTAGGTTGTTCTAAAGAAGATATTCAATTTGCCCTTCCATCGAAGTCTAGAGGTCAAAGCGGCCCGGCTTGTTTTTCTTTAGCCAATCATTATGAATTGACTTGCCGAGGGAAAAAAATAATTGGGAGCGCGCAAAGGCGCATGAAGAGAGCGTTTTTGCAACATGGTTCTCTTATTTTAAAATTTGATAGACTTTTTTTAAATTCCCTTTTATCGTTTGAAAACTCTCAACTTGCCCAAGAAAATTTAATGAAATTAAGTGATTCTTCGATCTCTATCAACGAATATTTTGGCAAGCCTATTTCATTTCATCAAGCCTTTAAAGTTTTTAAAAAAGAGTTTGCCAATTTCTTACGAAGTGAATTGATTCCGAGAGATTTGACCGATAGAGAAAAGGAATATATAGGGCAATGGCTAAAAAAGTGCAAACTGTGAATTTGCCTCAGTTTTACGAAAGTTTTTTTTTGCATAGCGTTATGATACAATTACCGTTTTTGGAATTGTCTCCCTTTATAGAAAGCCCTAAAAGAGGGTATTTTTACCATATTTATATAGTGAAAGAATGATTAAGTTTAGATTTTGGGGAGTTAGAGGTAGCGTTCCTTCAGGGAGCCCGGATACCGCTAAGGTTGGTGGCAACACTACTTGTTTAGAAGTTCGTTGTGAGAACGAATTACTGGTATTTGATAGCGGTACTGGTATACGATATTTGGGTAACGAACTAATGAAGAGTCTACCTATTAAAGGTAAGATTTTTTATTCTCATGTCCATTGGGATCATATTCAAGGATTACCGTTTTTTACGCCGCTTTACGTTCCTGGCAACGAGTTTCAGATTTATGGCGGCTCTTGCATGCCTGTTACAATCGAAGAAACCTTAAAAAAACAGATGACAGCTCCTTGTTTTCCTGTTCCTATGGATATAATGGGAGCAAAGATTGATTTTTTTGATGTTGCTCCTGGGGACGTAGTAAAAGGCGAAAATTACCAAGTTACTTTAGCGAGTCAGAATCATCCTAATAATTCTTTTGCATATAGAATAGACTGTAAGGGGCAATCCATAGTGTTTGCCACCGATACTGAGCATTATGAAGATAAATTGGATGAAAACCTTGTTGAGTTGTCGCAAGGGGCTGATTATTTAATTTATGATTGTCAATATACACCCGACGAGTACTATGGTTTAAACGGTCAAATGTCTAAAAAGACTTGGGGACATAGCACCGCTGAAGAAGGTTTAAAATTAGTTGAAGCGGCTGGCGTTAAAAACTTTGTTCTATTTCATCATGATCCTACCCATAACGATGAATTTATTGCCAAACTTGAACAAAAGGCTAAGGAAGCTTTTCCAAACTCCATTGCAGCTTATGAGGGATTGGAAATTGAAGTGGGCAAACCCATCCCTGATTCTTTGTTTGCTTAAATTTACGTTTCTTCTTTTTTTAATTCTTTTTTTAGAGGGTTGTTCGTCTACAAAAAAGATTCTTGCCCCAGATCCAAATTCCCAGCGCTACGTAGATCTTACAGAAAAATACTTTCCTGATTTACCCACTGGTATTCAAAAATCGCTTTTTTTCTTTGCTAACCCTGACAAAAGAATCGACTGGGTTGCTTTAACTAGACCTCAAAAGGGAAATCCTAGCCTTCATTTTTTTTTAAATACGGGAAAATTTAAACGCATTAGTCGGACAGGTTTTAGCAAACCGCTAAAAGTTATAGATTTCGATATATCTCTAGGAGACTTGACCCGAGATCGGGCTGACGATTTGCTTTTGATAGGGAATAATGGGAAAGGCAACCGTGCCTTGATATTTTTTAATAATAAAAAAGGATATTTTTACCGTCCTCCCAATCAAATGGTTCCGAAAATTGATCCTACTATGGATCGAGGTATGTTGGTCGATTTGGATTACGATGGGGATTTAGATATCCTTTTTACTCGAAAAAATAGCGGGGGAACCGAAGATTCAAATTCTGTACAATTTATGGTTAATAATGGGAAAAGAGGTTTTGTCGATAGAACTTCTCTTCTTTTTCCTAAAATAACTCATAGCATTTCCGGGCTTTCTATTGCCGATTATGACGGCGATCAAGTTTTTGATATTTTTTTCTTAAATCCTAATGGGAAAAACACTTTATGGATAAACAATGGCTCAGGTAAGTTCAAAGACGTTTCGTCTTACTCGCTTCCAAACATCCCCGGTCAGTATGTTTTTGCCGATTGGGCGGATTTTGATCAAGATGGAGATAACGACTTACTAGTTTCCTCGATAGGCGCAAAAAAACGTTACGCAAGGTTTCCTGGCGAGTACAATTTTTTTCTAGAAAACGATGGTAGGGGGCGCTTTACTAAGCGGTCGTTAAAGCTTTTGCCCAGATATCCATCAACTCGCGTTTATTTGTTAGACGTGGATGACAACGATATTCCAGATATTATTGTTTTAAGTAAAAAAGGAGTTCACCTTTTGATCGGTCATGGAGGTTGGAAATTTTCCGATGAAACTTTGAGAAGGTTTCCTGATAACGCGACTTTCACCGAAATGACGTTTGGAGACGCAGACGGCGACGGTCATTTGGATATTTTTGGAGTAGATTCCAAAAGAGGAGTTGGGAAATTATGGGTAAGTCGTTTTAAATAAACGAAATTTCGTTTGTTTTAATTAGGTAATGTTTTACGCAAGACATTCAAAGAATTTAGAAGCGTTACGGTATGATTTTCATAGTCTAATTCTCCCGCTACCCAATCTTTAAAGTCGTGATAAAGCGTTGATCCTGCGTCTCTAATTTGGCTTTTTTTTATATCGACCACATCCAATACCGAACTAGCAAGTATTCCTGCACGGATATCTTCTTTTTCTAAAATCATAATCCGGTTATTAAGATTTCTTTCTTCGGCAGGCAGTCCTAAAAAATCTCCAATTTCCAAAACTGATTCAATTTCCCCTCGGATGTTAACTAATCCAAGTATGTGTTTAGGCGCTGTTGGAACTGGATTGATTTTCTTGATAGGAATAATTTCAGAAACATCCAGACCTTTTAACGCAAAATAAGCTCCTCGAATTTCGAATATCACCAGAATTATTAAAGGTTCTTTAACGGCTCCAGCTGCGCCTTTCTTTTGGCGAATTTTTTTAATTCGTTGAACGATTCGCGAAGTTTTTTCTTTTGGGTCTGAATCTGAATTTATTTCTGTTTCTTTTGTCATGAGTAAAGACGCTCAATTTTCAATAAACAAATTCCAAGTATAATCTGGAGTTGCGGACAATAGATCCATAGAAAGCTTTAAAATGTCGCCTTTACGGAAACATGGTTTTGATTCCAGATAAGAATCTTTTGGGATTCCATCTTTATCAAAAAAAGTAAGGCGAACTCCAGGTCTTCCTTTTATAAACCAACCTGAACCCGATTCCATTTTACACATTAATCTTACGTTCAAACATTTATGGGCGCCGCATTTAGCTTCTTCAACTTTTAGAACTTTAACGGCTTTATTTTCCGGAAGCTTCAAACTATATTTTATAGGATCTTGTAACTTTTTTCTAATTTCAAGTCGAGTGAGCTGGTTTATGCGTTCCGTTTTTTCGCGACTTTGCTTTACAGATTCTATTTCTTCTTGGAGTTCGCGCTTTAATAAAGCTAATTCTTGAAGTAGTTTTTCTTGTTTTTTTAATTCTTCCTTTTGTACTTCGCTAAGGTTTTGTGTTTTTACTTTTAGCTGTTTTGCCAGCTCGGTTACGCGATTAGAGATAGAAATTGGAAAAACGAAATCGCCCTGATCTAGAACTGCGTCTCTCAATTTCCCATATTGTGGAATCTGGCTCCCTTTAGAGTAATTAGCGACGACATTTTCTAAAAATTGTCCTAGTTCAGAGCCGGTAATATAACCGTCGCGATTCAAGTCTCCATCTCCATTAAAAGCGCGGACAAATTGTCGTCGAAAAATACTTTCGTCAGGAACGGACTGATTAGCTCGACCGGCTGCAATAAATTGCCGGACGGGTTTGCCGGTTTTTTCCTTAATAATTTGTGGAACGCTACGACTGGTTGCGAAAATAGATCCGGCAAAGCAGCTATCAAAAATGAATAACGCATGTTTGGATTGAATAGCGCGAGCGTATACTTCTACATTTTGCATGCTTATGGCTTTACGTAAAAATCCTCTTTTATCTGTATTTGGATTTGGCGCATCTTTTGGGACTATAAATCCCATTTCTGTTCCTCCATATTTGGGAACTATTGTGTGGCCATGGCCTGCAAAATAAAACAATAATCTGTTCCCTTCTGCGAGACCATATCGGTCAATGAAGCTTTCAAAAGCTTTATTAAGCTTTTCACGCGTTGGATTCATAATAATTTCAACCGAGAATCCCAACATCTCAAGAACTTCTTTGACTGATTCTACGTCTGAGACAACCCCGGGTAGAGAAGGCCATAAACCGTCATAATCGCTTATACCAATTAATAATGCGTGACTTTCATTATATAACCCAACGGTGTTTCCTTCTGAGTCTATGATTGGAACGGGAACAATTCCACGACTTGTAGAAGAGCTTTGGTTATTTAGCTGTGCGGATTTGGATAAGGAAGGCGTGTTTTGATCCAAATTTGGGCCGGCGCATCCCAAAAAAAATATCAAAAGAACGGCGGTAATTTGGAAAAACAATTTCATCAGTCGGCTAAATAGGTTTTTTTACATGATATCTTGAATTTATTTAAAACCCAAAGAGGTTTATTGTTAGAACTTTATAAAAATTAATGGAACCCGAAGATAGGTTCGATAAGATTTTGTAAATAAGGCGTATTTGTTAAGTCCTCAGCTCCAATTGCGCTGATCTCATTTTCTTCTAAGGTTAACATTCTTAATTGGGCCGATTTTGGAGATTTTGCAATCGCCTTGGCTCCTTCATCTCCAATGAAGTTGTAGTTTAGATCAAGAAATTCTAGTTTTTTTAACGCTTGAGATTTAGCCAACGCTTTAGCTCCTGCATCTCCGATTTTATTATTTGATAGTTTTAAGGATTTTAATTGAGAGAATATTGGAGAGTTTGCGATTTGGATGACAGCGGTATCGGTAAGATCGTTGTGGGATAAATTCAGTTCAATTAAATTTGAGGCAAATGGAGTTTCTAAAAGAGCTTCAATGCCGATATCGCCGATGTAGTGATTTTCTAGATTATTCAAGGTTCCTTTTTTTTGCATGTCGGCAAACTTAACTTTGTGTCCAAATTTTATCAA
>JAYOZP010000003.1:13002-85583 GCA_038154245.1 Nitrospinales bacterium | reverse complement strand
TCTTTTGCCGTTCGATCCAACGGGATTGTATGAAAGATATAATTTCAGCAAATTATTTAGTTTTTTTGAAGAAGATAACGAAGTAGCGCCATCGTCGCCAATTTTGTTGTAGCTTAAATTTATTTCCACTAATTGAGATAAAGTATCTGAGTTTGCTAAAAAATCGGCTCCCTTATCGCCTATTTCATTCCGATATAAGCTGAGCGATTTTAATTCTGAAAATATGGGCGATCTGGCAATCGCTTTGGCTCCAATATTTGAAATATTATTATTGCCTAATTCAAGAGTTTGCAGTCCTGCCAATTCTTTTGATTTAGCTAACTCGGCGACGCCCTCGTCTCCAATACCAGTTTCATATAAAACCAAAGTATCGACGTCTTTAAGTAATGAGGATTGCGCCAAAAATTTTGCGCCCTCTATTCCGATTAATTTTGATTTAATTCTCAGCGCGTGTTTATTTCTTCTTATCTTCTTCGTTACATATTTTTCTAATTTTTCAACGGACATAGGAGCGGAAGCGCCCAAAGAGAAAAAACAGAAAATTAGAAGACAAATCCATAGGCTAGTTTGAAATGGAGTTTTTCGAGTTTTGTAAGAGCTCATTTAATTTTCTTGTAATCCTTCTAATTCACGGCCAGTTGAAACTTCCTCGTCATCGTCAAAAGGCAAAATAGTATTGGTTAGATTTTTTAAATAAGGAGAGTCTTTTAAAGCCTGAATTCCATTATTTCCTATTTTGTTACCCCAGACTCTTAGGATTTTGAGCGATTTAAGATGAGAGGAATGAGATAAGTCTTCAGCGCCTTGAGAGTCAAATTTGTTCCACTGTAGGTCTAATTTTTTTAATTTTGAAAAACTTTTGGAGCTTGCTAAATATTTAATTGCTTCGTTGGTTAGTTGATTTTGTTTTAGGTTTAGCTCGATTAAATTGTTAATTCTGGCCGAGGTTTTCCATGGCTTAATTCCCATAGGCCCTATTTGATTTTTTGAAACATCTAGAATTTCTAAACTAGGTAAATTAGAGGATTCTGCAATTGCGGCAAATCCATCGTCTCCAATATGGTTATTTCCTAGCAATAATACCTTCAATGCTGCGAAATCTGCTTTTGCAAGCGCTTTAGCTCCATTTGGCCCAATTTGGTTTCCAGAAAGGTCTAAGTATTCTAGTTGCGTTAGGTTTTTAGACTTAGCGATGCCGTTGACGATGCCAGTGTCGTCAATTTGATTACCCCATAGATTTAAATAAGTTAAATCTTTTACATTATCGGAGAAAGCTAGAGCTATTAAGCCTTCAGATTTTATATTATTTTGGAATAGATCTAAAGATTTGAGTTTAGTAAGGTAAGGGGAAGCGGCTAAGGCTTTTGCTCCTATATTTGTAATTTCATGAGTTTGCAATTTAAGGGCTTGTACATTGCGCACCAACTTTGATTGGGCTAATGATTTAATTCCAGAATCTTTTAGGATTCCGCTTCCTCCCATATTTAAAGAAGTTTTATTTTTTGATAACCCGTTAAAGATAAACTGGTTAATGTCAAATGAATGGGCTAGGGTAGGAACAATGATAAGACAAAGAAAAAGAAGCCATCCAATTTGTTTCTTAACAATTTTTTGCATTTATTGATCTTTAAATTTTAAGGAAAATTGTGGATTATAAGATTTACTTCCAAGCCGTCTTGCAAATAACCAAAGTTGCCAATGCCTGCAATTGTCGTGATTATGCCTTTAGAATCAATTTTTCTAATTCTATTATTCCCTCGATCGGTAACATATAGATTACCATCCGAGTCAAATGCTAGGTCGCGAGGATTTTGAAATTGGGCCTTAATGGCGGGGCCTCCATCTCCAGAAAAACCACTTTCTCCCGTTCCGGCAACTGGGATAATACGACCGGTTTTATCAATTTTCCTAATGCGATGTGTTTGTTGCTCACAAATGTATAATTCATTATTGGGAGATAAGGCTAAAGCCCCTGGGGATCGAATACCCGCCAAAAGAGCGGGCCCGTTGTCGCCATGGTCTTTAAAGTCGCCGTTACCCGCGATAATTTCAACTTTTTCGTTAGAGCTGATTTTGTAAATTTTACCAACGCCAGAATCTGAAACGTATAGATTACCGGCTGAATCAACCGCTAGTCCTTTCGGATGAATATCCCCGGGCAATGTATCCCATGCTTTTTCCGCTACTTTCGAAATAATTCCATTACGGTCAACTTTACGGACAAAACGATTGGATCTGTCGGCTATATATAGTTCTCCCAAAGGTCCAACCACAATCGCTCTTATACTTGTAAATGAAGCTTCTAAAGCCTGTCCTCCATCGCCCTCGGCGCCGGCTAATGCATTACCGGCAAAAGGTTTTATCAGGCCTTCAGAATTAATATTAAGAATACGCCACCCGTTACCGTTTCTTTCCACAGTATAAATATCGTTATTATTTCCCTTTGCAACTAGATTTGGTCTTAATAACGAAGTTTCAAGAGCCGACCCAGATATTAAGCTTGAACCGCCTTTTCCGGTTCCCGCAAATGCATGAATTTTTCCGTCGATATCAATTTTCCGTAACCGATTATGCATCTGATCTGCAAAAATAATTTCTCCATTATCTTTAATTGCTATTCCAGATGGACCTTCAAGCGTTGCTCCTAAAGCTGGTCCTCCATCTCCTTTCATTAAAGATTTTCCATTCCCAGCAATCGTTTTAACTCTCCCGGTAAGAAAGTCGACTTTTCTGATTCGGAAGTGAGATCTATCGACTACGAGTAAACTTTTTTGGTCTGGTCCAACGGCCAAAGAAAATGGTAAATGTAGATTAGATTGGGATGCGACTCCCTGGTCGCCATTATAATGTGTTAGGCCCGTTCCCATGAATGTCGTAATGATGCCGTCGGGATCTACTTTTCTTATACGATTATTATTTCGATCGGCAATATAGATATTGCCTTTATTATCTGCGACAACGTCGGTTGGGAAAGCCAAGTCTGCTTGATTTGCGGGTCCATAGTCGCCACGAATCGCAAACAGTCCAGTTCCTGCCACAGTGTATACTGTTCCATCCGAATCAATTCTTCGGATACGATTGTTTCCTCGGTCGGCTACATATAAATTTCCTTGTTTGTCGAAGGAAAGGCCAAAAGGGAACTTAAAAAAAGCCTCGTCTGCGGGTCCAAAGTCGCCTCCATAACTAGCAACTCCCATACCAGCAAAGGTGGTTATTACACCTTTAGTGTCCACCATCCTTATACGATTATTGGATCTGTCCGAGATATAAATTTGCCCTAGCTTATCTATTGCCACACCGGAGGGAAAATTAAGGCTGCTTTTTGTCGCTTGAATATTGTCCTCTGTGTAATCTGGAATGCCGTTTCCCGCAACAGTTGTGATGATTCCATCTAAATTGATTTTTCTTACTCGATGATTATTACGATCGGCTATATAAAGGTTTCCTTTGGAGTCAAAGGCCAAGCCAGCTGGAAAGTTTAAAGATGCATCGACAGCCGGTCCCCCGTCTCCAGAAAATTTTGCATGACCATTACCTGCAACAGTAGAAACAATCCCATTCTGATCAATTTTGCGAATTCTATTTTGAGAACGATGAGAAATATAAATATTACCCTTAGGTCCGACAGCAATTCCATCGACCAACGTAAAAATTACTGAAGTTGCTTTTTGTCCGTCGCCTAAACTCTTGTTTAGAAATTGTTCCCCTGAAAAGGTGTTTTGCGGAATTCCAATAGCTATTAACGCGAGCGCTACGATAAATTTTCTAAAATAAATTAATTTTTGCATGATCTAATATTTGAATGTTGTAAACCTTATATTTTATTGCTAAATAAGAAAAACTCTATAAGAATTTTTCAATTTTTTTTGAAGTGATTTTTTGATTATTTTCTTCTAAAGCTTGGCGGTTATGCTGAGTAGAAAGAGTAGGTAAGATGGGTTTTCTTTTTAAAGAACCATATTGAAATCGAAATTGATTTAAAGTGTTTTCCTCTTCCTTGTATTCATCTGTCTTTCTGTTTGCATTTTTTAGATAGTGGCTTAGATGGATGGCTGACATATAGGGCGAGTTCTCAATTTTTAAATAATAATCTGACAATGTTCTATGAATATAGGGATTGCTAGGATCTACGAGCAATCCCGAATAGAGAACGTTAATAGCCTGTTCTAATTGTTTCAACTTTCCTAAAGCGACGCCCAGTTCTAAATAAAGAGACGAATCTTTCATATTCCATTGATTTAATTTTGAATAGGCATCAATGGTTTTTTTCCAACGATGATTTAAAAAATGATCTCTTGCCGTATTTTTTTCTGAAATAAACTGATCTTGTTTTTTCTTAACTAGACCCAATAATCGATCTAATTCTGTTTTTAAAGCCGCTACTTTTTTCTGGTTTGATTCGAGTTTTAGCCAGCGTTGAATGATTGGTATCTTGATAGCTTGGTCTTTATTGGTTTTATCGTAGAACTTTATCAATGATGCATAGGTTTTTGGATCTTCTGTTTCCAAAAAAAAACCTATGACTAATGTGCGTAGTTCTTTAGATTGGTCTCCTGTTTTTCCATAAATTATTGATAAGATTTTAAATGGGAGAGCGTGAAAGGGGTTTATTTCAAATGCAAGATTGGCGTATTTGGCCGATTCAATTAGCAGATTGTTTTTTAGTAGAGTTGCTGAGTAAATATTGTATACCGTCGCTAGAAGAAGGGATCCTTTTGTATGATGTGGATCGGTATTGATTTCTTTATTCCAGAGCTTTGATGCAATTTCTTCTACTTGGTTGAGATTAAAAGTTCTAGCATTTTTGAGATAAGCGGAACCCAAGTGGGAGTAATCGGATATTCGGATTTTCCCTTCTGGAGTGGGATAAGTTTTCATTACTAGGGCTAAAATTAAAGCTAATAATAAAATGACAACACTTTGAGGCCACTGTTTACGTTTAAATTTTTCCCAGATCCAAAATATTGCATGAGCGGAAAATATTGCTAGGAATGGAACGACTGGTAATCGAAATCTTGAAGCTGTATAAAATGGTAAAAACATTAACAAATGCGTAAAGAAATACGCATGTAGCAATGTCCAATGGTTGTTTTCTCTTTTCGATATAATTATCCCTATAATTCCCAATGATCCAAAAAAAGCAAAAGGAATTGAGCACCATCGTAGAATTGGCGAAATTTCTTGAAAGAGATAAAAGTTTAAAGTTGTTGGAGCTTCATAATTATTAAATAGAAAAAATAATTTTCTTAAATATAGTTCGATAAAACTTTTGGGGTTTTCCCAAGCGGCTTGAAGCAAAAATTTAATTACAGATGGAGTTGTTAAACGATGGTCTTTAAGAAAAGATTCAAAAGATGGGGAATGACCATAGCCGCGCCCGGGATAATCGGGTAAATTTGACATGAGAAGGGTCTCGGCCCCTCCTTGGTCGTAAAAAACTATGCGGTCATGTATTAGATATCCTCGATAAAGCAACGGTAGTGAACATAAAATAAAAACGGCCGTAAAAAAATTAATTAAAGCCTTTTTGTTTTCGACTAGATTGGGAATTGTTTTCCAAACAAAAAAAAAGCCAACAGGGACTAATAACAAGTTATTGGATCTACATTGCATAACTAGAGATAGCAGAACGGCGCTTGAAGCCATTTTGGCCATAGTGGGCTTGCTAGAAGCCCAAAGAATTCCATAGCAGGAAGAAATCGTTAAAAAGGTTGTTAGAGAAGCTCGATACAAGGACCCTTCATAAAGCCAATTAGGACCATAGAAAGTAAATAAAAGAGCGGCAAGAAATCCAATAGTTGGTTTAAAAAAGTAATTGGCCGTTTTAAAAATTAATAACGCAGATCCTGTGCCTAATAAAAATTGGACCGACCATACGGCTTTGTACGTCTCTCCGAATAGCCAATATATTATTCCGAGAAAATATTTATATAATGGCGAGAAAACGTCTGATTGGTTCGGATCTTTGGCTAGCAGGTTACCATGCGCAAATTCTTTGCCGCCCTTATCAAAAATATCTTGATCCCAGGCTGGTGGAACAAAATCGAAGAATGGATTGTTCTGAAATTGGAAGTAATAAGCGATTCGGACGATTAGGGATAAGAATATGATAATTATTGGAAAAAATCGCGAAGGAATCGACATTACATAAAAAGCCGAAGGGTGAGCTTTAGCAAAGAAAGAAAGTTTTATTGTTATTTGGGGGTAAATCCGGAATTGGAAAAAGCATTTTTATATTTTTTGCCAATAGATTGCCAATCGTAATCTTGAATAATTTCAAAAGATTTTTTACCCATTGTTTGCAAACTATCTTTAGAGTAAACGGTTTTGAATGCTTGGGTTAAAGCGGCCACATCTTTGGGTTGAACAATGATTCCATTTAAATTGTCGCTAACCATATCAGAAATACCCCCAACATCGCTTGCAATAATAGGTTTTCCCGCAGCCATCGCTTCCATAACAACAACAGGCGCTCCCTCGGTTTCCCCAAGGCTATCAATAATCGAAGGAACCACGAGAAGATCGGAGTTTTTTAAATAATTTTTAACTTCTTCCTTTGATTTCATTCCTACAAAGCTAATTTTATCTGCAACATTAAGTTGATTAGCTTCTTCTTCGCATTGAGATCTCATAAAACCGTCTCCAACGACTATCAGCCGCGCATCTGGTTCTGCTTTGGACCAATCGGCAAATGCGCGAATTAAATATGGCAGCCCTTTCTTTTCCGTAATTTTTCCGACAAATAGCGCGTTTTTTTTATCGGGGTCAATATCTAGATCTTCTGGTGAGGTTTTTTCTGATGAATCAAAAAATTGGACCGGGACTCCCATCGGCAATATCTCAGATCGGAATTTTTTGTTAGAAGCTAAGGACTCTAAAACTTCTTGATTTTTTCTACTTACAGGAAGAAAAATATCAGTGTTGTCGACAATAAAGCGGGTTAAAAGTTTTCCAAAAGGAATTCTTGCCAATAAAAAAACGTCTGCCGCATGGATGGTAATAGCGTGAAAATAGCCGTATCTTTTTTTAAAAAACGCCGAAATCAGGCCTTGAGGGACTAACCAGTGAGAGTTGACGATTGACGCTTTGGTTTTTCTTAATGTTCGGACAAAAGCGATTGTTCCAGATAACATTAAAAATGGAACTTGTATTTTAGCCAATAGACTTTGGCGCATATTCGCTAGCATTCCTTTACCGTTCGCTAATATCTGTTTGGATTTAGGCCAAAAAAAAGGAAATCGAAAAACGGAAATTGCTTCCATTTTTTCGTGAGTGGCGGCATTGGGGTCGTGAGGGGCTAGAACATGGGTCGGATAGAACTTGCTCATTTCTTGCGCTAGGCAATATACAAAGTCTGCTGGAGTTTTGTCTCCTAGCCACCTTGGAAAAGTTGAGGTGAAAATCAAAAGGTTTTTTTTATTTTTTTTATCGCTATCTGGCATTTAATTTTGAAATCCGGAGAGGATAGAAAAGTAGAATTAGGGCGAGATTGAAATTTTAATCTTTTTTTTCTAATTCGATTTTTTTGATTCTAAGTTGGATATCTTCTAATAATTGACGATTAATAGATATCAGTTCAGCCGCTATACCCATCATGAATATTTGGAATCCTACTATCAGCAAAATCGCAGAAAGTATTAGCGATTGTATGTGGCCAGCCGTTTGTCCAATTAAAAAATAAAATAAATATCTACAACCAATTAAAAAGCCAGTCGTAAAAGAAATACCGCCGACAATCGTAAAAACCCTCAAGGGTTTATACATAGAGTATATTTTCAAAATTGTGACTACCGATCTCATTATGTAAGTTCGGATGTTTGGAAATAAACGAGACTCCCTCATTTTGGGATTTGTTTTAACTGGAGCGTGCGCAATTGCTAAGTTTTTTCGTCCTGCGCTGATAATAGTCTCTAATGTGTAAGTAAAGTCTGAAACAACATTTATTTGCATTGCGGCATCTCTAGAATATGCGCGAAATCCACTAGTTGCGTCTGGAACTTGAGTGCCTGAAACTCGGCGAACAACCCAACTTCCAAACTTTTGAAGAAAAATTTTCAGTGGTGAAAAATGTTTTATAGTTTCTACTTGTCGGTCCCCTATGACTATGTCGGCCCGTTTTTCGAGAATAGGTTTAATGAGATTTGGAATATCTGCGCCATTGTATTGATTATCAGCGTCGGTGTTTACAATAATGTCCGCTCCCAGTCGGAGGCATTCGTCGATACCGTATTTGAACGCCTTGGCGAGTCCTTTATTGCTTGAAAGGCTAATTACGTGATTTACATTATTTGATTTTGCAACCTCGACGGTTTTATCTGTACTACCGTCGTCGACAACTAATATTTCTATAGAAGTTACCCCTTCTATTTTTTTGGGGAGATCTTTTAAAGTCTCTGGAAGCGTTTTTTCCTCATTCAAGCAAGGAATTTGTATTATGAGTTTCACGAGAAATTGAACCGATATTTTGGGATGGAAATTTTTTTTACCTTGTCCGGAGTTGGAGACGCCAGAATTCGATATGGCCTTTATATTATCATATCGAGGACAAAGGGTTTGACATAAATGGAGAGGAAAGTAAAATATTCCTTTTAGATTCTGGCTACTTTTTTCTCTCCATTTATTTTCTTTTTATTAATCTGCATTTCCCTAATGCCTAAATTTAACAGTTTACCTCCTATTTTTGAAAAATTGGTTCAAATGCAGTGGAATTGGATCTTAGCGCTTTTATTTTTAGCGTTTGGAATCATTACAATCGATCCAGATTCTTTAGAATGGTCTATAACAACTATTTTCTTATACGCTTTGCCTTTAGGCTGTCAGATTTTTAAGAATTCAATAATTCGGTTTGGATCTTTATGGTTAGGAGCATTCATGGTTTTGCAAACTTTGCTAACCCCTTATGTGCACCATCATATTGAGTATAGAACGTTACAAGCCAACATAAATACAGAAAAGAAAACCGAAGAAGAAACTCAAAATATAACAACTGATGAAATGGGATTTCGAGTTTATCCACGAGTTGATTATAACGATAAAAAGGGGTTCAGAATATTTGCTTTAGGAGGATCGACAACAGAGCAAATTCTTTTGGACGATCAAAAAACCTGGTCGCATTTGGTGCAATTAGAGTTATCAAACCAGTTTCGGAAAACATTTGAAATTATTAATACAGGCGTCTCAGGGACGCGAGCTAGGAACCATTTTGCAAAACTAAAAAAGCTTATCCAATACAAACCCGATATGGTTATCGTGCTTGCAGGAATCAATGATTGGAACAAGCAAATAGCGGATTCAGTTAGAGTTCATAAAATGGAACCCTATTTTTTAAGGAAATCGCTATTGGCAAAGGCGGTTAAAGCGGTGGACGTATTCTTTTGGGGGCCTTTGAAAGGGAAACTATTTAGTAATAATAGGAGCGAAGTTAAAAAAGAGAATTTAGAAAATAATGCAAAGAAAGTACGGGAAACGAAAAAGAAAGATTCTTTGAATAGACCCTATAAGTTTACTTGGAAACCTAAAGAAGTCGCCGAGGAGTTTAAAGTTTACTTAAATAAAATTTTGGAAACGTGCTCGCAACAGAAAATTCCTTGTGTGTTTTTGACTCAACCAAGCGGTTATCAAGAAACGGCAAGCGCTGATTATAAACGCTTATTTTGGATGACGCCTCCTTTTGCAAATTACACGCTTGATTTTGAATCTATGATCTATCTATCGCGCTTGTATAATAATTACATTAAGAACTTTGCAAACCGCAATAAAGTTCCTATTTGCGATATAGCGAAAGATTTGGAGCCTTCTCCTTCGATTTTTTACGATGATTGTCATTTTACGCTTAATGGATCTCATAGAGTAGCCGAACTCGTTTCGCCTTGTTTAGAAAAAATTATAAAAAACAAAAAGCTAGCGGTTAAATCGAATTTTTGACCAAATGTTTGAATGAATCAACATTGATTAAGAGAGCAGCATGCCTGATTTAAGTGTATCCATTCCTTTTTATAATGAAGAGCCAAATGTTAGGCGAGTTTTGGAAGATAGTATCCAAATTTTAACGTCTAATGATGTGGATTTTGAGATTATTGCCATCGATAACGGATCTTCTGATCAGACCGGTAAAATTATTAAGGAGATAGCCGAAATAAATGTTCGCATAAAGCCCTTGCGTGTTGAGGTGAATCAGGGGTATGGGAATGGGATTCTTGCTGGATTAAACGCTTCTGAAGGTAGGTTCATTGGGTATATGGATGGCGATGGACAGATTGATCCTGAAGCCGTGCTTGGATGCTATAAGGAATTACTAATCAGCGATCAATTTGATTTAGCTAAAGGTTTTCCAAGAGGAATTCCCGGAAGTTTTATACGGCGGTATATTTCTAAATTTTATAACGCGTTTGTCACTAGTATATTTCGCATAGAAACCTTGGGCATTAATTGCAAGCCTAAGATCTTTAAAAGAGAATTATTTGAGAAATTGAATTTAGAATCTAAAGATTGGTTCATTGACGCGGAAATTATGATAAAGGCGACGCGTCTAAATGTACGCTATATAGATTATCCGATTCAATTTAAAGAAAGGTTGGAAGGGAAGTCAAACGTTCAAATAAAGACCGCTTTTGAGTTCTTATTTAATTTTACGCGTTATATCTTATTTAAGTAGTAATGATGTTTAGGAAGTTTATATTTTCCCCAATTTCAATAATCCAGAATCGTTATTTCGAAAAGTTTCAACATAGCGACGGTACCAATCGACAGTGATTTTTAAACCTTCTCTGAATAAGATTTTAGGTTTCCATTGGAAACGTTCCCAGGCAAGTTGATTTTCTGCGCTCATTCTCCAGATTTCAATGGGCCTATAAGGTAGTTCTCCGATTTTAAGCGTCGACTTAGATTCTGATAATTCGTGAATAGCCAGGGTTAATTCTTTAATACTTATTTCTTCTTTGCTTCCCAGGTTGGTCGTTTTTCCGATAGTTTCTTCAGATTCCGCCGCCATTAGCATTCCTTCAATAATGTTGGAAACAAAATTGAATTCTCGGGTTTGCTTGCCTTCTGTTGTTACGATGTCTTTGCCCAATAAGCAATTCATAATCAGTTCAGGTATAACGGCTTTTTCACTTTGATAAGGTCCAAAAGTGTTGAATGGTCTTAGCACGGTTATTGGGAGACCGGTAACTTCATATTTCATTTTGCAATACAATTCCCCTGTATATTTACCAACAGCGTAGGGAGAAATAGGTCTGGGTAAAAAATCTTCTTGGAAGGGAACGGAATCTTGTTTGCCATATACTTCTGAAGAAGAGGTATAAACAAAACGTTTATAATCTTTGCAGCTTTCCAGCAAGTTGGCGGTCCCCTTACCATTAGTGTCTAGGTTTTCGTTGATATGCCTAAAACTGTCTCCAACATGATTGTAAGCCGCTAAGTGAAAAATTTTATCAAAACGGTTGTCGCGAATAGCGCCTAAAGAATCTAGATTCCTTATATCGCCTTCGATAAATTTAATTTTATCCCAGATATCCAGAAGTCGAACGTTTTCTACTTGGCTCAAATATTTTGTCAGTACAAAAACTTCGGCGCCTAACTCGACGCATTTTCGAGTCAAATGAGAACCGATGAAGCCGCTAGCTCCAGTAATAAGTATTTTTTCTTTTTCCATCATTCTTTAACGGTGTAAAAGTCTAGAATTAACTTTTCGGCGCGTTCTAACTCGTGGTCTGTATTAAAGGTAATTTTAGGACCGTCGTGTTTATATCCCGAAAGGTTTTTTTCGTCAATTAGGAGTTTAAATAAGGAGACCAATCCGACAGGGTCTTGCAGCATTTCAGGGGTAATTTTACTGAAAACTTCTTTTTCGAGAATAACATAACCCACGTAATAATCAAAGACAGGCTTTTCTTCAAACGACTCTAAAAGATTACCGTCTCCAGTCCAATTTACAAGCCCAAAGGGAGAAACAAACGGGGCTGTCAGAATGGTAGCTGCGGTGCCGGATTGTTCGTGTGTTTTTAAAAATTCTTCGAAGTTGATATCGGCAATAGTATCCCCATAGGAAAGTAAAATGCGGTCTTCGAATAGTTCTTTTAAGTCGTAAATTCTCTGAAGAGGAGTAGCTTCGGCTCCGGAGTCTACATAATGAATATTGAATTGTTTTTTAGGTTCAAAGTAATCGACTATTTTTTGCCCTAGGTGCCCAATGCAAAGGTAAAAATCGTTAAATCCTTTTTCAACATATAACTCTAAAAGTCTTTCTATTATTGGTTTTCCCGAAAGCTTGATTAAAGGTTTTGGAATTTGTTCGGTGAGAGGACGGAGTCGAACCCCTTTCCCTCCACAAAGAATCGCAACTTTAGATAATTTAGCCATGATTTAGGTGAATTCTATTTGTCGGTTCCTAAATATTCATAAATAATAGTTTTTGGAGTGAAATCGTTGCAATTTTGAAATATATGATTTGGCATGTTATAGGAATTTTCAAAACCCCAGTCGCAACTCGTTAAAACAATTTTTTTATAAGGATGGGTTTTTAAATAGTTATTAACATAATCAGTTGCGCGTTCCTTTTCTTCATATGTACTTTGTTTACCTCTGAGAGAATACAGCCTATTATGCCTTGGAATAATCCATTTGGGAGGAGTTTCAAACGGATAAACATTTCCCCAGTTCATTCCTGTGTAAAAGCTTAAAGAGTCTCCTTCATGAGCGATTACAAAAGTATCTTTTACGCTGCCATGCCGTTTAATATATGTAGCGATATCTTTTAGCGCGCCATTAAATTCTCCGCTTAATTCTTTAGCGTATTCCCATAATAGATAATTAGAAATATTATTACCCCGAATACTTGCGTCCCATCTTTTTAATAATCCAGAAGCTAAAGTGTGAAAGTCTATTTTTTTTGCGATGCTTTTGGGGAAAATAATCTGGTCGTAAAGAAACCAGGGGGTAACGTGAAGCCAATTAGTAAGTAGTAAAATTGCCGCCGTTGAACTTCCAATAATGAAATTTATTTTTGATAGTTTATAAACTATTTCTGCTAGCAGAATCGCCCAAATAGAAACAGTGCCTAATATATAGTTGAATAATGGAATTGTGTGTAATGTCGCCACCAATATAGAACAACCTACACATAGAAAGAATAAGGTTTTAAATTGATCCCATTTAAAATCAAAACGCGGATTAAACTTTTTAAGCAACCAGACTATTATTATCAGAATAACAGGAAAGATATAAGAATTAATTTGACTTAAATATCCAACGACAAACTCAAGAGTCGTCCCGAAAGTTTTTTCGTAATTTTTGTTGAAATAATTAGAATAGAACTCTTTTACTTGTTTTCTAACTGGGAGAAAGTATTTTAAAAACCAAGGTAGCGTAAAAGCGGCGACGATGCAGTAAGATACGATAAGCTTTTTATAAACATTTTTATCTCGAATAACTATAAAGCAAAATAAAGTTAGCCCCGCGAACAATCCAAAAAATTGCGAGTACATGGAATAAAAAAGAAGTATTGAGCTTATGCAAAAAAGGTATATGCGTTCTTCGGTGTTCTTCCAAAGTCTAATAAAGAAAATAAGAGTTAATATTCCAAGCAAAATTGAAGGTCCGAAATACCTGGAAGTTCTCATGTATAAAATGTATGGAGCCGAAAACGTAAAAAAAACAGCAGATAATCGAGATATATAAATATTTTTATGTACTTGATAGGCGAGATAATATATTGCAAAGATACTTAATAAGCCGCTTAATGCAGATGGAAAAACGCCGCCAAGAGTTGTTTGACCAAATATTGCAACCGAACCTGCTATCAGGTACATACCCAGCCAGGGATGGTATCCCCATACTCCATCGACAGCAAATCGACTATCAAAAAAAGGAGGGTTATCTCCTAAAATATAAGGGACTCCATGTTCTAAAATATGGAGCGCGTGGATTAAATAATCGCCCTGGTCTAATCCAAGGTAATAATTATCTATATTAAATAAATATAAAAAAGCTCCGGCAATTGTTAGACCGCCTAAGAAATACTTATCTTCAAGGAAAATTTTCATTAAGTTAGATAATTAAAGCAAGTCATAAACCCAATTTATGGATTATGTCGCTAATACCTTGCTTAAGATTAAAAGAAGGGATCCAGTCTAGAAGGCTTTCAATTTTTGATGCGTCGCCTAAGTTTCTCAAAATTTCATTTTTCGGAATTTCTTTTCCGGAAAACTCAATTTCTATTGGTTTTTTTAATTGATTATTAAATTCTAAGGCGAAATTTCTTAAGGTAGTTTCCGTGCCGGTACAAATATTAAATATTTCTCCCACAGCGTCTTTCTTGGTTGATAACTTTACAATGACTTCAATTACATCGTCAATGTAAATAAAATCGCGAGTTTGCAGCCCATGTGTCATCTTAAATGTCTTTCCTTGCATAGCTGCGTCGATTAAATCGGAGACAAAGCTTAACGAACATTGCGCTCCATAAACTGAAAATAATCTTGCGGTGATTACTGGAAACTTATAAGTGTTCGATAACAAGACGCCTTGCATGGACGCGCAAGCTTTTGAGTAGGCGTACGGAGTATTAGGTTTTAATGGAGATTTTTCTGAATAAGGAACGTCTCCATTTCCATACTCGCCGGCAGTGCCAAATTGCATGAAACAATCGCAGTATTCATCTAAGGATTCGATTAGATTTAAAGTTCCTTTTACATTGGTTTCATAGACTGATTTTAACGCTGAAAGATCGCGTGTTCGGGAAATAATACCCGCTAAATGAAAAACTTTACGAGGTTGAACTTGCGTGAAGGCCTTTTCAATTTGTTCTGGGTTAAGCGTGTCTAAAGCAAAAGTTTTTACTTTTTTAAAGATCTCTGGATCTAAGAAATTATTTTTTTGAGGATCTCTTAATCCTATGGAGACGTCGGCTTCTAGTTCGATTAATTTTTTAGCGAGTTGAGAGCCAATGACCCCTCCAGCGCCTGTAATAAAAACTGGAATATTTTTTAGGCTGGACATGAAAGAATGTGTTCTAAATGCCACAAATTTTCTTTTGGGACATTTTGCCTTTATTGGGAAGGTATAAGAACGAGCGGTTGTTTTCGTTTGTTTAACTTGGTAAATCGATCTTTCGAATTGGAATTTCTTTCTTCAAATTTTCTACCAGATCGTTAACATCGTCAATAAAATCTGGAGAAATTAGCATCTCAATTAATCCTCGCCCTTGATCAAGGGTTCTGACTACCGCTAAATTGTCGTATGCTTCTACCAGAGAAACTATATAGGCTATATCTTTTTTATCAACTTCGTATTTAAGGTTTATGGAATCGTTATGCATTCATTTATTTAAGCTTTTACAGGCGTTGACGTAGTTTGGGTTTCATCGCTATGTTGAAGATTTCCTTTGTTTTGCCTCTGTAACTCAATCATTAAAATGCTAATTGCGGAAGGAGTAACGCCGGAAATTCTCAAAGCTTGTCCTAAAGTGAGGGGCCGAATTTCATTTAGTTTTTGGGCTTCTTCAATGGATAGACTACTTATGGAATCAAAGTTGAAGTCTTGCGGTATGGCGTAGTTTTCTAGTTGTTTTTGTTTAGAAACCATTTGGTTTTGTCGATCTATAAATCCTTGATACTTAATTTGGATTTCCACTTGTTCTCCGGAAATCGAATCTAAAGAAGAGCCGTTGAAGGTTTTTATTAGGTCTTCATAAGTAATTTCTGGGCGTTTAAGTAGTCCGCTTAAAGTTGTAGGCGAACGTAATTCGTTAATTCCCAATTGGGATAATTGGCTCAACGTTTCTTTATTTGGAACAACTGTTACCGAGGTTAATCTTTTAATTTCGTTTTCAACTGAAGATTTTTTCTCTTGGAGTTTTTGATAACGGTTTTGATCGATTAGACCTAACTGGAATCCTTTTTCAGTAAGCCTTAAATCTGCGTTGTCTTGCCTTAAAAGCAATCTGTATTCAGCCCGAGAAGTAAACATTCGGTAAGGTTCGCGAGTGCCTTTTGTAATTAGGTCGTCGATCAAAACTCCTACATAAGCGTCCATTCGAGATAAAATAAATTCAGGCATTTTCTTTACAAAACATGCCGCGTTTATTCCAGCAATGAGTCCTTGTCCTGCGGCTTCTTCGTATCCAGAAGTGCCGTTTATTTGTCCAGCGAGGAACAGGCCCTTTACTTTTTTAGTTTCCAGTGTTGCTTTTAATTGGGTTGGCGGTACAAAATCATACTCAACAGCATAACCAGGTCTAACGATTTCTGCATTTTCTAGTCCGGGAATTGTTTGAACATATTGTTTTTGAACCTCTTCCGGCAGACTGGTAGATATTCCATTTGGATAAATCCAGTCGGTATCTAAGCCTTCAGGTTCTAAAAATATTTGATGTGATTTTTTTTCAGGGAACTTCACTATTTTATCTTCTATGGAAGGGCAATAGCGAGGACCTACTCCTTGAATTTTGCCGCTATAAAGGGGCGAAAGGTGCATATTATTTTTTATGACTTCTGCGGTTTTTGAGTTTGTATGAGTGATATAGCATGGAACTTGTTGGCGATTTATTGAGGGAGTTGAAAATGAAAAAGGTTTTGCCACTGCGTCGCCATGTTGTATTTCGCATTTATCGAAGTTTATAGAACCCGCTAAAAGTCGAGGCGGTGTTCCAGTTTTCAAACGCGCTAGATCAAATCCACAGGCTAAAAAAGATTCTGAAAGCTTTGAAGATGGTTTTTCGCCAAATCGGCCTCCGCCGACTTTATTATTTCCAATATGCATCAAGCCATTTAGAAAAGTTCCCGTTGTGATTACCAAGGATTTACAACGATATTCGGAACCTTCTAAAGTTTTTAAGCCTTTTAAAACTCCATTTTCGATTATAAGTTTTACGGCTTGTTCTTGGGAGATGTCTAAGCCTGGTTGATTTTCTAAAACTCTACGCATTTCTTGGCGGTAGTGCTTTTTATCGGCTTGAGCTCTTGGGCCCTGCACCGCAGGACCTTTAGATGAGTTCAACATTCTGTATTGAATACCCGTTTTATCTATACATTTCGCCATTTCTCCGCCAAGGGCGTCGATTTCGCGTACCATATGTCCTTTACCAACTCCTCCAATTGCAGGATTACATGGCATGAGCGCAATTTTTTCTAAATCTAGCGTTAAAACTAGCGTAGAACATCCCATTCTTGCGGCGGCAAGGGCCGATTCACAGCCTGCGTGGCCAGCGCCTATAACAATTACGTCGTAATTAATCATTTTTTAGAGTAAACCCAACATTAAGAAATTTCCCCAATATACTATAAAAACTGTTATAAAAAAATGTTTCTGGTCTTTAAATCAGACATGTTTTCAATTATTTTGGAGATATCTTTTTGATCGACTTTATTTTTTTTTTAGAAAACGGTATGATAAGTCCGCCGAATTAATAGAACCTGTATTTTAGGAGAATATAAAGCTTTTTTCCGCTCAATCTCCCCGATTAGTTTTCTCCAATTTTTGTTAAGTTTCTTCTTTCACTTTTAATGATTAACCATTTCCAAATCATAGTGAGCAAAACATGTCAGCGAAACTAAAAGCTACCGCTAAAGAGCAAAGAGATAATCCCACAGATGCCGAATCAAACCTATGGGAGTTATTACGTCGAGGTCAACTAGATGGCCATAAATTCCGGCGTAAACATGTTTTCCGAAACTTTATTGTTGATTTTGCTTGCTTAGAGAGACATGTAGTCATAGAAATTGAAACGAGTGAAAAAAAACGAAGCTCTACCGATGGGAAGAAAAAAGATCAGTGGTTAGAAAGTAGAAACTACATTGTACTATATTTTAATGAATCGGAAGTAAACCGAGACCCTAAGAGCTTGGTTCCAACAATTAAAAGAGGTTTGAAAGGCTTGCCTCCGGTAGAAAAAGAAGCCGCTCCAAAAAAGAAAGCGACTAAGGAAACTAAAACTCCTAAAGCGGAACCCGAAAAGGTTAAATCATCTCCTAAAGCGTCAAAATCTAAAGAGAAAAAAGTAGAAAGCGTAGCTAGTGAAAAGGAGACTTCCTCAAAGAAAGTTGAAAAGGCGTCAGCCCCCAAACCGGCTCCTAAACAAGAAGAAAAAGCTGCAAAACAAAAAACCGATGCGAATGCAGAACCGGAATCAAGCGCAAAAGTAGCTCCTAAAGCTGCCGATCCTAAAAAAGAAGAGCCAAAATCTCTGGTTGAGACAGATAATAAAGCTGAAATAATAAAAGATTCTCCTCCAGAGCCGGTTCAAAAAACACAAAAAACAGAGAAAGATCAGACGGTAAATGTTCCCAAAACTCAAAATCCTGAACCTGTTAAAGAAAAAGAACTGTCTCCTGTTGCTGCTGAAGCAAGACCGCAATCGCTTGATAAAACTGATACTGAAAAATTATGGGAAAAAATCCAAGCGGGCGATTCATTATCAGGTGTTAATGTGGGAGATGTAGATTTTTCAGGTAGGGAGTTTAAGGATAAAGTAGATTTTTCAGGAATTATTTTTTCTGGCGAAGCAAACTTCTCGGAAGCTATATTCCTAGCAGGAGCAGATTTTTCGGATTCTCAGTTCACAGGTTCTTCAGGACCTAATTTTAGTAAAGTTTCTTTTTCAGGAAACGGTAACGTAAATTTTGTAGATACTTTCTTTAATAAGGAAGGCTTGGTTGATTTTAGTTCCATGAAAGCGGAGACGCCCGAGAATATTAAATTTGAAAATGTTTTTCTTGGCAGAGCTACTTTCTTAAACACTGAAGTTTCGCATTTTCGTTTCAAAAATATTCAACTGTGCCAATTGCCTCTTAAAAATGAAGAATGGTTTGATTTATTTTCATTTCTTAAAAGAAATATTATTGGGATAAAAACCTGGTCTGAATTTAAGGTTCAAGTGAAAAACTTTTTGCCAATTGCTTTATCGCCAGAACCTGTTAAAAGAATGGGATTGGTTGATGAAGTGTGGAATGAAGTAGCTAAAAATGGTCAAACCCGATTAATGGATTCTGGATATTACCAACAAGTTAGCCAACTGTATAAACAATTCAGAAAAAACTTTCAGCGGAACAAAGATTATTCTCTAACCGTCGATTTAAGGTATGGAGAGTATCAAACCTCTCAAAAATAATTAGGCTTTAAAGTTGTTTTTGATTTAAATCTATAAAATAATCCTCTCTGAATTTTCTGTTGTATTTATCCTTAATTATGCTTTTTTGGCGGTGGATTGAGAAGTTATTTGGATGCCATTTGCTAGGAAAGTTGCCTTTGGGCGCGTCTGCTTTAAGATCAATTTTATAAGACTTATTTTAATTTTTAGACGACGAAACTAGGCGTCTAAATTGCTTTTTCTAACGAACCTCTAATATGTTAATATTAAGGGAGTCTCTAATAATTCGAAATTTTAGCTTGAGGCAACTCGCTTGCCTTTTGTTTGAAAAGGCAGCTCGTGGCCAAATTCAATTTTTAGAGGTTCCCTTAATTACTTAAAAAAATCCTAGCTCTTATTTGTTAGTTTTTCCCAAAAATGAAATGCCAGTTTTATATTGTAAGCCTTTTTTTATAAAGGGTTTACGATTGAAAAGGCTAAATGATTATAGATTTCCGATCGCGAGGGTGGCGGAACTGGTAGACGCGCTGGATTTAGGATCCAGTGTCTTTGACGTGGGGGTTCGACTCCCCCCTCTCGCATGAACCTTACAACTTAATTTTGAACATGGATATAGAAATTCAGGATATTGATTCCTGTAACAAAAAAATCAAAATCATCATTCCAAACGATTTATATAAGAATAAAGTTAAGTCTTATATTGATAGAGTTGGGCGCGACGCTAAAATACCAGGTTTTAGAAAAGGGAAAATTCCTCAATCGATGTTGGAAAAGACTCTAGGCCCTGAAGCTAAACGGGAAGTTCTTACTCAATTAATTTCCGAAAAACTTTTTGAGGCATTGGATGAAAAGGGAATTAAGGCTGTTGGAGCCCCTAAGCTTCTTAATGTGGAAGCGGAAGAAGGAACCGACGTTGAGGTTTCGGCTGATGTGGAGGTTTTTCCCGAATTTGAGGTAAATGATTATTCTGAAATCGAGGTGGATTTGAAAATTCCTCGTGTTTCGGAAGAGGATGTAGATTCCGTTGTCGAAGCCTTTCGTTCTAAAAGCGCAAAAAGCGTTCAAGTTACCGACCGCGCAGTTCAAAATGGAGATTTTGTGAAGCTAGACTTTACTGGTTTTTTGGATGGGAAACCTTTTTCCGGTGGAGATGCCAAAGACTATGTTCTTGAAGTGGGCACCAATAGGTTTGTTCCGGGTTTTGAAGAACAGCTTATTGGATTAGAAACTGGAGATACGAAAACTATTAAAGTTAAATTTCCAGATGAATATCATAGTAAAGATTTAGCGGGGAAAGAAACAGACTTTGAAGTTACAATCAAGGGAATACAAGAAAAAGAACTCCCTGAGCTTAACGATGATTTTGCAAAAAATGCCGACCCAGAAAATAAATTCGATACCTTAGATGCAATGAAAAGCCAAATTCGAAGCAGACTAGAAGATGAATCTAGAAAAAATGCTAGTCGAGAGACTAAGAAGCAACTTGGAGATAAATTAGTTGATTTAAATCCAATTAATTTACCCGAAGCTTTAATTTCTGAACAAATTCGATTTATGGTTAATAAGGCTAACTCATCAACGGCAGGCGGCGAAACGATTCGTGAAGGTGATCCGATATCCACTGAGGATGATGAAAAGTATCGAAAAAATGCTATTAAGATTTTGCAAGAAGAGCTAATTGTTGGAAAATTAGCTGAAGATCTTGAAGTTAAAATAGATTCTGAGCAACTAGACCAGGAAGTTAATAATATTCTGGGGATGGTTGGCGGACAAGACGTAAAAAAATTAAAGAAAGAATGGAGTCAAAACGGTACTTTAGCGAGGCTCCAAGTGAAAATGGTGCGGGAAAAAACTTTAGACCTTGTTTTAGAAAAGGTAAAGGTTAACGAAGAAATTGTTGACAGGGATATAGGAATTGCAGATAATTAAAGATTGTAAATTATCCTTTTGTTTCAATTGGTTATAAGTTTACTCGCCAGTTTTAGCTTCTTATCTCATTTAGCAAAATCATTTATACATCGAAAGAGAGAATCATGAACCCGATTTCAAATCAGCTAATCCCCATCGTTGTTGAGCAAACCAGCCGCGGCGAACGGTCTTATGATATTTATTCCCGGTTATTAAAGGACCGAATCATTTTTCTAGGCACGGCTATTGACGATCATGTTTCTAATTTGATCATTGCTCAATTGCTTTTTTTGGAATCTGACGAGCCCGACCAAGACATTTATTTATACATTAATAGCCCCGGCGGTCATGTAAGTTCTGGGTTAGCGATTTATGATACTATGCAATACATTAAGCCCGATGTGCAGACGATCTGTTGTGGGCAAGCGGCAAGTATGGGCGCTTTACTTTTAGCAACTGGAACAGCAGGAAAACGGTTTTCTTTACCTAACTCAAGGGTTATGATTCACCAACCTTCTGGGGGGTTTCAGGGGCAACATTCGGATATCGAAATCCAAGCGCAAGAGATTTCGAAAATTAGAAGGGTCTTGGATGGTATTTTGGCTAAGCATACTGGTCAAGATCCTGCAAAAATCCATAAAGATACGGAACGAGATAATTACATGACAGGTGACGAGGCTAAAACCTATGGTTTAATTGATCATGTGATTGAGAAGAGAGATGAAGAAAAAAGCAAAACTAATGGATCGAGCGATTCGAAAGACGACAAGTAAAAATAGCTTAAACACTCCATCTTTGAGGAAAATCTATGGCAAAAAAAAGCGCCAATAGTGGAAATTTTAGGTGTTCCTTTTGTGGGAAAAGCCAAGAAGAAGTTAAGAAGCTCATAGCAGGGCCAACCGTATATATATGCGACGAATGCATTGAGCTTTGTAACGAAATAATGGTAGAAGAATGGGCTCAGGAGAAAAAAGAAGATTTTAAACATCTGCCCAAACCTAAAGACATCTACGATCACCTCAATCAATTCATTATAGGTCAAGAGCGCTGCAAACGAATTCTATCTGTTGCCGTTCATAACCACTATAAAAGAATCGATTCGAATGTTGATTTAGAAGATTTAGAGCTTCAAAAAAGTAACGTTCTTTTACTTGGTCCAACGGGATCTGGAAAAACGTTAATGGCTCAAACTTTGGCAAAGATCTTGGATGTTCCTTTTACAATTGTTGATGCAACCACATTAACCGAAGCGGGTTATGTCGGCGAAGATGTTGAAAATATAATTCTTAAATTATTACAAAGCGCTGATTACGACGTTGAGAAAGCTGAACGAGGTATTATTTACATCGATGAAATCGATAAAATAAGTCGTAAATCAGAAAACCCATCTATTACGCGAGATGTTTCCGGCGAAGGCGTTCAACAAGCGTTACTAAAAATAATTGAAGGCACTAATGCTAGCGTTCCTCCACAAGGTGGGCGTAAGCATCCCCATCAAGAATTTTTACAGGTAAATACCACTAATATTTTGTTTGTCTGCGGCGGAGCTTTTGTCGATTTAGATCGAGTGATTCGAAATCGTATTGGGAAAAAGACTCTTGGGTTTGGTCAGGAATTAGTATCAAAAGAGCAAGGAACTGCAAGCGAAGTATTATCTCAGGTTCAACCTGAGGATTTATTGAAGTATGGTTTGATCCCAGAGTTTGTTGGTCGATTTTCTATTTCCGCAACTTTAGATGAACTAGACGTTCCTGCGTTGATGAAAGTTTTGACTGAGCCTAAAAATGCTTTGGTCAAGCAATATCAAAAAATGTTTGAATTTGAGCGTGTTATGCTCAAGTTTACTGAAGGCGCCATTCGAGCCGTTGCCGAACAAACCTATAAGAGGAAAACGGGAGCTAGAGGATTAAGGTCTATTTTGGAAGAATCTATGCTAGATATTATGTTCGATCTTCCATCCAGAGACGATATAGAAGAAGTGATTTTTAATGAAGAAGTTTTTTCCAAAGGCGAGAATCCTCTAATGGTTTACTCAAATAAAAAGCAAGCTAGCTGATGAGTTCTGAAAAGGTCGCCTTACCTCTATTGCCTTTGAGGGATATAGTTGTATTTCCTTTTATGGTTATTCCTCTTTTTGTTGGACGAGGAAAATCCATTCGAGCCCTAGAATTTTCTATGGCCGAGCAAAAACATATCTTTCTTGCTACCCAAAAAAATCCTAACGCAAATTCCCCCGCTCCGAGCGAGATTTACGAAGTAGGTTGTATTGCCAATATCCTTCAGATATTGAAGTTGACCGATGGAACGATGAAAGTCTTAGTTGAAGGCGTTCAAAGAGGTCGAACTTTAACCTATAAAAAAAATCCAAATTTTTTCGAAGTTGAAGTCGAACGAATAGATGAAGAAACCAAGGTGACCCCGGATGTGAAAGCCTTAATGCGCACTATGGGCGGAATGTTTGAGGAATATGTAAAACTCAATCAAAAAATCCCGTTGGAAGCCATTTCTTCAACCAATAATATTACCGAGCCAAATCGATATGTTGATACCATCGCCTCTTACATGGTTTTTCAGACGGAAGAAAAACAAGAAATATTGGAGATTCTCGACCCTAGCGAAAGATTGAATAAGATTTTAAGCGCCATGAAATCTGAAATGGAGGTTCTTAAAATTGAAAAAAGAGTTCATGGGAGAGTTAAAAAGCAAATGGAGAGGAGCCAAAAAGAGTTCTATTTAAATGAACAAATTAAGGCGATTCAAAAAGAGCTCGGCAAGCGAGACGAGTTTAAAACCGATTTAGACGAACTTCGCCAAAAAATTAAAAAAGCGAAGATGCCCAAAGCTATCGGCGCAAAAGCTGACAAAGAATTAAAGCGCCTTGAGTTGATGCAACCAATGTCTGCTGAGGCGACAGTAGTCCGTAATTATCTGGAATGGCTGATAGATCTGCCCTGGAAAAAACCGGGAGCTTTAGATATTGATATTAAAGGATCTAAGAAAACATTAGACGAAGATCATTACGGATTAGAAAAGGTTAAAGAAAGAATAATTGAGCATCTTGCAGTGCTCAAATTAGTTAAGAAAATCCGAGGTCCAATTATTTGCTTAGTCGGTCCTCCTGGCGTTGGTAAAACTTCTCTCGGTAAATCTATTGCCAAAGCAATGAAAAGGAAGTTTGTTCGAGTTTCTTTGGGCGGTATTAGAGACGAGGCTGAAATTCGAGGGCATAGAAGAACCTATATTGGGGCCTTGCCTGGAAAAATTATTCAAGGAATGAAAAAAGCTGGATCTACAAATCCAGTTTTTATGTTGGATGAGATCGATAAAATGAATTCTGATTTTCGGGGAGATCCTTCTTCCGCAATGCTGGAGGTTTTAGACCCAGAGCAGAATGCCAATTTTAACGATCATTACCTTGAAGTGGATTATGATCTTTCGGAAGTTTTTTTCATCTGCACGGCAAATGTTTTACATGCTATTCCTCAGCCTTTAAAAGACCGAATGGAAGTAATTCATTTACCTGGTTATACCGGAGACGAGAAATTATCTATTGCTGAAAAGTTTTTGATTCCAAAGAAGATTGAAGAGCATGGACTGCCCAAAAATAATATTACTTTTTCCAAAGGCTCAATAGAAAAAATAATCCAAGACTATACCCGCGAAGCGGGCGTTAGAAATTTGGAAAGAGAGATAGCTGGAGTATGTCGAAAATTAGCGAAAAAAGTTGTCGAAACAGGAAAGAAAATAAAAATTTCTATCACTCCTTCGGCAATCTCTAAATACCTTGGAGTTGAAAAATTTAAGAAAAATCAAGATGAGATTGCGCAAGATATTGGAGTGGCCACAGGTTTGGCATGGACCGAGTTTGGAGGCGAACTTTTATCAATTGAAGTGATTGTTACCCCAGGAAAAGGTCAGTTGTCTCTTACAGGTAAGCTAGGCGACGTTATGAAAGAATCCGCCCATGCCGCTATGAGTTATGTAAGATCCCGAGCTAAAGAATTAGGATTGTCGCAAACTTTCTATCAAAAGTTAGATATTCATATTCATGTGCCAGAAGGGGCGATACCCAAAGACGGTCCTTCAGCCGGTATTACTATGGCCGTTGCGCTTATTTCGGCGCTTACAAAAAATCCTGTTCGGAAAGATTTGGGAATGACTGGCGAGGTGACTTTAACAGGTAGAGTATTACCAATCGGCGGTCTCAAAGAGAAAACTTTAGCGGCAAATCAGGCCAAGATAAAACGTATAATAATTCCCCAAGATAATGAAAAAGATTTGCAAGAAGTTCCAGCAAAGATAAAAAAGAATATAGCATTTTATCCGGTAAAATCGATGGATGAAGTTATCAAACTTTCTTTTGTTAACTCTTTTAAATCTAAAAAGTCTTCTGCAAAAAAAACTTCCAAGTCTTCTGCAAAACGTTCCCGCAGATCCTCTGCTACAGTAGCAAGATTAAATTGATCTCAATTTTTTTACCGCTTTATTTGATCGTTATTCCCGCATAACCGACAACTCGTTCCATGTCGCCGTTAACTTCCCCAGAAGTTTTATATTGAACCAAATCTGCTTTTTTTGATCCCATTTTATCGCAAGCGGTTAGCATGCAAACTGCGGGGATAATTCCACACATAGTGATTTTCTTTTCGCGAACTGTTGTATAAAGCCCTTTGGGGTCTAAATTTAAAATGTGCTCGATAGCCAAACGATCTTTTTTGACTGTGTTGTTGTGAGATTCAAAGTGGGACATATCCGAGCTAGCAATGATTAAAACTTCTTTATCATATTCAATAATTGAATCGGCAATAGCTTTTCCAATTTGTGTAGATTCATCAAATCCAATACGCTTTAAACAGATAGGAACTATTTTAAAGCTTTTTCGAAAAAATTGAAGAAAGGGCAATTGTGTTTCAAGGGAATGTTCTTTGATATGGGCCTTAGTGTCTTTTTTAAGTATAGATTCTCGGTTCGCTATTATTTGCGCCAGTTCTGCGTCAATTTCAATCGAACCGAAGGGAAATTCCCAATGGCCTTCAATCATAATCGATGCAGCAGGACCTTCTCCAGTGTGATTAGGGCCTAATAAGATAATAGTTTCTGGAATTTTAATTGAGGAATAAACAGAGCCCGCGACTTTGCCAGAGTAAATAAAGCCAGCGTGTGGAGTAACAATTCCCAAGACGGATTCTTTCTCAAGTGATTTATTTGTGTAAGTTTTTATTTCTTCAACGAGTCGAACAGGATCGGAAGAATAAAAGCGACCCGCAACGGCAGGACTTCTAACAGAATAATCTTTTTTCCAGATCATTTAGTTTTTTACCTAATCAAAGCAAATTTTTTACAGACTGTTAGGAATCTTTTTTTTCTTTTCTGGCTTCGATGATGTCAGCAATAACTATAAGGGCTTTTACAAAGCCAATGGCTAGAGCCATGCCAAATATTAGCTGAAGCAAAGGCGGTAATGCTTCTACAAGATTAACTACGGCGTCTTTAATTTCATTCATGAATTTATTTAACTCAAGAGAGGTTAAAGTTGTCTAATAATTTTTTATTAGTTTATAAATATTTCGGTTTTTTCTGTTGTTAAATCGATTCTTAAAATTCGGTGATTGTTTGTATCCGAAACATACAATGAGTTCCCTACTTCAATGACTCCTGCCGGTTCCCATAACTTAGAACAACTAGCGTCGTCGCAAACAATATTAGCCGACGCTTTAACAACGACAACTTCTTGAGTTTTAAGATCCAGAGTTTTGATTTTATCATTGTATGAATCTGCGATGTATATTTTCCCTTTAGAATAAAACACTCCTAATGGATGTTGTAGCAAAGCTTCTTTGCCTCGACCGTCTTTATCGCCAAAATCAAACAAGCCAGTTCCAACATATGTCGCAATAAAGCCAGCTTTATCGATTCGAACGCTTCTGATGGCGCTTGTTTCGCTATCGGCTAAAAAAAGCTTATCTTCCCCATAGCTTAAACCGCTTGGTTGAGCGAACGCTCCTTCTGACCGAAGACCATTTATAAGAGCTTCTTGTCCGGTTCCTGCAAACCTTGAAACAATTTTTTGCTTGAGGTCAACTGCGCCAATTTGATGGGTTCCAGCATTAGCAAAATACAGCTGGTCTCCGACTAACTGAACGTCCCAAGGAGAACTAAGAGCCGCTGAAATGGCAATCGATTGACCTTGTAAATGGGCTCCTTGGAAGCCTGTTCCTGCGATTGTAGATACAATTTCAGATTTTAAGTTTATTTGACGTATTAGATGATTTTCTGTATCCGCAATCCAAATAGCTCCGTTTTCATAATGCAATCCTTGAGGTCGAAAAAACTCGGACTCTTTAAAGTCTCCATCTTTTCTTCCAATACTTCCAGCTCCAATTCTGCGGGTGATTTCACCTTGGCGGTTTGTCGTGACAATTTGGTTATGATTAGAATCTGCAATAGCAAATTCGTTATCCTCCGTACTGTAAGAGATTTTTCCTGGAAACCTTAAGTTTCCTTGATTTTGATTTTTTTCGGGAAGTTTTAAAAGATCTTCTGCATTTCCTTCTAAAGCTCCTTTTTTTTCAAAATCTTCCAATAACTGCTGCATTGTCATTTCCAACATTTTGGGATCAGGCTCTCCAGGCAGTTGTCCGAGTATATAGCCGTCTGGGGATATAAATATTAATGTTGGCCAAGCTCGAACTGCATATTGCTTCCAGATAGAAAAATCAGAGTCGTGCACAATTGGGTGTTCTATTTCATATCTTTCAATAGCTTTTTGAACATTATCTGTATTTTTTTCTCCTGGAAACTTGGGACTGTGAACTCCAATAACCGCTAGGGATTTTGGAAATCGCTTCTCCAAATTTTTTAGAGTAGGAATTATATGGATACAGTTAATACAACAAAATGTCCAAAAATCGAGAATGGTTACTTTTCCTTTTAGGTCTTGTAAATCAAGGGGTTTGTGGACATTGAACCAAGGTAAATTGTTTGCGTTTAAAGCTGGAGCGTGAACGGTATCCATAGTTTTTTTGAGTAAAATTTTAAAATGTATACTGAATGGTTGCAAGGATTGTAAACCGACCGAATTTAATAACGCAAATTTGTTTTATATGTATTATTTTGAGATAGAGATAAATTTTCTTAATCGATTTACTTATAGGAGACCTCTAAAATTTAAGATTTGCCAAGAGCCTAGCCCTTGAAATAAGGGCTTAGGCGACAGCAAACTAGTAAAAATGCTAATTATCAGAGGCTCTCTTAATAAGTTTAAAAATCTCTTTTTGAAATTTTTATGAAAAGAAGTAGAGAATTATTTCTTTGAATAATCGTTTCTTACCTTATAGGCCTTTCTGTATAATAGATGAATATCAATTTTTGATTTAGATGTTTGTATTTTTAAAAACTTACTTTTTGTTCATTTTTTTTGCTATTAGGTCGAATATAAGTCGATTGCCTTACTGTTGGCGATAACTTTTGGGGGAAATATGGTGGTGAGGGCGGTTTTAATATTATTTTGGCTATTTCTTTTTTCTGGGCAGCTCGCTGTTGCGGGTTTAATAAGAGATCGTTTTATTGATAATCAGAATGGTACGGTTTCCGATTCAAAGACAGGTCTGATGTGGCAAAAGGAAGATTCGCATCATGATCTAAAATCGGGTTTAAACTGGTATGACGCCTTAGATTATGCTGAGCGAAAAAATAGCCAAAAGTTTGCCGGTTATTCAAATTGGAGGCTTCCCACAATGGCTGAAGTGAGAGCTATTTGGGATTCGAGTTTGCCAAATTTAAGTAAAGATGAAGAACATATAGGCTTGTCGAAAAAGTTTGCGGGCAAGGGGAGTTATTATTTGTGGGCAAGCGATGAAAGAGGTTTAGATTTTGCTTGGTATTTTGGTTTAGGTCAGGCTGAAGATTATTTTAACTTAAAAGATTCGAACGATTTAGATCAAGGCGTTAAATTAGTTCGAAAAGAAAAATAAACGGACGGTCGTTAATGTTTTTTGTGAAGGGCCGTTTAATTTGCGAGGTAGACGCAATGAATCCTTTGAAGTTCTTGATGTTTTCCAACAAAAATGGGAGCGCATGGTTATGGTTGGTAATCTTTTGTTTTCTGTATTTAGTTCAACCTCAATTGGTTTTAAGTCATAGCTTAGGCGAAAAGAAACACGATTTAGAAAATTTAGATCCAAAGCCAGAGGGGATGATTCAGTTTGATAAAGATAAAAAACCTGGAGATGAATACTTAAAAGAAAAATCTGATGAAGAAGATCCTTTTCGAACAATGGGCGCTCATGACTTGATGGGCGAGGATATGGGAAGAAGCAAGTTGACTCCTGGTAAAGCTTTATTGGCAAGAGGCAAAACAATTTACATGCATATGTGTGTTTTTTGTCATGGTAAAGATGGAAACGGGGGCGGCCCTGCAATGAACTTTTTATATCCCTGGCCGCGAGATTTTAGATCTGGAATTTTTAAATTTCGTTCCACTCCAACAGGAACTTTGCCTCGCGATGAAGATATTTATCGAACAATTATTACAGGAATATCAGGAACCTCTATGCCAAATTGGTCTGCGGCTCTCTCGCCTCAAGACACTTGGGCTTTAGTGAATATGATAAAAAGCTTTTCTCCTAGATTTAAATCTGAACCCCAAGGCAAAGCTATTAATATCGCTGAACCCCCTGCTGCATCTTCCGAGTCTATTACAAGAGGGCAAGATTTATTTTTGAAACATAAATGCGTGAATTGTCATGGGAAGTCAGGTAGAGGCGACGGTAAGTTAGCTGAATCTCTAATGGATGCTTGGAAACATGCTGTATTTGTCCATGACATAACCAATCCTGCGTATTTGAAAGCTGGGCATGACGCAAAGTCTATTTTTCGTACGCTTTCTACAGGTTTAGATGGAACTCCTATGGAATCGTACGCTCACCTTTCTGAACAAGATCGTTGGGATTTGACTAATTTTGTACGTTCTCGTTTTACGAATAAGCCCAAAAATGCCGCCTTCGAAACGGACGTATATTCTAAAAAAGTTGATTTTGAATTAGATACTGAAGTTGATAGCCCCGTTTGGAAAGACATTAAGTCTACCGATATTGTATTGAGGCCGCTTTCTGCGCGACGCGGCGCTGTTGAAACCATTAACTTCTCCTCTGTTAATAATGGAGAGCAACTAGCGGTGCGTTTGAGATGGAAAGACCCAACTCCAGACGAAGATCAAACATTGGGAGATCAATATTTAGATCAGGCTGCTATGCAATTTGCTCTTGGTTCGGTCACGTTGCATACCCATGGTCATAACGAACCATTTTGGGGAATGGGTAATCGCGGAAAACCTGTAAATATTTGGCATTGGCGGTCCGGTTTAGACAAAGCATTAGAGAAAGCCGAAGATGAAGAATATCATGGCGATGTTGATATGGACGCTTTGATTTTTGGCGGTCAATACTCCAGCCCCGCAGCTGCTTTGAATAGACCTAAGGAAACTGCTGTTACTGAGCTGAATGCGGAAGGTTTTGGCACCGTTACTCCACAGCCTGCGGACAATCAACATGTTATTGGCTCTGGCCAATGGAAAGACGGAGAATGGACGGTAGTTTTCTTACGAGATATGATTCCACTAGGTAAGTGGGATATTAATTTAACCAGGAAAGATTCTATCCTAGTCGCTTTTGCGGTTTGGGATGGATTGAAAGAAGACAGAAATGGACGAAAGGTTGTTAGCGTATGGCAACGTTTGAACATTTCGGTTAAATAACTGGTGAATTTTTTCTTGATCCAAAAGGATTCCAAGGTCGGCAATCAAGTTCTTTTTAAGATCTTGTTTGTCGGCCTTTTTTGTTTTTTGGGGCTAAGCGGAGGAAAAGTCGTTTTAGCTGGCGAAGCGAAGGGTTTGGAAGAAGTAGCTAGGCTACTAAAGTTTCACCAGCCAATATTTTCTAAACAATCTCCATCTGATCGCTTTGAAAAAAAAGTTGCATTGATCCCTGACGCTCAGCCAACCCTGTTTTCAATTCCAGGTTTTCAATCCTTTGGTTGTGGAAAATGTCATAAGCCAGAAAGGTTAATTGATAATGCAGCCAAAAGAATGACAGCTTTGATTGTTCGCATGGAAAAAACTTTTCCTCAGGCTGGAGATATACCGCTTCGACAATACATTCTGCAAACTTATGCTAGCCCTCTTCTCCAAGTTAATCAATTTGCTCATGCAACATTTGATACGGTTAGAATATTTCCGAGAACTGTTATTATTGACGAAGAGATATTTAATCGAGAAACACAGTTCCATGAAATTCTCCATTTGACCCAACCTTTTGTAGGTCACCCTAACGAATTAGAAGCTTATGGATTAAATATTCGTTCGGATCCTCGTTTTTTATTCTTAAATTTTCCTTATTTTGAAAATGTTTTTAAAGGTTTTTTCAAACCTGATTTTGGAGAGGCATTAAATCGGTTTTATGAACGAGATTTGAGGAACATAAAAGGAACCCCTCGACAAGTACTTCAATTTAGTGAGCCTTATGAACCTGAAACGTTGGAGAATGTCGCAAAGGCGATTAAACAAATGGAACCCGCGCTTGATACCGCTTCAGAGATTTTTCGTAGATATCCTTTAGAATCTGCCTATCTTAGCGAACAAACTGGAGTGAGATCTTTAATACTGGATTTAGCTACTGTTCAAACTTTAAATTTGCCGACGATAAAATCGTCCGAAGAAATCACAAGAAGAGCTTTTGATTTACTAAACCAACAATTTGATAAAATTGATAATACGAGTTTAGGATATGTCATTGACCGAAAAAACGAGGCTTTAACAATTTTAAAATATGAAAAACGAGTCGCCGATAATATTGAGCGTTTGTCTTTATATTTTCAATTTTTGAAGAACCGGTTTTTTTTAGTAAATGGAACGCTTGATTTAACTCCAACAAATATGGAAGATTTCAAAAATTATGTGGGTAGAAAAATAGAAAATATTGAAAAAATGTTGAGATTGGATGAAATAACTGAAATTGAAGTGGCTGCAGGAAAGAGAATGATTGCTTCAATAAAAAAAGAACTCCAAACGAAAATGGAATCGTTTGGAGTTCAATAAGGTTCAAAAAGCTTTTTTTGAAGCGCCTTTAAATATTTGCGGCAGGCGTAATCATCGCAGGACCTTTAACATGGTCCGCTAAAGTTTCATTTTGTACTTTATCTTGTAACTTAATGAGCGCGTCAATTACCATTTCTGGTCGCGGTGGGCAGCCAGGAATATAAACGTCTACAGGGATCAGGGTGTCAATTCCCATAACAGTGGAGTAGTTATCATAAAAACCGCCTGAAACGGTGCAGACTCCATAGGCAACGACCCATTTAGGTTCGGCCATTTGGTTGTAAACTTTGGTCAAAATTGGCGCTTGTTTATGGCTAATAGTCCCAACCACCATTAGCAAATCTGCTTGTCTAGGAGAAAAACGCGGGAAAGCGGCTCCAAAACGATCCAGATCGTATCTAGGCCCAGCAACAGACATAAACTCCATACCGCAACAAGCGGTAATAAAAGGATAAATAAAGAAAGAATATTTTCTTGCCCAGTTAATAGCTTGGGTCATTTGTGTAACAATGACATTATTTCCCAGGCTCATTTCTAGGTCGGATCGAGCGCCAGCCATGCACAAACTCCTTTTTATTATAAATGGTGACTCTATAACGATTTTAGTATATCATCATAAAAGATTTCAAAAAAAAATCAAACAATAACTTTAAATCGATATTAATAATTATCTTCGTTTTAAAAGCGCTAGCTTTAATTGGAAGTTTTATATTGCCTTTTAGTTTTGAATTTTTAGGAGAGTTTAATTTATGACATATTTTTCCGCCGAACAACCGCGGTTCATGTCAAAGTCCGAATCAGACAAGCTGTTTCAGGCTCAACTTAGCAAAGACGGTAAAACCTTAGATTTAACAGCAATGCATTTAGAGGAAATTGGGGCAAAAGATGTATCTAATTGTGAATTTCTTGCTGAAATAAATAGTCTCGAATTCGGAAACAATTTGTGCGGTCCTAAAGGCGCTCGGCATATCGCGAAATCCAAATACCTTACGAATCTGACATCCCTAAATCTTTTTTATAATCGAATTTTGGATGAGGGCTGCAAACATATTGCAGTTTCGGATAATCTTATTTCCGTAAAAAATTTGAACTTGTCGGACAATGAGATTGGAGATGAAGGCGCTTTTATGTTAGCGAAGTTTTTACCTTTGTTTACCAACTTAGTTAGGTTGGATCTGCGATATAACCGCCTTAGAGAAGATGGTAAAGCGGCTATGAAAGAAGCCCAAAAAGTAATGAATTTGAAGCATCTTTTATTAGATAAAGACGAAGGGTATGGTATTGAAGAAAAAGGAAGCCGTACACGTGGCGGTTATTAGTTAGGTTTTTCTTTTAAAGGAGCGAGATTAGAGTTTTCGAAGATCGTCCTGATGTCTCCGAAGTGTATTCCTGCAATTTCTAGGGATTTTGGTAATCTTTGGCCATTGTAGACCGATGTCCACACCGTGCTTCCCATTTCTTGAACATTTTCAATAAGCATGTCTAATATTCCTTTTTTAAAGCAGGGAATCAGATTTAATCCTATTGGATCCCATTTTTGATTTAAATCCGAGCATTGACGGAAGAAAGCTAGTTCCTTTTGAATCTGGTCTAATTGATTACCTTCAAAAGTGATTTTTGAGCTAGGAAATATTTCCTTCAGTTTTTGTTTAGCTCTTTTTGTTTTTTGGATATTTAGAATATTTTCAAGCCAGTTACCTTTCATATTCCTCAAGGAAACTACGATTTCCCAAGATTTTTCAAGGGAATTTTCGGATAAGTCTTGCGCTAAATTAAATTTTTGGAATTCCTTTTGAGCGATTTCTTTAATTCTAATCAGATCTCTATTTAATTCCCTTAAAGTGGCGTTTAAATCTGAAACTGAAACTGGAGCGTTGTTTGGGCGTGAGTTTTTGAGAGAAACGCACTCAACATCCCCTGATTTGGTAGGAGTTTCTACCGTATCAATCTCTCGAATTTGTAAAAGATCGTTAAATGTATTTGAAGATAGAAATAATTCGATTTCAAATTTATTTTTCAAATAAGTTCTACATTTTCTGCATTTTTCTAATTCTCTCAGAGTTTCTATAAGGACTTCAAGATCTTCGCCAGCGGTTTCGAAATCATTTAAATTAATATTGGTGTCTACTAATCGTTCTAAGTGTCGTAAGGGAAACTTCATTTGGTAGTTTTTTTTATTTTATATTGGAAAAACGATTTTATTTTTGAAAGATTTAGTTTATTAGTTAAACAAGGTTGATTTTTATGAAAAACTTGATAACATTCCCCTCAAAATAAACCAAAGTTGTCGTTAAGGCAATCTTCTTGATGTTTAATTATTCCTACCCTAATTTTGTGCGAGGGTGGCGGAACTGGTAGACGCACAGGACTTAAAAGTCCCTTAGGAATCCAGTATGAAACATGGATTTTCTAGATGGCAAAAACCGCTTGTGACATACCAATTTCCGTCTCCACCCTGGAAGGAACAGTATTAGCTTGATTGTATAACATTGCCACGCGGAGGTGGCGGAATCGGTAGACGCAACGGACTTAAATCTTTGAGTGCTCCTGTGGGAAACCCGGGATGCAGAACTGCTCAAATTCGGGGAAACCTTTCACATGGCAATCCCGAGCCAAGCCCTTTTTAAAGGGAAGGTGTAGAGACTAGACGGGCAGCACCTAAGTGCCGGTATCCATCCGGGATAAGGTGAAGGGATAGTCCAGACCACAAACGCTCTTTTGACGTTACTGAAGGGCGGCGGCGAAAGCCGTAGAGGGTATGAAAATCCGTTGAGGGAAACCTCGTGGGGGTTCGAGTCCCCCCCTCCGCATTTTTTATTCTTATAAAAAAACTGCAGCATCTTTTAGATATTTTCCCGTCCAATTTTGAATTACTGGCTATCTTTTGAGCTTAATCGAATTGCCAATGTTCAAACATGATTTCGCAACATCAGTTCCTTGGGGTGGGGATTTAAATACACCTGATCCTGTAAATAGGTTACGTCGTATTTTCTGACATAGTGGCGAACCAATGTTACAGGAACGATCAACGGAACCAACTCATTCCTGTAATCCTCTATGGCATCCAAAATATCTTTTTTATCTTCAGAAGACAGTATCTTTTTAAAAAATCCCATCATGTGCACTAGAACATCCGTATTTTTTTTGTTTGTAGATTTATAAGAAAAAGCTTCCATAAATGTATAAATATAGGAAGCCAACACTCTATTCCAGGGTTTACCTTTTACTTCCGCAACCAATTTCCCCAGAATCTGATAGTGTTTTCTGCTATGAGATAAAATCAGAAATTTATGCTGAGTGTGAAACTTGACCAGGTTTCCCGGCTTTGTATTTTTACTTAACAAAGCGTTCTTCAGTCGAGAAAAGCTAAACACTTTAACAATGAAATTTTCCTTGATTCTGGGATCATGCAGTCTGCCTTCATCTTCTACCGGAATCAAAGGAAATGCCTTCATGAAAGAGGACGCGAACATACCATCCCCGTGCCTTGCTTTTCCCGGCTCGTCCTCGGAATAAACAGGGACTCTTCCAAGACCGCAAGACGGTGATTTGCTTTTGAAAATAAAACCGGAGAGGTCTTCTGAGGCCAGTTGGTTAATGCGCTCTTTATTGAATCGATTCATTTTTTGAGTCCAGTCGACCCTCTTATTTTTGCTTATCATTCTCGGCGATTGCAATGAGCCATAGAGAGCCACCGTCTCCCGTGGCACCCCCATCCCTACCTCCATTTCGGGACACACTGAAACGTATTCGAAATAATTTCCCAGAACGTCGCGGACATATCGATCCTGCTTGTGATCTCCGTTCCAACGAACCTTTTCCCCCAGCAAACAACTACTGACCCCGATTTTTATTTTGCCCTTCATTTTCTTTCCTCAGGCCCCAAAAACTGAGATAAGCGCTTTAACCTTTCCTCCAGGACATGCATAGATTCAAGCACTTCAATTCCATTTTGGGAAAAGTATTTTCCTAAGGAAAACATCGCTGATCCTCCTGCCCAAATAGGACACACGGGCAATACCAAACGTCTGTAATCCTCCGCAAGTGACTTCGTTTCCGGTTCTGACAAATCACCCGTACACGATAGCAACACCAAACTGGGACGGGTCAGGGTGCAGAACGCACCAAGTTCTTTAACTGGCATGTTTGCCCCCAGATAATATACCTGGCAGGCGCTCATGGCACATAGGTATGCGGCCATCCATGCCCCCAATTCATGGTGATCGCCTGGCAAACAACTGATAACCACTTTCGGCCCCTGTTGAGTGACAGGAAGTTGATTCAATAAAGAAAGAAATTTCTGCCTGATATGGTTTGAAACAAAATGTTCTACACCTACCCCGATTTCTCCTTCATGCCACATGTCCCCGACTTTTCTTTGGAGAGGAATGAAAATTTTATAGAAGACCTCTTCAAATGGAAGCAAGGACACCCCTTCATTAAGGGTTCTGATAAATTTTGCTTTGTTAAATGGGACAAGGCTTGAGACCAAAGTGTTATTAATTCGTTCCAGTGAAGTTTCTTCAACATCGCTGGTTCGAAGGGTTTGGTTTCGCATCCTTTCCATTAGATTTTCCCGCCCCAATCCGGCCAATTCCCCGATTGCAAACCCTTCCTCCAATTGGCCCTTTATATATAGAAGTAAATCCACGTCCTCTTGAGAATACATTCGGTAACGGTTGTCACCCCGTTCTGGTTTCAGAAGGTTAAACCGCCTCTCCCAAGACCGAATGACATGTTTGGTCAACCCTGTGATTCTAGCCACGTGATCTATTTTGTAAGTATCCATAAATACATAATATATCGATAACTAATGTTTGTCAAAACTTTTTAAAAAAACATTTGACATTTATTCAAACATTAGATAAATTTTAAAAATAACGTTCTACAAACATTTGAAATTTTACTTGGAGATTAAAGCCATGAAGATCAAAAACAAGGTTTGCAAAAGTTTTGGGGTTTTGGCAGTAACCGCCCTCCTTTCCACCACAGCCTGGGCAAGCGAGGCTCCAGAGGATATGGCCCTGATTCCTGGGGGCTCCTTCCTGATGGGGGTAGACAAGTCGGTCCAGGTGGACACCGAAAAAATGACCCTGAGACAGCGTCTCAAGTACGCCGTCTCCAGGGAAGCTTTCCATGACGAAGGCCCCGCTCATATGGTCATTATCGATCCTTATTACATGGACAAACATGAAGTGTCCAACAAGAAGTATGGAGAATTTATCAAGGCCACGGGTCACCCTGCACCCGCCTATTGGGACGATCATAAACGCAACAAACCTGAACAACCCGTAAGCGGTGTGAACTGGCATGACGCCAATGCATTCTGCAGTTGGGCAAACAAGCGTCTTCCAACGGAAGCGGAGTGGGAAAAAGCGGCCAAGGGACCTGAAGGTTTCAAGTATCCCTGGGGCAATGACCTCGATGCAACCAAGGCCAACTTTGGCCGCAAGCAGGAATACACGGCCAATGTTGATGCCTATCCTGAAGGGAAAAGCCCTTACGGCCTTTACAACATGGCGGGCAATGTTTTCGAGTGGGTGAATGATTGGTATGACCCCAATTACTACAAAAATACCCAGGAAACCGTAAATCCGCATGGTCCAAAGGAGGGTGTCTTCCTGAGCGCCACGGGAACATATGTAGATCGAATTGCTGTCGGCAAAAAACGGGTCATTCGTGGAGGTTCCTGGTATGCCCCGGCGGAAAGCGTCACAAACACCCATCGGTTCTGGAATGACCCGATGAACAATAGCTATGGCGTGGGACTTGGTTTCCGCTGTGCACGTTCGGTGGAAGGCGATTCCATGTTGCAGGCCCGCACCCACTATATGGATGCATTGATCAGCATGGGCGCGGAAAAATATGGCCAGGCTTTGAAAGCAATTGAAAAAGCACTGAACCATGATTCAAACAATGCGGAATACCTGAAGCTGAAAGAAATGATTCAGAAACAGGCCCGTTAACTTTAACCCACATTAGGTTTGCTTAGAGGAGAGGCAATCGCCTCTCCTCTTCAAACCGAATATCACCAACGGTACGACAGGAGGAATTTTATGGACGCCAGGTTGGGTATTGAAAAAGTAGCTATCACTCTGGGTCTGCTGCTGATGGTTGTTTGGGTAGAGCCGGCTTTCAGTATCGAAAGAGATTTTTCCAGCGAACGTGGATTGCTCTCAACTTCTGAAGCCCGCAATTCGGTCGAATTAGCTTGGGAAACTTATCACCACGCCGCACTGGGAGGGACCTTGGCCTCCCCTACAGTACAGACCCGGCTGGAAAAAAATCTCCACAGATCGCGTTCCCTGCTTGCCGAGGCCTATGACGCTGAGGACAGGGGCGACTTGAAAACAATGAATAAACATATCAACCAGATTATGAAAATTACGAACCAGGTAATCGCAGAAAGTCAGGAGCAAAAGAAATGAGATTCCAAACACCTTTACTTTTTATCACCGCGCTCAGCACTTTCTTTGCCATTTCCAACTTGCTCTACCCGGTAAAAAGTCATGCCAGCGATACTTCAGAGTCCCGCGATCCGGTAGAAATGATTTCCGTTCCCGCTGGAATTTTTCTTATGGGCAGCGGAAACAATGAGGGAAGAGCAGATGAAAAACCACAGAAAACCATTTATCTCGACGCTTATTCAATCGATGCCTTTGAAGTGACAAACAAGCGTTATCTCCATTTCATTCACAAAACAGGGAGAAAAGAACCACCGAATCCTTACAGCACAAAGAAACTTTCTGAAGAGGTCAATGTTGATTTGAAACCGGTGGTCCAAGTGACCTGGTATGACGCCGTGGACTATTGCCGTTGGGCCGGAAAACGCTTGCCTACAGAAGCGGAATGGGAAAAAGCCGCCCGTGGGATTAATGGGGAAGCATTTCCCTGGGGGAACCAACCACCCGGGCCTCTTAAAGTCAATTATGAAAAGAACTGGGATGGAATTCATACCCTCTGGCCGGTGGGTTCACACCCTGAAACAGATTCACCTTTTGGCGTTCATGACATGGCTGGAAATGTGCGCGAATGGGTGAGTGACTGGTACTCGGCTGACTATTACCAGACTAGCCCAATCCGAAACCCAATGGGTCCAGGGCTAGGAATCCTCAAGGTTATTAAAGGAGGATCCTGGCACAGTTTTAAAGGAGATATCCGCCCGGCTTCTCGTGGCAAAGGTGGTTTTGCACTAAAAACGGATGGTATCGGATTTCGCTGTGCAAAAACTGAAAAATAAATAACTTTCCAAATTTCAGGAGGACCCATGCGGTCATTAATAGATAAATCAACAACCCATTTATTTTGCTTCACGGTGGCAATTCTTCTTAGCCTGGCTACAGTCGGCTACAGTTATGCCGCCCCTGAAACACCCAAAGATATGGTTCTGATCAACCCTGGAGGTTTCATTCGCGGAATAGATAAATCAACCCAGGGGAAAAAAGAAACCGTCCAGGCATCTGCCTCTTATAAGCCTTTCAATGATGAAAGCCCGGCGAGCATGATTTACCTCTCTGCCTATTACATAGATAAGTATGAGGTTTCTAATGCCCAATACACAGAGTTCATCAAGGCAACGGACCATCCCGCGCCGGCCTATTGGGATCATCATCTTCTGAATCAAGCAAATCATCCTGTAACGGGCGTTAATTGGTATGACGCCAATGCCTATTGCCATTGGGCTAACAAGCGGCTCCCAACGGAGGCTGAGTGGGAAAAAGCAGCGCGGGGACCCGCAGGAAATATCTACCCTTGGGGAAACGACCTGGATTTTAAAAAGGCAAATTTTGGCGGAGGAAAATCTGGAAACAAGAAAACCACCGTTCCTGTGGACTCCTATCCGGAAGGCAAAAGCTATTAAGGGGTTTACCACATGGCGGGTAATGTTTTCGAATGGGTTCAGGATTGGTATGACGCTAATTATTACAAAACCTCAAAAGAAAATAGAAATCCTCGGGGACCTCAACTGGGACCTGAGTGGAAACAGGCAACCTATTCAGGAACGATGGTTCCTATATATACGGGAAAGTCCTCTAAAAAAGAGAAAAAGGTTATCCGTGGGGGTTCCTGGTTTGCGCCCTCACAAAGCATTATTACCACCCACCGCTTTTGGAATGATCCCAATAATAATTCCTATGGTGTCGGGTTAGGTTTTCGGTGTGCTATGAGCTTTGAACCAAATGAAATAATGCGAGCCCGCTTTTTCTATATGAAAGCCCTCATTCAATTGGGTGCAGAAAAATATCAAAAGGCATTTGAATCCATAGGTAAGGCATTAAAGTCCGCTCCAGAAAATACGGAGTACAAGACTTTAAAAACACTAATTGAGAAAAATTTGGCTAGGTAAGCAGAAATGAAAAATAGAAGAGCGAAGAGGTGACCTAACAATGAATACTCTAAAAGGCTTGATTATGGCCATTGTTTCATTGGCAATAACTTCTTGTGCGGTTGAAATCAAACCAAACAAAGTGGTTCCTGAAGAATACAAAGTGGGGCAGTCACAATTTCACCGTGTCTGCGCATCCTGTCATGGGCGTGACGCCATGGGTGGCAATAACGCTCCCACATTTCTTCAGAAAAGGTTTCATCTTAAATATTTCTCTAATGAAAAGTTTACCCGCACCATCCTCAATGGCTCAAATTCCGGAGCAATGCCCTCTCAAAAAAGGAAAGTAAACAACCAACAAATCCGCGAAATCATCAAATACATCCGGCACTCCCAAAAAGAGGCTGGAGTTATTTCCTGATTTTAGTAGGGAGACTATAAATTATGAATAATCCTGATTTTAATCCAAATAATCTATGGCTGCTCCTTGCAGGGTTGGTGCTTGCCATTTTGATACCAGAAACTATATTTGCTGAAACTTGTCCCCAGGAAAGAAAAACAGCGTCTGCACCAAAGGAATATCTGGAAAAGAAAAAACCCTTGAGGAATGAGCCCCGCCACCTTAAAAAGGGCAAGGTTCTGGCTCATATCAAGGCGAAACCGCTGGCTTGCAAGCAGTGCCACGGAATGGCGGGAAATGGGGAAGGTCCAATGTCTTTAAGAATGAACCCTAAACCCAGAAACTTCACCTGCAATTCAACCATGGATGGAATATCAGACGGCCAACTGTTCTGGATCATCAAAAATGGCTCCAAGGGGACATCCATGCCTTCCTATAAACACTTGTCTGACGAAAAGGTGTGGCAATTAATTCAGTATATTCGATCACTAACCAAATGAATTCACCAGATTGTATGTTTTTAATTCTTACAAACCATTCATTTTATCAGCAAAGGAGACTTTTATGAGCGAGTTAACATTTGGGGTTGTCCTTGTGGGTCATGGGGGGGTGCCGATTGATTGCCCTGAAAATCTTGTGTCGAAACTAAAACGTCTGGAATCTGTCCGGCGGAAAAATAATCTCCCGATAAGCGATGAAGAGATGGAAATTGATAGAACCATTAGAAACTGGCCACGAACCAGCCAGACAGACCCTTATAAGGCAGGGCTTGAATGCGTCGCAGAGAGCCTCCAATCAACCCTTGGGGGATGTGACCTTGAAGTAGCTTATAACGAATTCTGCGCCCCTACGATTAAGGAGGCGGTGGAAAAGCTAATTTCAAAAAATCACACCGAGATCATGATTATTTCCACAATGTTCACCCCCGGCGGCTCTCACGCAGAATTGGAAATACCGGAAGAGGTTGAAGAATTAAATAATTTACATCCTGAAGTGAAGATTGATTATGCATGGCCATTTGATTTAAGGCATGTTGCAGAATTCCTTTCTGGACACATTTCAACACACAGGGGAAAAATAAATCAGCCTGCAGTTCAATAAAGCTAAAAAGGCAAATGAGGAAAGGAAATATTAAGAATGACACATATACCAATGATGATTCTTTTGTCCCTTATTCTGATTTTAACAGCCGGACCATCTGAAGCCGGAAAAGAGTCACCCATTCCTCTACCAAAGTCGGAGGGATCCAAAAGCTTCGATATGGAAATATCCAATGCTAATGAAAAAGGAATTCGCTTGTTTGAAACTGGAAATTTTGAGGCGGCACGCAAATATTTTTCCAAAGCAGAATCACTTGCCCGGCAATTGCGCGATCCAGCGTTGGGAGTAACTTCCTACAATCTGGGCTTGACGTTGCATAGGTTAAATTTTCACGAAAAAGCAGTTGATGCTTTTGCCTATGCGAAAAAGCATTCTCGTGGAAACCCAAGGATTACTGAATCCAGATTACTCCACCTACATGAATGCGGTTTTAATCCAAGTATACAATGCAAAATCACCCCGCCTCCGGATTTACATATTGAGGTGTCAAACTAACAAATGGAGGTCATCATGCTAACCGAAGAAGTCATTTTAGCTATATTTAAAACACTGGTCGCGGGTTCCATTTATTTTGTATGGGTCGTTCGATACCAGAATATTGTTGAGGAATTCAAATATTACGGCCTGCCCTCCTGGCTGAGGGATTTGGTAGGAATACTTAAATTATCCTTTGCCCTCATGTTATTCAGTAAACATTTATTAGTCAATTTCCTTGGGGCTTCTGGAATTGCTGCCCTGATGTTGGCTGCCATGGCTACTCACTGGAAGGTGCGCAATCCTTTTTACAAGATTGCCCCTTCTATGAGCTTGATGGTGATCTGCAGCTTCATTGCTACTTATACTTTTTCACAGATATAACTGGCAAAAAGGAAATACGGGAAAATGAAGTTTCACCATGTTCTTTGCTGGATCAGGCGGGACCTGCGACTTTCCGATCACCAGGGCCTGACGGAAGCATGCAGGGCTGCAGACCGGGCAACTCTTGTTTTTGTTTATGACACCACCATTCTTGGCAAACTGTCAGACCAGAATGATCGGAGGGTTACATTCATTCACGATTCGGTTCAGAAGGTGGATCAAAGCCTCCGTAAAAAAGGATCGGCCTTGGTAATTTTATATGGAGATCCTCGAAAGGAAATTCCTTCACTGGCAAATTCTCTCTCGGTTGAATCGGTTTTCTGTAACCACGACTATGAACCTTCGGCAAAAGAACGCGACGAAACCGTTTTTCAAAACCTTCAGGCCATGGGAATCTCATTCCGTACCTTCAAGGATCAGGTCATATTTGAGGGCCTGGAGGTGGCTACTAAATCCGGTAGCGCTTTCCGTATCTTCACTCCTTACAAAAACGCCTGGCTTAAAAAGCTGACCGACGAGGACATTCAGGAATTTCGGCCGAATTTAAAAAAACTGACCCGATTAAAGGATTTAAAAGTATCCCTTAAACGTTGCAGCCTGGAGGACATCGGGTTTCAAAGGGCGAAATTATGGCTGGAAGCAGGGGAAGACGCCGCGAGGAAACGTTTGTCCGCTTTCTTCAAAAAAATAGGCACATATGATAAAGCACGTGACTTGCCTTATGCTGAAGGGACCTCAGGGCTTTCTGTTCATCTGCGGTTCGGAACCATTTCTATCCGAAAACTGGTCCGGTCAGCCCTTAAGCAAAATTCTACAGGGGCGGAAATTTGGCTTTCCGAGTTAATTTGGCGAGATTTTTATCAAATGATATTGGATCGATTTCCCCGAGTGATCACTTCAACATTCAAACCTGAATTCAATTCAATCAAATGGCCAGGAAGCCATGAAATGTTTATTGCCTGGTGTCATGGAAAAACAGGATACCCTTTGGTTGATGCAGCTATGCGACACTTCAATCAAACTGGTTGGATGCATAACCGCCTACGAATGATTGTCTCCTCATTTTTGGTTAAGGATTTACTGGTGGATTGGCGTAAAGGAGAGGCTTATTTTGCCCGATTCCTGCTCGACTTTGACCTGGCGGCAAATAATGGAGGTTGGCAGTGGTGTGCATCAACTGGTTGCGATGCCCAACCGTGGTTCCGAATATTCAATCCGGTGACTCAGTCAAAGCGCTTTGACCCTGAGGGCAAGTTTATACGCAAAGTTCTTCCCGAACTGGCAGGTTTTTCAAACAAAGACATCCATTTCCCCTCAACCACAAACCTGAAAACTCAGGAAAGAGCCTCATGCATCATAGGTAAGGATTACCCTAAACCAATCGTCGAACACGCCACCCAACGCACCCTAGTTTTAAAGGTTTTCAAAAATGCTTTGAAATAATAATTTATAAATCCATCTAATCTCGGGATAAGTAAAGCAATTAATTATGCTCTATTCTGTTTACATACCTAAGTTTACGCCAGCTAATTATTGCTACAAAAAGAGCAAAACCAGATATAAGGATTAATACAGGGTGCCAGGAGGTTCCAACAGCCCATGAAAGCATTCCTATCCATAGAACTGCGCTCCAAACCATGGTGGTTCTAGTATCTTTCTGGAAAGACTTACTGTGAAACTTTATTCCACCCGTTTTTAATACTCTGGATACAACCCACCCTGCCAGAAGCGCCAAAAGTTGTAGGAATAAAACATACCCCCATCCAAGAGGAGACCATATGAAACTTATTGGGGGCTCTTCAAAAAAGTTCCGCTTCAATTCAGGAATGAGTAATATTGCATTTAATCCTTCCTTCCAATCAAACGACTCAATTTCACCAATGGCCAAAACATATCTTGTATTTGCTTCTTTACTTTGCACAAGAATTTTGTATCTCCCAGCTTCAGCACGTATTTTGAATTCCGGACCTTGCCAATAAGTGCTGTGGCCGAATGGCTCAAAAAACTCCTTCCAATCCTTTTCGCCCGGCCTAAGAATACCTAGAGACCGATTATCCCTAAAAATTTCGACCACAATATTCTTTCCGGCCCCTTCTATAAAAGGAACCAAAATATTTACATATAAATCAAAGGAAGAAATTTTATTGATCGTGTAAAAATGTGATTGCCCTGATAAAGTCCCATAATACGCTTTAGAAATTTCTGGTTTAAAGACAACAATATTTTCTGAGGTGACTTCTCTAGGTTGATGGGCCAAGGCAGACAAAGACGTTCCACTTAAACCCAAAACTAATATAAATAAACCCATGAGGATTTTATTTAAAACCACTCTAAAATTTAGCAATTGGAGCCTCTCAAATTGGATTCAAACTTCAAACGCTCATTAAGAGCCGTTTAAATGGCTATCAAATTATTCCAACCAATATTCAAAGTAGTATTTCTGGCTTTTGTTTAAAGATCTCTGGCTTAACACGCTAATTAAGGCCCATGCCAGATTTTTTGGATCCTGTTGTCTCTGTATTTGAATAGCCCATTGATTCAGAGCAAAGCAAGCTAAAAGAAGAAAAGAAAGGGTTGGGCAAGAGAAAGAGTTAAAGTGCCCGGAAAGGGTTTTAGGGGCTCATAGAGGACCGAAAACCGGTCAAAACTTACACAGATTCTTACACATACACACTTAAATAATTATATAAATTCATTTAAATCAATAAGTTATAATATTATTAAAAAGACTTAAAATCCTGCGATGGAAACATCGTGCGGGTTCGATTCCCGCCCTTCGCACCATTTTATTTTATATTTTTCCTAGTTTTTTTGTTTAAGGCTGAAGTAAAACATTCTCATATAACTTCCTAACATAGGTTTACTGCTCAATAAGTAAAAAAAATGTAAGAGTTTTGTTTCTGTATTTGGCAGAATATTTGGGATTGGAAAAACTTGGCTTTGCCTGGTACAGGTGAACTTTATTAAAAAATTCTTGGATTATATATCGCTTCTTAACGCTAATTCTTTATGCGGTGTTTTTTCAAAACTCCAATTTGGATTTTAATTTTTGTTTTTTCTTGTGCAGACAAACCTCAAATAGATTCTAATACCGCCTCGGTTTATAGGACAAATTTGGGATTTGCTTTAATGGACCTGGAGTATTATGAGGATGCTATACGATTTTACGAAAGAGCCTTAAAAATATACCCTAACTATCCTGAAGGATATAGTAACCTTGCTTTCGCTTATATGAAAGTTGGGCAAACCGACTTGGCTTTATCAACTTATTTGAATGAAGCAGAGAAAAAGCCACAATCTTTTGTAGTACGAAACAATCTAGGGTTTACGTACCTTAAGTTAGGAGATTTGGAAAACGCTATAAAGCAATTTCAAATTTCCGTCAAATTAAACTCCAATTCCTTAAATTCATATCGCAATTTAATTTCAGCTTATTTGCAGGCAAAAAGATATAACAAAGCCATTTTATCATTAACTAATTTTTTACAATTAAAACCTGATGATTTTGATGGACTTAGCAAACTTGGAGGCGCTTATTTTGAAAACAACCAATTTGAAAAAGCCGAAGAGGCCTTAAGGGAGGCGCTTACAATTAATCCAAATCATGAGGGAGTTCTTATGAATCTTGGTATCGTTTTATTTAAACAAAACAAATGGAAAGAAAGTAAGGATACCTTTCAAAAAATAATGTTGTTAAATATTCATAATAGCGAGGCTCAGAGGTTGTATCAAATTACATTAAATAAAATAAAAAACTATTAACGTATCTATCTATTATTTGCGTTTTAAAATATGACAAAAATGTTTAATGCCTAAAACTATTAAAACTTTTTTATCATTTTTACGTTTAAAAAAAAAAGAGCTTTTATTAGCAACGGTTTCTACTATTTTAGGGTTGGTTTTTGTTATTTTCATCACAGAAATCTATTTTCATAAAACATACTGGCACTCGAAAGGAACTCAATTTGACTCCGAACTGGGTTGGAAGAATATTCCTAATGCCGTCACATTTCAGGTTGGAAAAAAGCAGACAACCAACTCTCATGGATTTAGATCCCCCGAGGTGAATTCAGAAAAAAAACACATTCTTATGTTAGGAGACTCTGTTGTTTGGGGTTATGGCGTTGGCGACAATGAGAATGTTTCGCACTTTCTTGGAAAATTAAATGATAATTTTCAAGTGCTTAATTTGGGGGTCCCAGGTTATGGAATTGGGCAATATTATTTAAGGTTGAGAAAACACATTTCTGCTCTGAACCCCAGGCTTATTATTGTGACAATCTATTCAGGAAATGACGTAAGTAATACTGCTAGGGGTGAAGCCTATGGAAAGAGCAAACCAGTATTTGTTCTAAACAAAAACTCCTTAATACTTCTTAATAAAAGAGTTTCTAGGTTTTCTTGTGATAACCTTGTTTCAAGATATTGGATTTTGCATAAAGTTTTTGGAAATTATAGGAAAGAAATTTGTAAACAAATTGGATATAAACAGTATTTTGATGTTCGAGAGGTAATAATTGGTCTTCTAAAGAAGTTCGAGACGCTTGCAAAGAACCATTCTTCAAAAATATTATTTGTCATTGCGCCTAGTAGAGATGATTTAACTCAAAAAGTTCTTTCAGCGGAAAAAGAATCAAAATTCAAATCGAATTACTATAAGGACCGCTTTGCAAACGTTATAAAATATTTTGAAATAAATCCTAGTAAGGTTGAAAACTTTAATATTTATAATGTTTTGGATGCAATGGGCGAATATAGGTTAAAAAGCAGCAACCACAGATTTTTCCAAAAAATTTTTCAATCAAACAGTTTTCTTTTTCTCGATCTCCTTGAAGCCTTTCCAAAAAAAACATTATCCCCTGCAAAGGCTTATTCTTATTATTTAGATCCGGATCACTTCTCATCTTTGGGGAATAAGCTTTTTGCCCAAAAAATTCAAGAGGTTATTCAAGCTAATAAGCTCCTTAGTTCTTCTAAGTAGTTTTAGATTATTTATTTTTTTGATAGTAAATGCGGGATATTTTTATAATTTAATATTTAAAGTTGTTGATTTGCTTAATTTTAGCTATAAGTTTCGGTTAATAAGCTAATAGGACGAAATTTTGAGATCCTTGTATTTGCGGCCCGACATTGTAAATGTTAAAATAAGCGAGTATAAAAGTAGTTGTTTCTTTTGATCGTTAGAGCATTGTTTATCTTAATGGAATTATTTTCATAACACGCTTATTAACGATTGCGTAGAGTTACCAAATATCCCCATTTTTTAGGGAAGGTTATGGTTTAATGGACATCGAAAAAATGGTACTGGATTCAAAGATCCTTATTGTAGATGACGAGCGAACCCATTTAGTTCTGGTAGAAAGGGCTTTAAAGCATGGGGGGTTTTCGGCAATTAAAAGTACTTTAGATCCAAGGGAAGTTTGCGATATTTATAAATCATTCCTCCCTGACTTGATTTTGTTAGATATTATGATGCCTCATATGGATGGGTTCCAAGTTATGGACCAACTTAAAGAGCTGGATAACTTAAAAGGATTTCGGGATGGGACTTTACCAATTCTCGTAATGACGGCTAGAACGGATCCTGAGACATGTTTTCTTTCTTATAATGCTGGGGCGCGAGATTTCCTTGAAAAACCTATAAGTGTGCCAGTTGTTCTATCTCGGGTCAGAAACCTATTAGAATCGTCATATAGAGAGGACGCTGTTGAAGCCTTGAATAGAGATAATGAAAACTTAAGGCGCGAAATAGAAGCTTTAAAGGCAGAAAACTTAAGTTTAAAGGCAAAGCTGGGTTAACGTGAAGCAAATAAACGTTAAAAAGGGCGAAAGTATTATTGAAGAAGGTCAACCCTCGGGTTCTGCGTATATTATTGAATCTGGAAAAATGGAAGTGAGCAAAACTTGCGCGAATGGCGAAAAAAGGGTGATGGCCGTTTTAGAAGAAAAAGCTTTTATCGGAGAAATGGGGTTAATAGATGGACTGCCTCGTTCAACAACAGTTACAGCTTTAGAAAATTGCACTGTTAGCGAATTTACCTTGGAAATGTTTAATTCTCTGGCTAAAAGAAACCCAAGAGCCTTAATGCCCTTTTTAAGGATTCTCGCTTCACGCCTACGTTCGACGTTAAAGATAATAGAGGATGATTGATATCGCGTTTGTCCTAATTCTTTTTTAATTAGAAAGAACCTCTCCCTTCCTTTCCGTTGCTTCCTTCAAAAGAATTCTTTCCAACCAGTAGTGTTTTAAAAAACTATTTCTTAAGGGTATCTCTAAATAATTCGATATTTTTACTTTAGGCAACTCGCAGTCCCTCATTTTATAAGGTCTGCTCGTGGCCAAAAACAATTTTTAGAGGTCCCCTTATTAACTTAGTAGCGGAAAATGATAGTTAAAATAAAATCCTGGATAAGAAAATCAATGGGTTAAGGGGAAAGGTGTTACAGTTAAAGGCAAAAAAAAAGGCAAGGCGTTAAACGCCTTGCCTTTTAAGAAATAGAAACTGGAATTAATGCATTAATTCTGTTCGAATATATTTAATGATATCCCAAATGTCTTTGTCTTTTAAGGTCTTACCATGGGCAACCATACCAGTTCCAGCGGAACCATTTTTAATGATATGGAACATTTGACCTGCGGAAACTTTCTTCATGGTCTCTGCACAAGCGAAGTTTCTTGGAGCTGGTTTTAAAGCTTTTCCTAATTTTCCAGCGCCATCGCCTTTGTCGCCATGACAGTTTTTACAAGCCATTGGCTTTGCTTTTTTCGTGTAAAGATCTTTACCATGAGCCGCATCAGCGTCTTTAGTCTTATCCATTTTAGCTACGTTAGCTGGAGCCGCTTTAGTTTTTCTCGGCTGAGGACATTTAGAGGCAAAAGCAGAACTAGCCACCGATAAGGTGAAGAGAACAGCAACCAAACAAATGAAGGACTTTTTCATTTAAACTTTCTCCTTTTAATAATGATAATCTAACTACAAAACAACCTTTTATTAAGCATTTTCCCTTTTAAAGAAATGCCTTTAAAACTATAGGAAAACTTGTATTAAAAATTGAAAGGTTGAATTATAGTTTATCTGCTTTGTCTGTCAATAAAAATTTGAGGGCTTTTATGGAATTTCTTAACAGGCGACTGCGTTCCAAATGCTCATAATTTTTTAGTCCATTAATTGCTTGTTGATATCTGGTTGAAAAATAATGGATTGCTTCTTTATTCGCCGATTTCGCTTGATTTTAGGGGGGGTAAAAAGTATCCTAAAAACCTCATAACAATTCTTCTAGTATTTTTTGAATATATTTCCTTTTATAGATTGTTTCTTGTCTATATTGAGAAAAGAGACCTTTCGTTAATAAAAGGGAATTTCAATTATTCTTTTAATTCCTGTAATAAATCTTCGGTTCAAGGTAAATGACTTTTAGGTCGGGGGTTTGAATTTATAAAGGAGTTATTTATGTCGTTTTCAATTTTTACAAGTCGAAATAAAGACTTGGATGATAAAGCTAAAAGTGGAAAAAATGGTTACGGAAATGGGCATGGAAATGGAAACGGACATAGTAATGGTCATTCTGAAAAAAAATCTTCAAATTCCCTCGATTCCAAATCTAAAACTAAAGTTAAATATTTAACAAAAATAGAACAAGTTACGGAGATTCCAAGCGAAAATATTGACGATCTTAAAGCCGTAACCGACAAATTTATTTTTCGTTCCAATGATTACTACCAATCTTTGATTAATTGGGATGATCCAAATGATCCAATTCGTCGATTAATTGTTCCAGATGTTCAAGAGATAGATGAATTTGGGGAGCTTGACGCTTCCGGAGAAGAAGCTTATACAAAGGTTAAAGGATTAGAGCATAAATACGATTCAACAGCGCTTCTATTAGTTAATGAAGTCTGTGCCGCTTACTGCCGGTTTTGTTTTAGAAAACGGCTTTTTATGGATGATAATGAAGAAGTAACAAAGGATATTTCAGAAGGTCTTGAATACATTCGTAAGCATAAAGAGATTACCAATGTTTTGTTGACTGGTGGAGATCCTTTAATTATGTCCACTGGTAAGTTAGAGCCTATTATTAGACAAATTCGCGAAGTTGATCATGTCAAAATAATTCGAATTGGAACCAAAATTCCCGCATTTAATCCTTTCAGGATTTTTGAAGACGAATCGCTTTTCAAGATGATTGAAAAATATAGCTCTCCAGAAAAAAGAATTTATGTTATGGCGCACTTTAACCATCCTGTTGAATTAACAAAGGAAGCGGTTAAGGGCATTAACTTTTTAATCAAGGCTGGAGCCATAGTTGTTAACCAAACCCCTATGATTAAAGGAGTTAATGATAACGCAGAAGTCTTGACCGAATTATTTAGAAAAATGTCTTATATTGGGGCGCCGCCATATTATGTTTTTCAGTGTCGACCCACCTTAGGAAATAAGTCGTATGTTACTCCTATAGAAGAAACTTATAAGATTTTTGAAAAGGCAAGAATGTCTTGTTCTGGTTTGGCCAAACGAGCTAGATTAGTTATGTCGCATTCCACAGGCAAAATTGAAGTCGCTGGTATGACAGAAGATCAAATTTTCTTCAAATATCATAGAGCGGCAAATAACGAAGATACCGCAAAATTTATTGCCTTTAAGCGAAATCCTGAAGCTTATTGGTTTGATGATTACGAAGAAGTTGTTTCAGAGTTCTCTGTATTGAATTAAGTCCAATTGAACTTAGCTTTTGGCGTTACTGCGCTATTTAAAATAATTTAAAATAGTATTCGATTCTGGAATGCTTTATTTCCCGCCAGCCTGAATGGTAATTATTTTCTTTTTAGGCCTATTTCTTTCTTTTTTTCTTATTGGACATTGGATTTTAGTTCGCTTAGATCTAGGTAGGTTAGATCCTTGGGAATCGGAATTTTTGGGTATTGGACTTGGCGCTTGCGTTTTTTCAATCATTATCTTTATTTTAGCAAGTTGCCAACTAATTACTCCTTATTGGGTCTGGTCTTTATTGTTTGTCCCATTTTTTCTTAATAAACAAAAATTATTTGAATGTTTTAAAGCGATAAGGCTGCATGGGCTTTTAATAAACATCAAAAGTACATTTAAAAAAAACGCTTCAAATTTATTTTGTGGTTTAGTTTTTTTTATATTTTTCCTTTTTGCTCTTATCTTAACTTTAGCTCCACCAACTGGCGCTGACGCCTTAGTTTATCATTTGGCGGTTCCCAAAGCTTATCTTCAGGCTGGAGGTATAGTCTCCCTACCGAACAATATTTATTCTTTTTTCCCATTACAGTTTGAAATGCTTTATTTGCTAGCGCTAGTTATTGAAGGGGAAACTTTAGCGCAACTAGTTGGCTTTGGAATATCGATTGTGAGTATTGGAGGTATTGCGTTATTTTACAAAAGGTATTTTTCAGGGAAACTTATTTGGGCTCCTTGCCTTATTTTTTTTTCCACCCCAACCTTTTGGGAAGTTTCTTATTTAGCGTATGTCGATTGTCAGGTAGCAGGATTCATTTTGATGGCAGTGTATGCATGGACAAGGTGGCGCGAAGAAGAAAAAAATGGTTGGTTTATATTGATGAGTTTTTTTTCTGGAATAGCGATCGCTACAAAATTGACTTCATTAGCGATTGCTTCAATCGCTTTTTTGGGAATCGTTTTATTACAAGGGCGTTCTTTAAAAAGAACATTTGTTTTTTCCTCTTTATTTACTTTAACGATACTTATTGTTTTGGCGCCTTGGTGGACGCGTAATTCAATACTTACTGGAGGCAATCCATTTGCGCCTTATCTTTTACAATTTTTTGGAGGAAACGGCATTAACTGGGACGTAATGCGATCTGCGATGCAATTTGAATATTACCAATCGTTCGGGATGGGTAGGAATTTAAAAGATTTTTTCATGCTACCTTGGAATTTAACCTTCCACAGCGCTAAAAACAGTCTGTTGTATGACGGTCAGATTGGTATACTTTATTTTTTATCGCTTCCCTTTTTAGGCGCTGCGTTGATTAGAAAAAAAGATTCTGTCCCAGTGGGGTTTTTCGTTAGTTTGTTGATATTTTGCGTTTTTTTTATTTCTTGGTTTTTTATGTCGCAATATATTCGGCTTCTGACGGTATCATTTATTTTTTTAAGTATGTTATTGGCTTTTGCTCTAGAAAAAACTTACTTGAGCGAATTAAAGCCGCTTCGTACCTTGACGGTTTTCGTTTTTGTCTCTGGATTACTTTTTAATGGAATAATTGTTTTTAAAGAATGGCTAAATCGAAATCCATTACCTATCCTCATTGGAACCCAGTCGAAGGATAATTATTTGGAATCTAGAATATCGGCTTATCCTATTTATAAGGAGATAAATAGCCGCCTATCAGATAACGAGCAGGCGATGTTAGTTTATTTAAGAAACTATGGTTTTCTTTGCGATAAAAAGTTTTTTAGCGATACTTTTTTTGAGGGATTTACGTTGAAGAAAATGCTTCAAGATAACCCGACGCCGGAATTATTATTAAAGCGATGGAAGAAACGAGGATTAACTCATTTGGCTTTTGATTTTAAATTTATATTTGGAAACGATTCAGTTTTAAAACCGCAGGAAAGAGAGGCTTTGAAAAACTATCTTAATTTGCGAGGGCGCCTAATTTTTGAAAAAAATGAATTTTACCTTTATGCCTTATGATAAAATACCGGCTCTTCAGTTTGCGAAATTTATTTTAGGTTTCGGCAAGCGTTCACGAATTTTAAGGAGATTGACATGGGTCGCTTGACGGGAAGAAACATATTAATTGTTATCCCAAAGGATTATTTTGACGAAGGTCAGTTAGATCCTCTTTTGGAAATTTTAGATAAAGAAGAGGCTGTAGTCCATATTGCTTCTTCCAAATTAAAAGAAGCGATTGGTATGCGAAATGGTAAGATTCGTCCCGATCTTTTGCTCGTAGACTGTATGGAAGGTATTACTGGGGATAGTTATGTTACCGAAGCGGGACATGGCACACGTCAAATTAAAGGTATTTACCATGGCGTTGTATTAGTAGGCGGTAAAGGCGCCAAAAAATATTTGTGGGAAGATAAAATCCTTCAACTGCTGGTTTCTGATCGACATAAAAATGGTTTTGCGGTGGGGGCTATAGGTTCTGCCGTACCTTGTTTGGCTTTGTGTGGGCTTTTAGAGGGAGTGATGGCCACCTATGAAAAAAACAAACACGCCGACGCAATTATGGAAAAACATTCTGTCATAATCGCAGAAGAAAATGTGGTTAGCGCTAATGCAAGTTTGAGTACCGAATATAATATTCCTATTGTAACCGCTTCGGGAAGCGAAGCGATTGAAGAGTTTGCCGAGACTTTTATTGAAACCGTGCTCAAAACTAGGGAAAAACCTTAAATATTATTTCCAAAATTAAAACGAATAATTTTGGAAATAATAAATTTTTATTTGAAGCCCGACTTTATATTTCGTCTCGTTCCTGTTGAGAATTCAGAATTTTTTTTCTCAGTTTTAACGCAGAATTTAAATCCTTAACAATAGCTTCCTTAGCGTCTGGGAAGAAGATCTTTTCGTTAATTTCGTCTAGGGATCTTTCTTCCAAAATTTTTGCGAACGCTTCGTCGACAAAAACTCGCGACATCTTTACAATTCCTTCAAACAAAATCATTATTTTTTCGTATTTTTCCCAGTTACTAAGGATGATCTCGCGAATATTGTCCGCCCCAGATTCTCCATCGTCTGAAGTTCTTCCCTCTGGCGTCTGGGTTTTTACGATTTGGTAAATGTTAACCCGGAGTTCTTTTTCCATCGTTTTTTCCTTACTTACCTTGGTCAAGTTTCAATAAGCGTCTAAGTTTGTTATCTCCAATCCTTATAAAAAGGAAAGGGCGACAACAAAAATTTAAATATGCGAAACTTTAGAAATAGTTCTTAACTAGCGAACTTCAATCTTAATAGAGTTTACCACTATAGGTTCGATTGGGTTATCTTTGTCATCTCGTTTTGAGTTTACAATTTCATCCGCAACATCCATACCAGTAATAACTTCTCCAAAAGCTGAGTATTGGTTATCAAGGAAGAATGAATCCTTAACCATAATAAAGAATTGCGATCCGGCGCTATTTGGATCTTGCGCTCTGGCCATCGATAGAATGCCTCTACGATGTTTGACATCGTTAAATTCTGCGTCAATGGCATAGCCCGGTCCGCCTGTACCGTGTATTGAGCGGTCGTCGCCTTTTGAATTTGGGTCTCCGCCTTGGATCATAAAACCCGGGATAACTCGGTGAAATTTAGTTCCGTCGTAAAATCCCTTTTGAGCAAGTTCTTGAAAGTTAGCGACATGATTGGGAGCTTTATCTTCAAAAAACTTAACTTCGATAGTTCCCTTGTTAGTTTCGATTATGCCAATTTCTTGGCCTGATTCTTCGGTCATGTTTCCCTCTATTAAAGTTTATTTCTTTGCGATTTTGATAGATTTGATAACGATCTTTTTTAGCGGATTATCGTTTCTATCGCGTTCTACCCCTACGATAAGGTCCGCAACCTCTATTCCTTCTATTACTTTACCGAAAACCGTATAATTATGGTCTAAAAATAGAGAGTCCTTTACCACAATAAAGAATTGCGATCCGGCGCTATTTGGATCCTGAGAGCGAGCCATAGAAAGAATTCCTCGTTTGTGAGGTATATCGTTGAATTCGGCTTTTATTGAATATCCTGGACCGCCAATACCATCGTTTCTTCGATTGTCGTCTTTACTATTTGGATCGCCTCCTTGAATCATAAATCCAGGAATAACTCTATGGAAAGTAGTTCCATCATAGAAACCTTTATTTGCTAGTTTTTTAAAGTTTTTGACGTGACCTGGAGCTTTATCTTTAAAAAATTATAGTTTGATAGTTCCCAGGGTTGTGTCCATTACCGCAATCTCATCAGCGTAAGCCTGGGGTGTGGTCATCAAGACTAAAAAAAATACTGCCAAAATACAGCGGCCCAAATTTCGCATAAAATCTCCTTGTAGATTTGGATATTATGTTGCCAGGGTATAAGGAATTTTAGATTGGCAAACAAGGGTAGATAAAAATTTTAAAGAATAGGACAATGATTGTCAAACGGTTAAATATTTGAATATCCTCAAATCAAAGGGAGTCCATAAGTTTCCTTGTTTTACATAAATTTAAGACAAAGCTTTATTTTTTTGAATTATTTTCTTTCCGCCCTCGGACTTGCCTGTTTAGTTTTTAGCGAAGTATTTCCTGGCGTTGTTTACATAGGTTTATATTTTGCCTTATCGGTTTGTTTTTATTATGAATCTAAAGGACGAATTCCTTTGGAACCTCCTGTCCAATTATCTATTTGGAAAATTGGAGTTCTATTTTTTGTCTTTTTTTATTTTCTAGGAGATTTGCCAGTTCTTCCCGTATTGGTTTCATTTTTGATTCTAGTTATGTTTCTCAAAATAGTGTTCAAAGCTGAATTGAACGACTATCTCTATAGCTATTTGATAGGCATTGTGTATTTATTAATCGGCGCAATTTATGCAAGAGGGCTATCTTTTGGAGTTTTGTTTTTAACTTTTTATTTGATTCTTTGCTGGGTATTAATTCTTTATAACCTTGCGGTTAGGAAAGTTGGAAGTCATGCCCCTCCAAACAGATTCCGATCAATAGGTCGCGATGAAGCGATCGAATGGCCTTTATTTAGTCTTGCCGGCGGTTTAGTTTTTGGGAGTTTAATTTTAACTGTAATCATTTTTGTTAGTTTTCCTAGAGTGGAATTAGGATTTTTTTCTATTGGTTCAAATTCTCATCCACTGACAGGTTTTTCGGAAAAGGTGACTTTAGGAGAAGTCGGAAGTATTAAAGAAAATACCGATGTAGTGATGAGGGTTGAATTTTCCAAAGATGGAAAAAAAGTTCGCCCTGATGGGAGATTTTTATGGCGTGGGGTTGCGCTTGATTTATACGATGGAAAATCTTGGGGGTCCACGGCTGGAGTAGATTGGCAAATGGAAAAGCCTAACCCTAAATCTGGTTTAGATTTATTTTCTCCTTCATCTTCAAAATTGTTTAAACAAGAAGTTTTTATGGAGCCGTTTGATTCTGATGTTGTTTTTACAAGCGGAATTCCCATTCATATTAATGGATCCTTTAGAGGGCTTGAGTTAGATCGAAATTTTGTTCTAAGGACTATCGATCAAGTTTATGGTCCAAAAAAATTAATAATAATCGCCGAAATGAAGTCTCCATTATCGAGTTATATTAATCCAGAGCCATATAGATACGACGACCAGGCTTTGTTGCGTTTTTTGCGATTGCCTTCTTTGAGTCCTGAGATTAAGCGATTAGCAGGGTCGTTATCAAACGCTGACGATTCAGACTTTGAGAAAGCCGATAAAGTTTTAAATTTCTTAAAAACTGGTTTTGATTATTCGCTTGAAATGGTGAAGGAAACGGAGCTATCTGGGTTGGATAAGTTCTTATTTGTTCGCAAAAAGGGACATTGTGAATATTTCGCCTCTGCCATGGCGATTTTGCTTCGATTGCAAGGAATACCTACCAAGCTGGTGAATGGTTTTGTAGGATCTGAATGGAATAATTTAGGCAACTACATGATTATTCGGCAAAAACATGCCCATTCTTGGGTTGAGGCTTATTTCCCTGGCTATGGATGGAGGATTTACGATCCAACTCCTCCAGACCCAATGGCGGTTCCTCAAAAAATTAATTTGCTTTCCTCTTATATGGATATGCTCAGGTTGAACTGGCAACGTTATGTTGTTCGTTACTCTTTTAAAGATCAGGTGAGATTAGTTTCTTTTATTGGGTCTGAAGGAAAAAGCTTGAAAGAAAAGTTTAAAAAAATTCATCTTCCTAGTTGGGAGGAAATTGAACAAGTATATAACGATCATGGCGAATTGATTTTAGTTTTGGTTTGGTTTTTTGTAATGTACAAGTTTTTCTTTGCTTTTTCATTTTCATATTTAAGCCGAAAATGGAAGAAAGATTTTCCGATACTACTTTATCAAAAACTAATATCTCGATTAGAAGGTTCTGGATTTTATAAAAAACCCGCATGGACTCATCGAGAATTTTTAAAAAACCTTAAAAACCTTCCGCCTGAAAAGTTTGGCGTTGTCGAAGAAGCGATTCGGGTCTATGAGAAAACCCGGTTTGCTTCTAGCGTTCTAGATGAAAAAGAAAAGAAAGAACTTTGGATGAAGATTCAAAAAATTTAAGGCTTTTAAGCAAACGACCAAGGCGGTTGACAGATTCTACGCTTTCGGAAATAATCTTGATTACTTCAATAAATTCGATTTTTCCAAATTGAGTTTTGGGTAGCGAGTAAAAGCAAAGAACAAAATTAATGTAGGGCTACATTCCTTTTTTAAATTTTCCTTACTTAGAGTTTTATATGGACAATTATTGGGAGAGATTCAAAACTCCATTTTTATGTTTTGGCGGCTATTCTGGAGTCGGTAAAACTACTTTATTGTCAAAATTGATTAAAAAATTTAAAGACGATGGAGTCCGAGTAGGATATTACAAACATGATTCTCATCGTTTTGTTATGGACCAAGAAGGAAAAGATACCCACAAATGCGCTGAAGCAGGCGCGGAAATGGTGGCCATTAACGACCCTAGACATTTTGCTATTATTGGCGACAACAACTTTAAAAAAATCACAATAACCCATGCTTTAGAGCAATGTGATTGCATTTTAATAGAAGGATATAAACAGTCTCCTTTTAATAAAATCGTATTTCTTGATAAAAATGGCGATATGCCCATTTCTCCCGAGACGCCTAATATAAAAGCCATCATTCATCAGGGAAAACTTTCGAACTCCTTTGAAAATGAACTACCGGCTTTTGAGCGAGAAGATATCGATTCTATTTACGATTTTGTGAAAAAACATTTTCAAAGCTGCGCAAGCAAAATTTATGGGGCCGTTTTTGTTGGAGGGCAAAGTAGCCGCATGGGACGTCCGAAGTTCTCCTTAGAATATAATGGGACAACGGAACCGCAAAGAATGACAGAAATTTTATCGGGTTTTTGCGAAAAGGTTGTATTGTCGTCGCGTTCGGATTTAGATATGGGAGATTTGCCTAAAAGACTAGAGTGCGAGCGCATTAACGACGATCATATAGACCTGGGGCCTGTGGGCGGTCTAGCTACTTTAATGAGTCGGTTTCCGGATAAAGCTTTTTTAGTTACCGCTTGCGATTTGCCTTTGCTGGATAAGGAAAACTTTGCGCATCTTATAGAGAATCGGAATCCTTTAAAGTATGGCACTTGCTTTATCAAAAAAGGTCGTCTTGGGTTTGAACCGATGTGTGCCATATATGAACCTAAATTTATTTTTCCTTTATTTGAGGCGATGTCTAGTCGGGAGTTGTCGCTTTCAAGGATAATTAGAGAATTACCCTTTCAGTATGTAGCGATACCGGAAGAGCAAAGATATCGTTTTTCAAACGTCAATCATCCTGAAGAATATGAAGCAGCTTGCTTGAAACGCGAAGTAAAGTAGGTTTTACAGGATTGTGCAAAGTTAGATTTAGGATTGGCTTTAAAAACTTTACATAATTAATTAATAAATAAAGCCTAAAAAGAGGGAGCTAGAAATGATAGAGGTTCATGAGGCATTGGAAATCATTCTTTCCAAAATCCATTTTAAAGGCGTCGAAAAAGTTCCAATTGACCAGTCGTTAGGCCGTGTCCTTTGCGAAGACATCGTAGCTCGTCGTCCTAATCCCCCTTTAGATAACTCTGCTATGGATGGTTATGCTTTAATAGCTTCGGACATAAAAACTGCAACTCCTGAAAACCCAGTCGAGTTAAAGGTAGCTGACGAAATCGCGGCAGGGTCGATTGGCAAGATTGAAGTTAAGCCTGGTTTCGCTTCTCGAATAATGACCGGAGCCCCTATCCCAGCAGGGGCCGATGCAGTTCTGATGCAAGAAGACACTGAGAAAAAGGGAGAAAGTATCCTCGTTAAAGATAAGGCTGAAATTGGAGAAAATATCCGACTGGCGGGAGAAGACGTGGCTATTGATGAAACGGTAATTTCAAAGGGATGTTTGATCGAACCCGCTCATATTGGAATGATGGCGGTTGTTGGTCGATCTCAAGTTTACGTCAGTCAACGTCCAACGGTAGCTATTATTTCTACTGGAGACGAGATTAAGGATTTAGACGAAACCCCTACGGGTTCTTGTATATATAATAGTAATGGTTATATGTTGGCCGCGCAGATTCGCTCAGCAGGAGCGGTTCCAGTTTATTTAGGGATCGCGCCAGATACTGAGAAAGATCTTTTAGAAAAATTTGAAACAGCTATTAAATGCGACATAGTAGTTTCTTCCGGAGGGGTTTCAGTAGGAGATTATGATTTAGTTAAAGCCAGTTTAAAAAAGTTGGGACATGAAATGGCTTTTTGGAAAGTAGCTATGAAACCCGGAAAGCCGCTAGCGTTTGGTCAGATTGGAGGTAAGCCCATTTTTGGATTACCGGGGAACCCTGTTTCTTCTTTTGTCTCTTTCGAGCAGTTTGCTCGTCCTTCAATAAAAAAAGTTCTAGGTTATTCAAACTTATCGCCAAATACTATTCAAGCGCGATTAACGCAGACTATAACTAAAAAGCCCGGGCGTCTTCATTTTTTAAGTTGCTGTATAGGCTCTGAAAATGGGACCACAACGGTGACTCCTAACGTAGAGCAAGGGTCGGGTATTTTGAAATCGATGGTGTCTGCAAATGGACTGATGATTTTCCCTAAAGATTCTTCAGAGATGAAAGAAGGAGATCAAGCTTTAGTACAAATTTTATACAATTAAAAATAAAAAAAATGATGTAATTGGATTAAAATTTGTTAAAATATGGTTTAACTTTACAGTAGATATAAATGGTCTTTAATTGTCAATTTCATAAATAATGACTATTGTTCGATATTTCATAATTTTAGGATTTTTGCTCTTAACCCCTGTTTTAGGCTTTTCTGGGCAAACGGAAAAAGCTTTAGATCGAGTTGTTGGGCAAATCGAAGAAACCTTTCCCTTTGTCGAAGGTCTGGTAATAGCGGTTAAAGACGGGGAAATCATTCTTGATTTGAAAGAAGGTCATCCAATTAAAGTAGGCGACCGGTTGCATTTGTTTCGCTATGGGGAGGAGTTGACCCATCCATCGACAGGTAAAAAGATGGGGCGAATGGAAACAGGATTGGGGGAAATCGAATTAATTGAGATTGGAACAAATTTTTCTAGGGCTTTATCTTCTGATCCTTCAATCAAGGTTATTAAAGGAGATGGAGTTCGAGCGAAGTTTAAAAGTATCTCTCTTCTAATTGCGACTCCGACGAAAGCTAAGCCAGGGAGTAGGCTTGATGTTTTGACCTCGCGCTTAGAGCAAGCATTTAAAAGTAACCCAAGATTTAAAGTTCCAACGTTTGATTTGGAGCTTTGGCTATTAGAAAATGGAATTAATCGAAAAAACCTCGTTAAAGCGAATGTGTTAAATAAGTTAAAAAGCAAAGCGGGCATTGATTTTGTTTTTTTTCCGCAAATTCAAAAAGTGAAGGGACGTTCTGCGTTTAGCTATAGGTTATTGTCGGCTGATGACGGAGCCGAAGTAAAACAAGCAAGAGTCTTGTTGGGGACTTTAACTAGGACTGCAAAAGCTAGCGGTAATATTCGAGAACAAAAAATCCAGTCGAGCTTTGAATTAGATAACGGAAACGTTCAGTTTGTAGCTAAGCAAACTTTTCCTTTTGAGATTGTTGATTTTGATATCGGCGATATTAATGGCGATGGAAAGAAGGAAGTCATTATTGTTGATTCCCACCGAGTAATGATTTACCAAATTCAAGAAGATGGGCTTAAACGTATTGCTAAAATAGCCTCGAAGGAAAGGGTGAATCAGTTTTTATCGGTAGATGTTGGCGATATAAATAAAAATGGCAAGGATGAAATATTTATTACTAATAAATATTTGGATACGTTGGGTTCATTTGTCCTAGAGTTAGAAAATAAAAAGTTGAAGAAAAAATGGAATAATGTTGAATATTATTTTCGAATTATTAAACCTTTTGGGAGAAAGCCGGAATTATTGGTTCAAGGCACTGGTTATCGGAACCCATTCGAAGATGGTATCAGTCTTTTTGATTATAAAAATGGAAAATATCAGCCAGTAAAATCTTTAAATACCGATTATGGTAGGAACAGAAAGGTAATTCTCTACGGCCTTACCAGAGCCGATATCAATTTTGATAAAAATATTGAAACAATAATGCTTGACAAGGATTATCATTTACGGGTATATTCTCCGACGGGCAATTTGCTTATAAAATCGGATGAATATTATGGGCACGACCCGCGTTTGATCGACATTGGCGTAGTTAGGCAGGTCTCTAGTCTAGAAGTGCAAGGCCAGCCGGTAAGATTCCGAGGCCGGTTGCTCTTAGAGAGTTTTGGAGATAAGCGGTTTATTTTGATTCCAAAGAATCACACCTTTGGAGGGGGGTTGCTATCTAACCTTATTTTGGTGAATAATAGCAATTTAGTGATTCTGGGTGTTCAGAAGGATGGATTTGAAAAGATAACCGAGACTAAAAAGCAGAAAGGTTATCTGGCCGCTTTCCAAGTTGCCAGTTTTCCTGAGGAGAACAGAAAAAATATTTATGTGGCCACCGTTGAGAAGGGGGGGCTAACATCAAAAACAGTAAGTTCGATATTTACGTATCATTGGACTCTTTAATGATTTCAAAGGTTAAATGGCAGGTTGGAGATTGGAGGTGATTGAGTAGATTAGAACAACGCGGCTGTCGATCTGTTTCGCGAGAAAATATAAGGGTTAATTCGTCAATTTAATTCTAATTAATAGTTTGTTGGATTTCTTACTTAAAAGCCCTATTAAGGACAACAATGGAGGAGGTAGCATGAACAAAAAACTATTGTCTGCAGTTGGAGTAGCGGCCGCGTTTATTTTTGTGGCTTCGACTATCGCCCAAGCCGCGGATATCAAGTTCAGTGGTCAAATTAGACCACGTTGGGAGTACCAGGATCGTGATTTTAACGATGCCACAGACGGTAATACGGTTGTAGATGGTCGAGTTAGGTTGAATGCTCTTGCCGATATCGATGAGAAAACAAGTGCTTTTATCCAAATGCAAGCCATTAGAACCTGGGGTGATCCGGTTTTAGGTAATGGCGCTGAGGTTGCCAACGATCAAGACACAAGCGTTGGTCTTCATCAAGGTTTTTTCACCATCAAAGATTTTTATAATCTCCCTGTAGATTTAAAATTTGGTCGTCAAGAGTTTATCTTGGATGGTCATCGATTGTTTGGTGATACGTTATGGACTCCTGGTGAGCAAAGTCATGATGGTTTGCGGTTGAGCCATTCTGCAGGTAATCATACCTTGATGTATTTCTTTAGTCGAAATATTGAGACAAGTTCAAACGAGCGAACTGGTACCGATAATGACACCGATACCGACGTGCACGTTTTTTATGGTCAGTTTAAAGGTATTTTAGGTGGAGCGCTTTCTTTGCAGTTCTCTTACTTGAATGATGATAGCTTAGAAGGAACCGCTGGAGCTTCTGATAACGACATCTATACCGCTGGTTTTCGTCAAGCTGGTACTTTGGGCGGGATTAAGTATCGCGGTGAATTCTACTACCAATGGGGTGATTCTGAAGCGAATGGTTCCGGTTGGGAACGCGACGCATACATGTTTGGTGTGCGAGCAGGTAAAGGTTTTGGCGGCGCTATGAATCCATCTCTTGCCTTGTGGTTTGACTATGTTTCTGGTACCGACGCTGGCGATATGTCTAGTAGAGATAACGCATCTTTTGATACCTTATTCGACACTGGTCATAAATTCTACGGTTTCATGGATCATTTCTTGAACATGGGTACAACTTCCCGAACTGCAACTGCGGGATCTGGTGGATCAAATGTCCAAGCGGATAACGTAAACGGTTTGGGTTTGATGGACTTTGCTGTTAAAGGCGGATTAAATCCACGACCTGATTGGAAATTGGGACTTGATCTCCACTTTTTCTGGACTGCAGAAGATTCGTTTGATAGCGCAAATAGAACCTATTCCGCTGGTAACGTTGGCGAAAGTCATATCGGTGAAGAACTCGATATTACTTTAGTTAATAATTACAGCCCAAGCACTAACATCGTTTTTGGGTATTCTCATTTCTTTGCTGATGATTTGGTTAGAGATTTGAATTTTACCTTTACGCCAGGCACAACCAACCCTGGAGACGATTCAGATTGGGCCTACGTTATGGTAGACGTTCAGTTCTAAGTTTATGATTTAATCCCTGGCCGACGGATAGTCGGTCAGGGTTTTTTTTTACCATAGGTTAAATTAGACCCTTGGCTACATGGATTTTGTTGGTTTAAGGGTTTATATTGAAAATGGTAAATCTTAATTTAAATTTAACCTAAAATAGGAGAAAGCAAATGGCTTCTAAAACGAGATTATTTGCATCCATTTTGGTTGCTTTAAGTTTTATATTGACGCCTTTAGTAGCTGTAGCTAAACATTATCCAGAAGGCGATAATTCTAAAGCGATTGTAGGCGTTCCTAAGGCTTGGACGCCAAAACCTAAAGCTTGGACAAATTCTAATGGCCCTAAGTTTCCTCCAGGAGATAACTCGGCGGCTATTGTAGGCGTTCCAAAAGGGTGGGCTCCAAAAGTTTCTTCCACTTTTTCTTCAAAGTGTAAGGACACGAAATGCTATCCAGACGGAGATAACTCTTGGGCGATAGTAGGCGTTCCAGGACCGTGGAAACCTCAAAAATAAATTTTCATAAAAGTTTTAATTGAAACTCCCGTGGAGAGTAATCTCCACGGGAGTTTTTATTTTTGGGGCAAATATGGTTTTTTGGTGTTCTTAGTTTTTAAACTTTAATTTTTCATAATCCCATTTGATAACAAAATTATGAAACTCAAGGTTACTTTTTTAGTTTTTCTTGTTTGTCTTTTTTCATTTGATTTTGCGGAGTCGGCGGAAGAAGAATTTTTGGTTGGGGGTAAACCTGTTCCAGAAATTATCGCAATTGTAAATGGCGAGGATATTGATTCTAATTTTCTGGTGAATCAAGTTAAGGTTTGGAAAATTACAAGAATGCGTCAGGGGCTTACAGTCTCTGATAAAGAGGAAAAAGAATATGCTCTCAATGCATTGAACAAAGCTATAGACCAGGAGTTACTCTTTCAAAAAGGAAAAAAGAAGAATATAAAAATTGAAAAAGAGACCATTCAAAATGAAATAGATAATATACAAAGTAAATTTCCAGACGTTAAAACTTTTTTAGCGGCTTTAGCTTTTCAAAATTTAACGATAGATCGGCTATCAAAAAAAATTGAAAGGCAACTTGTAGAGGAAAATTTTATTCGGATGGAAATCGCTCAAAAAGTAGACGTTTCTGATAAGCAAGTTGTAGAAGTTTACGAAAAAAATAAATCGAGATATGTGACGCCTAAAAAGTACCGAGTTAGCCATATTTTTGTCAGTACTATAAACGCGCCTTTAGATCGAATCGAGAATGAAAATGATCGTAAAAAGGCGGAAAGATTTTCGAAAATATTAGATTTGCAAGCGAAAGAATTGATGTATGGAATTCTAGAGAAATTGAAACAAGGCGGCGATTTTGCCGAATTAGCCAAAAAGAATAGCGAAGATGAAGAAAGCCGAGAAAAAGGCGGCGATTTAGGCGATGTCGATTTAAATCAGACGCTACCTGCGCTTGCGAGGGTAATAGCCGACTTAAAACCTGGAAGCATTAGCGATGTTGTCAAAACTTCTTTCGGTTACCACATTTTAAAATTGAATCAAATAATTCCTCCAAGAAAAATATCTTTTAAAGAAGTAAAAACCGATATTCTTAACGCGTTATTGAAAATTGAAGTAGAAAAGAAAAAGAAAGAATATGTATCTGATCTACGACAGTCGGCTAAAATAAAAATCTTGCTTTAAAGATATTTCAAGAAATAAAATCAAAAGATAATATTTAAAGAGCTTCTATTTTTAAATGTTATATGAATTGATTTTTTAAGATTCAAATACCTTTCCTAAATAAAATGAAAACTTTAGTCACAGGAGCGACTGGTTTTTTAGGGTCTGCCATCGTTCGAGAATTGATATCGGATGGACGCGACGTTAAAATTCTTGTTAGGGGCGGCGCTGACTTACGAAACATTGAAGGTCTTGATGTTGAACCGGTAGTTGGAGATTTAAGAGACCAAAACTCTTTAGAAAAGGCTTTGGATGAATGCGATGTTTTATATCATGTCGCCGCCCATTACAGTTTTTGGGATCGGGATAAACGCTCTATTTATGATATTAATGTCGGTGGAACCGAAAAGATATTAAACGCTGCGTTAAAAAAAAATCTTAGTAGGGTTGTATATACCAGCACCGTGGGGTGTATTGGTATTTTACCAAATGGCAAGCCGGGCGATGAAGAAACTCCTTTAGATCCTGTTTGTCTTTGTAATGATTACAAGCTATCTAAATTTCAAGCCGAGCGATTGGCTTGCGAGTTTAACAGTAAAATTCCCGTCGTTATTGTTAACCCATCGGCTCCAATAGGACCAAGGGATATTAAACCCACTCCAACTGGAGGTATTGTTCTCGATTTTTTGCGAAGAAAAATGCCGGCTTACTTGGAAACGGGATTGAACTTGATTCACGTCAAGGATTGCGCTCGAGGACATATTTTAGCGGAGAAAAAAGGAAAACCTGGCGAGCGCTATATTTTGGGTAACCAGAACATGTCGTTACAGGAAATCTTGATGACATTGGAAAAGATAACTGGCTTAAAAGCTCCAACTATTAAAATACCTTATTGGGTAGCTTATGCGTCTGGTTGGGTTAGCGAGCTTATTTCTGATTTCATCACCCACCGTCCGCCTGCAGCTCCTCTTGGAGCTGTTAAAATGGCAAAATATAAAATGTTTTTTAATCCTGCCAAAGCGATTAACGAATTAGGTCTTCCGCAAACTTCGCCTGAAACTGCTTTGAAAGAAGCCGTTGAATGGTTTCAAGAAAATGGATATTTAGATAAAAAGCCCTAAATTAGTTATGATTCGGTAAGTTGATGGAAATATTAAGCCTTTTTTTGGGAACGGTATTGCTACGTCCCTATGTTTTTATTTTTTTAGCTGTTTATTTTACTATTGGCTCTATTAATATGGGATGGTTTAGAACCGTTTGCTTTACTTTTCTTGCATATGGAATTGCTTTCCTATCCGAGTATTCCTCAACTCGTAATGGTTTCCCTTATGGCTTCTATTCCTATATTGATACCACGCGAGATCAAGAGTTATGGATCACAAACGTTCCTTTCATGGACTCATTGTCGTACTCTTTCTTATCTTATGTAAGTTTAACGATGAGTTTGTTTTTTTGGTCAACTTTATCCGGAAAAGGTAGAAGCATTCAATTAATAGAAGATAAAGAGGTATTTAGGTCTTGGAGAGTAATTTTTACTGGGGCAACTCTATTTATGTTAATGGATGTGATAATAGATCCTGTCGCTTTTAGGGGAGACCGGTGGTTTTTGGGAAAAATTTACACTTATCAAGAAGAGGGAGAATATTTTAATATTCCTCTTACTAATTTTGCAGGTTGGTTTATTGTTGGCTCTGCAATTCTGTATTCTTTTTCTCGCCTAGACTATTTTCTAGATAGGGTCCTAAAAGGACCGGGTAAGGGATATATGGTCCCTTTTAAAGCTTTTTGGGGGCCAGCCCTATACTTTGGTGTTTTAATTTTTAATCTCGCCGTAACGGTCTATATTGGGGAATATATTCTATCAGTTTGTGGCTCCATTTTATTTTTAGCGATTGCTTTTGCGTTTTTGTTCAAATTAAAACGTTCTTCCAGCCTCACAAGCGAATAAAATGAGATTTGATGAATTTATAACTTATTGATATATTTGTTTTTAAGGGTTATATTTGTTTTCGAGTCAGAATTTTTTCTAATTTAACAATTAGCTAGGCGTTGAATTTTATACAGTTTTATTGGGAAGATTCCGAAAATATATACTGGAACTAAATATTTTGAAGTTTTCCCTTCCCGTGAAACTTTCAAAAAGTCTTAGCTTAAATGGCTTATCTTTCTTTTTCCTTCAAGTCAATATTTGAAGATGGAGTAGGTGGACTTTTAATGTTTTTTTGACTTGTGCATAAACTGTATGTTTTAATGTTCATTTGTTGCTAATGGTGTTAAAATTTTCTTAATAATATTTTATAATGTATATTTTAAGATAAACAGAAATGTCAAATGTCGATTAAGAAATTTTACGAAAAGGGTGAAGTAATCTTCCTTCAAGGTACTCCAAGCAATTGCGCCTATATCATTGAATCGGGAACAATTGAGATATCTGATTGGAATGATGGCGATAAGTTGACTATTGGTTATCTAAAAGAGAACGATATTTTTGGAGAAATGGGCTTAATTGATGGGTTACCTCGCTCTGCTACCGCAATTGCTCATGAAAACTCAATAGTTCATGTTTTAGACAAAGGAACCTTTGATTCCCTTTCAATGAAAAATCCCGACGCATTAATGCCGATAATGAAAGTTTTAACTAACAGGCTTCGAGAAACTCTTAAGCAGTTGAATGATGGATATAAAATGCCTGGGGTTGATAGAAGGTCTGAAGATTAACTTTTGTTAAATAGGTCACATTTTTCTTTATTAAATTTTTTTAATAAGAAAAACCGTCAAATTATACTCTTGATTTGGTAAGAGGATTCTTGTTTAAAAGGTTTTAAGGGGTTAAGAATTAAAAATTATTAATTTTTAACGAGTTTTTCGATTTATTTTCTTTTAGTTTTTAATGAAAGTTAATAAATAAATACAGTTTGTGACAAAATGTTGACATGATTTGTTTTCAGAAATCAGAAAATTATTTTTACCTTCTTTTTGCACTGCTAAAATCAAGGGTTTGTTTAAACTTTTATTTTTGGCATGGTAATTGCTTAATAAATGGGTAAAGTCAAAAAAGTTTCTGATTTTTTTAGAAAGGAAAAGTCATGAGTTCGAAATACACACTTAAAAAAGGTCAAGTTCTTTTTAAAGAAGGAAGTTTTAGCGACGCTGCATTTATCATTGAATCCGGTAAAGTTGAAATTTCTGTCAATAATAACAGTGGAGAAAAAACTGTAGTCGGGATTTTAAAAGATAACGATATAGTTGGCGAAATGGGTTTGATCGACGGGAATCCAAGATCTGCAACTGTTACGGCATTAAGTGATGTAAAAATTAAAGAAATTACCAGAGAGCAATTTGAAACTTTATCTAAGACCAACCCAAACGCTTTAATGCCTATTTTAAAGGTCTTATCAAAGAGATTGCGCGATACTTTAAAAATGGTAATGGACGTTACCAAGAAAAATGGCGGCAAAAATAGAATTGAAAAAATCAAGCTAGACGGTTCTATGCCTGTATAAGTTTATCTTTACCTAATCTTAAAAAAAGGCCTTCCGATCTTGGTAAAGGCCTTTTAATAAGAAACCTTCCTTTTTTCTTTTCGTTTTTTCATTTCTTTCAGAAATAAAAAAATTTCTCAATAGTTTTTTAAGCTAATCATAATTATTTGAAATTCGGGTGCTTATTGCATTTAAAGGCTAATGGATGCGGCAATTTTTGCCGTTCATATAAGGTACCTATTTCCTTTTAATAGTTTCATTGTGAGAGTTTTGTTTTTTTAATGTCAAAGTATCCATTAAATAATTTTTTATTTTTAGTCTTTTTTTTTCTGATTAACTTCTTTACCGAGAACGTTAACTTTTCAGAAGCCGCAAACTCAAAGCTCGGGAATCAGAAGCAAGAAAAAATCGTTCCTGTGGCGGTGGAAGAAATTCAAAACTTCGCCAATACTGAAACGATTAAGCTACCTGGTACTGTTATTCCTTGGGCCATTACCAGTCTTGCAGCGGAAATTGATGGTCGCGTCGACAAAATTCACGTTAATGAAGGAGATTTTGTTAAAAAAGATGATTTTCTCATCCAACTCCGCACCCGTCCTTTGGAATTAGAGCTAGAGCTAGCTAAAGCTGAGAAAAAACGGATTTATAACAAACTTGAAGAATTACTAGCTGGAACAAGAGAAGAGGTTCTAGCTGCTTCTCAAGCCTCAGTTCGTCAAACGCACGCCCGATTACGTCTGACATGGAACGAATATAAGCGCATAAAAAAATTGTATGAGGAAGGCGTTTTGAGCGTAAACGACTATGATAACGCCAAAGCTTTGGCCGAGGAGGCGCGAGCGCAATTTGACGAAAAAAAATCGCAGTGGCAAGAATTTAAAACAGGTCCTCGCATTGAGAAAATTAAACAAGAAAAAGCTAGTTTAGCCGCCGCCGAAGCCCGAATTCTAATTATCGAAGATCAAATTGATAGAGCTGGAATACTAGCTCCATTTGATGGTTTTGTCGTTAAAAAAGACACCGAAGTCGGGCAATGGTTAGAAAAAGGAGATCCGGGATTAACTATGATAGCGATTAATCCGGTTAAGATTGAAGTTAATTTGCCTCAATTTTATTTTGATCGTATCCAAAATAAAGCTTCCGCGACGATTATTTTAGAATCGCGAGATTCAAATGAAGGAGATTTGAAACTCCAAGGCGAGGTTGTTGAGAAGATTTATTCAGGCGATCAAACTTCTCGTACATTTCCTATTCGTATTAAAGTCGATAATCCCAACGCTGAAATTGCCATGGGAATGTTAGTTCAAGTTGAACTGCAATCTTCTAAAAAACAACCTAATAGATTTTACGTTCCAAAAGACGCGTTGGTTAGAACACCCAACGAAGTTTTTATATGGATTATTCGAACCGGAAACAATGGAATGCTTACAGCTGAAAAAATTCAAGTAAAGCCGGGCGATCAATCTAATAGTATGGTCGCTATAGATTCAAGCGAACCAAACGCGTTTAAGGTTGGAGATAGAGTGGTTGTTCATGGTAACGAAAGGCTACGACCTGGAAGTAAAGTCTCTGTTATTCAAACGACTCCATAATGGGTTATGAAACTAGTCGAACAATCTCTTAAATATAGCGTAACTGTAGCGGTTGGCGTCATTCTCATTTTGATGTTTGGCTTGTTATCTCTTTTTCGGATACCAGTGCAATTGGTTCCCGATGTAAGCCAACCTGAATTAACGGTAACCACCACCTGGCCTGGAGCCAATCCAGAAGAGATTGAACGCGACATAGTGGATGAGCAGGAAAAACATCTTAAGTCAATTGTGGGATTGACGGAGATGAAAAGTTTATCTCAGACAGGCCGCGCGGAAGTTTATTTAAAGTTTCGGACGGGAGCCGACTTACAGGAAATTCTTGTTCGCGCTTCAAACGCCCTCCAACAAGTTTCATCCTACCCAGAAGATGTAGACGAACCCATAATTAAAACGGTTAATGTTTCTGACAGGCCCATTGGTTGGTTCATATTGCAACCGCTGCCCGGTTGGGAAGATAAAGTGAATGTTTATCATTTTCACGATTTTGCGATAGATAAAATTAAAACTCGATTTGAGAGAATCCCCGGAGTTTCCGACAGCGAAGTACGGGGCGGGAGTCCGCTTGAAGTTCACGTAACTTTTAATCCCGATGCTTTAGCTGAAAGAGGATTGAGTATTTTTGATCTGCGCGAAGCTTTGCGAAAGCAAAATAAGAATTTAAGCGGGGGCGATTTTGACGAAGGCAAACGTAGATATATTGTGCGAACCCAAGGAGAGTTTACAAGCGTAGAAGATATTAAAAACGCCATTTTACGTCAAGAAGCCGGACGAATCGTTTACGTAAGAGACGTCGCCGAAGTAAGCGTTGATTATGACGAATTGAGAGATTACGTAAGACACAATGGCATGCCTGGAATAGCGGTAAACGCCAGAAGAGAATTAGGTTCAAACATACTTTCTGTGATGAAAGAATTGAAGAAAGTAAGAGACGAGCTAAATGAAAACCTCCTCCGTCCTTTGGGAGTTGAATTAGTTCAAACGGCAGATAAAACAGAATATATTTCGCGATCAATCCGAATGGTTCAAATCAACTTGGTTTTGGGAGGAACGTTCGCGATTTTAATTTTGCTCCTTTTTCTCCGCAGTTTTTACAGCACCCTTGTTGTAGCGATGGCTATTCCTATTAGCGTTGTTGGATCGTTTTTAATCATTACCCTTATGGGGCGTACTATAAACGTGATTATGTTGGCGGGTATGGCGTTTGCCGTTGGGATGGTCGTAGACGCTTCTATCATTGTTTTAGAAAATATTCATCGACATATGCAAATGGGAAAATCTGCGGGAAAAGCCGCTTTAGACGGAGCTAGCGAGGTTTGGGGAGCTATTCTTGCTACAACCTTGACGACTCTGGTTGTCTTTGTCCCGATCCTATTTATTGAAGAGGAGGTTGGACAACTTTTTAGAGACATCGCCGTCGCCGTTAGCGCATCCGTAACCCTGTCTATGATAGTGAGTATTTTGGTTATTCCCGCGTTATGTCAAAAGTTTTTAAAATATGAAAAGTTTTCCGAACTCAATTCGCTTTCGTTTTTGAGAAGAGCTTCTAAGAATTTATTTGGCATTGTTCCATTGGCAAATCGATTTAACGATTTTGTGGTCGCGTCGCTTAAAACTTTGTTTCGTTCTTCTGGTATCCAGTGGTTGATCGTATTGGGATTGACTGTTTTACCGGTTTTAGCTGCGTGGAATATGGTTCCAAAGACTGAATACCTTCCTGAAGGAGACCAAAACGTTATTCTAGGCTTAATGATCCCCCCGCAAGGTTATAACA
>JAYOZP010000003.1:8249-12992 GCA_038154245.1 Nitrospinales bacterium | reverse complement strand
GTTATAACATCCAAGAAGCTCATCGTTTGGGGCGCGAACTGGAAAAAGTTTATCGACCTTATTGGGAAGCTCAGCCTGGAGGAATAGAAGAAGCAAAATTAGAAGGCCCTGCGGTTCGTAATTTTTTGTTTATTGGCAGTAGAGGCAGACTATTCACTATTGTAAAAGCCAAAGATCCTGAACGTTCTAGGGAATTGATACCAGTATTGAAAGATCAACTGTCAAAAGTTCCCGGGGTGATTTCTGTGACGCGTCAGTTATCGCTACTATCCAGCGCGTTACGGGGGACCAGAGGAATAGAAATTAATATTATGGGTCCCGATCTTGGGAAGCTGACTTCAATGACAAAAGAAGCTTTTTTTAAATTAAAAGAGTTGATGCCGGGAGCTCAAATTCGACCTGTTCCTGGAATGGAGTTAGGACAACCTCAAATTCAGATCTATCCAAGGTGGCAAGAAATGGCCGAGATGAATGTGGATGTTTTTGAGCTTGGTTACTCTGTCGCGGCTTTAGTGGATGGGGTTTATGCAGACGAAGTTTATCTCAATCCAGAAAACGTAAATGTTCCTTATCTGCCTAGAGACGGTATCGATCTTATTCTGGAAAGTCGAGAAAAAGACGTCAAAAAGACACAAGATATCGACAAGATGATGGTTCATACTCGATTAGGGAATGCCGTTCCATTAAATAGTATCGCTCGGATGGAAGAAATAGTAAGTTCGGAGCAAATTCAGCATTATGAGCGAGAAAGATCTATTACTTTAGAAGTTGTGCCTCCGGCGAAAATGCCTCTGGAAGAAGGAATCAGAATAGTTAAGGAAGAAATTATTCAACCTCTTAAAGATAGAGGAGAGCTTTCTGGAGGTTATTCCATAAGGCTAACAGGTAATGCTGACAAACTGGAGAAAACGCGTCAGGCTATGTCAGGAAATTTCTTATTAGCAATTATTATCACTTATTTGTTGTTGGCCGTTTTATTCCAACATTGGGGATTCCCTTTAATAATAATGCTTAGCGTTCCATTAGCTGGTGTAGGAGGGATATTTGGATTATGGTTATTGAATCAGTTTGTACTTCAACCTTTAGATATTTTGACCATGCTTGGGTTTGTTATTTTGATAGGCGTGGTCGTCAATAATGCTATTTTGATCATCTATCAAGCTTTACTTAATTTAAGAGAAAGAAAAATGTTAGTGCAAGAGGCGCTTTTGGAAAGCGTTCGGACTCGTATTCGTCCCATTTTTATGAGCACTTTTACAAGTATATTTGGTTTATTGCCTTTAGTTGTTATTCCTGGAGCGGGAACAGAGATGTACCGCGGTATAGGGGTTGTAATACTTTCAGGTTTGTTTTTGAGCGCTCTGTTTACTCTAGTATTAATTCCATGCCTTATGAATCTCACCACCCGACAAAGCCGAATTTAATTCATTTCGGCTCCGTTTATTATTTTTCAATACCACCAGGATTTTTCTAGGTATAAATATAGAAATACAATTTGACTATATTTAATACGTTCCCAATTGATAATCCCATAATCCTCCTATTTACTGTGACTTACATTTGGGATACAATAGGCCGAGAAAATGAGGTTTAAGTAAATTTAATTATTTGGCGATAAATAACATAATAGTCCTTACCTTTGATCAAAATAAAATATACGCCTCAAAGATACATAACCAGAAAATCTCTAAAATTAAATATTTATGAGAAATCGAGGGGGCGAAATTGTTGGACAAGATCCTCCCAAATAAAATAAACTTGTTGTCGATTTTAAAACATGAAAACCGAAACGCTTGAGCCTAGACAGTCTGTTGTTTCAGGCGATAATCCGGGTTCTTCAAAAGAGGAAAAATCCTCGATGCCTCCCGTCAGCGATACCTTGATTATTATGCCTGCCTTTAATGAAGAGCTCAATATTGGTCAGGTATTAGAAGATATTTATAAGGAAGCTCCTGGGATACCCGTATTGGTCATTAACGACGGCTCGGGAGATAGGACTGCGGAAATTGCGGCCAAGACGGGGGCTAAAGTTATCACGTTGCCGTATAACTCTGGTTATGGCGTTGCCCTTCAAACGGGATTTGTTTACGCTCACCAAAGGAAAATTCCAATTGTCATTCAAATGGATTCAGACGGTCAACATGACGCGCGATTCATTAAATCCTTACTCGAAGAAGTCAAAAAGCCAGATACCGACGTTGTTATAGGATCCAGGTTCCTAGGATCTTGCGAATATAAAGCCGGGCTTTTAAAGAGAGCCGGGATGTTGTTTTTTGGCGCTATTGCTTCCCTAATTGTGGGTAGAAAGGTTACGGATCCGACTTCGGGTTTTCAAGCCGCAAAGGGTAAAGCGATTGAGTTCGCGGCCAGCGATTTTTATCCGCCAGATTATCCCGATGCAGATTTCATCATTTTGCTTCATAGACATGGGTTTAAAGTGAGAGAAGTCCCTGTTGCCATGCGCCCAAACGCACAAAACAAGACGATGCATCGAGGCCATAAAACTTTGTACTACGTTTTTAAAATGGGTCTTTCTATCCTTGTAACTTTATTAAGAAAAAAGCCAGAAACGGAATGATGCCTCCAAAGATTAAAATCATCGCTATTTTAATTTGCGTTTTTTTACTTTCTTACGTTTTTGAACTTGTGCGTCGTAAGCACTTAACGGAAGAATATTCGTTGGGATGGTTGGTTACAGGTGTTTCTATGCTCATTCTTTCTATCTTTGAAGATTTACTGAAGTGGATTTCCGATTTAGTAGGAGCCACCTTATTTACTTCGACGTTATTTTTTTTCGGTTTGATTTTTCTAATGGTCATCTGTCTTCATTTTTCAATTCGCATTTCTGCGCTGACCAATCAGGTTAGAAGGTTAACCCAACACGTTGCAATTCTTGATACAGAAAAAGAAAATTTACGTAAAGCTTTGGATGGCTCGTCTTTGGATGAAGCCGCTTCTCGACGAGGAAAACTTTGAAAGCCGTAAGAAAATTTATTTTTTGCCCACCATTAAATGACTTTTTTTCAATCTCCCCTTGCGAATTTTAAGAACTATTGAAACCTTTTTGCCTTACGTTTGCGGTCCCGTCAATCAGGCTTTCCAAATTTCAAACAGATTAGAATCGTTAAGTATCTCTTCTCCAGTTCTAACTACTTATTGCGATGTGGGACTTGATTTACCCGCGAAAGAAAAAATTGAAGCGGTTGAAGTGACCCGGTGTAAAAATCAAGTCAGGTTAATGAGGTATTGCGTTAGCCTTGGTATGTCGAAATATCTGGAAGGGTTTGATATATTGCATGCGCATAATTATCGAAACTTTCAAAGCGATTTAGGTTTTTTATTTTCGAGATTAAGAAGGAAGCCTTTTGTTCTTAATACGCATGGGTCTTTATTAGGGTATAAGAAATACCTGCCGCAGGGAATTGCTCAAGCTCCATATGAATTATACGATCAGTTAACGTTTAAAATGGTGGCTCGTCGAGCCGACGCCATTGTCGTTTCGTCGGAGTTTGAGAGAAACGATGCCATTGAATTTGGAATCGATTTAAAAAAGATCCACGTTATTCCAATGGGGATTGATTTACCCCACGTTTCTGCAGAAAAGAAAAAAGCAAACGAGGGACCATTGCGTCTCTTGTTTGTAGGGCGACTCGCAAGGGTCAGGCGCGTCGAACTCTTGATTGAGGCGATTAGTTTGATGAATTTCCCTGTTTTGGCAACTGTAGTTGGCGGGGAGGAAGAGACGGCAAGCGTTGCAAAAAGCGGGTATTTAAAAGAGTTGAAAAAACTCGCGAAAGAATTAAAGGTTGAAGAGAAGGTTGAATTTGTAGGTCCAAAAACGAAGGATGAATTATGGAGCTATTATTCTACCGCGGATATTTTTGTTTATCCTTCATTGTATGAAAATTTTGGTCAGCCAATTTTAGAGGCCGCAGCCGCTGGACTTCCGATAGTTTCGACAAATGTGGGGGTTGCAAGAGAAATCGTAAAAGAATCTGAGACGGGATTTATTGTTTCAAACGAACCAAAAGAAATTGCGGCTCGCGTTTCAGATTTGATGGATTTTGATACGCGCAAACAGATGGGGGAGAAAATGAGACAAAAAGTTGAAGAGGATTTTGGTTGGGAAATGGTTATTCAAAAATATCTCAAACTGTATAATTCTTTTTAATCGCTTACTGTCCGAATAAAACGATTCCCAAAGTTATAGCAGAATACACAACGCAGAAAACACAGGCAAATGTTCTTCCTCTAAATAAATTTTTCATTTTTACGTCCTTTTTTTGTCTTTCTAAGCGTCTTTTAAGATATCGTTTATCTCGCCTATTAGAGATCTAATTTCCGATTGATTATCGTCAAAGTCGTCTTGAGGTTTCTTTTGAGCCTGGGCTTTGGCCTGGGCAAGAGCGGCTTTTCTTTTTTCGTTTTCGTAAATTAGTTCTAACTCTTTTTTTAGCTTTAAAATAAACTCGTCTTTTTTCTCGACTCTTCGAATCAGTACTTGAATAAATCGATCTTTAAATTTACTCGCAATATGAGGTTCAAGAGTTCGAAGTAAATCTCCATCTAATTTCAGACAAATAACTTCGCCCTGTGTAATCACGTTCGAAGTTCGTGGTTTATGGGCTAAAAAAGCCATTTCTCCAATGACCGCGCCGGAACGCAAAGTATTAATAGCTGAATTTGGAGCTTGGTCTTGGGTTACTCTAGCGTTGCCAGAAAGTATTATGAATATGGAATGGT
>JAYOZP010000003.1:0-8239 GCA_038154245.1 Nitrospinales bacterium | reverse complement strand
GATGATGCGGTCGCCATTTTGAAATTTAATTATGTTGCTTGAACAAGCGGCTATTGTTTCTTTCTCCTCTTTTGAAAAAATTTCAAAAAAAGGAAACTGTTCCATTATTTCGACGTGGTTATGATCGTTCAATTTTTGCCTCTCTATAAAAAAGTCGAGCTTGGTAAAGTTTTTAAAACTATGGTTTTGCTAAATCCCTTGATTCCTCTTCTGGTGGCGAGGTAGATTTATTAGACGCAATCTTAGGAAATCTTACCCTTTGACCTCGCAAAACTTCTCGTTTGTTAAACAAAATAATTGCAGTAGATGTTGTTTTTCTGGTTGAAAGAATTTGGATTTGACCAATGGTTTCTGTAGGCATATCCAATTCTATATCTTGCCAGAATTTTAATCCTCCGCTTTCTATTTTTTTAGGTTTGACAAAAATTTCTAATCGATCGCCTGTGATTAGACCATCTTCGCTCCCTTTATCAATCATAATAATATCGTTTTTACTGGCGAGGGTTCCGACTTTACTGAAGGCCATGATGACGCTTTCAAAGTTTGCGAAATCAATTTCCTTTTTCCTGGTTTTTGCAAAATCTTGATCTTCCCTGGGAACAAATCTATCTCCAGATTTTATTGGGGCAAAAGATTCTAATATAATGGCTTTATATGCAAACTGGTTTTTTCCCAAGATTTCAATTGTTCCCAACTTTTTTACTAAAACCCCCACAATCTTTTCTTCGAACTTAAACATTTTCTTTATTGGTTTAGTAAAAGTTACTTCTGGGTCGTTAGCCGCCATATAATAGGAGTCTGTTGTTCTATCAAAAGAGTCAAGTTCAAGATCTAAAATTTCTTCGTTTACTATCTTTGGACGAAAAATCTTTCTCTTAGCGGAAAAGAGAGTAAATCTTTGACCAATTTTTAATTCTTCTAACTCGCCTTTGTCCACGTATACAATTTCTCCATTCCCCAACATAGTATCTGGTTTGAAACTTTTTAGGATGAAACCTGATTTAGCTATATCTTTGACAATAAAACCTGATTGTCTACGAGTTGGTTTTGGAATATATTCGTTATTTTCACTTTGTTGACTGGTTTTGTCCGTGGAATGGAGTTTTTCAGCTTGATCTTTTTTTTCTGACTGTTGTGTGTCAGAAACTGGGGGTTCAAGGGGCTCGCTAGTCGGCTCGGCAAAAGTTGAGGCGCATAATAGAATCAGGGCCAAAGTTACGTAAAATCCCTTAATTAATTTTTCTAATCCAGTCATAACTGTTAATTCTTGATAAAAATAGTATTTTGCTCAATTAGAAACATGATATCAATCATATTGAAGGTTGTAAATGTAATGAGCGCTAGTTTGCTAATGAAATCCAAAGGTTGCAGGGGTAACTTCGTACTTGACTTTAAAAATACTCAATGAAATAATCAAAAATTCATTTCGCAACTAAAAGCATTTGTTTTACAAGCTTTTTCAATAGTTTTGTTTAAAAGAGGTATGGGTAAAAAATGAAGAGAACGTTTCAACCTAAAAATTTAAAAAGAAAAAGAGCTCACGGATTTCGCGCTAGAAGGGCAACGACAGGCGGTCGTAAAGTTTTAGCGCGTAGAAGGCGTAAAGGTCGAAAACGATTAGCTTTATAAGAAAATGTCCGATTTTCGGTTCAGAAAAAAAGAAAGATTGTTGAAGAGAAGCGAATTTCAAAATGTTCTGAACCAAGGCGAAAAAAAACGAATTAATTCTGTTTGTACCGTTTTTTGGATTAGCAATCAATTTGGTTGGAGGCGATTAGGAATAATCGCGTCAAAGAAAATTGGAAACGCCCCGGCCCGGAATCGAGCTAAAAGGAAAATCCGAGAAGTTTTTCGTTTGAATAAATCAAAATTTAAACCCGCGCTAGATATTGTCGTCATTTCCGGCAAAGGAGCAGTCGATCTGCCTTTTTCCATTCTGGAAAATAAAATTTCGCGTATCTTACAAGCCTAATTCCTAAAAAATTTGTTTGAGCCGAGTTCGTTATTGTGGAAGTTGACTCATTTAATCAAAACGATGCTTAATCGAAGCGCTATTAGAATTTTACGGATTTATCAATCATACGTTTCTCCCTTGTTTATGCCATCCTGCCGGTTTTATCCAAGTTGTTCGGAATATGCTGTCCAGACGATTGACCGTTACGGTTTGTTTCGGTCTTTGTTCCGCATTTTTTATAGATTGTCACGATGTCACCCTTATTGTGAGGGCGGACATGACCCTGTTAAGTAATTATTTTGGAGGCTAGAATTGGAAAATAGGGCTTTACTCGCCTTTGTGCTTTCGTTTGCCTTTTTTGTTTTTTGGGGATTCTTCTTGTCTTTGATTGAAGAGCCACCCAACAAGAATCAGAGGCAAAGTGAAATTGCTAAAAAGCAACCTGGCGTAAAAAAATCAAAAAAGGCTCCAGCCAATTCGACTCTGCCTGAAAAAACCGATTCAAAACCAGAGAAGGTTTCCGAGGAGAAGGTACAAGAATCTAAGCCTGCTATGACATTTGCGGGAGAAGAAAAGAAGATCACGGTAGATACCGGGTTAACTAAGTATGTTTTTTCTAATCGCGGCGGCGTCATCGAACAAGTTTTGATGAAAAAATATAATTTTGAAGGCGAACCTATCAATGTAGTGAATCAAGTCGATGGCGCTAAATTGCCTCTAACTCTGATCTCTAACGACGATTCCGTTAACGAAATTATGCAGAACGCTTTTTACGACGCTTCGGCAGACTCAATCGAATTAAGCGAATCTCTAAAATCCGCCACCCTAACATTAACGCTCAAGCATCAATCAGGATTAGAAGTTACGAAAAAACTAACTTTTAATCACAATAAATTTTTGGTTCAGATTGATACTGAAGTTTCGTCTTCATCTAAGAACTTAACATATACCATTTTATGGGGACCAGGATTAGGCGGAGAGTTAGCTTCTCACACCGATTATTTCGTTTTTGCGGGCGCGACCACGTTTATAAATAACGAACGTTTAGAGACTAAGAAAGAAGACGTTTCTGGGGTCTTAGAGCATAAAGGGACTTTGGAATGGACCGCTTTTCAAAATAAATATTTCGCTGCAGCCTTAGTTCCAGATAAAGGCGTTGATTTTGCCGAGACGCATAAAATTGACGATCAGATGTATGTGGGACTTTCCTTACAGACCGTTAAGTCGGCGGCTTCTTCCTCGATTTTGTTATATGTAGGGACTAAAGAAGTTTTTCTGTTAGAGGAAGCTGGTCATAAGTTGAATAGACTTATGGATTATGGCTGGTTAGGCAACAAGTTTGCGTTTTTAGTCAAACCACTATTAAGCGTTCTTGCCTTTTTCTACAATGTTTTTGGGAATTACGGTTGGGCCATTATCTTTTTGACGATAGTCATCAAGATCCTATTTTTTCCGCTTACGCATAAAAGTTTTAAATCGATGAAAGGTCTGCAAAAAATCCAGCCTTACGTCAAAGTAATTCAAGAGCGACACAAAGACGATCGTCAAAAGATGAACGAGGAAATGATCGAGCTTTACAAAAAGCATCAGGTGAATCCATTAGGAGGATGTTTGCCGATGCTTTTACAAATCCCGGTTTTTATTTCTCTCTATCACGCTTTGTTTTTCTCCATAGAACTACGTGGAGCTCCGTTCATGGGATGGATAACTGATCTTTCGGTAGCGGACCCTTATTATGTCACTCCGGTTTTAATGGGCGTGACCATGTTTCTACAACAAAAAATGACCCCGTCTGTTGGCGACCCGGTTCAACAAAAAATAATGTTGATGTTGCCAATAGTGTTTACCTTCTTATTTGTTACATTTCCCGCCGGTCTAGTAATTTATTGGACGATAAATAATCTTTTAACTATCGCCCAACAGTATTATATTTACAAAGTTGCGAAAGACGATTGATTCGAGGAATCCTCTAAAAAAGTTCGCTTCATAAACATAGCCTTTAGAACGTTTGATTTGGTTTGTGTAGCCACTGATTAAAGAACTGATTTTTAGGGCTATTCGAAAGAAAAATTTTTGTCTTAGAGCAAAAGTTAAACTCGACGTCATTCTTGAGGAACCATGTAATGGCGACGAAGAATCTAGGTCGAATTTTTCCTTTTTAAAATCTCGCCATATTCGTTTTTATTGATACGATGGTAACCAATGAGCAAAATTAACGAAACAATAGCCGCCATTGCCACTCCTCCTGGAGAGGGGGGCGTTGCCATAGTGCGATTAAGCGGTCCCCGATCAAAAGAGATTGTAGGTAAATTATTTCGATCTTTGGTCAGTCCCGATCTTTGGAAACCAAGGACAGCCTATTTTGGAAGGATTTTTGATTCGGATAAGAAGGTCGATATAGACGAAGTTTTGGTTAGTTGGTTTAAAGCGCCAAAAAGTTTTACGGCTGAAGATATAATCGAAATTTCTTCGCATGGAGGCGTATATGTGACGTCGCGGATTTTGCAATTAGCTATTTGTCATGGAGCCCGTTTGGCCGAACCTGGCGAATTTACAAAGCGCGCTTTTTTAAATGGTCGATTAGATTTGTCGCAAGCGGAGGCGGTGTCCGACCTCATTCATGCATGTTCGGAAAAATCCCTTCAAATAGCGTTAAGTCAACTACGCGGCAACCTGTCGCAGAGCGTTAACGAAATTTACCAAGAACTGCTTGAAGTGCTGTCGCAAGTAGAAACCGCGATTGATTTTCCAGAAGAAGGATTAGAGTTTGAAGCGAGAAAACGGCTGATCGACAAAGTTCAAGGCGTGTGCGAAAAGCTAGATAGTTTAATTCGATCATTTGATCAAGGAAAGATATTTAGAGAAGGCGCAAAGATCGCTTTAGCGGGAAAACCTAACGTTGGAAAATCGAGTTTACTTAATACTATATTAAAAGAGGATCGCGCCATCGTCACTCCAATTCCAGGCACCACGCGCGACTCTCTTGAAGAACGCATTAGGATTAAAGATATTCACGCCAGCATTATCGATACGGCGGGTTTTAGATCTAATCCCGATTCTATTGAACAAGAAGGAATAAGACGCGCTCGTGAGATATTGGAAAATGCAGATTTAGTTTTAGTCGTCTTTGACGGTTCCAGTTCTTTAGACGATAACGACGATTTGGTGATGAAGGAGATCGGAGCGTTACCCAAAATTACTTTAATTAATAAGTCGGATTTAGAAAATAGATTGGATGCGGATCAATTCTCAGAAGAATTTTCGAAATCTCCTATATTAAACGTGTCCGCTAAAGATCAATCTGGGATTAAAGAGTTGTTTGACGAAATATATAAAAAAGTAGTGAGCGATAAAGCGGTAGCTGGCGAGTCCAGCGTCATAGTACGAGAACGACATCGAGACCAATTACGCCGGGCATTTGAATCGCTAAAAATAGTTTGCGACACGCTATCGAATAATCTATCTGAGGAGTTTATAGCGGTCGATATAAACTCCGCCCTAAATAGTTTAGGACTAATCCTCGGCAAAACCTTCCAAGAAGACCTCCTTGATCAAATATTTAACGACTTCTGCATTGGAAAGTGAGTGGGCATCAACCCTTAATCTTCATTTATAATGCAAGAGAATAAATTGTACTTATTTAAAACCGGCTGTTTCGCATCTGAGGAGGAATTATTTGTTTTCGGATAAAAAATAAAATCGTGAACATATTTGCAGTACTGTGCGATGTGATGATCCTCGACGTTTATATCCCCCAGATTTTCCCAAAAACTTGTGACGGAAAAGCGGTCGGCGGCATGCTTTTTTAGAAAAACAAATTTAGGTGGATTTTCTAAAATAAGTTCCGGCCCAAAATGCCGATAAATACCATTAAGGGCGCTTATCACTGTTACTGGCGCAAGCAATGGCACGGGATCTTCGTGATTGATAACTCTTAATAACGGCAAGAAATTTAGTTTTTCCATTCCTTCTTTATTTGTGACCTTAGGTTGTCCAAAAGTGATAGCTTTTTCTATGCGATAGCCATCGTAATGTAGATACCCTTCTATAATAACGGCAATTGCTGCGCCTAAACTATGCCCTGTGACTCTGAAGGAGAAATCCTTTTTTAAATTGGGCTTGATGAGCTTGTAGGTTTCCATAGCCGTTTTTTGAAAACCTCGATGCAAATAAACGCCAAGTATTGGATCTTTCACTTTTGTAAACTCGATATCTTCCTTAATGTTTTTTAAGTTAGCTGTTCCCTGAACCGCAATCCATTGAAGTTTCTTCTCTAAATTAGTTTCGACAAACGCTTTTACTTCTATCTTAGGGGGATCGATGATGAAAACGTCTTTTCCAAAATGGCGTTGAATGTATTCGTTGCTTTCATACACAGCGGCAGATCTCACTAAATAGGGCCATATTTCTTCAAAATCAAAATCCCATGGGTCTGTTCTGAAGGGTAATTCTTCAGTGACGCAAGTCCAGGAAAAAAACGAAATCATTAATAGGGCGATGATTAATTTTATTTTTTTTAATGAAAACATTTTTTCGAAACCTTTGGTTTGGAATTCTTGATATTAGAGTTTCTGTTGCCATTTCCAAATAGGAACAACTTCGACTTGCTATTTTGATATAGTGTAACAAATTTTTTGGTATATGAAAATTAAAGATTTCGATTAAATTATTTTTATTTTAGTTCTATAGTTTGACTCGCAGATTATAAATTAAAGCGCTCTAATATCTATAGCTGTTAACCAAGTTAATTTGGTTGGAAAAAAATTTGTGATGTTAATGTTTCTTTTTGGATTGGACAATAAATAATTACGAAGATCTTCGGAATTTGATTATGAAACTGATGTCTTTGGCTGACCAATTAAGTCAACATTTGCTTAAAAATTTATTTTTTTTCTTTCAATAATATTTTGTATTTCAGTTCGTTTTGAGTCATTCACCCTGAATAGATAAATCATAATGATAAAAGGTTTCTTCTCTTACATACCTCATTTTTTCGTAGAGTTTTTGAGCGGGTGTATTAGAGAACTGAGTCGCTAGGGATATCCGAACGGCTTTTGTTTTACAGGCGTAGTCCTTTGCCGCTTCCATCAATTGTTTTGCCACGTTTTTTCTTCTATAAGATTCAAGAACGAATAAATCGTTTAATATCCAAATTGGTTTCATTGAGACAGACGAGAAGCTTGGATAAAGTTGGGTAAAGCCGCTCATAATTTCGTTATCTTTAGCTGTGAAGATAACGGAATCTTGGTTTTCTATTCGCTGTTTAATAAAGGCTGACGCTCCATCAAAATCAGAAGCTTGTCCGTAAAACATGCGGTATTGATCAAATAACTCTGCGAGTTGCAGTATATCTTTGGAGTTTGCCAAATTTATTTTCATACTTTTTTATCCTAATAGCCAAAACATATTTAAAAGGGTCGGTAGATTATCTCTTTATCGTCAACATTTCGTTGCCGTTTCTTTGAAGTTCATAACCAACTTTTTTTATGGAAACGTCGAATCCATCTGCGGCGAGTTCTTTTACCAAAGGGTCGACGTAAATGGATTTTTTACACGCTAGAGTCAGTAAAGGAAAAATTCTTACTTCTTTTGCTACTCTTAAAGCTTCGTAAATCGATTCTTTGTGAAATTCGTAACTATATTGTTCTGAATATAAAAATAGGAAGTGAGCAATTAAAGCAATATCGAAAGTGTCGCTTTCTGTGTCGAGTCTAGGTAATTCTCCTACAATATATCTTTTAGTCGATTTGCCGATTTCATAATCGTTCAAAAATTTTTTTATAACGCTTATTCTACGTTTTTTGAGATCGTCTGGCGACTTGTGATAGTTCCAAACCCAATCTTCTGGAGAATCCTTTACCTGTTTGACGACATCGTCGACGGCTTTATAAAACTGATTTTTGATTTCCTGCGCGCTGAAAATATAAATGGGATCGATAGAAGTTACCGTCTTGCCGATATCCCACATCTCTGAATTAAAACTTGCCGGACCGTCTGCAATGCTAACAATATTGTTGCTGAGTTCCATCTCTGACAGATCGAACATCATTTTATATTCTTCGAGCGATCTCCCAAATGGAATTGCCTGTTCAAGTTTAATTCCCATGTCGTGGTCGAGCTTTTATTTAGCGTGTGAAGCTAGCAAATGAGGCGGTCTTATCGAGAGGTGTGACTACTCTTTAATCTTCTTTTGTCGGTTTTGGTAATAAAAGTTTTGCATACTTTGGTATGGGTCGATAGCGTCTTGGTCTAATGCTTTTTTATCTTCGACGTAGAAAGAAAAGG
>JAYOZP010000002.1:0-180097 GCA_038154245.1 Nitrospinales bacterium | reverse complement strand
GTGTAATATTTTCTCTCCAACCAACACCTCTATCGTCTACTCTATCTATAGCACCAGCTAAATAACATCTTTGATTTTTAAGTCTATGATTCATACTTTTTTAACCTTGCTCTATATAAACCATCATTAATACCTATATTAGTAACATATACTAATAGAATAGCTTGTATTATTGTCAGCATTAAATAATTCCTAGTCTATAATTTTGATCTATCATAATAGTAAAAATATCATCTAAATTATATTGCATACAATTTAAAATTAAGCTTTTTTTATATAAAGGCCAAATCAATTTTTGAGAATATAACTACAAACTACCAAATACTGGAATAAAAATGGGTAAATGGGTTCCCACTGGGTAACGTCTATTACCCTAAAAAGGGAAATTATCCAAAGAAAATAGGAAGCTATTTAATCAAAGCTGAAATCCGAATTCTTTTTCTAGCATTAAAAATTTAAAAGGAAAGAATCTTTAATGAGGTAATACTATTTAAAAAAATAGTTGAGAGAAATCGCAAACAAAAAGGCCGAACCCATAAGTAAAAGGAATCCTACAATAATATGATTCCTTAAGACCCAGTTATCAATAGAGTCGTGCGGAGTATCGATTAAACTCTCAACTTTTTCAGTTGAGAAGAAAGCGTCCAGTCCCTTGGTGACATCTTTGAATTTATCAGGGGCAAAGGTCATAAGCAGGCATAAAAAAGCTCCAATTAGACACCAAATCACAAAAAACCACCGGGTAACATCCATTAGAATGACAATAAAAAGTTCCTTTGTTTCTGTAGACGGCTTCACTACCATAGATATAAATCTTGATTGATCGAATAAAGAAATCAAATAATAAATGGTATACATCGCTCCGATGAATAATGGAATACCAAGCACAAATCGATATTTAATAAAAATATCCGCTGTAGATATTTCCTTCTCCATTGACTTTGAAATACCTTCAGTTTTAAACCATCTATTAAAAAAATGATTTACACTGGCCGCCGAGGAAGGCTTGAACAAGATAAGGGCGCCCATTATTAGAGAAACAAAGGTAAGTAAAACCGCAAAAATTTTAAACCCGATCAAAAGTATATCGTAAATTATGTCCATGTATAGGAGCTCCAGGTTTTATAGAATATGAGGGCTTTTAATAAAATTATTAATTACGGTTCCTGTTGGTTCGGTTGCTCTGCTCTTGATCGGCATTTAAGTTTCCTAAACGCCTACGCTGAAGTAGAAGATCGTCTTCCGTCTCTTCCCCTTGTTCAATCTGCTCGGCTTGTAAAGCTTCTTTAAGTTCGCTTTTGTTCACAATAACTTTAGCGCTAATAACGCCTTGCGAAGAATCATAACCCCATTTAACAACAGTATGGTCTCTCCGCTGATGAAAAATAAAACCTGAAGGAACAAAGTTTACCAAAGTAGTTCCAGCTTGCTCCGCAGTTAATCCGGCTCCAGTTTGACCTTGTACAAATACCCATAAACGATCGTCGTCTTCTTCGCCATTGGGAGCGGTACTTCTTCTTCTATTGTAGCCTTCTGGCACTTTAGTTAAACTCTGAAAGGGATTTATTGGATAAGCCGCAAAATCGCCTTTTAAAAGATCATCGCCGAAATTACCTATCAAATTGGCGCGCATAACTTCAATCGTTGCGTCTTCCGCCACTATTTCAGCGTCCTCTTGCACAGACATCATTTTTTGCAGGGCCATAGAAGAAAGAATTCCAACCATGACTATAACTGTAATCAATTCAATTAAAGTAAAACCAGACTCCTGCTTTACTTTATCAATTTGCAAAAATTTAGATTTTTTCATTTGAGATAAACTAAAAAGCATTTATTTAATTAATCCTATTTTTTATTTTTTGGCCATTTTGGACATATCCCACATCGGCATAAAAATAGCCAAAGCGAGGAATAAAACTAACCCGCCCATAAAAACCAGCAAAATAGGTTCTATCATGGAAGATAAGTTTTTTACCGCCTGATCAACTTCTTCATCATAGTAATCCGCTACTTTCATCATCATATCGTCTAGGGCACCAGATTCTTCTCCAGCGGCAATCATCTGAATTACAAGCGGAGGAACAAATCCACTCTTGCTTAATGGAGCGGCAAGCCCTAAACCTTCCTGAACGCTTTTTCTCAAGTCAGAAATAATTTTTGATAAAACCACATTATCAACTACACGAGCAGAAACGGATAAAATATCTAAAATAGGAACACCGCCTGCTTGCAAAGTTCCTAATATTCTGGAGAACTTCGACATATTTGATTTCAGCAAGACGTTACCCATTATTGGAAACTTTAAGCAAATATAATGCCATTGGTATTTACCTTTTTCCGTTTTAGTATATTTATTAAACAATACGTACAAAAGAACAAATCCGCCAATGACAAAATGCCAATAATCGTGTGCCGCATTATTAGCTGCAATTAACAATTTTGTAGCCCAAGGAAGCTCGATTTTCGCTTTTTCAAACATAGAAACGAAAATAGGCACTACTTTCCACATCAAAATACCGATAGCAACAGCCATAGCCCCAACGACCATCTTTGGATAACGCATTGCAGCCCTAATTTTCGCTTCATTTTCCGCTTGTTTTTCGATCAAATCGGCTAACCGGCCTAAAATATCATCCATCACGCCGCCAGCCTCACCCGCTTGTATCATTGCTACAAATAATTCGGGAAAAACATCTTCATGCTTTTGCATAGCTTCGGAAAGAGAAAGGCCATCTTCAATTTCTCTTCGCATTTGCAAGAGCACATCTTTAAAACGAGAATTAGTTACTTGATCTGAGAGAGCTGAAAGAATTTGTAATAAGGGAATACCAGCATTAAAAAGAGTAGACATTTGGCGCGTGAAAAGGACCAAATCTTCTGTGGTCACCTTCTGAAAACTAGAGAGAAACCCTTTCTTTTTTCCTCCACTTTTATTTGCATTTTCTCCAGTTCCGCCACCTTCTTCTTTTATTTTTACAGGAAAATGACCCATTTTTGATAGTTCTTGGCTAACGGCATCTGCGGTATTTGCGCTCATGGTACCGGTTACCATTTGCCCCATTCTATCTCTTGCTTTGTATTCAAAAACGGCCATTTTTCTTAATTAATTCCAAGTTGTGTATTTAATAATTGTACATGCATAGAACCAAAAAATGTTGTTAAATTACTGTAATATTTACTCTACAATGCCGTATTTTTTCATTTTGTTATGCAAACTTTTGCGACTAATATTTAATATTTTAGCTGTTTCCTGGCGTTTCCAGTTTTCTTCTTTTAATGCTTCAAGTATTAATTTTTTTTCTGTGGACTCAACTGTCATACCAACTTTGTCGGAAAGACTGGCTCCCACAGGGCTGGAAGATTCAACTCCGTCGCTTAATGACGGATAAACATCTAACAAATCTTTTTTGCCTAATGCAGGCCCATAAGCCAAAATTATGCCCCTCTGCATTACGTTTTCAAGTTCGCGAATATTCCCAGGCCATGAATAATTAGTTAATATTTCAATACCTTCTGGAGTAATACTTTGAATATTTTTTTTAAATTTCTGGTTATAAACTTCTAAAAAATGATTAGATAATATTGGGATATCTTCTTTTCGTTGTCTTAAAGGCGGTAAGTTAATCGCTACGACATTCAAACGATAGAATAAATCTTCGCGAAACTCTCCTTCAGCAATCGCCTTTTTTAAATCCTTATTAGTTGCGGCCACTAAACGAATATCAATTTTAATAGTATTTTCTCCTCCAACTCTCTGCAGCTCGTTTTCTTGAATAACCCTCAAAATTTTTGCTTGGGTTGACATAGGCATATCGCCAATTTCATCAAGAAACAAAGTCCCCTCGTTAGCTTGCTCAAATTTGCCAATTTTTCGTTTGATGGCTCCCGTAAAAGCTCCTTTTTCAAATCCAAAAAACTCAGCTTCTAAAAGATCATGCGGAACAGCAGTACAATTAATTTTTACAAAGGGTCTATGTTTTCGAGAACTATTATAATGGAGAGCTTGGGCCACTAATTCTTTACCTGTACCGCTTTCCCCTAATATTAAAGCGGAAACGTCGCTATCGGCGACCCTATGAATTCTTTCAACAACTTCACGAGTAGCGGTAGAAACTCCTAAAATTTCATTAGAAGGATAGTTTTTTTCTAAAGTGGAACGTAAAGTAACAACTTCTTTTTGTAACATACTCCTTTCTATAGCTCGCCTAATAACAACACGAACTTCTTTGATATCCACCGGTTTTGTAAAATAGTCGAACATGCCAAGATTCATGGCCTCCATCGCTAAAGACTTATCTCCATAAGCCGTGATCAAAATTCCAACGATATGAGGATGAATATCTCTCATTTTTGAAAACGCTTGGATACCATTCATTCCAGGCATGTTGTAATCGGTAATTACTAAATCAAAAAATTCATCTTCTACTTTTTTTAAAGCTTCTTCTCCAGTTGAAGCCGTTTCAGGAATATATCCCTCGCGAGATATTGCTTCCGATAAAAAAAACCGAATACCTTCTTCATCGTCGACAATTAAAATTTTAGGCGAACTCATGAGTCTCCCTTTCTGGTTTCCGGTTTTTAACTTGTTGTTCAGACAATTCGCTAGCGTCAGATTCTTTTTGACTCGGTAAGGTTATCAAAAATACCGTATATAGACCTTCTCTTTCCGCTGAAATTGTTCCTTTATGTGAAGCAATAATTTGGGAAACTATGGCCAATCCCAACCCAGTACCCTCTGTTCGGGTAGTAAAAAACGGATCAAAAATCCTTGAGCGAATTCCAGGGTCAATTTCAGGACCCGTGTTCATGATCTTGATTTTAATAGCCCCAGAGCTTTCTCCAGTCGATGTTAAAAATCCCTTAGGGTCAAAATAGGTAATTATTTTTAATTCCTTGGCATCGTCCAACGCTTCGCCGGCGTTTAAAAGCAAATTTAAAAAAACTTGAATAAGTTTTCTCTCATCAGCCCAAACGCTTGGAAGATAACTTCCGAATTCTTTAGATATTTTAGCTTTTTTCCTTTCGAGATCGATTCTACAAAGCTCTAAAGCGTTTTCTAATAGCGCATTCACGTCATAAAATAAAAACTCTTTCGAAGCAGGTTGAGCAAATTGCAATAAGTCGGTAACAACTCTATTCAAACGATCAACTTCTTTAATAATAGTTTTTACATATTTTTTACTTTTTGCGTCTTCATTTGCTTCTTCTTCTAATAGTTGGGTCAATCCCTTAATAGTCCCTAAAGGGTTCCGTATTTCATGAGCCAATCCCGCCGCCATTCCGCCTAAAGAGGCTAATTCTCCCGTTCTTTGGATATGTTCTTGAACTTCTTTCTCACGTGTTAAATCCCTAATAGCTAAAACAATCCCGGTCGTTTCATTTTCTTCACCTTTAAAAACTTTTGTGGAAAGAGAAAATCGACTTTCTTTTTGGTTCAAATCCGGGACAATTACCTCTTCACCTGAATAGATTTGCCCGTTTTCCACGGTGTTTTTTACCAGTTCCCCTAATTTTCCAATAAAAATTGATCTCTCTATTAACTTATTAACCGGTAATCCAATAAATTCGTCCAAGTTTCCACCCAAAAGAGACATGGCCCCAGTATTCAAAGAAAGTATTTTTCCCAGTGGGTCCATCATAATCCATGAACCCGTCATACTATCGACCATATATTGATTAACCGACGAAACCATGCGGTTTATCTCTTGGCCCAATGGTTGGAACTCTCCTAAATCTTCCACATTCAAATGAGCTTTAAAATCTCCCTTCGCTATCTGTTTGGCGCTTTCCATAATTCTATTCATTGGCTTCAAAATTCCATAAGCGACGCCAATTCCGGCTCCAATACCAAGAACCGTAAATAGAATCACCTCCAGCTTTATCAAACCAAGAATTTTCGTTACAAACTCCCATTCTAATGGAACAAAGGGCTTATTTTTTTCTAAAAAAAAGTAATCCAAAATATCCAAAGCCACAAAACCAGAACTAAAAGCAAATAAAGCTATAACCGCAGGCAAAATAAATAAAAGACTCAAAGAAAGCCTTTTTTTTGCAAAAGTTCGGAATGCTCCTAACTCATCGTCTCGATTCAAAGGTTCCGCCATGACAATTATCGACCGCTCACTATCCATTCAAGTTTGATAAACCGTGGTAACCATGCTTTTTGTTTTTACTAACCGCATATTATCAAATAAGCTTAACACCGTAAAATAAGGTTTCCAACTCGATCAAACGGTTCTATTTCCTATCCTCTACTAGAGTTGCCTTTGAATAAAAGGAATTTTTAAATTTAATTTTCGGACAATAAAAACAAATCCACTAAACCATTTAATCAATTTACATAAAAAAGCGTTAAAGGATTTTTTAGTTTTTTTAGCTAAATTATTTTTTAAAAATTTTTAATTACAACTTTTTATGATTTTTTTTGAAAACAACTTATGGCAAAGGTTATAATAGAACGTATATTAAAGGTGGAAAACTAAATATACGATTTCTTTTTTTCAAGTTTTAGGACGATTTTTCACAAACCATTTTGCCGCGAAACTTATATTCAAAATACAAAATAATTTGTAAGCTTTCTTTTCTCAGATTTTTCGATCCTTTCACAACTTAATATTTATAAAATTAACGCCGATAATATTGATTAAGTAGTATTTTTTTTAAAGATTTATTTCGGAGAGTATTGCCATGGTTTTTCGATTAGGATTATTAACTTTAACCTTATACTTTTTGAGCCCGTTTCCAGAAATGGCTTACGGAGATATTGGGCAAGATAGAATTCAAGAGGTTAAGAAACTATACGAAATTCAAAAGAATTACATAAAGTACAAAATGGAGAGTAATTGGGAAAAAATATATTCCTACCAACATCCAGAGTTTAGAAAAAAAGTGTCTCTTGCCGAATTTAAATATTTCGACGGCAAAGTAACCCACGATTATCGAAAAGACAACAGAGCGCACATATCAGGCGGTTACACCGTTCCTTCAATGGAACATATTAACTCGCATCAAGATAAAAAGGACATTTTAGGATTTCCAGCCTTCAGATACTATCCATTGACTTCGAACAAATACATCAAAATCGATAGGATCAGTTTTGATAAGTTGCTAATAAGCGATCATGGAAAGTACGCTCAAGGCGTCATGACTTATAAAGGCATCCAAACAATGGACCCGGGAAGAGTACGGGGAATTTTGAGATTTCCAGTTTCCCTAACAATGCACGATTATTGGGAAAAAATTGATGGTAGTTGGTACATTACTCTTTTGCGGAATACTACGAGCCTAAGCGGAAACGTTTTTTATCACTTTATTCCAAACAATAAAGGCGACTGGGAAAGTACAAAGTTTAGCGAGTTTGATTCTCCTGATTTAGGTTTTGGTTCTTTGGTAACACAAATAAAAAAATAATCTTTTGAAGTAAACAAAAAAACCTCGCAGATCATTCGTTACTTAACTTTTTGTAAAACCAATTATTTAAAAAAGCAACGTACTTAGAACTCCTAAGTCATATTCCTTTTAACTTGAAACAGCATAGATAATGAGCATCGACCTACCCTTCCATAGATCCTGGCTAGAAGACGATGAAATAAATGAAGTTGTAGATACTCTCAAATCAGGTTGGATGACTACAGGTCCAAAAACTCAACGATTTGAAGAAGCGTTTCGGGATTATATAGGCTGCAAACATGCCATTGCTTTAAACTCCTGCACAGCCGGTCTAAACATATCGTTAGCTTTGCAAAACTTTGAAACAGGAGATGAAATCATTACCACTCCAATGACTTTTCCCGCAACGGCAAACGTCATTGTCTTGAACAATTTCAAACCTGTTTTTTCAGATATAGAAAAAGGAACTTTGAATATAAACCCGAGCGGCATAGAAGAAAAAATAACATCGCGAACTAGAGCCATAATGCCAGTGCATTATGCGGGACATCCCTGCGATATGGACTCGATTGAGGCAATAGCGGAAAAAAAAGGATTAATAATTTTTGAAGACGCCGCACACGCTTTAGAAACAAAATATAAAGGGCGAAAAGTCGGCAATTTGGGACACACCACTTCTTTTAGTTTTTATGCAAACAAAAACATAACAACGGGAGAAGGAGGAATGATCACCGTCAATGACGACGCCTTGGCCGAAAAAATCCGCGTCTTTAGATTACACGGTTTAAGTCGTGACGCATGGAAGCGCTACGGTAATAATGGATACGCTCACTGGCAATTAGAAACGCCAGGGTTCAAGTATAATATGGCCGATATTAACGCCGCCTTGGGCATTCATCAAATAAAAAAGGCTAATAAATTCCTAAAAATTCGAAAAGAATATAGCCAAAAATACGACGAGGCCTTCAAAGATATTGACGAGATTGAAACCTTAGAAATAAAAGATTACGCTGAATCGGCTTATCATATTTACGTTATAGCTCTAAGATTGGACAAATTAAGTATAACTAGAGATGAATTCTTAAATGCTTTACAAGCTTCAGGAATTGGAGTTGCGGTGCATTTTATAGCTTTGCATCTACAACCCTATTACGCTAAAACATTTAACCTGAAACCGGAAGATTTTCCGGTTGCCACGGACTACTCAAATAGGATTCTAACTCTTCCGCTTTATCCAAAAATGACACACAGCCAACTCGATAGAGTCATTAACACCGTTGTTGAAATAGTAAATAAACACAAGAAAGCGAATTAAATAACCAAAACTTGGTTAACTTGTTGAAATTTTTGAAAGTACAAAACCCAGGATAGGCCTTTTTGCTTGACAAATTAGCCTTTGGAAATAAAATGGACCATTGCAAAATTTTAGGCGCGTAGCTCAGGGGTAGAGTACTTGCTTGACATGCAAGGGGTCGGCGGTTCGAAACCGCCCGTGCCTATGTTTTGAGCATTTTTTTGATTGGCTATATTCTGGATAAATAGCTAAAAGATTCGCTTCTCTTTATCCAATAACCATATATGCAATAAGATCCGTTTTTCATGAACGACAAAATTAAAATAGAAGATATCGATTTAGAAACTTTAAGGCATAGCGCTGCCCATTTAACCGCCCAAGCTGTAAAAGAACTCTTCCCTGAAACTCAATTAACCATCGGGCCGCCCATACAGGACGGTTATTTTTACGATTTTTACCGAGAAACTCCTTTTGTCCCCGAAGATCTTAAAAAGATCGAGGACAAAATGAAGGAAATTGCAAAAAGAAACCACGAAATTGTCAGAAAAGACCTAACAAAAGAAGAAGCTTACGAATTTTTTCGCGAAAAAGGCGAGTCTTATAAAAAAGAAATTTTAGATAGTATCGATGAGGAAATCGTTTCCATATACTCTCAGGGAGATTTTACAGACCTTTGCGAAGGCCCTCATGTTCCATCGACTGGTTACTTAAAATCCATAAAATTGCTACATACTTCAGCGGCATATTGGCGTGGCGACGAAAAAAATGCTGGATTACAAAGGATTTACGGAACTTGTTGGCGGAATAAAAAAGAACTCAAAGATTATTTAAACCGTCTGGAAGAAGCTAAAAAACGAGACCATAGAAAACTTGGCAAAGAGTTGGATTTATATACAGTTTCCGAAGATGTTGGCCCAGGTTTAATCTTATGGCATCCAAAAGGCGCCAGAATTCGCTATATAATGGAGGAATTCTGGAAAAAAGAGCATTATAAAAACGGTTATGAGCTTGTAGCAAGTCCTCATGCCGCCAAAATTGACCTATGGGAAACTAGCGGCCATACCGACTTTTATAAAGACAATATGTTTTCCGGAATGGACGTAGACGGCCAGGAATATGTTCTAAAGCCAATGAACTGTCCGTTTCATGTGCAAATATTTAAAACCGGGTTAAGAAGTTATCGAGATTTGCCTTTAAGATGGGCCGAATTAGGAACTGTTTATAGATACGAACGCTCTGGGGTTTTACATGGATTATTGAGAGTTCGAGGGTTCACCCAAGACGATGCTCATCTTTTCTGTAGCCCCGATCAATTAGAAGCTGAAATCCTGAAAGTAGTTGATTTTATTTTGTTTATACTACGTTCATTTGGATTTAATGAATTTAAGGTATATTTAAGCACAAGGCCTGAAAAATCAGTTGGTTCCGACGGTGATTGGGAGCAAGCAACAGGGGCTCTAAAAAGCGCATTAGAAAAAATTGAGCTGGATTACGAAGAAGATCCTGGAGAAGGCGTATTTTACGGACCTAAAATAGATATCAAAATCAAAGACAGCCTTAATCGTTTTTGGCAAGTTTCCACAGTTCAGGTCGATTTTAACTTACCTCAAAGGTTCGATATTAATTATATTGGTGAAGATGGGAAAAAAGCACGCCCAATCATGATCCATCGCGCTTTAATGGGGTCGATCGAACGATTTTTTGGCTGTTTAATCGAGCATTTTGCAGGAGCTTTTCCAATTTGGTTGGCTCCAGTGCAAGTAATTATTTTACCTATCACCGATCATCAGGTAGAATATGTCGAAAAAATTGCTGAAAGGCTGAGCCAAGAAAATTTTCGATTCGAAAAAGATTTACGAAACGAAAAAATTGGGTTCAAAATTAGGGAAGCTCAACTAGCAAAAATTCCTTACGCAATTGTGTTAGGTGAAAAAGAAGTTGAAGCTGGAAAAATTGCCGTTAGAAAAAGAAAATCCAAAGAAACTCGAATCATGGATTTAGAAGACTTTATTTCCGAACTTAAAAAAGCAGAAACAGAAAAAGCTTTGGACTAACGGTAGCTATTAATTTTTTTTAGGAGGACGATCGATTAAAAAGCAACGCGTCAACGAAATGATCCGTGTAAAAGAAGTTAGCGTTATTAGCGACGACGGTGGGCCTTTAGGAACTTTTCCAACCCGCGAAGCGTTAACAATGGCAAAAGAAAGAGATTTAGATTTAGTCGAAGTAGCGCCAACTGCAAATCCTCCGGTTTGCCGGATTATGGATTACGGTAAATTTAAATACAAGCAAAGTAAACGCGCCCACGAAGCTAAAAAGAATCAAAAAGTCGTTCACATAAAAGAAGTTAAATTTCGGCCTAATACCGATATTCACGATTTTGATTTTAAATTAAAGCACGTTCAACGATTTTTAGAACATGGCGATAAAGCCAAAGTCTTAATATTCTTTAAAGGCAGAGAAATTGTTCATCCTGAACAAGGACAAAAGCTTTTAGAAAAAATAGCGGAAGCGTGCGAAGAGTTTGGGACAGTAGAACAAGCCGCTAAAAAAGAAGGCCGTACTTTAGTGATGATCCTGGCTCCAAAAGCAAAGAAAAAAGGAACATAAGGTAAATAACCTTTTTATAATAAATTTTTTAATCTAGAAGTTTAGGGAGAAAAGTTAATGCCCAAAATGAAAACCCATCGGGGAGCCGCAAAGCGGTTTAAAAAAACCGGTTCGGGAAAAATTAAACGAAATTCGGCTTTCACAAGCCATATTTTGACAACTAAAACCACCAAGCGAAAAAGAAATTTGCGCAAGTCAAAGGTAATGTCCCCAGGCGATGCCAAACGCATAAAGGTGTTGTTGCCTTAATGGGCAACGTGAATAAAGGAGACTAGTAATGCCAAGAGCGGTAAACGGGACCGTAGCCCGTAACAGAAGAAAAAAGATTTTAAAATTAGCCAAAGGTTTTCGCGGATCCCGGGGGAATTTATACCGAAAAGCAAGAGAAGCGGTTGAAAAAGCTTTAAGTTACGCTTACAGGGATAGAAGAAACAAAAAACGAGACTTTAGAAGATTGTGGATCGCTAGGATCAACGCCGCCGTTCGCGCGGAAGGAATGACCTACAGCCAATTCATTCATGGGTTGAAAAAAGCAAATATCGAATTAAACCGAAAAATGCTTTCCGAAATCGCTATTCAAAGCGAGGAATCCTTCAAAAAATTGATGGATACCGCAAAAGCCCAACTCGCCGCATAGAAAACCAAAAAACTATTATTCCTCTCCCTGCCTAGGGAGAGGCAAATCTCCCCGACAATTGGACTTTAATTTTTAAAAATAAGGTCAATTATAATCCAATACTAAATTCTGGTATACCGGAGGCCGTAATTCACATCCTGCGGCCCTTGCTTCTTGGCCATGCGGAATACCTTGAAATACTGTAGCATTAACGGTAGAACCATTATCGGTAGCTCCCAGTTGCCCTGTATTTGCTGCTGACTGGCCCATTCTATAATTAAAGCTCGTAAGGGCGAAATCACAGTTATATTGAAGTGTCCAATCCAAATGCCCGAAGGCCACAAAACTGAAAGGCGCATCGTTGCTATAAGCAAGCAGAAAAAGCTTAAAATCTATACTTCCTCTAACGCGTCTAATAAAGGAGGTATTGCTTGCAGGGTGTCTTATTGGAAAAGTAACGTTTGGCTTATCTTTATTCGAAATAGTTCTTCTGTCGCCTGTATTGGGAACCTCTTGATTCCAGTTTAAAAAAACCGTATCCCCACCATTATCGGCCCTGTTTAATCCACGGTCCAACGTGGGTATCCCTAAATCGACAATAGGGGTTACAGCGCTATCTATGGTTTGTCCTCTGCGCAATGCAGGTTGAGGCACTGGCACCCTTTCTACCACTCTACGCCCTCCGTCATAGGTTGCATCTACAGTTACGCCGCCATTTGTTCGGTGAAGGTTATTTGTCCACCCCATATGAATCCCATCGCAATACGCAGCCAAAGCCGGGTTTCCATCAACTACCAGTTGAATATCAGCTTGGGCTTCAATAGAAAAAGTCCCAACATCGGCATACTGCGGAGCAGGTCCCATTCGGGTATCGTAAAGTTTACAAGTAGCTTCTCGCGCTGTTGCCGAAAAAATTACAGCTTGATTAAAAGTGTTAACAACTGGATTAGTAACTACCACATCCACAATAATCAGATTTAAATAAATGACCGTCGCCCCGTCAGCGCTTGTCGCTGATACTTGGAAATGGCCGCAAGAATTAGTCTCCAAGGTTCCAGCTCCAACATTGAATGCAGGAACAGCATTCAATGTACCGGACTCAGCCGTAATATTTAAATTTATTCGATCGGCTTGATTGGCCGGGTTGGTTTCAATTTCTACAAGCAAATCGGAAGTATTGCGGACTACCACCAAAGGAGGGTTCGCGCCTAAATCTTGAGCTCCGCTATTAGTTTCAAATGCAATATTATTGGGTACCGGAAAATTTGTCACATCCGTCCCTCTGACCGAGTCAGTTGGAGGAACTTGAACTCTAATTCTTACTGGATTTACCGGTGGGGGTGGGGGCGCTTGACCACAATTCCCCTGAGCCTGACCTTGAGGCGCAGGACCAACCCTCAAATTACCAGCCTGACCATTGTCATCGCCGCAGCAGCAGCCCATTGGTTACACCTCGATCAAGAATTTGTTCGCGCCAATGTCCGGTTTAATAGTTTCATGGCTAATTTATAAAGCCGCTCGGCTTTGGCGTCCTGATCCGCTAAAGATTTGTCATTTAAAACTTTATAAGCCCAAGGAAATTGAAAATCGTCGTCGAATCCACTGCCCAATATGAACATCATCCCAATATATACGCAAACGTTTTTATAGCTCGTTAACCCATATTCACGGGCCGACAAGCGGCCGCGTCGAATTAATTCATCCATAACCTGTTTTCCCTGATCTTTGCTTTTCTCCGGATAAATATCCGTTAGCAGATTATAGATGCTCGAATCAAAATTCTTTGCGATCGATTCCGGCAAAGACCGAATATTTAAGTCGCGAATTTTTACCAACGCTCTTATGAAATGTTCGTTTTTTGGACCAGCTACTTTTTCCAAATAAGCCAGAACAATGTCGTAGAATTTTTGGCTTCGTTTGAAGGAATCTTTAATCGTCCAGTCTTTCAAATATTGCACTGCCCAAGACAGTTGAATGTCCCTGTCAAAATCACTGCCCAACAACATCATTGAACTGATATAGACGCATTTTTCACGAGAACCAGGAAAACCATAATCTTCCGCGCGCGCCGCTCCATACTGGATAATTTTCCGTATTTGTCCCTCTCCCAGCATTTCACTGGGCAAGGAGAAATATTGCTGTAGGTGTCGGATCATTCGATATTCAAAGCCTAAAATTTCTTCAAAGATTTCTATTTGCTCATCGCGAATGACCAACATGAATTCACTTTCGATCAGATCCTACCAAGGCAGATTTTTTGGGTTTTAGTTCTATGGGAACAACCTCCAATTTAGATTCGAAAATCTGATAGCTTTTTGCAGTTTTCCCAAAATCGTGCTCAACAATAAACCGCTCTACGAGTTCAAAAAAGACGTTCAATTGATCCGTAGAACAAGACGGGATAAATGACCGAAAAACCCGTGGGTCGTAATAGCGAAAGTAAAGCGATTCTCCTGATTCGCTTTTCGCTAAGAGTAACTTTTTAAAATGGTGAAATAATTGATCGTCTGAAGCCTGGGAAATAAAAAAAATTCCGCAATTGTCTCCCCAACACTCGTTAAACAACCATCGACAAAAGGAACTGTCTAAATCAATCCGCGCTAAATAAGGTGTGGCCTTTAAAAGTACTTTTGGAATTTTTCCTTTAAGTGGATAAATGCAACGACTATATTCCTTAAACCACGGTAACTCTGGAAACCATTTCTCACGGTGGATCTGCTCAAATATATAAGCCTCATCGCGATGTTTATCTGGATCGAGGATATGGTAAATATCCTTCTTTCGAGCGGCATCTAGAACAGCATATACTTTATTATTTTCGTCGTTTCCAACCAGAGATTTAATTGTCTTGATGATAGTTTCTGATTTTAGTTTTGGCATAGATTTACTTTAGGTTGTTTTAATCACACGCTATCGTCCATCCCAGAACATTCTGAACAAACTGGAGTTCCGTCTTCAGCCGCTTTATCTAAGGTTGCCGCTTGCGCTACAGCAACTTCGTCTTCCGGTTCTTCTTGAACAGGCGCCGGTTCTTTCTTGGGTTCTGCGGCGGGTTCCATTTGGGAACATTGCGAACAAACTGGAGAGCCGTCTTTAGCGCTTTCCTCTAAAGCTTCGGCTTGAGCGGTCGCTTCTTCTTCAGAAATACCTTCTTCTTCCGTCTCTTATTCTTTTGCTTCTTGTTTTGGAGGAGGAGAACTTTTTGCCGCTTGTTCTACTTGATTTGGAGTTGGAGAGCTTGACGAAGTAACCACTGGAGGCTGTTTTGGATAAGACCATGGCAATATTATTTTCCAACGGCCGCTAGTCAATTCGGCTGCTAGTTGAAATAGAATATGTGAATCCCCCAATGCATTCACATATTCTACTGGAGAAACTTCGGATAATGCAGCTCGCAAAATTTCAGAGTTGCTGGGATTGCCGCTATAAACATTTCGAAGAAAATCGAGAGCTTGATCTGGGCTTGAAAAAACCAAGTGGGGTGTAGATTCGGCTAACCAGTCGGTGCGAACAAGCTCAAATTCTTGATCGATTACATGAAGACGATTTTTCACATGAGCTCTCCCAAACTAAAATTAGAGCCTAATTACCAATAACTTATGAATATCGCAATATATTAAACTATACCAAATTTTAACCTACCAACCAAATGATTATAATGTTGCTTATAGTATTTTTTTCCTAAATAACTATTTGAAATATATTTAATTATGGTCTCGGTAATAATCTTGAAACCATTCTACAAATTTCTTAATTCCAACATCAATATTTGTAGTTGGTTTATATCCCAAGTCTTGCCGAATTCTACTAAGATCTGCCCAGGTTTCGGTCATATCTCCTGGTTGTTGAGGCAGGTAATTGCGGATGGCGGGCTTTTCTAAACAAGTTTCTAAGATTTTTATATAATCCTCAAGAATTTCGGTTCTATCATTACCAATATTATAAATTGCGTAGGGTTGAGATTTGTCTAACGCCAGTACGACTCCTTGTATGATGTCGTCAATATAAGTAAAATTTCTTTTCATTTTGCCGTTCCCATAAACGTCGATTGGTTCTCCGGCTTGGATTTTTTTGGCAAATTTAAAAAGAGCCATATCGGGGCGCATCCAGGGACCATACACAGTAAAAAACCGGAGACCTGTAATGGGAATATTATATAAATGACTGTATGAATGAGCCATTAACTCGTTAGCTTTTTTAGTCGCTCCATAAAGGGAGATGGGTCTATCCGATTTTTCTTCCTCTGAAAATGGAATTTTGGGATCGGCTCCATATACCGAAGAAGAAGAAGCATAAACTAGATTTTTCTGCGGAAACTTACGGCAAGCTTCTAAAATGTTTAAAAAACCTTCTAAATTTGACTTTTGATACGGAAAGGGATTCTCCAACGAATAACGAACTCCAACCTGAGCGGCAAGATGGCAAACATGAGAGAATTTATGGGTAGCAAATAGATCGATTAACTTAGGATAATCGCATACATCGATCTCTTCAAAACTAAAGGCTGGCTCCGATTCAATTTGGCTTAAACGGTCTTTCTTAAGCTGAACCTCGTAATAATCGTTTAAGTTATCAATGCCAAAAACCTTTTCGCCTCTGGCAATAAGGGTTTTGCATAAGTGATAGCCTATAAAACCAGCGGCTCCTGTTACCAAGATCATAATATTTTAAGGAATTTTTGAAACTATTGGAGAGTCAAACAGCAAATATAAGCCAAGATTTTAACCTAAAAATCCTCCATTTATAACACATTTTTCTTTATCAAAGGCCAAGCTTATGAAAATAACTATTTTGGGATCTGGAACGGCAGTCCCATCTCTAAAAAGAAACTCGGCTGGCGTGTTAATTCAATCTGATGGATTCAATTATTTGATCGATCTTGGTTATGGCAATTTACGTCAATTATTAAACCTTGGGTTAACCTATCACGATATTGATCGAATTTTTTTCACGCACAATCATCCCGATCACATGTGCGATTTAATAATTTTCCTTTTTTCTTCCCGGTATCATTTAGACCCAAGGACTAAAGACCTAACTATAATTGGAGGACCTGGGTTTAGCGAGTTTTTTCATAAAGTCGCAAACGCATTTGGACATTGGCTTACCCCTACAAGCTATAAGATAGATATTTTAGAAATGGACGAGGAGGTTAAAGAATTAGACAAAATTAAAATCCAAACACAAAAAACAAAACACATAGAAATGAGCCGCGGCTATAGATTTATCGACTCTGAGGGAAAATCGGTAGCCATTTCTGGAGATACCGATTATTCGGAAAATATGATCGACCTCGGCAAAAACGCTAGTTTGCTAATTTTAGAGTGTTCGTTTCCCGACGACATGAAATCTGGAGGACACTTAACGCCGACCCTTGCAGGAAAAATGGCCAGGGAGTCTGGTTGCGAAAAACTATGCCTCACTCATTTCTATCCCCCTTGCGAATTAGAATCGGTCAGAGAGGTTTGTGAGCGGGAATTTTCCGGCGAACTATTCCTAGCGGAAGATTTAATGGAATTTCACTTATAAAGATTATTTATGGACATCTTGAATAACCCAATATCCTTACGTGCGGAAACTCTCAAGCCCTTAATTCATAAAGCCCGCTCGAGCTAAAAATAATTTTTAGAGGTTCTCTTATTTTTAATTGGTATAGAATGTTTAATCCAGTAAAATCTTTATTATTCTTGGTCGACGGTTTAGGCGATCATTGTTAGAGCTTCTTAATAGCTTTTGTGGAGTTATTAAACTTTGGACTACAACGAAATTTATTTGAAAATGGCGGTAGCCGCCGTCACTTTAGTCGCTTTATACTTTTTAGTCGGTAACGATAAACCCGACGATAAAGATAACTGAATTTAACCTGAACTAAAGATTTTTACTTTTTTGTTACTCGATAGATCGCCCCTTCATAATCGTCTGAAATATATAAATCCCCATTAGGCGATTGTTCCGCATCGACCGGCCTCCCATTTTTACCGCCATCGGAGCGTAACCATCCGGTAATAAAATCCTCGTGAGATTGAATTTCTCCTTTTTCATTCAAAATAACTCGTACAACTTTATATCCAGCAGGAACTGAACGATTCCACGAACCATGAAAAGCGATAAACAAGCTATTATCGTATTTTTTGGGCAAACTGCCGCTTTGGTAAAAAGCTAATCCCAAAGGGGCCATATGCGCTGTAAAAGTATGCGCTGGAGGTTGGGTTTTTTCGCAATCTAATTGATTTCCAAAACGAGGGTCTTTAACCCGATTATTATGACAAAACGGCCAACCGTAATGAACTCCTTCGCGAATGATATTCAACTCTTCTCTTGGAAAATTGTCGCCCAACATATCTCTGCCATTATTAACTCCCCAGAGTTCTCCAGAGTATGGAGAAAATTCCATACCTACCGTATTGCGTAATCCTTCGGCAAAAATTTTTCCCCCTTTTCCTTTCAAATCAAAAACACTAACAGCAGCGCGAATGCGATTCGATTCTATACAAACATTGCATGAAGATCCTACCGAGAGATATAGTTTTCCATCTTTAATTTTTACCGTTCGAGTGGAATGACCTCCGCCAGGAATTCCTGAAATCACAACTTCGGGTTTGCCATATGAAATTTTATCGCCCAAGCGTTTCATTCGAATAACTTGCCGCTCCTCGCCAACGTAAAGGTAATACCCAGAATCTAATTTCACAAACGCCAACCCATGAGGCGTTTCTCGGTTATCTAGAATTGTAATGACTTCATCAGCTTTACCGTCGCCGTCTTTATCTGGTAAAGCGACTACTTTTCCATTTCTCTGACTTAAAAATAAAACCCCAGTATCGTCGAAAGCCATATGACGCGCTCTTGGCAAGTCTTCGGCAAAAACTTCTACACGGATATCTTCAGGGTACGATAATTTATCAACCACGCTTCCGCCAAAAGAAAACCCAAAACAAACTAAAATTAAAATGGCGAAACAAAATCCCTTTAAAATCGGAATCGCCTTTTTGAACTGTGTCTCAAAATAAATCGGGTTCATGAAACCTCCAAAAACAAACTCTATTCGAGTTAACAAAAATCGCTTTTCTTAATGGTTAGCGGAGCATTCAAGTTTTACGGGTTTTTTACTTTGACAATCGTCTTCAGTAAAACCGTCCACCCCTGCGCCTGCACAGGCAGTAATGATAGCCTGATTAACGGTTCTATCCTTATCTTCTCCCACTGCCTTCTGACAAATTTTTTGATCGTTATATTCTATACAGACTTCGCAGGAAAATTGATCCGCCCCTAGTATAGATTGAAAAGAAATAACGGCAATAAATATCAAAAATCCTAATGAAATTAACGTGGCGCGACTCATACTCTATATATTCGATTCTCAAAAAAACACTTCATTTAAGTCAGCTTTACAATAAAATTTGTAAATAAAATATTATCTTAATCTTTTAAGAGGTTAGAAGAGTCTCTTTATATTTTCAAAAAATATTTATTTAAATTCTTAAGCAAATGCCACATGCCTAAAAAACTATAACAGAATGGGAACAAAGAAATTAGTTTTTCAAAAACCTGAAAATAATATCTTGAAATACCCCTTTCTTTATATAACTATTCCATTTTTTCTAAAATCTCCTTGGAAAAACAAAAAAAAAATAAATTTTGGATTTTTAAGATAATTGACCAAATTTCAACCCTTTAAAGAAATAAACGACCAAATAAATAAGCTTAATTATAGGTAAGATTAATTTAAGTCATTTTGGATTTTATTACTTTTAATATATAGTTTCTCTTATATAAGTTAATTTGAGGACTGTATATTTTTGGTTTTTTGAATTTTCCAAAAATTTTTGGCGGACACAAGATCCGCTCTTTTTATATCTGGATTGCAGGAGGAATTTTGAATGAATAAAACAAAAAGCGCATGGCTTTGTGCCTTACTTTTTTCAATTTGTTTGATTGTGAATCCAGCGTTTGCCGCTGTGGAATCAACCACTTCTGTATCAGGAGGAGAACCGGCATCGGTAGACGGTTTTAGATCGGCAAAGTTTGGGATGACTGAATCTGAAATAAAAAATGCGATTAATAAAGATTTTAATATTTCGTCGAGTTCAGTTGAGAAATCAGAAAATGCCCTAGAAAAAACCACAAGTTTAGCGGTTACTGTTCCAAAGCTAATGGAAGAAGGCGGCGTAGCGCGAGTAGTTTATATTTTAGGTTATCAATCAAAAAAGCTAATCCAGGTTAACGTAATATGGGGTAAACCTGTAAACCCAGCTCCCGATCCAGGTCAAATCGTTTCAGCCGCTAACTTACTGCGTAATTACTTTGCGCGCAAAGGTTTCCGAAAAGACAATCTAGTGTTAAACGCTAAATTAAACGACGGCTCTGTTTTGGTTTTTCGAGGAACCGATAGTAGCGGCAGAATGGTCGTTCTGCTTTTGAACAATCCTCAAAATCAAAAAAAGGACGAAAACGCCGATTCTTCTAATAACGAAGAAAAACCAGAACTTTCTTTGAGACTATCGTATATCCAAGATCCTAATAGTCCGGATGTTATGAAAATTGAAGAAGGCTCGTTTTAAAAAGCTTATCTTTCGTTTTTCCAGAAAAATTTCTTAACCCCGCCAGTATTAGGTAAACGAATGGGTAGATGGATTGGAGCTTTCTTATTCTTTGCGATTTTAGAATATAGCGGAGTTCCTTTTTTACTTAATATTCAACCTGCTTTTTCAGAATCAAAACCTGGAGTTGAGTTCCGAAACAATCTCCCTAAGAAAAAGCAGTCTGAAATTAATGCGATAAGCGATTTTGCCGTCGAAGTTGGGCTAGGAGCCGATGGAAAATCTGTTAGCTCTAACATACTAGATGCCGTTCGTAGTATTCCCTTAGTGAAAAAAGGAAACGAGCCCGAACAAATTCTTTTAGACGGCAAAACGATTTATCGGCAGAAAAAAGGTTACTCTTCGGATCGACGAGGTAAAAAAGAGGTTCGCCTAACCAGCAAATACATTCGCTCTAGAGGAAAAATCCTAGTTAGTCTTATTAAACCAAAAGAAGTAAAGGCGGAACAAAAAAAAGAACCGGAACCGCCAAAATCACCTTCCTCTCCAAAAGCGCAAACTCAAATCCAGCGATCTTCTGGCGATTTTATTATTGAAGGTTATAGGTCTGCCAAATTTGGGATGAATCAAAATGAAATTACAAATGCGATAAAAAAAGACTTCAATATTTCTGTTGACCAAATAAATATCGAAAAGAATGTAATTGAGTCCACCATTTCATTAAATGTAGACGTCCCTGATCTATTGCCTGAAGCTGGAATAGCCAGAGTAATTTATATCCTGGGTCACGAATCTAATCGGCTCGTTCAGATCAACATCATTTGGGGAGCTCCATTTTTTTCAAAAGCGAAGGACACAGCTATAATTCAAGGATCGTCCTTATTACGAAATTACTTTTTTAAAAAAGGTTTTGAAAAAGATCGAACGACTCTAAATGGTCGATTAAAAAATGGAGATTATCTCGTTTTTCGAGCGACAGAAGAAGGGGGCCGCGCCGTCAACTTAATCATAAAAAAGATTCAAAAAAACAAAGAATCGGACAAACCAAGAATATCATTGATACTTTCATATTTGGCAAATCATATTTCTCCAGACATCAAAAAGAAACCTAGGTTGGAAGGTCTTTTTTAAAGAAAATTTTTAAAAATTCACTCTTCACTGATTTGAGTTTTTAGATGTCTTCTTTAAATTCCCTAAAAAGCCGTAAAGATTTTTTTCAAAAAAAAGTCTATTGGCTCACGTGCACGCTTTTTTTGATAAAGGGCCATGCTTTTTCCAAAGATTTTACTAATCTTGTTTTTATTGATATTTCTGTTTGCAGAAACATCAATAGCGCAACAACTGGAAAACGACGAAAAGTTACCTCCTGCAACGGAAATCGGATTAAGCGAAAAACTTATAAGAAAAACTCGCCCCAGGTTTGGCGCCCCAAGAAAACAAAAAATTCCTGAAATCATTGTAACCCAGCCTTTTTCTCCAGAAGATTTTCTGGCGCAAGCTCCTCTACCTCCTTCGACAGAATCTGGTCTTGGCGAGAAATCCCTTAGACAATCTCAACCAAAATTTCAGCCGCCGCCCCAGCAAGAAACGCCAGAAATAGTCGTCCCAGACAGTCGTAAAGTGGTAGACCCATCCGCAGGACCTGCATTTGCCGTTAAAAAACTAATTATCAAAGGAAACTCTGTCTTTGACGATGAAATCCTTTTGAAAGCGGCTAACTTTACCGAAGGCGGACAAATGACTATGGGGCTATTACTGCTCATGGCTCAGGAAATTACTTCTTATTATGGCTCTAAAGGTTACTTCTTAGCGCGCGCATATATACCGGCCCAGAAAATTAAAGATGGAACGGTAACGCTCCAAGTTTCAGAAGGGAAAATTGGAAAAATTGAAATTACTGGAAATAAAAAAGTCGATAGCGAAGAATTAAAAAAATTCTTAGCTCGCGTAAACGAGAAAGACAATATAAGGGAACAAACTTTAGAAAGAACGCTGCTTGAACTTAACGATATGATGGGAGTTACCGTAAGGTCGCTTTTAAAACCTGGAGAGCTGCCTGGCACTTCGAACCTAGTTTTAGAAGTCAAAGAATCTCAAAATTATTCTTATGGGATTGACGGCGATAACTTTGGTTCGCGCTTTACGGGAAGAAACCGACTGGGAGCGACGGCTACCGTTGGTAACTTGCTAACGCTTGGCGATCAATTTTCTATTCGAGGTTCAAGTTCTAACCTAAACCAAAGGTTTATTGCCCCTAATTATATTTTTCCATTAAATTATTACGGAACAACCTTACGTCTTTCTTACACTTATTCCGAACAAAAGCTAGGTAGAGAACTCAACGCATTAGAAGCGGGTGGAAGAACTAATATTTTTACCGTAGAAGCAAACCACCCTCTTTATCGATCCCGTTACGGACAACTTGCTTTTAAAGCTGGATTTAATATTAAAAATTTCAAAAACTTTAGATTAGGCGAAACAACAAGCAACGATCAACTTCGTGGATTTTATGGAGATCTTGGAGGTAATTATACGGACTCTTTTCAAGGTCGAACTTTTGGAAGCTTTCGATTAAGCCGAGGTATATCAGAAACAGACGATCGAGCTTTACTCTCCCGCTTTAGAGGAAGAGGAGACGTTTCTATTTTAGAGCTAAACTTAACGCGTTACCAAAGCGTCGCTTTCCTAAATAGCTATTTTATTATGAAAGCTTTCGGCCAAGTCGTGGATAAACGAGTGCTTTCTCCCGATCAATTTGCAGTGGGCGGAATGGGAACAGTAAGAGGTTTCACTTTATCTGAAATTTCCGGCGACATGGGTTACGTAAGCTCGCTGGAATGGACCGTTCCTTTTCCTTCAGATTATCCCGTCGGTGTCGGCGATCTTACTTTACGCCAAACCATTTCATTCTTAGGTTTTATCGACCACGGTCGAACTTATATTAAAGATAGACAACCTGGAGAATTCAACGATCTATTAACGGGAATTGGCGCGGGAGTTACGGTAAACTTTGGCAAGACCGAGCAATGGGGACCTTCCACTAACTTTTCGCTCGTATATGGGTATCCGCTTTTTGGACCAAATCCAGCCGATGCAAGCAGCGGAATCTTATACGTAAGCGCTGCGGTCAATTATTTTTAATAACTTAAAAATCTTTAAACTCAGCTTTTCGATTTATTTTTAATCATTTCGCGAGCGTAATTTCTAGCGGTATCTGAAACTTTCTCTCCTCCCGACATACGGGCAATTTCCTCTACCCTTTGATCGTAATTTAATTCGCGTATTTGAACGCGAGTGCGATCGTCGGCTTCTTTGGAAATTGAAAAATGAGCGTTACCCATGCCCGCAATTTGCGGCAAATGAGTAATACATAACGCCTGTTTAGTTTTGGCTAAATTAAGAAGCTTCGTTCCAATTTTTTCCGCTGTCGGGCCTCCCACTCCTGTATCAACTTCGTCAAAAACCAAAACCGGAACTGGATCTTGTTTATTTAGGATTGTCTTTAGCGCTAATGCGACTCGTGAAAGCTCTCCTCCTGAAGCGATTTTTGATAATGGTTTAGGCGTTTCCCCAGGGTTAGAAGAAAATGCAAACTCCATACTCCCCAAACCTAATGTACTCAACTTTGTCTTTTTATTGCGAAACTCGACAAAACCTCCTTCTTCATATTTAAATAAAGCTTCGATACAAGCCTTTTTCATATTTAAATCGCGAAGTTCTTTTTCTAGTTTCTTTTTCAATTCTGCCGCTGTCGCTTCTCGTTTATCAGCTAATTTAACCGCTAATTTACTAAGGGTTTTTTCCAATTCTAAACGTTTCGATTTTAATAACTCCGCTTCTTCTTGAGACGACGAAAGAGTTTCTAACTCTTCGCTAATCTCTTCTCGGTAAGCCAATATAGATCCAATATCGTTTCCATATTTCCTTTTTAATTCATTAATTTCTGCAATTCGATCTTCAATTTCAGAGAGACGTTCAGGATTAAATTCAATTGAATAAGCAAACGAAGAAAGTTTTTCAGCCAAATCTTCCACTTCGTAAAAAATGTTTTGGGCTTGTTTTGAAAAAGATTCAGTTTCAGAATCCAATACCTCTAAAGCTCCTAATTCTTTTTCAACAATACGCAATTTTTCAATGATGGAACCTTCGTCTTCGGAAAGAAAAGCTGAAGCGCGATTTAGACTTTGATGAATGGCTTCAAAATTTGAAAGTCTCTTTAATTCCGTTTTCAATTTTTCTTCTTCATCTTCGGACAACTCCGCGCGGTCAATTTCCTCCAATTGAAACCGAAGTAAATCCTCTCTTTGCAATCTCTCTCGTTCGCTAGATTCTAACTCCTGGATTTGCTTACAAACCGATAAATAATCTTTATAACTAGCGGTAAGTTTATCTCTTTCATTCGTCAACTTTCCATATGCGTCTAACATCTCAAGGTGACGCGTAGGTTGGAGTAACGTTTGATGATCGTGTTGACCGTGAATATCGACCAAATTTTGACCGATCTGCGATAAAACTCCAACGGTTATATTGCTCCCATTAATAAAATTTCGGTTCTTATCTTTGGAAGAAATAATTCGCTTAATTATAATTTGATTATCTTCGGTTTCGATACCCAAATTCTCTAATAACCGAAGGAGTTCAGGATCTTCAGAATAAAATAAAGCTTCAACCGAAGCGGTCGTTTGACCTGAACGAATCATATCCGTATCGGCTCTACCGCCTAAAGCGAGATTCAAAGCGTCTATGATAATAGATTTTCCCGCTCCCGTTTCGCCGGTAAGGACATTAAGACCCTCTCGAAACTCAACTTGCAATTTATCTATTATCGCAATATTAGAAATATGTAATTCTTTGAGCATGGATGGGTTAAGGCTGGAGAATCATATCAATCTGCCGAAGAAAGTCTTCAGCGCGTTTTCTTTTTTCCGAAGCGTCTTTCTCATTACGACTCTTTTCTAAATACTCCGACAATATAGGTTTTGCAGATTCATATTCCTCTGCGTCAAATAACGATTCGGAAAGATAGTAATAATTATCTGAATATTCCGGTCCCAACTGAACCGCTAATTTTAAATGTTCAATCGATCTTTTTAAATCTCCGCCTAGAACAAAAGGTAGATCGTGGAAAAATTTGCCTAAGGCTCGATGGGGGCCTCCATATTCAAAATATGGATCTAATTTAACCGCGCGTTCCATTTGTTTCCTAAATCCCGAAATCATCGACAATGAACTCCAAATTCCATCGAGTTGTCCCAGCTTGCCAGAGCATATAGCCTTATAATAATTACCGCCGGCAGACTCTGGATTAAAATCTAACGATTGGTCCGCATTTTTTTTACATAAATAATAAAGACTTTTTTGTTCTTTCTCGCTTTTTGATCGGTTTCCCATATAAAACTGGGCCCGCGCCAACCGCCAATAGAGTTCCCAGGAATTGGGATCTTTTAGTAAAGAGCTTTTTAATTTTTTTTCCAAACTTTGAAAATACTCAAAGGAATCGGATTGAACGGCTATGGTCAATCTTGGCGTTCCCATGAAAACTAAAAATATAATGAAAATCAATAATTTTTTCATCTAAAGGGGACCAAGATTTGCTAGGAGTCTAACCTTTGAAATAAAGGCTTAGGCGACAGCAAACTAGTCAAAACACGAGCAACTAGAGGTTCTCTAAAGTTTTTTCAATCAGCAATTGTTAAAACTACATTCTCAAATTATCGCTAAATAAGTAAATTCTTAACCGTTTTTCAATAACGCAATATCGCTTACATAGCCGAATTTTCTTTATTATAATACTAGTAAAGAAAAACACAAATTACCCGTTAAATGATTGTTATTGTATTTTGAGAAACGCTGTTAAGAGACAAAAAATGACCCATAAAAAACTATTAAAAATTTTCATCATTTTGATTGGCCTTAATTTATCTGTAAGCCACGCGCTCGCAAAAAAACCAACGCTAACCCCAGAGCAAACAGTAAGAGAATTACTCAATGCGATAAACCAAATAAAAAAAGAGGAAAAGCTTTCGAAAGAGCAGATCGAAATTAATCATATTTCGTCTCAAAAAGCGTTGCGCTTGATGGATCTGGAAAAGGTTAGCCAAAAAACTTTGGGTAAATATTGGAAAGAACAAACTCCAGAAGAACAAAAATCCTTTGTCTCGCTTCTAAGCCAAGTTTTTGTTAAAATTGCCTTTCCCAGTTCGGCTCAGTTTTTCGCCAATCTAAAAATAAAATTTTTAAGCGGCGAAATTGAAGAAGGCAAAGCGTCGGTGCCTATTTCCATCGCCAGTCCCAATCAAGGCGAAATTGACATAAACTTCTCTCTCCATTCAAGCGAAGGAGATTGGCGTATTACCGACGTGATCCTTGATGGGGTCAGTATGCGAAACAACTTAAGATCCCAATTTAAAAAGGTGATCCGCTCTAAAGGATATCCAGAACTGGTCAAAAGAATGAAACAAAGAATCGACGAAAGTTAAGATGACAAAATTCTTGTTTCGCGAAATTTTAAAGGTTTTAAGAATAGAGGCTGAATGAAAAAAATAGGAATGGTGAGCCTGGGTTGCCCCAAAAACACGGTAGATACAGAGTTGGCTCTAGGAGATTTACTAAAAAATGGTTACGAGTGGACCGCAGCTCATGAAGAAGCCGATGTTCTGATTGTCAATACTTGCGGCTTTATTGAATCTTCTAAAAAAGAATCTATCGACGCAATTTTTGAAATGGCTCAACTAAAAACCGATGGTAATTGCTCCAAGTTAGTCGTGACGGGTTGCCTTTCCCAAAGATACGGAGAAGAACTAATCGATGAAATCCCGGAAATCGATTTGCTCATGGGAGTCGACGGCTACCCACAGCTAAAAAACCTTTTAGAAAAAGAGTCAACAAATCTGGATGAAGATCGAAAACCAACCATCATTCCAGAATATTTTGAATCCTACGGTCAAAGAAAATTAATCACTCCTTTTTACTCTACCTACTTGAAAATCGGAGAAGGTTGTTCCTTCAAATGCGCCTTCTGCTATATTCCAAAAATTAGAGGAGCTTTCCGCAGCAGAACCATTGAATCCATTGTCGAAGAAACCACCGCGCTAACCCAAAAGGGAGTTCGCGAATTCAATCTAGTATCGCAAGTCACTACCCTGTATGGAAACGATTTAGGACTAAAAAATGGTTTGGTTCAACTACTCAAGGAACTGGTAAAAGTAAAAGACGTTGATTGGCTCAGATTACTATACTGCTACCCAACTTTAATCGACGACACTCTTCTTGAATGTATTCGCGACGAAGAAAAAGTCTGTAATTATATTGATGTTCCGCTTCAACATATCGATAACGAAATGTTAAAGTTAATGAAACGTCAAGAAACAGAAACTCTCGTTAGGAACATGATCGAAAACTGTAGAAATAAAATTCCAGATATCGCTTTACGTACAACATTCATAGTCGGGTTTCCTGGAGAAACTGAAGAACGTTTTCAAAAATTGGCAAAATTTTTAGACGAAGCCGAATTTGATCATGTAGGGGTTTTTACATACTCAGACGAAGAGGGAACCGCCGCTTTTGACTTTTCGGACAAAGTTCCATCGGAAGTTGCCGGAGAAAGAAAAAATGAGTTGATGCGAATTCAAAAAGAAATCTCGTTTCGCAAAAACCAGAGAAAAATTGGAAAAACTTATCAAGTTTTAGTGGAAGGCCTGGAAGAAGAGAGTTTCTTGATGACTGGCAGAGCTTCTTTTCAAGCTCCAGAAATAGACGGACAAATCATCATAGAAGAAAGCGAAGTATTGCCAGGCCAAATCGTTCCAATGCGTATCGACAGGGCCTTAGACTATGATTTAGTTGCAAAAGCTATTGAAAACCAACCCGTAAGTTAAACACCCCACTCCCCGCCAATGCAAAAAGATTAACTTCTTCGCCTTCTGCTATTTATTAAAACTCCGTCAACTATCTAAGGCGTGAACTGCTTGTGCAAATTCTTTTGCCAACTCTAAGTCTGGATAACCGTCTTTACAAACTGAGGAATGGGCGTCGAATCCGAATGGCTTGCAAATTTTATAAACATCCAGAATATTCTTAGAATTCATTCCACCAGAAACAATTACCGGACACGGACTCTTTTCTATCAACTCGGGAAAAGCGTCCCAATTACCCGTCTTCCCAGAACAACCAAATGATTCAACGCTTTCGCTCGGATTGATCGTGTCGGTAGTAAACCATTGAACAAAAGACGAATAATTTTTCATCTCTGAGATGGGATCATAGTCTGGCAATAGACAGTCTTTTGTTGGTACTCCAATGGGAACCATAATTTGTGGAGCGTTTTTTTTGCGGGATAACCAACGGATGGTCTCTATAGACCGTTCGCCACTTGCAAAATAAATTGTTGGCCGAACGATGTCCAAAATTTTCTTTATCAGCTCTCCATCTAACGTTGGATGAACAAGAAAAGCCGAAGAAATTTTTTGATCGCTCAGATACTCTGAAATTTTCACATATTCTTTTATACGAGTTTGGATACTTTCCCAACTCTCAAATTCATTTAAATCTATTTGCCAGCCTACATGATCCGCTCCGGCTTTTTGGCAAATTTCCGCGCCAGCCAAATCCAAATGTTTGCAATATACTTGAGCAATCATAAAAAATGAAAAGCAATTATAGTCTAGGCATTCAGAAAATATTAAAGAATTGTTTTAAATTTTAGACAGCATTGATCCTTCCTATTGGGAAACATAACTTCCCAATGAAGCTCAACGTCAAAACTATCTTTTTGTAAGTTGTTAACCTCGACAAAATCAAACTCTCTATACCAATCAAAGTTCTCTACGCCAACCGACTTAGATCTAACTTTCGAAACCCAGGTTTGAGGATCAATAATTGAAAAAGATAAATTATTTTTCTTACCAACAGATTCTTTCCTCAAAACCTTCAGATCTAATTTTTTGATATGAAACAAATTTGTATTTTTCTTACCCCAACTATAATAATTTAAATCGCTACGTAAACTATATTTATCGTCATTCTTTACTAATGAAACTTCAATCCTAATTGGAGTGTTCAATTTTGAGTTAAAAACGATAGACTTATTTTTCCAGGATACTAAATTCGAATTATTATCAAAATCTGATTGCTTAAATATAGGTTTTATAAAAAGTTCTCCATCAAGGTTTTTGTTAACGCCATAACTCTCTTTAAGATAATCTTTATTGTCCTTTCCTGTTAGAAAGTTATTTCTTGTATTTGTATAACAAGGTTGACTAATTCTTGGTTTGTATTCAAAAACATGAATCTTCTTATCTTTATATTGCTCTAAATCGGAAAACAAAAATGAGCCTTGTTTGACAATATTAATCGACTTATCTTGAAAAAGATTATTTAGAGATTCCATTATCTTTTCAGAAAGAATTATTTTTTTTCCTAACTTATACCCACCCGGCACAATATAAAAACAGCTTTGAGCGTTGGAAGGCTTGCCCTTTTCACAGCTTGCTTATCGTAAGCCAATTCTAAAAATTTAAACGATCCTACCGAGTCTCCTTCAATAAACGCGCTATCAAAAAATTCCTTGGGCGTTAATCCTAAATTGGACATTAGTCTGCTATAAACCAAAGTCAGGTTTCTAGGATTACTAAAACTTTCTAATCTCACGATCTGCGCAAAGCCTACGCTCACTTTATGAAAACTTATTAAACTAATTAAAGCTATAAAAGAAATAAATGTAACGACCGAAAAACTCGCAATTTTTAATAAAGTTTCATTGGTTATTTTTTGTATACAGTTGAATAAAAAACGAGCCTTAATCAGAATCATCGGAATAATAAAAATAAAGTAATACCAAAAGTGCCAGACGTTTTGCGGCTTACTTAGGGCATAAATAAGCGCGGGAATATAAAATGTTAAAATTAACAAAACTTCTTTTTTGCATTTCTGAAAATTGTTTTTTCTATAATGAATAACGATTAAAAAGATCAAACCATAAAATGAAATTATCGAAAACAGATAATTTAGAATTCGGATATAGTTTGGTATCGTGTAATATCCGTAAATTGACATTTCTTGATTAATTCTTAAAAACAAATCATGAAGCAAAATTGTCTTTAAAAAAGAAACCAACGAGATTCCCTGGTTAAAGAAAGTTTCAGTCAATTTAATTTCTGGTTCATAAAATTGGAATTTATAAATCAGATAAGGCGTAAAACAAAGAAGTGAGAAAAGTACGGTTTTGACTATCTCGGTTTTAGTGATTTTGATTTTTAACGCTAAACAGGCAACCAATGGAATGAGGTAATAGGTTGCCAGTGAAAAATGCATTTGGATTCCCAATGAAATCGTCACAAAAATCCAGGAGAAATACTTTATTTGATTTTCTATTACAATTTTGAATAAGAGCCATAAGAATATGAAAATCAAAGGAAATATAAAGGTAGGATTTATGGGGAAACCCGCGCTATCTATGTGAACAATGCTCACCGATAATAAAATTGCAGCAAAAGCTCCTGTAACTTTTCCAAAATACTTTTTAATCAACCAAAAGAAAAAAATAAGAGAAGCAATATTTAGAATCAAATTGAAAGCGTATATCGATTCATAGGAATATTTAAAAAATAAGGGAATTGCCAAAAAGAAATATAAAAAAGGTCCTAGAAGCCTTCCTCCCGCATTTCTCTCCGACCCTGCAAGAGGAATATAATCTCCATCGAATAAATGAAAGGCTCTATCAAAATCTCTGGTAACCCATTCTGTTATTCGCACCACCTCGAATGCTTCAAAACGAAAATAAATACCAACAATTAGAAATATAAAAGTAATTGCTAGTAAATAATTATCTGGAGTTTTCAGCCAGGCTTTAATCTTCAGAAAATTAGACATTTATTTTGAAAGAGGTAATTAAGTTTTTTATAAACTTAAAAGGTGGGTTGTAACACACAAATACACTTGATTAATTATCTGGTGAGAAATGGAGCCAGGGGATGAAATATCGAAACAATTATTTAAAACCCTGGAAGAATGGAATCAAATTCTGGAGCATACTTCTTTAGGTGACTTTCCGTCTCCATAGGAAATAATATTGTCGAAAAAACAGCCCTCGGAGGTTTTCCTCCGGGGGCTTTTTCCCTTCACCTATCGCCCCAAATATCTGTAATGATTGGACCATAAATTATACTTTCAATCACAATCTCCTCAGACTCTATACGATAATAGATAACATGCGAACCATGCAAAAATCGATGTTCATTTGTGTTGCTACGCTCGCTCCAACGTCCTAATATAGGCAAGCAAATCGAATGTTTTCTTAAATGAATCCTGATATTTTAAGGCTTGCAACTCGCCAAAAGTAAGAATTCCTTCGATAAGAATATTCTCAAGATCAGCTACAGCTTTCTTAGAAAGCCTATAGCGCATATTGGGATTTTTCTTTTATTGCTTTGGCTTTTAGAAGCGCTGAATCCCAAATTTCATCAACTGTTTTGTCGCTCACCCCGCTATTACGACCACGTTCCAACGCTTCGTTAAGCAAAGTGTTTCTATCTTCCTCTGACAATACCCGTAACTTCTCCAAGTCATTAGCCGTTGGCGCAGAAAGAGATGTTACAGTGATTTTTCCATTTAGGTATGTTTCACTCATATTTTTATTATAGCAGAATATCTTTATTTAAATCCATCCTTATGCGGAAAGGTTAAGGCTCTCCCTCGGAGGTTTTCCTTCGAAGGCTTTTTTGTTTCCCAGACTACGGAAGATGGTAGCTTATTATATTATAGAGGGGAATATGGAAAGTTATGGAGGCAAGGGGAGAAATATCGAAACAATTATTTAAGACCTTAGAAGAATGGAACCAGATTCTAGAACATACTTCTTTGGGTAATTATACTACCAAAAAAAATCAGCCCTCAGATGTCCTTCCTCTGGAGGCTTTCTCTTTTTCTGATCTTATCGAAATTTACCCCCTTTAAAACCTCTGTTTCCCGGAATGTGAGGTATAGACAACTTGAAACAGAACAAAATAGTTTTTTCAAAGCGCCGCCCTAAACTTTTCAGATTTCCCTACTCTAACGGTTTGCGTTCCATTTTTCCGTGTTTGACATGGAGAATTTGAACTGTCTTATTTTCTATACGGAAGAGCACTCGATAATTGCCGAATATTAGGTTTCTTATTTCGTATTCATGAAAACGGTTTTCAAATGCTACCGGGCAACGTTTCGGATCTTGATCTAAGGTATAAATTTGCGCTTCGATCTCTCGATACCAGTTCAAAGCCGCTTTGATATTATCTTGGGCAATGACATCAATATAATGCTCAATTTCATTTTCAACATGGAGCGGAATACTAATCTTGAAGCGTTGCATTCGGGTATTTTTTAGATAAACGCTTCTCCAGTCTAGCAAAAACTTCTTTTGCTGGTGACGCTTTTCCTTCATCGTGTTGTTTTGCAGATAAGGCAATGCTCTCCAAGCTATCTAAAAGCTCAACCATTTCTTCATAGGCTTTGGCATCCTGCACGACAATCTGGGCTTTACCGTTCACCGTGAGTATTGCTGGCTTACCCGTTTTTTTTAAACGTTTGATATGTTCAGCGGGTTTACGGCTAAAGTCTGACACGGGGTATATAGCATCCATTGAAAACATAATCCACCTAAACAGAAAATTAACAGATAATATTCAGTCTATAATATTTTGTCGGAATTTGCAAAAACTTCTCGTGGTTTGAATTCTAAGAAAACGAAAACATAAATTACCGGAAATTTATGAAAAAAACAGACGTTTTCCCGTTTTCGTTTCGTTGAACTTCAAAGGTCAATTTTCAGGGAGCTTTCTTTTATTTTATAAGATCGCAATAATTTGGAGGTGAGGAGAGAAATATCTAAACAGCTATTTAAAACTTTAGAAGATTGGAATCAAATTCTGGAGCATACTTCTTTAGACCGCTCCCCATAATATTGTCGAAAAAAGCCTCTGGAGGTTTACCTTTCAGGGGCTTTTTCTTTTTCTGACCCTACCGAAATTTAACTTTAAATACCTCTGTTTCCCAGACTGCGGAGGATGGTAGTTTATTATATTATAGGGGGGAATATGGAAATTTATGGAGGCGGGGGGAATCGAACCCCCGTCCGAAAGTCTTTAACGCAAGGCGTCTACATGCTTATTTCGTGTTTTAAGATCTCGCTTTAATCAACTCCCACGAACAGGATTTAATTTAAGCCAGCCTTTAAAAATCTCGCCAAATTTGCCCAAGGCTCACAAATCTAGCCAGTCCGTTTTATAACGTTCGCTTCCCTCTTACGGACGAAAGAAGGAGAGAACGGTAGCAGAAATTAAGCTGCTACAGCGATGTCATAATCGTTAGCAATTATGATGTTACCGTTTTTTAACGGGCCAACGGTATCCCGTACATGCAACCAGGGTCTCTTTACTCCCGTCGAAGCCAGGTCGCCCCCAAATTTCGATTCATGCGTTAACTTATTATAACATTGATTAGTCACTAAGAAAGATCACATTATATACTATGTATCTCACCCATGTATCTCACTTTTAAAAGAAAAATTCTTAAAGCTTGTGTATCGTTTATTGCTGCTCACCGTAGTAAAAAAATCCAATTCGCTTGAAGAAAACTAGCTAAATAGCCAACTTTAAAAAACTTATCCGAGTAAAACCACTTTGCCATCTGGTCTAACTCGAAGAAATTCTTTTTATTTAAAAAGGCTATTGATGCATTTTCTAAATTGGAATTAAATTTGGTATACCATTATGGTAAATGAATATGGTAATATTCTAAAAATCTAATCAACTATTTTTATATCACCTTAATAGACCATTAATTATGAACGACAAACCTCCTCCATTAAAGTTGTTTATTAGCTATTCTCATAACGATAAAACATATTTAGATGAACTATTAACGCACATTTCAACCATCAAAAGGAATGGTTTAATAGGAGAGTGGACCGATAATAAATTGGTCGTTGGAGATAAATTAGATCCAGAAATAAAAAAAAATTTATTAAATTCTAAGTTAATAGCTTTTTTGGTTAGCGCAAATTTTCTAAAATCCTGGTACTGCTATGAAGTTGAGCTAAAAGAAACGTTAGATCGATTAAAAAATAATGAATGTAGAATTATCCCAATAATAATAAAGCCTTGTGATTGGCAAGATAGTGAACTAGGAGAGTATTTAGCTGCACCAAAAGATGGAAAACCCGTTAGTACTTATGGTAATCAAAGAGATTCCGCATGGATTCAAGTTATTAATTCAATAAAAGATTCAGTGAAAAAAATTAATTCTTCATTCGAGAAAACAACTGATTCAAATTTTTTATTCAATAAATTTACATTAAATTCCGATTTCGCTAACAAACTAAATGATACCGAGGTTATTTTTCAAAATCGCAAAAAGGAAAAAGTTTATTTAGACGATATATTTGTTTTTCCTGATTTAAAAAAGATAAAAAAAAATATTGAAGTAATTGATAGAAAAATAAACTCAAAAACTCTAGATAAAGTAGAAAATCTACCAAATAAAGTTCTAATCATGGGAGAAGAACAAAGCGGAAAGACTTCTTTAGCCAAAATATTTTTTAAATCTTATTTTAATGATAATTGCCTTCCTTTATTTTGCAATGGAATAAAAATTAGTTCCCAAAAACCCGAGGACTTAATAAGTAAGCTAATTTCTGAACAATACTCTAACCAAACATACAAAGATTTTATTTCCGAAAATTGTAAAATAATTTTAATTGTAGATGATTATGACCAAATAAAATTAAATATCCGAGCGCAAAAGAAATTTCTCGATAATGTCTTAAGCTTAGTTGATCATTTGGTATTATTTTCTCATACCTCAATTATGTATATGGAAACAAAGTTTATTGAACTGGCCGATTTTGAACAATATGAAATATTTCCTTTCGGAAATTCCCGGCGATGTGAACTAATTGAAAAATGGGTTAGCATGGGGGAAGAAGATACGATTGATGTTGTAACAATTCATAATGAAACTGATACCGTAATGTGTCATGTTGACGCCATAATAAGAGAAAACATTGTTCCCCCTAAGCCAATTTATGTTTTATCAATCATACAATTACTTGATACCACTACTCCTTCTGACTATTCCTTGACTTCTTATGGCCATTGTTACCAAAACTTAATTCAAGGGGCATTAAGTAAGGCCAAAATTAATGCAAGTGATTTTGATGGTTATTTAAATTATTCCACCCAACTAGCTTATTTTATTTTTTTAACGGGGAGTGAGTCTATTAACGAAAAACAATTAGACCAATTTAAAAAAGAATATAGCAAAAGCTTTGTCTTAGAGTCTCATGAAAAAATTATTAAAGTCTTAATCACTTCGGGAATCATTAAAGAAAAAGATGGCGATTATAGTTTTAACTATAGGTATATTTTTTATTTTTATGTCGCTAAACATATAGCCGATCATTTGAATAATGAAAGTTATAAAAAAATTGTTGAAGATTTATGTAATAACTTACATACGGAAAAAAACGCAAATATTTTGATTTTTTTAGTTCACCATTCAAAAAATCAATATGTTACCGATGAAATACTTCTTACTGCTTTGACAATATTTGATGGCACTGATCCAATAACATTAGATATTTCTGATACTGATTACCTTTACGACTATATGGATACAATCCCTAGTTTGGTGATTGATCAAAAAAATGTAGATGAGGAAAGAAAAAAACGTCTTAAAACTAAAGATGAAATTCAAGATGAGATTGAAGATACAGAAGAAGAATTAGAGATTTTAACCCCGGAGGATGAAAATAAAATTTATCGCGAAATTAACCGCTCGGTGAGGATTGTTGAAATCATTGGTCAAATTTTAAGAAATAGATACGGCTCATTAACTAAGCAAGACTTAAAAGATTTAACATTATCCGCTTATTCCTCCGGATTGAAATTCTTAAATTTTTTTCTTTCAGCAACAAAAGACGATAAAGACCAATTAATAAACTTCATTGGGTCTCTCATCAAAGTAAAAAGTGATTTGTCTAGTAAGGATATTGCTAAAATAGCAAAGAACATATTCGTAATGTTATGTTATGGAACCTCTTTTTCGGTAATAAGGAAAATAGGGAATTCTATAGGTACAGAAAAATTACTAGAAGTATTTGAAGAAATAAGTGAGGAAAATAAAAATTCTCCTGCCCATCGTTTAGTTGAAATTGCCATCCATTTAGAATTCACAAAAGATATTCCAAGAAAACTTTTGGATAAATTATACTCGGACCTAGAAGGAAATCCGATTGGTAGGCGATTGCTCCAAGAATTAGTAATTCAACATAGCTACTTAAACCAAATTGAATATAAAGATAAACAATGGATAAATGAAAAACTAGGTATTCATATACGCCCTAGCAATCGTAATTTGAATAATTGAAATTAAATTCAAAAAAGTTCCCAATTTCCATCCGTCAATTTCCATTTTCCTTTTTTTAAAAATAATCATAATTATTTAAACAATGAAATGTCTCAAAAGGTAAACTTTGTGAAACGTATTCTTGGCATGTCTCAATCAATGTCTCACAGTTTAATTCTTAAAAAGTTTAATAGGTTTTGAGGCATTTTAGAACTAACGAAAAGCGAATAATTTACAGGAAAGAGTTTTAAAAAAATGTGAAGAAAAATCTATTTAATAGGTCTGCTTCTATAAAACAACATGGAGATTGTAACGCCTAAATATTTAAATCCTTTTTGAAAATAATGCCACCAACGGGTCCCGGTTTTAGACACTCCATAGTCGCGAGCTCCTAAAATATATGGGATCTCTACAACCTTAAAACCATCTTTCAATGCTTTATAAGTTAAGCTTATAAAGTATTCCCCGTGATCTCCCTTAATCTCTACATGTTCGGCAACCCGCTTGCGGATCGCGATAAAACCGCTGGTGTAATCATGAATTCTAGGGTCGAGCATTCTTTGAATAAACCAATTCAATACAAAGCTCAAGATGACCAAAACCAACGAATCGTCTTCTTTTTCTATAATTACCGTTCCTCCGCCTACTACATAACGGGAAGCGATGACAACATCGTTACCTTCGTCAATCTTTTTCATTAGCTCTGGTATTTTTGCGGGAGAAATAGATAAGTCGGCGTCCATCCATACAAAAACATCACCTTTAGCGATTTCTATACCGTCGACAATTGCAGATGTTAAACCGCTTTTTCCAATCCTTCTCAACACTCTCACATTTGGGTAAGTTTTTTGAGTTTCTTCGGCGACTTCCCAAGTTTTGTCGGGAGAATCGTCGTCGACAATAATCACTTCTAAAGGTAAAGACACTTCTTCCATAATCCACTCTATCATCCTGGCAATATTACCGGACTCGTTATAGGTAGGCAGTATTATGGAAAGCATCTAATTATTCTCTTTTTCGACTAGCTTAAGATCGGCTTCAACCATCAACTTCACTAGCTCTTTAAATTTGATCTTCGGATCAAAATCAAACGTTTTGCGAGCTTTTGAGATATCGCCTTTGAGAACGTGATTTTTGGTAGGTCTCAAAAATTTTTTGTGGGACATGACATATTTTTCTGAATCAAGATCAGCCGCCTTAAACGCTTCGTCTACAAAATCTTTAACGCTATGAGCTTCTCCAGTTGCGACCACGAAATCGTCTGGTTCGTCTAATTGAAGAATATTCCATGCAGCTTCCATATATTCTTTTGCATATCCCCAGTCAATGTAGGCTGATAGATCTCCTAAAATTAGCTTGTCTTGCTTGCCTCTTGCAATTCGAGCAACGGCGAGAGTGATCTTTCTCGTTACATAATCTTCTGTGCGGCGAGGAGATTCATGGTTATAAAAAATTCCAGTGGAAACAAACATCCCATAGGCTTCGCGAAAATGTTTACACAATATATACGCCAATACTTTTCCACAGGCATAAGGATTTTGCGGGCTAAAAGGAGTCTCTTCATTTTGAAGAGGTTCCTTGGCGTGTCCAAACATATTTGATGTACAAGGTTGGAAATACTTTATTTTAGGATTTATCTGGCGAATTGTTTCTAAAATACGCCCAACCGCCGAACCGGTAATATCTAACGAATAGTCAATTATGCTAAAACTCCAACCCGCGTGATCTTGGTCCGCTTCGTTATATATTTCTTCAGGTTGAACTTCGTTAATTATTCTAAAGAGAGAAGTGACATCCGCTAAATCGCCGCGATGTAAAAACAGTTTTTTTTCGAAAATTTCTGGGTTTCTTAATAAATGATCGATGTTACGAGTATTTCCGGTTGCAGATCTTCTTTGCAATCCATGTACTTCGTAACCTTTTTCTAGAAGAATCTCGGCAAGATAACTTCCATCTTGCCCCGTAATTCCTAAAATCAAAGCTTTTTTCAAAAAATATCTCCTAGTTGAATTCAGTATATAAAACGTTTTAAAAAAGCTTTCATAGTGTCTACCCTATTTTTTTATTTTTCTTCAGGAACAATAATCATACCACTCGGAAATCCGGTAACGGAACTATAAACTTACCGCCTGTCTCTCGCCATGCGGCTTCCCTGACATAAAATTCGTCAAAAAAAGCCCACGGAAGAACCAAAAAATAATCAGGACGGTCGGATCGAGCTTGTTCTTCTGAAATAATAGGTATCTGCGTACCTACCGTAAATTTACCCCATTTTTCAGGACTGCGCTCGGCCGCCGCTTTTATCCAATTATGATCTAAACCATAGTATTGGAGAATCGTATTGCCTTTTGTAGAAGCTCCATAAATGTAAACGGATTTCCCAGACGAGACTTCTTTTTTAATGAAATCGACGCATTCTTTTTTGTTCTTTTCGATTCGTCCAAAAAAGGCTTGATAATCGGCGCGCGTATAGGTTTCATCAAATGGAATTCCTCCATCTTTTAAATGACGGCAGAAAATCCGATAACTCCCACCATTTACCGAGTTTTCCTCCAACTTGAACATTTCTAATCCATTATTTTCAAAAAGATACTTTAACGACTCCAAAGTATAATATTCCAAATGCTCATGACAAATATTCCCAAGGTCGTTTTTCTCTAACATTGGGCGTAAACACATAAGTTGAGCGACGAAAACTCCATCTTCTGCGAGAACTTTGGTCACGTCGGCGACAAATTGGTTCGGATCTTCCATATCGTAAAACATACCAATTGCGGTAACTACTTTGGCTTTTCCAAATCCATTTTCTCTAGCTAAAGAGTCGTAAACATCAGCATTCCAAAAATCGTGAATAGAAAACGGCGTTACCTCTCGTAGCAGTTCAATCAGGTTATTGGCAGGTTCGCACCCCACCTTCTTTAGCCCCTCGCACGAATAAGTTTTTAACAAAGTGCCGTCGTTTGCGCCAATATCCAATACGACATCTCCTTGTTTTAAATCCACTATACGTTCAATATCTTCGGTAATATCGCGTAATGCAGCTCGCATGGTATCCGTTACTCCCGACCGGTACCAATAGTACCTCGAATACATTAATTCCATGGGAGCAGTATGGCGCAATTGAAGAAGAGAACACTTATTACAAAGCGTTAAATCTAAGGGAGCTTTAATTCCTTCATCTTTCTTTTCTACAAACGTGGAAATATAAAGGTTTCCCAAAGAAAAAATATCTTCTAATTTAGAAAACCCACAGAGTCTGCAAGTATTCCGAGTTATTATATTGTGATTCATATTGGAAACCTTGGAAGCAAATTTATCCCGAAAATGAATTTAATATTTTAAGTATGCTTGAAATCAAAAAGGTCTATTCAGTTTTGCAAAATAATAGCCTAATGCTTTAAACTAAGGTTCAAATTTTCATTAGTAATTGAAGATCTATTATAAAAGCTAATTTCAAATCACAACTTATTGAATCGATCAACTTTTTGCTTTTCTTCTGATTTTCTTCATTTGTTTTGCGCAATTCATCGAAATTTAAATCATAAATTAAGACCTATTTCTCATTAATAGAAATGAATAATCTTTCTCAAAATAGACAAACACTATGTTGTGTTTTAGTTTTAATACTCGCAACCACTATAGTTTATTTTAATTCTCTAAAAGGGTCTTTCCAATACGACGACATCACGTTCCAACACAGAATTTGGGTATCAAACCTAGAAGAATACGAAAAAAGAGTTAAAATTTTTTCTTTTGACAATTTTTCGCCAAAAGTTTTATTTCTCGCAATTTCAGCCCGTCCGGTTGTTTTATTTACTTTAGCCCTAAATAACACGCTAAATAAAAATAATCCATTTGGGTTTCATTTACTAAATTTAATTTTTCATGTTCTAACAACAATTCTTGTTTTCTTCATTCTTCAATTAGCCTTTAAAATTTCAGGTCAATCGCCTGGAAATGGAATTTCATTTGCTCTAATATCCTCATTTGTATTTGCAATACATCCTGTTTTCACTGAATCCGTAACCTATATATCGTCGCGATCGTCTGAGTTATTAACGCTTTTCTACCTTTTAGGAGTTTGGTATTTCCTGCAAATTTTTCAACAGAAAAATAAAAGAATTTTTAATGTCTCTATACGGGTTCTTTTAGTTTTTTTATGCTTTTACTTAAGTTTAACTTCTAAAATTGTCGCGGCTACTTTCCCTGTCGCTTTATTTTTGCTTTTTATTTTCCTAATTTGTCCTAAAAAGTACCCTGACTTATTCCAAAAGTTGACAAGCGTTCCTATCCTAATTATTTACTTTTTTTTGTTAGTATCGACGCTTCTTTTCGTCACTAAAATCCCCATTATAGATAATGGAAAAGAAATATATGGCTATTTTGGGTATTTTTGTATCCAAGTCAAAATCATTATCTTCTATTATATAAAAATTCTTTTATGGCCCATCAACTTAAATGTAGATGTTAATTACCCATTTACTAAAATACAAAGCGACCCTAAAATTGTTTTAGCGGCGTTAATAGGGTTAGTACTAATTATAGGCACAGGTTTAAAAGGAGGAAAATGGGGGAAAATTTGCGCTGGTTGGTTTATATTTACCTTAGCTCCTACTTCAAGCATACTTCCAGTTAACGATTTAGCGGTAGAACATAGACTCTATCTTCCGGCAACACTAGGAATATGCCCGCTATTCGCTTTGGCAGTCCAATCTATTCCAAAAAAAACACGATATATTTTTCTGACGTTATTATTAGTTTCTTTCGCTGTTCTTACCACGCAAAGAAACAAAGTTTGGATTGACGAGTTTAACCTTTGGCAAGATACTTTAAAGAAATCTCCCAGTTCTCCTAGACCTTATACAAACCTTGGAAAAGCCTACTATGAAAAAGACGAAATAGATTTGGCTTTAAAGTATTTCAAAAAAAGCGTCGAAATATCGGATTTTCTTGAAACCACTCATTATAATCTTGCAAATATTTATATGGATAAAAAGCAATTGAATTTATCCGAAAAAGAATATAAACGCGCTATTGAATTAAATCCCAAATATTATCAAGCTTATTTAGGTTTAGGATCGGTTCAAAACCAAACAAACAAACTCAAAGAGGCGGAAAAGAGCTATCTAGCCGCTATTAATACTCGATCCACAAAAGTAGCCGCAGGCGAAGATTATCCTCTAGCGCGAATAAACTTAGGGGAAGTTTATGGAAAAATGGGCCGATTTGAAGAATCAATTAAACAATCGAAAATCGCTCTTAAATCAATCCCAAATTCATTCAAAGCTCATTACAACATCGGAACAGCAAATATGAAACTGGGGAGATTAGAAAGAGCAATAGAATCATTTTTAAACTGTTTAGAAGTTAAACCTGAATTTGAGAATGCCCTTTATAATCTTGCATTTGTTTATCAAAAATCTGGGCAATTCGAAAATTCTAATCAATATTTTTCAAAATTTCTGAACATTCAAAAATCTTTTCCTAAAGCTCACATTTCTATGGGAATTAATTATGTGCAGCTGGGCAAGTTGAACCAAGCTATTGGCTCTTTCAAAAACGCGCTCGAATTAAATCCAAAACTTCTTAATGCACGGACCCTATTAGCTAAAGTCCTTTCACAAAAAGGCGATAACAAAGAAGCGATTAAACAATTAGAAATTGTGCTTGCTCAAGACCCAAATTTAAATGCCATTCGCATTCAATTAGGTCTAATGTATTGGAAAAATGAAGGTCAACCAGACCAGGCAAGAAACTTGTTTGAGACTGCTTTAAAATCTAGCGTAAATCCCAAGGAAAGAATTCAGATTTCATATTGGCTCAAAGAATTAAACAAAAAATGAATTTTTGGCTCCGGTCTTTTAATCCTTCGCTAACCATCAAGTTTATTCTTTCAATTGTCATTCTAACGACAATTGGAACTAGCGTTTACGTTTCGTCAATTTCTTCCCCTTTTCTTTACGACGACGATCATGCAATCGTAAATAATCCCTATATTCAGGATCTGAATAAATTCCAAGAAATTGTAGGGATCGAACGAATTTTTAGTCGCTCATTCCTTTTATTAACATATTCCTTGAATCTTCATTTAGGAGGAAGTCAGTCCTTTGGTTTTCATCTATTAAATTCTGTATTACATGTCTGTACAGGGATTTTATTGTTCTTCCTCTGTTGGGAGTTTTTAGAAAAAGAAAATCCCGAAATTAGATCTCGTTTGAAAAATCTTCCGTTAGTGGCTTCGTTGATTCATGTTTTGAATCCCATAAACGTTGAGTCGGTTGTCTATCTTTCCAGCCGCTCATCATTACTGGCCACCTTTTTTTATTTAGGGGCGACGTTAACTTTTGTTCGTTGGAAAAAAATCTCAAAAAACAAATCGCCATTAATGGATGTGTTTATCTTCCCGTCTATTTTGCTAGCGGCGTTATTTTTAGGATTTGGAAGCAAGGCCATTATTGTAACTATGCCCATAATGGCAATTATTTTTTTATGGATATTTACCGACTCGGCAAACTGGAAAAATATTTTATTTACTGCATTGCCTCTTTTGATTTGTTTATTCATCTACCTAGGAATAAGACAATATCAAACTGGCAATATATTTATGTTAAAAACGGATCCTGTTTCCCTAGTACAGAATCGCTTTTCTTATTTCATTACCCAATTTGAAGTTGCAATTTACTATTACGCTTTAAAATTACTTTTACCAATCAATCTGAATTTCGAACCAGACTTTAGGCTAATATCTAATTTTTTCAACTTTAAGCTGCTGTTAGCCATCGCGACTATTTTTACTATTTTAACGACAACCTTAAAATCGCAATCAAAAATAGCTAAATTTGGATTAATTTGGATTTTTGTAACTCTAGCTCCCACATCCACATTCATTCCTTTAAAACAAATAGCGACAGAGCACAGATTGTACCTTCCGGCTATTGGCTTTTGTCTGGTCTTTGGAACTCTTTGGTTAAATACAATTCGTTTTTTAACGATTAGAAAATTACTTTTTTTACTAACTTTATTATTAATGGCGGTTCTGTCAATTAATCGCAGTCTCGATTTTAAGAATGAAATTTTGATCTGGGAAGATGTGGTTAGAAAATCTCCCAACAAAGTAATAGCTCATAATAATTTGGCAATCGCATTTTTAAATAAAGAAATGGACGAAGAGGCCGAAAAACATTTAAAAATCGCATTAAAATTAAATCCAGCTTTCAAATCGGCATATTTAAATTTGGGGCATATTTTTTTCAAGAGAAAAAACTATTTGGCGGCTAAAAAGTATTTTGATCGCGCAATATTTTATGGGGAAGATAATGGGTTAATTTTTTATAACGCGGGATTAACTCAAATTCGCTTAAATAACCCTTTAGAAAGCATAAGCTATTTTGAAAAAGCCGTCTCTAAGAAACCAGACAATCCCGATTTTCATTATGCGCTCGGTAACGCATACAAAGCTTTGAAACGTAGAGACGACGCTATAAAAGAGTATAAAAAGACTCTTAGCCTTGATCCCAAAAACTCTTCTTCGCAAAATAATATGGGAGTGGTCTTTTTTGAAAATGAAATGTACCGACTTGCGGAAAAAGCGTTTCTTAAAACTATAGAGATCGACAAAAATCATGTAGAAACCTATAACAACTTGGCTACTTTATACGCTAAAACGGGAAATTATAAATTGGCGATAGAAAATCTTAAAATTTATTTAACTCTAGAACCTTTAGATTTCGAAAAAGCCAAAGTTTTAAAGACATTGCAAAAAATTACCGGCGACGCTAATGAATAATTTATCCCTATTAGGCATTAGATCAAAAATTGGAATTTGCTGCGCGATTGCGCTACTAGGAATTATCGTATTTGCGAACCATCTTCACAATCCCCTTCAATTCGATAGCGTCTTATATGTAAAAAACGGCGCTAATATTCAAAATCCAGAAAAAATAATTAACTGGAACTTTGTAATCAATGAATATCCTTCTCGCGGCCTCACCCGAATTACTATAGCAATCAATGCTTTATTAAACAGGGTAAACCCGTTTGGATTTCACCTTTTCAATCTAGCCGTACATATTCTAAATACAATATTAGTATTCTTTATCACATTAGAAATTTTTCGGAGTTTTGGGCAAAAGGAATCAGTAGACCAAAATTCTATGGCAAATTTTGCGGGATTTTTAGCTAGCGTTGGTTTTTTATGTCACCCTTTGCAAACCGAATCGGTAGTTTATATTGTTAGTCGATCAGAGCTATTAGCAGCTACAGTTTATTTGACCGGTTTCTTAACGTTTCAAAAGTTCTTAAACAATCAAAAACATAAAAATCTCTTGGCATGGGCAAGGACAATTTCCTTAATCGCGGTTTTATCAATCGTCGGTTTTGGTTTCAAACAAAGCGTCATAACGCTTCCAGCTATAATATTTCTATATTGGATTTGCGTAATACCATCGGATTCTAAACCCATTAAGACATTAAAAAAATTCCGATGGCCAATTTTGGGATTCTCTATTTTGTTTTTATCGGCTTTGATGTGGAAACTAATGACTGATGAAAAGTTTCTCATTGGACCTTCTACTGCCGGGGAGGTTGTTGGTCGATTAAATTACATGCTAAGTCAACCCTCGGTAATTGTCTTCTATTACCTTAAGTTGTTCCTCTTTCCATTTAATTTAAACATAGACCCAGATATTCCTATTGCAACATTTTCTCTAAAGCTACTTACCGCTATCGCGTTTATATGTGTGCCATTATGGATCTTTTTAATTAACAAAAATTTCAGAATTTATTTTTTTGGACTATCCTGGTTTTACATCGTTATTTCTCCTTCATCTTCGATAATTACCTTATTAGATTTAGCGGCAGAACACAGGGTCTATCTGGGAATACTAGGTCCATTATTAATTTTTGCAGTTTTAGGTTCCCGGTTTGTTCATAAGTTTTCCAACCCAGATGTTCGTTTACGAAGAAAATTATTATTAATCTCTTGTGTCATATTTTTATGCCTTACCACCATTAAAAGAAATTCAATTTGGAAAACCGAAGAAACTCTTTGGATGGATACTTTAAGAAAGTCTCCCAACAAAACAAGGGCATGGATTAACTTAGGTCGGGCAAAAACTATCGCCGGAAAACCTCAAAAAGCAATTTATTATTATGAAAACGCTATAAAACTAGATCCAAATTTTTTTCAAACGCAATTTAATTTGGGGTCGCTTTATTATCAACAAAGAAGATTTGAAGAAGCTTTGGCAAATTTTGTTAAGGCAAGTATTTTAGCTCCAGAACTCCCCGAACCAATAGGTAGAATTGGAGAGACTTATTTGGCGTTGAAGAATTATAAAGCGGCTAATGACTTCTTAAAAAAAGCAGTTGAAATCAACCCAAACTACGCAACAGCTTTTAGAAACTTAGGCGTTGTAAATTATTATTACTTGAAAAATAAACGAGAAGGATTAATTTATTTCAAACGATCTCTCGAACTTGATCCAAAACAACCCGGAGTCGATCAATTAATAAGGCTTTTGAAATTGGAAAAAGTTTTATAAAAACAAAAATCGATATGTTTATTTTAAAGCTTTTTTTAAAGTCCAGGCGATATTAACTTTCTTAGTACAATGCTTATAAATCGCTTCCCGAAAAGAAATCCATTCGCAATGATCGGTTAAAATTCCACCTTCGCTACAATTATAAACAGTTAACCTTGTATCTCTTTTCCAGCTAGTAAATGCCCAGTGAAACCATTGTTTTGTCACAGACATTGATTTTAAGGTAGGAATTTTTTGTCCTCTAATATCAGTTTCGTAAACAATATTTTCGGGTTGACGACGACAAAGAGTTTCCCAATTTTGACCTGATGTTTCCCCACCTCTCGCATAAACCGCTTTATTTTCATAGGATAGATCCTGACCAATAAAAATAATTGGATCGGAAGCCGCTTGAAATGCCAAATCATAAGCGATCGAAAGAACCGTTCCACCTGGAGTCAAAACCCCAACTTGAGGTAACGCATTTTGAATTTCAGTCAACAATGGGATATCGGGCGCATACTTGTTATAGAAAATGACTTTGCCTTCCCAGATATCAAGTATTCGCGGATGGACGATCGTTGGAGCAACCAAAGTCATGCCTTCATGCGAAACCCCTGTAAAAAACTTCGCAATATCCTCTTGTGGATCAAGACAAACAACTAAAGGAGGTTTAATTCCATGACTCAATAAAGATTTTAACGCGGCATCTCCAGCAATGATAATAGCTTTTTCTTGAATACGCGCTAAGTGCTGGATATTTTTATCTAATGAAGGTCCGGCGCCAACAATAATGGAAGGAAGTTTTTTAAATCTCTTTTTAAGATTTTGAACGCCTGGATTTACTTTAATTTTAGGAAAGTTTGCCTCAACATTTCGTTTCCATAGATCGTTAAATCTGAGAACCGTAGCGGACTTAACCTCATCAATTCGCTCATTAACCATGAGGTCAATCTAGCAAAGTCAAACACTTTTCGCTAGAAGAAATTCGCCAAATTAAAAAAAGGGACCCGGTAAACCGGATCCCTTTAATCGTCATTTATTATCTGACCAAGTTAACCGTCTCGGTCAAAAGGTCGTCAGTTGTATTGATGATTCTAGCGCTGGCTTGGAAAGCCTGTTGAGTTTGAATCAAAGTTACGAATTGAGCCGACAAATCTACGTTGGATAATTCTAATGAGCTTCCAACAATACCTCCAAAACCACCGGCAGTTGCCGTTCCAAAAACAGGCGATCCTGAATCGGCAGATTCCGCAAATAAATTAGACCCAGATCGAGTTAAGCCAGTTGGAGCTAAAAAGTCGGCCATGGCAACCTCAAACAAATTTTCCGTTTGGCCGTTGTTAAATAATCCCTGAATAATTCCAAGGCCATTAACGCTCAATCCTACGAGAGTACCTGTTGAAAAACCATCTTGAACTACAGAGTTGTTATTCGACTGAGCGGCAAATCCCGTAAGTTTGCCATTTGTTCCTGTAGCGTCCGCTAAATTCCAATTTAGCGATTGAGCGGCGGCGGCAGGATCCCCTGTAAAAGTTAAAGATATCGTTTGATCGGCTACAGTCGCCCCATTAACTAAGGACAATTGACCGCTAGTATCAAAGGTAACGGTACCAGAAGCCCCAGCAGTAATTGTTCCTGAAGATGGCGTAATTGCGTAGCCCCATTGATTAGCCCCAGATTGTTTAGTAAAAGTTATGCTCAATACGTTTTGCGTACCCAAAGAATTGAAAGTTGAGACCGGAGTGGTAAACGTAGTTCCAGCAGAAGCTGCGGCATTTAAATTCGTTCCAATCGTAAAAGTAGTAGACGCTTGAGGAGCAGATTGCACGCCTGCAAGATCAACATCAGATCTAGTGGTAGCCGTTGTCCCATTGGTGATTCGATTACCTTGCAATACTTGCCCAGTTATATTTTGAACCAAACCATTTTCATTTAATCTAAATTGACCTGCGCGGGTATAAAAGTCGCCGCCATTTTGGGAAACAACAAAAAAACCAGACCCGTCGATAGCCAAATCCAAAGCGTTATCCGAGGACTCAAAAGAACCTTGGTTGAAAGATTGAACAACACCGCTCAATTGCGAACCTCGACCAATCTGACTTTGCGTGGAACCATTATTTAAAATGGTGCTCAAAATATCGCCAAATACAGGACGACTCGCTTTAAAACCCACAGTGTTAACATTGGAAATATTATCTCCTAATACTTCCAAGGCTTGAGAATTTCCGGACAATCCCGTTACACCAGTGAATAATGCGCTGACTAAAGACATGATTCTTTCTCCTTATTTAAATTAATTGCCCGACACTTGAGTTATTTGAGTCGTTGGTATTTTCACACCGTTAACTATTGCGTAACTAATCCCTTGATCAAAAATCACTTCCGAAACTTTTCCAGAAGACAACGTTTCGGCTGAAAATGAATTGCCCAAACTATCTTGAGCATTTACATTAAACGTATAATCTCCAGCTGGTACTTCATCGCCTTGAGAATCTAATCCAGACCAAGTGAAGAGAGCCTTGCCGGCTTTTACATCTGATTGGTCTATCGTTGCAACCAACTGACTACTACTGTTTAAGATATCAATAGTTACTTTTTCGGCGTCCGCTGGGAGATTGTATTTCAAATCTACCGATGCGCCTTCCGCGTAGTTAAAGCTATTTCCGGTCGAATTGACTGTTTTTCCAATTAAAGTCAAAGCAGATGTATTATTTAAAGCTAATTGAGACTGTTGCAAAGCAGCTAAGTTTTCATTCACATTGAACATTTGTTCAACAGTACTAAATTGAGCAAGCTGAGCGCTAAAGTCCTGAGCATCCATAGGATTTGTGGGATCTTGAGCTTGTAATTGAGCGACCAACAAAGTCATAAAATCGTCTTTTCCCAAAGAACTTTTATCACTTTGGATTTGTGAATTAGGATCTATCTTTGATGGAATTGGAGTTAATCCGCCGACCATTTTTTTGCTCCGTTTAAATCTTTCGTTTGATTTTATTTAAACAATTACGCTAACGCCGCCTGCGCTAACATCGTATCTAGAGGGATAAGCTCCCGCTAAATTAGTTTCTAGTGGTTCCTGCTCAAATCCATTTGCATTTGAGTTTCCAAAATTACTGCCTTGAGACTGTTGTTGTCGATTCTCTTTAAATCCTGGTTCTCCGCCAACCATAACTTCGAAACTTTCTATTTTCATACCTTGGCTTGTAAACGAATCTTTTAACTGATTCATATTCGATTCGATAGCTTGTTTAACGGCTTGATTTTCCGCAATGATCGTAGTTTTAACCGAATCTCCCGAAGTGTTTATGTTCATCCTCACTGTACCTAAAGCGGGAGGATCCAATTTTATTTTAATTTCATTTTGGTTATCGGTTCCTTTAATCGAAAACTTCTGAACCACCTGATCAACTACATTTTTCTCCGAAACTCCGTTTGGCAATTCTTTGGAACTTGCGCTCGCGGTCGCTTTTACTTCATTCAACGTAGAAGAAAAGTTTTCGTTTACTTTAGCCACATTTTGGATCATAAACTCTGGAGAAGTTTTACCGTTGTTTAAGTCCATAAAAGGACCGTTATCCGCTGAATTTTGGAATCCGGTCATAATTGGTTTCAAACCGCCTTCTTCAGTTGAAGCGGTTTGGAATTGAACTTGATCAAAAATTTTCGCCAATGGGTCTTGAGTTTGAATTCTTGGAGCGGCGATCTCTGCGTTTTCTGTTAATTGAGTTCCAGCTTTCAATGCAGCTTGTGAGTTTTCAGATTGTTTAATTTGCTGTTCGGCAGAAGCTTTTTCTAATTTAACGATTTGCTCTTTATTTGAAATTTCTTTTTGGACTGGTTTTTTCAGGAATCCTAAAAGAGCTTCTAAAGAATTATCAGATGAAGAGGTCTCTGTTTCGCTCACTACGTTATCTAATGAAACCGTTTCTCCGGTTTTAGCTTGAATCATTTTTTGAACTAAACTTTCGGCTTCTTTACTTTCTATTCCGGCGCTTCTTAAAAAATCTGCAGCTAATTTTTCTCTCGCTTTTAGCGATGAAAGATTAGAGTTTTCAACTGGAGCGACTGGGAGCTTCTCAACATCTGTAGCTTTTTGGAATAAATTGAGTTGAGTATCTAAAGCTTCAAGAAAGTCATCTGAAACTTGAGTAGTTTCATTAACATTAAACAAATTTAAAAAAGTTTGGATTTGTTCTGGCTCTAAGCCTAAAGCTTGAAGTTGCTGGACAACGGCGTTTTGCGTATCTTCAGCGTTTACGTTTACATCTGTCGTTTTAGTAGCAGCCGTTTGTTGAGCGATAGAAGACTCTTTTACAGAGTCGGAAGATTCTTTAGATGAATTTACAGTTTGAGATTTTTGATCATTAACCTTCTTTTCATCGGAATTTTTGGTCTCTTCGGAAGTTTTAGAAGTTTGGTCTTTTTCTTCAGATTTAGACGACTGTTTTTCATCGCTAGATCGATTTTCAGCCTTCTCATCAGCTTGTTTGACTTTAGTGGTCGCTTCTTCTAGAATATTTGAGAAACTATTTTCTTCGTCTAACCCCGGTTTATTGCTGATCGGAAGATCGTTACCCGTAGGGGCTAGGGGTTGAAGTAATGCGACTATGTTGTTTTTTACGTCCACTATTTTTTCCTAAACTTTGGTTCCGTTTTTTTACTTGCCATTACTAAAGCAAAAGATATGCCAAAAAAAACAGGAACCCTTAAACTCTTATAAAAAAGGGTTTTATAGGATAATTGCTAGTATTTTGGGATCGTTTTTCGATGGGAAAGTTTTTCCCGGCGGCAAATTTTTCGGTAAAAAATTATTAGCGGCAAAGGCCCTCGAAATAAGAGCTTTTGACCAATTCATTAAGACTTCCTTAAGTTTATAAACCCAATTCTTATGGCTATTCGAGAAAAACTTAGGTTAGGCGACGTTTTAATCCAAGCTGGCGCTATTGATCAAGACCAATTAAGTAAAGCCCTTGCATATCAAAAACAAAATGGCGGCCAATTAGGAGAAATCCTAATCAAAATGCGCTTTATTTCTGAAGAACGCATGCTCAGCAATCTAGCCGCTCAGCTAAGAATCCCATTCTTAGACATGCAAGACGTAAAAATAGAAGCGGAAGCAGTAGCAAAAGTAAATCAAGCCGTCGCCGAAAGACACAAACTAATGCCAATTGCCATTAAAGACGGCATACTCCATATCGCAATGGCCAATCCTTTGAATATTTTTGCTATTGATGAAGTGACTATTCAAGCGGGTATGGATGTGGAAACAGCAGTAGCGAGCCAGGAAGATATTGATCGAGCCATCCAGGAACATTATGGAGTCGCAGCATCTATAAATGCAGCGATGAAAAGCCTAGGGGCTTTAGATGTAAAAAAAGAAGAGTCTCAGGCCGCTTTAGAGGGAGACGCTGCGCCAGCTCTAGAAGAGGGTACTGCCGACACTCCAGTTGCGAAATTGGTAGAAATGGTTTTAAAACAAGCTTTGGACGATGGAGCGAGTGATATCCATATAGAACCAGAAGAAGGCGACCTAGCTATACGTTATAGAATAGACGGCGTTCTATTTAAAGCGACCAGCCCTCCAAAAGGAGTAGAGTCTGCCCTTATTTCTCGGATTAAGGTCTTAGCTAATATGGATATTTCAGAAACAAGAGCTCCTCAAGACGGAGGTTTCTCCGCAAAGCTGGGAGGCAAAGAAATTGAACTACGGGTTTCTACCTGTCCAACTATATATGGAGAAAACGTTGTTCTCCGGATATTAGACAAAAGCAAACTCAATGTTGACTTGAAAGACTCTGGTTTAATGGGAAGTAGTTTAGAAAAATTTTCCACTCTTTTGTCTAAACCTTATGGAGTTATTTTAGTTACAGGTCCTACTGGAAGTGGAAAAACAACAACATTATATGGCTCATTAAGCGCTATCAACGACGATAGAAAAAATATTAAAACTATTGAAGATCCTGTGGAATACAGGCTCCCTGGAATCCGTCAAACCCAGGTTAACGCTAAAGCTGGCGTCACCTTTGCAACTGGACTGCGGTCCCTTATGCGGCAAGATCCAGATATCATTATGGTTGGGGAAATCCGAGATGGCGAGACCAGCGAAATTGCTATTCAAGCGGCCTTAACTGGGCATTTAGTTCTTAGCACACTTCATACTAACGATACAGCCGGAGCAATTTCCCGACTTTCTGATTTGGGAGTCGAACCGTTTTTATTAGCTTCTTCAATTGTGGGAGTCTTAGCTCAGCGCTTGGTTCGAAAAATTTGTAAAACCTGCAAAATTACTTATGAACCCGATAGAAGTGAAATTGCCCAACTATATCCCCGCGGAACGGACAAAAAAATTACCCTTTTTAAAGGAGAGGGTTGTAAAGCTTGCAAAAAAAGCGGTTATGCGGGCCGAATGGGAGTATTCGAAGTTTTGGTTGTAACTGATGAAATTAGAGAACTAATATTAAAAGAAGCCGCGCCAATGTCCATTCGACAACTGGCTCAAAAAACTCAAGGCCTCAAAACCATTAGGCAAGACGCTCTTTCCAAAGTACTAGGCGGTTACACAACCATTGAAGAAGTTAACCGCGTCACCTTTGCCTAGTAATACGTTTTCTAACCTCTAAAACAGTTAACTTCAGGTAGAAATCACTAAAATAGGATAATCAAAAAAAAAGGCCGGATGAGGAAACCTCATCCGGCCTTTTAAGTATCTAAATTCTTATACAAACATGGGAGCCAACACCAAAGAAACGATGGACATCAACTTAATGAGGATGTTCATAGCTGGTCCCGAAGTATCTTTCAAAGGATCTCCAACAGTATCGCCAACTACAGTCGCCTTATGAGCTTCTGAGCCTTTACCGCCGAGCATACCGCCTTCAACAAACTTTTTGGCGTTATCCCAAGCGCCGCCGCCGTTAGACATTAACAAGGCTAACAAAACGCCTGAAAGAGTCGCGCCAACTAACATTCCGCCTAAAGCTTCCGCTCCAAATCCCACGCCTATTAAAATTGGCATGATGAATGCTATAACCCCTGGAGCAATCATCTCTCGAAGAGCAGCCGCAGTGCTAATATCAATACACTTTGCGGTATCTGGTTTTCCAGTACCTTCAAGCAAACCTGGGATTTCTCTAAACTGACGTCGAATTTCTTCAACCATCTCAAAAGCCCCTTTTCCTACAGACGTCATAGTCATTGCCGCTACAACATAAGGAACCATCCCGCCAATGAAAAATCCAACAATTACGGTCGTTTTAGTAATATCAATAGATTCAATATGAGCGGCTTGGCAAAATGCGGTGAATAACGCAAGGGCGGTTAGAGCCGCAGAACCAATCGCAAACCCCTTACCAATAGCTGCAGTGGTATTGCCCAAAGCATCCAACCCATCGGTAATCTTTCGGGTTTCCGGTCCAAGATTAGCCATTTCTGAAATTCCGCCAGCGTTATCGGCAATCGGCCCATAAGCGTCAACTGACATAGTAATCCCAACTGTAGCTAACATACCAACAGCAGCCAATGCAACTCCATAAAGACCTGCAGTAGCGGAAGCCAAATAAATTGCGGTAGCAATAGTCATAATTGGTAATGCTGTACTCTCCATAGCAACCGCTAATCCTGTAATCATAACGGTAGCGACACCGGTTTTACTCGATTCAGCAATTTTAATAACAGGTTTTCCAGCTGTATAGTACTCAGTGATTAATCCAATAGCTATGCCTGCAATACAACCAAAAGTAAGAGCCCAGAAAACACCCATTGGAAGATTCATAATTTTTATAACAATTGCGGATACAAGAAGCATTGCGCCAGCGCTAATAAAAGTGGTGTAGCGCAAAACATCGGCAGGGTCCATATGTTTTAACACTGCAATAGAACGGATACCAACAATAGACGCAATTAATCCAATCATCGCGATAATAATTGGCAATGACATATATTCCATTCTCATCGTAGACATTGTCGCGCCAATAGCTAAAGCCGCAATCATGGAACTACAATAGGATTCAAAAATATCAGCTCCAAGCCCTGCAGTATCGCCAACACAATCGCCAACGTTATCTGCAATAACTCCAGGATTTCTAGGGTCGTCCTCCGGAATTCCAGCTTCAACTTTACCAACTAAATCCGAACCAACGTCTGCAATCTTGGTATAAATACCACCGCCAACACGAGCAAATAAAGCTATGGAACTAGCTCCCATAGCAAACCCGCTAATTACGCTAACAGAATCTCCTCGAGCAAATAATAAAAATAATCCGCCAACTCCTACCAAGCCTAAACTAGCGACACAAAGCCCCATAACAGCGCCGCCATTAAAAGCAACCGAAAGAGCAGGAGCTTGACCGCCTTCATTAGCGGCTTGAGAGGTTCGAACGTTAGCTGATGTCGCGGCGTTCATTCCAAAAAATCCCGCTAACATTGAACAACCAGCGCCTACTGCGTAAGCAACCGCCGTCCAGAGCCCTATCCAAAGTCCTTTTTGAAAGCTAATAACAACTATCAATAAAAGGGCAACAAAGGCCACAAAATAGCCTAGAATTTTGTATTCTCTAGAAAGGAAAACCATAGCTCCTTCATGAATAGAATCGGCAATCTCAACCATTCGATCATTACCGTCTGAATGATCGTCAACATATTCATAAATTTTCCACGCGACGCATAATCCAAAAAAACCAAATACAACAGCCAGATAAGCGAAGTTTTCCGACGCGCCAAACGCGGCAAAAATAAAATAAACTACCAAGGAAACGGCGACAAAAATCAGTTCCCCTTTGTATTCCTTTAGCATTCTTCCTCTTCCTCCGAATTATTTATTTTTCGATTTAAGTCTTCTAAAGTTGTTTCAATAGTCTCAACTGCTCGTTCAACAATAATTTTTACTTCAGGCCACTCCTCTTCCTCAAACGGCGACAATAAATAATCAACAATATCGCGATTACCTTCAGGCCTTCCTACTCCTACTCGAATCCTGGAAAATTGGTCGTCATTTAACCGGTAAATGATCGAGCGAATACCACGTTGCCCAGCATCGCCGCCTTTGTGCTTTACCTTAATTTTTCCAAATACAAAATCAATCTCGTCATGCGCAACAATCAAACGATTTGGGGATAATTTTGAAACTGAAAGAATTGCTTTAGCGGCAACCCCACTTTCGTTCATATATGTCATGGGTTTTCCGATTCTAACCGGAATATTTCTTACCTCGCCATCCCCATAAACACAATTTATTGTTGATCCGGAAAACTTTACATCATACTTTTCCGCCAAAGCGTCTACTACCATAAACCCAAGATTATGGCGGGTGGACTCATATTCTAACCCGGGATTACCCAAACCAAGGATAATAAACACAACGTTAAGTTTTTAAAAAACCCGGAAGAAAACATAAAGAACCATTAAATTTTTTCTTCCGTAAAATGAATCGATAAATTCCGATTATCCCTCTTCTTTTGGAGGTTCGCTAGAAGCAGGAGCTGCTGCGTCAGCGGCTTCTCCTTCTGCAGCTTTAGCGGCAGCGCGTTTTTCTTGTTGAACTAAAACTACCGTCGCAGAAGACGACGCAAATACTTTAAATTTTTCAGGTAAATTCAAATCAGAAACATGAATGGCGTCTCCAATTTCTAATTCAGCGATGGATACCTTAATATTTTGGGGAATATCGGCAGGCAAACAAGCTAAATCTATATTCCGGATTGCATGATTTAAAACGCCGCCCTTCTTTTCTCCGGGAGAGATACCTTCCAAAACCACTGGAACTTGAATCCTAATTGTTTGAGACATATCCAACTCATAAAAATCAGCGTGAACCCAAAGTTCTTTCAAAGGATGCCTCTGGCAGTCTTTTAGCATGACTTTACGACTTGGAGAAGAATCGCCCGCAATGGCCAAATCGATTACTATATTTTGACCCTTTTGCTTAATTAGTTTCATCAATTCCTTAGGATTAACGGCCAAAGACAAAACATCCTTTTGACCATATAATACTGCTGGTAAATTTCCTTCTTTGCGCACCTTTTTGGTAGAACGCTTTCCGGTGTCCTTCCTTAAAGTTCCGTTAACGGTTGTCGACATATTATTTTCCTTTAATTTCTATTCAAATAATGAACTAACAGAGCTTTCTTTATGAATTCTTAATATAGCTTCCGCAAGTAGGGGAGCAACAGAAAGCACTTTAATTTTTAAGTTATTTTTTAAATCCCCTTTAAGAGGAATAGTATTCGTCGTAATCAATGATTTTAAGGGCGATTTAGAAATCCTTTCATGAGCCGGACCCGAAAGAACAGGGTGACTACAACAAGCATGAACTTCCAAAGCGCCTTCATCCAAAACAGCGTTTACCGCTTCCATAAGCGTACCTGCAGTATCGACCATATCATCAACAACTATGGCGATTTTGTTTTTTACTTCGCCAATAATGTGCATGGCTTTCGCTTCATTAATAGCTTCTCTTCTCTTATCGATAATCGCTAGCCCAGCGCCTAACCTTTTCGCATAAGCTCGAGCTCGCTCCACACCGCCTGCATCTGGGGAAATAATAACTAAATTTCCAGGGTCAAACTCTGATTTCATATATTGGATCAAAACGCTCATAGCGTACAAATGATCCACTGGAATGTCAAAAAAACCCTGAATTTGCCCTGCATGCAAATCAACAGCTAAAACCCGATGGGTTCCCACTGTATGTAGCAAGTCGGCTACAAGCTTAGAGCTAATAGGAACTCTTGGTTCGCATTTTCGATCTTGACGACCGTAACCATAATAAGGAATTACAGCTGTTATTCTTTTAGCGGATGCACGCTTAAACGCATCAATCATAATTAGCAATTCCATTATATGGGTATTGCCTGGATTACAGGTCGGCTGAATAACAAAAACGTCCCCGCCTCGAACGTTTTCTTCGATACGAAAATAAATCTCATCATCGGAAAAGTTTTTAAGAACAGTTCTCCCCAACGAAACGCCCATACAATCGCTAATTTCTTGCGAAAGTTCTGGGTTGGCTCTTCCTGAAAAAATAAGAACTTTTCCGTTTTGACTCGTCATTTTATCATTAAGTTAACTGGGGCGGGAGGATTCGAACCTCCGCATGCAGGAATCAAAATCCTGTGACTTACCGCTTGTCGACGCCCCAATAATCTATTAACAGCCTTTAAAATAAAGGCCTAAAATATTCGCGTTTAAATTGAATCGTTTAATCGGGAGGATGGCTTAGTCTTAGCCCGCCCAAGGCTTTTTCAGTTTTGCCTATTTCCAATTTCTGCGCGAAATGAATACTTAATATTACCCCGACCGGCTATGTTTTTTCCCGATTTACCCGGCCATGGCAAAACCGAGGGAGATTTTTATTTTAAATTCATATTTTGGGAATATTCAATAAGAGATTCCGGCAAAAATTCAGCAAAACTAGATACCGTTTCCGTTAAATACAAAGACCAGCTGGCTTTTGGAAGCATTTCATAAGCTTCCTTAGCTTTGAATGAATCTTCAAAAATCCCAAAAACTGCAGAGCCGCTACCTGACATTAAAGCTCCACACGCGCCTATTTCTAACAATTTGTCTTTAATTTCCCGAACAACAGGATATTTTTTAAAAACAATAGGTTCTAGATGATTTTGAAGAGAATTCCCTAATTGTGAAATATCTGATTGGGATAAAAATTTTTGCAAAATGCTAATATTGTTTTCCTTTTTTGTCAACTCTAATTTTAGGTTTTGATATACCCAAGGAGTTGAAATAGAAAAGCCTGGAAAAACAATGACAACGGAAATTTTTCGAGGACTCATAATTTTGGCTATTTTATCCCCTCTTCCAGTCCCTAAAGCCGTAGGAGAAACCAAAAAAAATGGTATATCAGAACCCAATGAAGCCGCAAATGGGATCAATTCATCATTACTTAAACCGAGGTTCCAAAATTTATTGAGCCCCAGGAGAGCCAAGGCTGCATTTCCACTCCCTCCCCCAAGCCCTGCTCCAGCGGGAATGTTCTTTTTCAATTGAATTTTTACGCCTGAGCTCGTTTTTTCGGGAAACTTATCTCTTAATACCTTAGCCGCTTTAAAAACCAGGTTACTTTCATCTTCAGGAACTCCTTGCTTGTTACAAATTAATTTTATTTCGCCATCACCCGCAAAAAACTCCATTTCATCATATAAAGCAACCATTTGGAGTATTGTTTCAAGCTCATGGAACCCATCTGGGCGTTTATATAAAATTTGAAGCCCGAAATTTACCTTGGCTGGAGTTTTTAAGATCAATTTACAGGAATGTTTAAATTAAAAGCAGAATCTTTTATGCCAGTATTTGGAACTGGTTTATTAAGTTTTACCACTAAACTCTCATTATTACTATTGGACCATTCCAAAATATGAGGCAGGTCATATCCCCCCACTATTTTGAAATTTTCCCAAACAACACTATAAATCTCTTTATCCTTCAATATTTTATATATTTTTTTGGGAATTCGAGTTTCAGCGTCAATTTCCACTTTAAAACCAAGTTCTGAATCTGGAAGCTGAAGAAATAGCTTATAAATTGAACCATCTTCTGAAATCCATGAATTTTTAGGAGTCAATTGTTCTATAAAAGGAATATTTCCAGAAACAAGGGGAATAAATTCTTCAAAGTTAAGCCTCATTCCCAAAAGTCTCTCTAATAACCTTAAAGCCTCTTCATTCCTATAGTATTTATTTTCGCTGGGATCGAAAAGAAAAGTGCGGTCTTTTTTTTGAATAAAAACACCCAATGGCTGATTAAATAAAGATAAAACATCTATCCTTATTGAGTCTGAGCCACGAATAACAATAGCCTGTTTAATCGATTGTTTACGACCATTTTTATTCACCACGGTTCGAGCAAACGATTTAAAATCGTTTAAAATTTTCCCCCTATCAGACAAAGCTTTGAATAAAAAGGGACCTATATCTACTCTTTTCGTGAATTTAAGAGATTTTTTTTCTGGAAGAGTTTGGCAACCAATAGAACTAAAAACCGATAAAAGGAATCCAATCAGTAAAGCTTTTTTCAAATAAGGTTTTTCAAACACAAATTCAAAGAGTTTCATTAATTAAAATTTAAGCTGGCTTTAATATATTTAAAGACTATTATTTAATAAAACTCTCACATCGCGAATTTTCCGTTTTAATTCGCTAGAATCTGGCACTTCACCGCCATCTGGTTTCTCTACTCTTTTATTTGTTAAGGAAAGGCTAATTTTCCAAGCTTTATTCGCCTCAAAATAGTTTTTTAAGGAGTAATGAATATCGCCCAAATGCTCATATAAAACAGGATCTGGGTCGGTATATATCATTGCTTTTTTAATTTCCTCCAACGCTTTTTGTTTTTCGCCTTTTTTAAAATAAACCCAACCTAAACTATCAAGAAAATAGCCATTTTGTGGTTGGATCATCAAAGCTTTTTTCAAATGTTCAATTGCTAGATCAAGTTTTTTACCCTGCAAAGCGTACATATATCCAATAAAATTATGGGCATTAGAATGCATGGGATTGATTTCTAAAACTTGCTGCATAGAATTAATAGCCTCGTCATACTTTCCAACTCGTTCTAAAAGAGCTCCTAGCTCAAAAAAGTAAGAATCTTTTCTGTCGTCAATTTCAATGGCTTTTCGAATATTTTTGATTGCAATTTGATAATTATTCTCTGACATATAAGCCAAAGACAAAGAATGGTAGAGCTGATCTTCTTCAGGTTCAATTTTGACCGCTTCTTCTAATACCTTAATAGACTCTTTTATATTCTCATTAAGGTTTTGCATTCTAGCAATTTGTAACAAAACTCCCACAGAATCAGGTTCCATTTTACGAACTAAATATAATTCAGCTAAGGCTTCTTTGTATCTCTCTTTATCTTCATAAATCTTGGCGATCAATAACCTTAAGCTTTTATTCTCTTTTTCGGCAAGCAGAAGTCGAAACTCCTCTAACGCTCTGCCCGCTCTTCCTTGCTCATAAAACATAATCCCAAGTTTCAAATTAACAGTTGAATCTTCGGGAATCGAAAAACCCTCATAAATTAGCTTTTCATTTTTCTCTTCAGCAAGAATTAGGCGTTCTAATCTCTTTTCTGCGGATTTATCGTCTGGGTCCAGTTTCAATAAAAAATTGTACTGTGCGATAGCTTTCTCTCTTAAACCCATTTTTTCAAGTACCCAAGCTAGAAATTCTCTGGATTTTTTGAAACTCGGCCTTAAACCAAGTGCTTTTCTTAATGATTTTTCAGCGTCATTAAAGCGATTCAACTTGGCTAAGGTAGTCCCCAAATAATGGTGACCCAACGGATTCCCAGGGCTTACTAAAGAAAGCTTTTCAAACATTTCCCTAGCTTTCTCCAAATCTCCATTCTTAGAATAGATTGACCCTGCTAAAGCATAAGTCTTATTCTTCTTTGAAGAATTTTCCAATCCGTTTTTTAAATACGAAAGGGCCTCTTCATTTCTCCCACGGCTTGACAAAGTATCGGCTAGAATTATTGAAAAGACCTCGTCTTTCGGAAACCGCTTCAAAGCTTCTTTACAAACCTCTTCCACATCGTCCAATTTTCCTAATCTCAACAGAAGTCGCGCCAAAGTCAACCTAAACTCATGGCTGGTGGGATCATGATTTACTACTTTTTTATAATTTTTAGCGGCTTTTTCAAAATCCCATTCACGTTCAGCTCTAACCGCCATCAGAAAATGGTAATAAGACCGTGGATCTTTATAATTCTTATCCGGGTTATTAGCTCGAATTTCACTAACTTCTTTAGTGGAATATGAACTATTTAAATCTATTTTTTCAGGAGAGGTTTCAGGAACTGAAGCGCAATTTGCTAAAAAAGTTAAAGCTCCAAGAGAGAACATAATTGAAACGAATCTAAACTTATCTTTTAGCCGTTCTAATTTTTCAATCGGTCTCAGATTATCTTCATTTTTTGTTTTCATATCGTTCAATTCGCGCTTCCCTTCGAACACATTTTGTTTAGTAGTTTCTCTCATAATTTTATTTATGGGTTTATTTAAATTTGTTTTTACCTTAAATCTTAAACTCTCTATTAAAGTTTCTCCAGCCGACTGATTTATTTGCCTTATAATACTTTTTTCCAAAGGGCGTATAGCGCGAACCCATTCTTCATTTGTAACGGCAATATCAAGCCGCTTCGATCGAAATTTTTCGACTTTTGAAATAGCCCCTAACTGAGGACCAACGGCAATATTCCAATGAAAAATCAACCAATCTAAAATATGAAATCGAGGTCGGCCTATATCCAGTAATGTATTTTTTAGAGTTTCTTTGATTGGAGACCATCTTCTATTTTTATTTTTTTCGGTAAATTTGCGGTAAGAAAATTTAGAAGTTGAATCCATTTAAATAAAAACCATAAAAACACAAAGCTATCGAATACTAAATAAGTCTTAAATTTGGCTTTAAACCTTCTATGATAATTTTAACGGTGTTTTTTAGCAAGAGAAAGCCTTAATTTTATCCAATAGGACAAGAAGAGAAATTACCTGTTTTATTAAGTAGTTTCCTGATGTATAAAAAATAACTAAATAATTCGCTTCACCCACTTTTTCTCATTCTCAAAATAAAAATGCCCCAGGATTATCAAGAAAATCTCCCCAAGTGTAAAGAACGACTCGCCCAACTTGAAACCTGTTTTCAAGTAAATTCTCTTTTGAATTCTCAGTTGGAATTAGACAAACTTTTGGACACAATTATGCAAAGCGCAAAACAAGTAGCTAAAGCAGACGCTTGCTCGCTCTTGTTATTAGATCCCGAAACTGGAGAATTAAATATCCAAATAGCCTTAAGTTCAGTTGGAGAAAAACTGAAAGAAGTAGGAAAAATCCGTCAAATAAAAGTTGGTCAGGGAATTGCTGGAACTGTCGCCCAAACGGGAGAAACTATTCTTATTAAAGACGCATACGAACATCCAAATTTTAACCCTAGTTACGATAAGGAAACAGGATTTAAAACAGGCGCAATACTTTGCTCTCCATTACATGTCAAAGGCGAAACCATTGGAGTTTGCCAAGTTATCCACCATAGAGACTCGGGAAAAACGTTTTATGAAAACGATAAAACGCTTTTTCAGATGTTTTGCGAGAGCGCAGCGCTAGCCGTCCAAAATGCACGATCTCATCAAGCTATAGTAAATATGAAACGAATGGAAAGAGATATGGAGCTTTCCAGATCAGTGCAAGAAAGTTTCTTACCTTCAGAAGTTCCTGAAGTTCCAGGGTTTGCTTTTGGCGCTAAAACTTTGCCTGCTAGAGAAGTTGGAGGAGATTATTTTGACTTTATTCCCTTTGGCCAAGAAAAGCTTGGAATTGTTATAGGCGACGTTTCAGGTAAAGGAGTTCCAGCGGCGTTACTAATGGCTCGATTAATGAGCGATTTCAGGTATGTTTCTCAAAAAGACCCTAATCCTGGCCCAACACTTGAGGGAGTAAATAAAGTCTTATGTGAAAATGCAAAGGGAGGCATGTTTACAACCGCCGTTTACCTTCTATTGGATTTAAAGAAAAAAACTTTGAAAGTTGCAAATGCCGGTCACCCAAGTTTAATCTATAAAAATTCAGACAAAAAACTAGAGGAAAAATGCCCAGCCGGAGGTCCTCCTCTTGGAATTATTCCAACCGCAAAATATCCTGAAGAAGAAATAATTATCCATCAAGGAGACAGAATTTTGCTTTACACAGACGGCGCAGTCGAACCCAAAGATAATCAAAACAACCAGTTCGGTTTGGAACGTTTGTGTGATATCCTGTTAAATGAAACAGGCTCACTTGAAGATCTTATTGCATTAGTCCACAAAAGAATTAATGATTTTGTTGGAGACGCATCTCAGTTCGACGATTTAACTATATTGACCTTTGACGTTTTATGAAAGCGCCCATAAAATTAACAATTCCGAGCGAATCTAAATATTTACGCCTTGCAAGAGAAACATTGAAACAATATCTTGCATGTCAAAAGGTTGCTGAGGAATTATCATGCAAACTGGTCCTTTGCGTAGACGAAGCTTGTTCTAATGTCATTAAATATAGCTACGAAGGTTCCCCTGGGCAGCCCATCGAACTCTGTTTTGACTTTCACGATAATCAATTTGTAGCAAAAATTAGAGATTATGGAAAACAATGCGATGCTGAAAAGATTAAACCTCGTCCATTAGATGAAATACGACCTGGCGGATTAGGAACTTTTTTTATTTTTCAAATAATGGACGACGTTGATTACTGCACTAAACGAGAAAAAGGGACGCTATTAACTATGTCCAAAAAGTTGGATCTCCAGTGCAGTTCCGTTTCACAAAACACTTAGGAAAAAAATGGCATTAGATTTTCAAGCAGACGAGGTGGGTAGCGCTGTTGTTGTTTCCGTCAAGGGAGATGTAGATATGGATTCTTCTCCGGAACTTCAAAAACAATTAATTGGTCTTTTTCGCGACGACCAAAAGGCAATCGTTGTCGATTTATCAGGGGTTTCATACATCGACAGTTCAGGCATAGCCACATTTGTTGAAGGATTGCAATGGAGCCATAATACGCAGAACAAATTTAGACTAGCCGGTCTTAGCCCCTGCGTTAAGGATATTTTCGAAATCGCCCGCCTTACGACCGTGTTCGATATTTTCGATTCTCGAGAAAAAGCTCTCGAAGGAATTTAATAAAAACGCGACACGATATTTAAAATCCAATCCATCAAAAAATCGTCTTCTAAAACGGTTTTAAAAAACGGCCTTCCAATAATTGAGGTTCTGCTTTTTTAAGTCGTTGTTTCGAAATATTGAAGTTTATTTGAAATCTAATCATAAGATAGTTATGACAGCTCAATTTTTTGGTTACATTGGACGCAAAGCGTTTCGAATAAAAGATACTTTTGCAGATTTGTTCAAAGAAATTAGCGGCGTTTATTATTTAACTCGTCATACTCTCTATTGCTCCTTTATAGAACCATTAAAAGGAAAACCCGTTAAATGGGGATCAATGTGGATTCAAATGGAGGAAGTTGGAGTTAAATCGGCTCTAATCGTATTTTTGACTTTATTTTTAATTGGGGTCATTTTAGCTATCCAAACAGCTTATCAAATGTCGCAATTTGGAGCCTTAGAGTACGTTGGAGCTCTAGTAGGAGTTGCGATAACACGCGAACTAGGACCTCTTATGGCGGCGCTTGTAATGGCTGGTCGCGTAGGCGCCGCTTTCACCGCAGAATTGGGAACTATGAAAGTTTCAGACGAAATCCTAGCGTTAGAAACCATGGCTCTTGATCCTGTAAAGTTTCTAATAGTTCCACGTTTTCTTGCACTTATAGTAATGTTGCCTTGTCTAACAATTCTAGGCAATTTAATGGGCATTTTTGGAGGATTCCTTGTCGGAATAACAACGCTAGGAATTGATCCTGTCATCTACATAGACCGGTCAGTAGAAGCTCTTCAGATTAAAGATGTTTTTTCAGGATTGTTTAAGAGCGGAATGTTTGCCTTAATCATAGTTATGATTGGAAGTTATCTTGCTTTTGTTATCGAAGGGGGAGCGGAAAAGGTTGGACAAAACACCCGTTCGGCAGTAGTAACATCAATGATTTTAATTATTATCTCTGATATGGTTTTTACAGCTTTTTTCTTCTTTCTTGAATAATGATAAAAATTAGAAACCTTAAAAAAACCTTTGGCGAAGGGGACAAAAAGATGATTGTCCTTGATAACTTTAACGCCGATTTTGAAGAGGGTAAAGTTACCTGTATTTTGGGAGGAAGCGGAAGCGGTAAAAGCACAGTTTTAAAACACATGATCGGGGTATATCAGCCCGATTCTGGCGAAATTGAAGTCGATGGTGAAAACATCGTCGGTATGAACCGCGAGCAAATGAATAAGGTTCGTAAAAAATACGGAATCATGTTTCAGAGCGGCGCTCTTTTTAATTCGATGACCGTCGAAGAAAATGTCGCGCTACCATTGCGAGAACATACAGGTTTGAATGAAAGTACCATAAAAATAATGGTAAAAATGAAACTAGAAATGGTAGGTTTACGGGGAGCCGAACATTTAAGACCGTCTCAAATTAGCGGAGGTATGCTTAAACGGATTTCTCTAGCCAGGGCCATTTCTCTTGATCCTAAAATCGTATTTTACGACGAGCCGTCCGCTGGACTAGATCCAATTTCAATAGGAGTCATTGATCAACTAATAAAGGATCTTAGTAATAAGATGGGAATCACCTCTATCGTAGTAACCCATGAATTAGCAAGCGCTTTTCGAATTGCGGACAAAATAATCATGTTATTTAAAGGCGAAATTATTTCTTCAGGCACTCCTGAAGAAATAAAAAATAGCGACGACCCGCGGGTCGTTCAATTTATTAACGGACTCCCAGACGGCCCGATTCCTTTTAGTAAATCTCAAAGAGATTATGGAGAGGAATTAAAAGAAATGACTTTTTACAATTAATTCTTATAATAATTATCCCTTATAGTTGAGGAATTTTCCGATTCAAATATTTTAATTTTATATGGAATATAAATCTTCAGAAATAAAAGCAGGGATGTTTATCTTCTTTGGCTTTCTAGGGTTGTTTGCCTCTATTTTTGTTCTCGGAGACATTAAAGATTATTTTCAACCTAAAAAAGAGCTAAAAATATTTTTCGGATTTGCCGGCGGGCTAGATCTTGGCGCTCCCGTTACCTATGCTGGATTGGAAATTGGAAGAGTAAAACACATTAAACTCCTAGAGGCGCCAGATGGCGGTCAAGAACGTGTTTCGGTTTTGACAGAAATAACTCCTAATATAACCGTAAAAACCGATTCCTCCGCATCCATCAAAACGTCTGGTTTAATGGGCGGATTTTATATAGATATAAGACCTGGTTCCAAAGAGGCTCCAATATTAAAACCTAGCGACCACCTTATGGGTCAGGAGTCTTTTGAGTTTGCCAAAGTCGGCGATATGGTCTCGGATATCGTACGGGAAGTACATAGATTTACCGATCTTACTGAAAGCTTGGTTGACGCAACAAAAAATACGCTACAAACAGCTCAAGCTTCTCTAAAAAACTTCGACCAACTTATTTCTGAAAACAAAAGCGGCCTTGCGACAAATCTAACGAACCTATCGCGTATTTCAAATGAAATAAATGAAATAATATCAGAAAACAGGAAAAATATTGATAGTGGGATGTACCACTTCTCGTCTGTAACAGCAGAAGCCGATAGACTATTGACAGAAAAATCTGCGTCAATTGTTGATATAATTGATCAAATGCAACACCTTTCTAGAGACATGGAAGTTTTAGTAACCGAGGTTAAACCCGGTTTAAGATCTTTAGTAAATAATATGGACGAAGGGGCAAGAAAAGTGACTTCCTCCATCGATTTAGTTGCAGGAGAAATGGACGATACATTGCGGCAAGGAAACTCCGTTATAGTAGAAAATCGGCGTAATCTACTTTTATTAGTTCGCAACTTGCGAGAAACTTCCGAAAACTTAAAAGACTTATCTGCAGACTTGGAACGCAATCCTTGGAAACTAGTTAGAAAATCTGATGAAGCTCCAGTCACAAAAGAAAACGAAGCTCATACCGCATCTTTGACAAAAAATTTACGAATGAAAAGATTAGATAAAACTCCTGAACCTTAATGCACACGCTTAAAAAATTTCAAAAAATAAGTTTCTTATACGCCTTACGGTTTTTATTAATATTTTTGATATCTTTATTATTTTCCGCATGCGTTGTTATTCCGGCTCCAATTGAGAGCCATTTCAATCGCGGCGTTGATTACTATGACCAAGGAGAATATAGCAAGGCAATAGAACAGTATAAGCTAGCGCTAATATCTCACCCCGAAGATCATTTTGCATCGTATAACCTTGCGGTCGCTTACCAAGACCAAGGAAAAACGCTTAAGGCAGAAGAGTTGTATAAAAAAGTTTTAGCGACGCGTGAAGACGCAGCCAGTAGAATTAATCTTGCCGCTATATACATGGAACAGGGAAAAACTGAAGAAGCATTAAGCCAATTGCGAATTGCTGTTGAGGCCGATAACGATAACCCAAACCCAGCAAGCGTTTTAGGAGAATATTTAGAACGCTTAGGCAAAACCGCAGAGTCCGAAAAATTCTATAAAAAAGCTTTAAATATTGATGAAAAACATGAACCAACTCATTATCGATTAGGAAAATTCTTTATTAAACAAAATGCCTTTGATAAAGCCCAAATTCATTTAAAACGAGCGGCTGAATTAAACCCAAAAGAACCAACCTACTTAGAAGAACTCGCAAAAGAAGAAAAACGACGCGAAAACGCTATGGAAGCAATCGCTTTATACGAAAGGATTTCCTTATTACAACCAGATCGACCTGAAATTTGGGTCCAACTGGGAGATTTATATAAACAAAATGGCTATTTCAATAAAGCCGCTATTAGATTTTGGACAGCTCTAGATTTAGATCAAAACAATCCCGCCATTCATAGAGCTCTCTTAGAAATTTATCAAAAACTAAGCAAACGCGAAAAAGAGTCGATCCAGGCTATTGAAACAAAAAATACTATCGCTCGGAAACGATGATTTTATTTTATTAAATCTTTCCTTATATCCGTTAGATTTTTCAAAAACGCTTAGCTTCTTAAATTTCTATCCCTAAAGAAAAAACTCCGTTAAAGTTTTTGATATAATTAAACATTACTTCACAAATTTAAAAAACCTACGAGTAATTTTTTAATGGCTAAAGCAAGTTCCAGTATAGACCCTGAAATCTTATCTAAAACATCTTCTCTCAAAATTAGGGCAAGAACCTTGGTGGAAGGGTTTCTATCAGGACAACACAAAAGTCCACATAAAGGTTCAAGCGTAGAATTTGCGGAATATAAAACTTACTCGCCAGGCGACGATATCCGGCATATAGATTGGAAAGCTGTCGGTAAAACAGATAAATACCACGTTAAACAATTCGAACAATCGACTAACTTAAAATGTACAATTTTATTAGACGGTAGCGGTTCTATGGCCTATGAGTCGCCCAATAAAAAAGAGTCGGCGCTCAATAAAATAGAATACGCTCGAACCTTGGCAGGAGCTTTATCATATTTAATTTTGAACCAATTTGACGCGGTCGGATTAACAACATTTAACGATAAAACAATATCTCACATCCCTCCGCGATCAAAACCTTCGCATTTTCAACATATCATTCATGACTTAGAAAACCTGGCTCCTTCCGGTATTACTCGTTTTGGCGAAGTAATTGATTCGCTTTCAGAGAGAATCCCTGGGCGTGGGATGGCTATCGTAATTTCAGATTTTTTTGCCAGAGACGACGATTTAATTAAAAGTTTAAAGTTGCTATCATCTCGCGGATTGGAAACAATCATATTTCATATTCTACATCCCGACGAATTAAATCTACCATTTGAAGGCGATGTCGTATTCGAATCTTTAGAAGACGACCTTGCAGTAGGTTTAGATCCATATGATATTCGCGATGCCTATCAGACTCTATTAATGGAAAAAATTGATTTCTACAAAAATAGCTTTCAATCGTTAGGTATAGATTACGTTTTTTTGGATACTTCCCAATCCTTAGACCAAGGCTTAAATTACTATTTACTGAAAAGAAAAAGTCTCCAAAAATGGCGATCTTAAAAACAAGCTTTATCCTAATCTTTTTGAGGCTAATTGATGGCTCTTAATTTTTCGTCTCCAGTTTTTTTGTTTGGATTACTTGGCATTTCTATACCGGTATTAATCCATCTGCTAACGAGACGTCAGCAAACGCATATCAAATTTTCAGCCGTTTATTTATTAATGCAATCGCAAAAGCGTTCAATCAAAAGATCGCAACCCAATAAATTTCTTCTTCTGCTATTGCGTTGTTTAGCTATCGCTTTCCTCAGCTTAGGTTTAGCCCATCCATTATATTCTTTAGGAACCTCAAATCCTTCTTTATCTATTACTCCTTCAGCTAACGCAATAATTTTGGACGACTCTTATAGTATGGGATGGAAATCAGCGAACGCTAACATATTTAATAACGCTAAAACCTTAGCCTCTCGAACCATTAATGAACTCGCAGACGGAAGCTCTGTTTATCTCATACTTACTTCAGCTCCTAATAAACTTGTCGAAGGAAGCGGAGACAATCCCAAAAACCTTTTAAAAAAATTAAAATTCACGGAACCTTCATTTTTAAACGCAGACATTGGTTCGTCCTTTTCCACAGCCATAGAGGCTCTAGAATCTTCTAAATTTAAAGAAAAGCGAATATACGTTATTACAGATGGCGATAAAAACGCTTGGGAAGATTCTAAATTTTCTGATGTCGGCGACAGGTTAAATTCTGTATTGACCACAGTATTTGATTTAAATTCTTTAAGAAAAGGCATTAACCAAGCCGCTATCAACAATTTAGAAACCCGACAAGAATATTTAACAAATTCTAAATTTGTGAGAGTAAAAGCAGAAATCGCCAATCTTTCTGAAAAAAAATCGGTTGAAAAACTTTCGGTAGGATTACATGTTAACGAAAAAGTTATATCGGAAAGTACCGTTCATATTGACTCAAATTCAACCGCAATTAAAGAATTCTCATTTCCACAATTCGGAATCGAACCCGCCATTGGTTTTGTTGAACTAGAAGACGACGCTTTAACAGCCGATAACAGAAGCTTTTTCGCATATAGACCAAATCGAAAAATCCCTGTATTAGCAGTAGATGGAGACCCTAAAACTGTCGCAACTCAAAGTGAAACATTTTACTTGGAACGCGCTTTAAATCCATTTTATGGATCGCACTCCGATATCGAACCCGCAGTTTCCACTTTAGAAGAATTACCTTCAAGGGAATTACAAAATTTCTCGGTTATTTTTTTATGTAACGTTCGAGAATTACCTCCTGGTTACGAATACGAGTTAGAACGATTTGTAAACGCAGGTGGCTCCCTATTTATTTCTCTTGGAGATCAAGTAGACCCCAAATTCTACAATGAAAAATTAGGAAATCTAATTCCGGTCGTTATACAAAATATCAATCAAGCTATTGCCCCAACAGACGAGTTTAAACTATCTTTTAAAACTTCAGACCACCCCGTATTTGATGGATTTGAAGAAAAAATAATACAAGAAATGGAAACCATTAGATTTAATTCATTCTTCAAGGTGGAACCGCGCGTTGATGCAGATTTCAACATTCCACTTCGGTTTTCTGATGGAACAATTGCCGTAGTTGAAACTCAATTCGGGAAAGGAAAAGTTATTTTATTTGTTTCGACGACAGACCGCGATTGGAATGATTTTCCAATTCAGCCCACTTTTTTGCCTTGGATTCAAAGGTGGGTTAAATATGCCGCACATGGTCTTAATACATTTTCTCAAGGGAACTTATTACCAGGAGCTCCTTTTTCTTGGAAAGGTAACCTAGATCAAAACTACTGGATAAAATCTCCTGATAACAAAACACACTATTTTAAAAACTCTGAAAACAAATTTTTGAATACTTTTCGGCCTGGAGTTTATCGAATTTTTTCAAATCCACAATCTACGGATGATTCGCCTCAGCAAACTTCCACAAACTATCCCAGTCTGCCGCCTGAGGCAGAGTTGGTCGGAACTTTTTCAGTTAATATCGATTCGCGAGAATCACAATCGAAAAATATTACCGAAAATGAAATCAAAACATTACTACCCTCGACAAATCTATCGTTAATCAAAAATTACAATGATCTAGAAAGACCTACCAATCCGACCGCTACTCCTTTAACTATTCCGCTTTTATTAATGGCTGCGTTTTCTCTTTGCTTAGAAGGTTTGGTCATCCGAAGAGAATAACAAAAAAACTCTCTCTCCGATATTTTATAGCTTTTAAAACTATCAGTTCTTCAAAAAAAATTTTACTGTAACGAAATCAATTTGTTAGCAATTTCACAATAATTTTTATTCATTTAATTTTAAAACCTTTACATTACTGTGAAGAACTGAGCTCAAATTTTGCCATTTGTAAACTTCATATTTTATTTTGGAGAATCTTCACAAAATCTAGACTTTTTAGTTTTTCAAAAAATAAATCTTTTTTTATTAACAAGTTAAAGCTTTTTGACTTTCTGGTTTTCGTTGGCAATTCGGAGGCTAAAAAGCTTCTGCCTGTGAAACGTCAATTTGAAAGACTTTGCGCAAAGTTAGTAAAAACAAAATTTAGTGAGAATTTTTTTAAATTAACTAAAAAGTAACTATTAAAAATAATCGCTAAAAGCTTAAAAATAAGCTTCATTAGCTTGCTTGATTTATTAAAGAATTTGCTCAAATTAGACTAAACTATTAATCGGTTAAAGAATATTTTATCAAGGTTACCATTCTAAAATTTATCTGTAACCAGAAATTTTTATCTTACAAAATACGGTATCAATAAATACCTTGGTTGACGCAAATAATTTTAACGCCTGAAGTAAACGGAGTTCTTGTTAATTTTCCTATGCAAGATCTGAGAAGCGCTTTAAAAACACAAAATTAACTCTCGTGGATCTTCGTAATTTTCTCAATGGATCAAAACCCAATAAATATACGTTTTCTTTACGGCGCTAAAGTCAAAAAAGTATTTGTTGCGGTATTAACAACCGTATTATTCCTAATTGTCCCAGTTTCAGCTCTAGCTGAAAACGAAGACTTTAGCGAATACGTGGTTAAAGCAGGTTTTCTTTATAGTTTTACAAAGTTTATCGACTGGCCAGAAGAAAAATCAAAAATTAAGGATAAAGGGAGATTCAATCTATGCCTTTTTGGAGAAAATCCTTTTGGTAATATTCTTAATAACTTAGCCCAAAAAAGAAAGTTTAAGGGAGGAGATTTAATCATAAAAGAAAATCCCCCTAGCGATAATCTTAAGAAATGCCACATTTTATTCATACCAAAACCATACGGAAGTTTTCTTAAGTCTCTATTAAAAATTATAGGTAGAGCCCCTGTTCTAGTCGTTACAGAAGAAAATGGATTAACCTACCAAGGGGCTGGCATTAATTTTGTAATTAAAGGAGGAAAAAAAAATAAAATCCGTTTCCAAATCAATCGAAAAGCCGTTGAACAGGGTGGATTATGGATTAGTTCTGAACTTTTAAAATTGGGACTTCCCAATTGAGGAGATTAATATGCAAATTTTAAAAGATCTCCGAATTAGGGCCAAGCTCACAATAATTCTCTTGGGAACAACTTTCTTAACTTTACTGTTCTCAAGTTTTTTCTTCATTATAAAAGATACTCAGACATTCAAAACAAATTTAGTAAACAACCTTAGCACATTAGCTGGAGTCGTAGGCGCTAATAGCAGATCGGCGCTAGAGTTTGGAGATCCAATTACGGCAAAAAATACGCTATCCTATGTCAAAGAAGAACCGCAAATTCTTTTCGTTGCGCTTTATGATGAAAACGGAGCTCCTTTCGCCTCTTACTCTCGAATAAAAAAAGAACCATCTCCAAGCCTAGAATTAATAAAAGTTGGTCATATTGTTGCCGACGATCATGTTGAAATATTTCGCCCAATTACTTTAAAAGGCGAGAAAATCGGCAGTATCTATCTTTATTCCCATTTAAAAAATCTTCAGGTGCAAAGAGATAAATATTTAGTCTTTGTTGGCTTGGTCATGTTTATCGCTTTGCTGTTTTCATTCTTTTTTTCCATAAGAGTGCAAAGAGTTATTTCAGATCCCATTATTTCACTAACTAATACGGCAAAATTGGTTGCAACAAAATCAGACTACGCAATTCGAGTTCACCGGGATAGCAAAGACGAATTGGGCACTCTATTTGATGGTTTTAACGATATGCTCTCTCAAATTCAAAAAGGAAACTTAGAACTTAGGCAGTATCGAGATAACTTAGAACAACTTGTAGAAGAACGAACCGATAAATTAAAAACTGCGCAAAAAGAACTTGTTCAAAAAGAACGATTAGCTTTGTTAGGCGAACTATCCGCAAAAGTTGCTCATGAACTTAGAAATCCTTTAGGAACCATTCGAAACGTTATCTTTTCAATATCTTATTCAGTGCCTAAAAACGACGAAAATAGCCACAACCTTTTAGAAATGGTTGAACGAAATATCGTTCGTTGCAACAGCATAATAGAAGAATTACTCGACTTTGCCAGGCCTCATTCTCCCAAAAAAGAATGGGTTCAAATCGATAAATTTTTAAGTGAAATTCTTAATGAACAAAAACTTGATAATGATTTTTCCGTTCGGGAAGACTTTAATTCAAAGGTTTCTGTTTTAATCTATAAAGAAAGGCTTCGAAGAGCTATCATCAACGTTATAGAAAACGCTCTTCAAGCTCTTTCTGAAAAAAAATCTCAAACCGATAAAAAGGGCGAAACGATTAGCGGTTTAAACTTTAATATAAATACCGTTTTAAATTCCAATGTATTAGAAATCTTTTTTATAGATACCGCGTTAGGAATTCCGGAAGAAGAGTTTAAGAATATTTTTACTCCGCTGTATAGCACTAAAAGTTTTGGGGTTGGCTTGGGTTTGCCGATAGTAAAAGAAATAATGAATCAGCATCAAGGCGGGGTGGAAATTTCAAGTAAAGAAAACGAAGGTTCAACCGTAAAGCTTTGGCTTCCTTTATTTATAAAAGATTAGCAAAATTACCGATGAGATTTACCCATTTTAATACATTAAAAAGACAATCTTAAACCGATGTATTTACTGGGTTTTACGAACGACCGCTTGTAAAACCCAGTTTTCTAAGTAAATAAATTTAATTTTTAGATTTTAAAATCTCTCCAGCTATAGATTTGTAAATCTCTGAAACTTCATTGACTAGGTTATCGGGCATATCAGGGATCGGAGGTTCTTCTGATTTTGCTTGGCGTGCAGCGTCTAACTCTTCTTTATAACCATTTTTACGATAATGCGTTCTTACCGCTTCTTTGCTTAACTCGATATGCTCTCCATTTTCCAAACGACGTTTCTTGTCCCAATATCTATCTTCATCGGGAGTTCCAAAAACATCAACCAGCATCAATTTCCCTTCTCTGTCGTACCCGAACTCTTTTTTTCCATCCACATGAATTAAATTAGAAGATTCCAATCGTTCTTCCATCGCGTCGTCTATTCGAATACAGATATCTTCAATTTCATCCAATCGCTCTTTTTCCATCCTAGCGATTTCTAAGGCTTCATCGGTCGAAAGCAGTCTATCGTGAGATTCTAATTTAGTGCTAGTTTCAAAATAAGGTTCTGGCAACTCCATTCCATATGGAACCTCGGAAACTCCCAAGCTTTCAGGTTTTATTTTTCCTTTAACTAAGCGATCATGAAAACTACCCGCAACATAATGTCTAAGAATAAACTCTAATGGAACTAAGTGATTAGTCTTACCATCAATGATTTTTGAATAATCGCGAATAATTTGAACCTCTTTGACTCGCATTGTTTTTGGTCCTGTGCGTTCAATAAAATGACAGCCAATATCTAAATCCTTTAATACATCAAACCAAAAGCACGCTAAATCACAAAGCGTTTCGCCTTTCCCGGGAATTACATTTCCAATGGGTTTGTCAAAAACTGAAACCTTATCAGTAAAATCAAATTCGCAAACTCCATCCTCAACTTTGTAAACATCTTTTACGGAACCCGAATAAATTAGTGTTTTGTTCACCTTTCCTCCATTAGTTTGGGCTTTGACACTAGCAAAACGCAATAAATTTTCTTTTGAGTTTTTAGAAAACGCGTTGAAAAATTGTGTCTACATTTTTTAAGTGATAATTCAAATCAAAAGATTTTTCTAATTCTTTTACTGTCAAATACTTCTTTATATCTCGATCTTTCTTTAATCGGGATAAAAAACTACCGCCTTTTTCCCATGTAGCCATAGCATTTTTTTGTACAATTTTGTAGGCTTCCTCTCTAGAGACTCCCTTGCGGGTTAAGGAAAGTAATATATATTGAGAAAATATTAAACCTCCAGTTTTTTCAAGATTTTTTCGCATATTTTCGGGGTACACAATTAACCTGTCCATTAGTTGAGTCATTTTTGTCAGCATATAATGCAATAAAATACAGCTATCTGGCCCAATGACTCTTTCTACTGAAGAATGACTAATATCGCGTTCGTGCCAAAGCGGAACATTTTCTAATGCCGCCGATGCGTTTCCTCTAATGATACGGGCTAAACCGCTCATTTGTTCCGAAACAACGGGGTTTCTTTTATGGGGCATTGCAGAAGAACCTTTTTGCCCGGCAGAAAAATATTCTTCCGCCTCTAAAACTTCTGTCCTTTGTAAATGCCTAATTTCAACTGCAAACTTATCTAAAGAACTAGCAATAACTGCAAGAGTGGAAAAAAACTCTGCGTGACGATCTCTTTGAATAATTTGGCTTGAAATCGCCGCTGGCTTTAATCCCAATTTTTTACAAACGTATTCTTCAACTATTGGAGGAATATTAGCGAATGTTCCAACCGCTCCTGAAATTTGTCCAGTAGAAATAGTATCTCGAGCTCGTTTCATTCTTTGTAAATTACGACATACTTCCGAATACCAATTCGCTAGTTTTAATCCAAAGGTTGTCGGTTCTCCATGGATTCCATGCGACCGTCCAATTGTTACCGTATTTTTATAATGGTGAGCCTGTTTTTTTAGAACATCGCGAAAACCTTCTAATTTTTTAATTATTAATTTAGAAGCTTGTTTTAATTGAACTCCAAAAGCTGTGTCAACTACATCCGAAGAGGTCAGCCCTAAATGAATATAACGCGAGGCTGGACCAACATACTCTGATACACAAGTAGTAAATGCAATAACATCATGTCTTGTTTCTTTTTCAATTTCATCAATTCGTTGAATGTTGAAATCGGCTTTTTTTTGAATTTCTTCAAGAGCCTTTTTAGGGATCTCTCCCAAATCAGCCCACGCTTCGCAAGCCGCAATTTCAATTTTAAGCCAAATATCGAACTTATTTTTAGGTTCCCAAATGGCTCCCATTTCAGGAAGAGTGTAACGGGAAATCAAAACCCAACCTCCTAGTTTGAATTAATGAATAGAACTTAAAATTATCAAAAATTCCCTCCGCAATTAGAAAGGACTGTAATTTAATATTTTTAAATGAAGTTTAATTAAGATAGAAATATAAAAGAAAATCTCTTACAACAACTTGTTAGGAAAACTCTTTATGGATTGCGGGCTATAATTAAAAAAGATAAAATAACGCCCTGATATGCTTCATAAATTTTGCAAAAAGCCATATTAAACGGAAAATTCCTTGAAATCAACGAAGGAACTAACCTTATAAGTTCTTTTTTATAAGTAAAAGAATCAAACTCTATTAAGTTAAAACTTTTAATCCAATTCAACCCTCAAATTAACCATTATGCCTTCAGCTAATTCAGTAAAAATTTGTTTTGTATGCTTAGGGAATATTTGCAGATCGCCTCTTGCGCAAGGTGTTTTTGAAACTTTAATCGAAAAAGAGAATTGTCAGGATCTGATTCATATCGAATCTGCCGGAACAGGAAATTGGCATGTAGGGAATCCTCCCGACAAGAGGATGCAGGCAACAGCTCGCAAAAATGGCGTTGCCTTGAATTCGCTAGCCCGTCAATTTCAATCTGAAGATTTTGATCGATTTGACTTAGTTTTCGCTATGGATCAGTCAAATTTAATGGATTTATCAGCACTTTGCTCCCCCTCTACAGCAAAAACAAAACTACAATTATTCCGGTCTTTTGATCCAGAACGTATTTCAACACAACCTTTAGATGTTCCCGATCCATATTACGGAGGCGACGAGGGTTTCGACAATGTTTTTAATATCGTTCATAGAACCTCGCCTAAAATTCTTGAGTTTATAAAAACAAATTTTTTCAATCGTTAATGAAATCAAAAGTTTTAGAAGTTTTATCAAAGATCTATGGAACAAAAACTTCAATTGAAAGTTCCACTCATTGTGGTGGCGGTTCAATTAATGAAGCTCAAATTCTTCTATTATCGAACCAAGAAAAAGTTTTTTTAAAATCTCACTCTTCTCCCCCCTTATATTTTTTTAACAAAGAAGCCCAAGGACTTAAAATACTAAGTTCGGCATCGGCAGGACCAAGAATTCCTAAAGTATTGGGCTTAGATACCGAAAAAAATCCAAAATTCATTTTGTTAGAGTTTATAGAAGAAACTCCAACAGATTATTTCCCAAGTTTTGGGAAAAAGCTTGCCGTTCTTCATAGCGTTTCAAATGAATTTTTCGGTTTAGATCACGACAATTTCATAGGAAAAACGCCTCAAATTAACACCCAAGAATCTAATGGCGTCGTTTTTTTCAGAGACCATCGTATTGAGTTTCAACAAAATCTCGCACGCAAGAACGGATTGCTTCCAACCGATCTCGATCACAAAATAGATAAGATCAAAAAAAAATTAGACGGCTGGCTTAATCTAGAAAATGAAAAACCAGCTCTGTTACATGGGGATTTATGGTCGGGAAACTATTTTGGAGGACCTAATGGAGAACCTTGTCTGTTTGATCCTGCCGTCTATTTTGGGTTTAGAGAAGCGGATTTAGCAATGATGGAACTTTTTGGAAGTCCTCCAAAATCTTTTTTTGATTCTTATGTTGAGGTTTTTCCATTAAACCCTGGATATAACGAAAGACGAGATCTATTTAACCTTTATCACTTATTAAATCACCTTAATTTATTTGGCGGCTCCTATTTATCATCGGTAAAAAAAATCATAGGTTTTTATGCGTCATAGTTCTTTATTTAAGGTAATCTGAAAGAAGCGGTAAAGTCCTTAGCATTCCTAGCTTGAAAACATAAATCGATGGTTTCTAATACATAATCAACGGGTATAACAGTAGCCAGGCCCGAATTTTCTTCAAAAACAACTCTAGTTTTTCCAGTTTGTTGACTCACTGCATTGTCTTTAAAAGATAAATACCCTGAAACAATACCGATCAACGAAGGTTTTGCAACCGATTGCGTTCCCTCAACGCTAATTATTTCCGGCTTATAAATTACAGGACCTCCGCTATTTCCAGGAAACACAAAAGCGTCTACCAAATACTCTTTCCCCTGCTTTTCCTGGGCATCTCTTAATCTAGCAATGATCCCCGACCTCGCGATTACATATTGGCGATCTAAGTCGACAATTCCCATTGGAAAACCTAATACGTAAATAAAATCTCCTTCCGAAACCCCGTTTTTATACATCTCGGATAAGACCATACTATTAGAATCCGACTTAAAAAAACTATAAGAAATCTTTTCATGTTTAAGAAAATCAGCGTCGATTCCTATCGCCGCTATATCAGCCTTAGGATGCGCATACCAATAAGAAATTCCTTTAGAATCAAATAGAGGAATATCAAAATCCTTAGCCGGTTCTGATCCCATTGGATTAAACCTAACAACAACCGTCTTATGGTCTTTCAAGACATGTCGGTTGGTTACTATATAAATATAGTATTCGCTCTTACCTTCGGAAACTTTACGAAATAATCTACCTATTAAAGAACCTGTGCCGATCCATTTAATGCGATCTTTATTTTCACGAACTCCAATAGCGATGACGCAGTCAAAAAAATGAGGAGGAATTAACGCCATAATTTAATCTATGAGAGAAAAATCTTAATAGTTAAAAAAGGAGGGTATTTTTAAATTTTGTGGATTTCAAAAAACGTTAAAACTTATTACTGATTTTCATATTTTTCTTTATATCGACCATATACATTTTCATTAATAAATAGCTCCACCATATCCTTATCTAATTCATTATTTTCGGCCATTGAACGTAAAATCTTATTTACAACAGAAAGAGGCATTGCTTTTTTATAAGGCCTATCAGCAGCTGTCAAAGCTTCCGCAATATCTGTAACGGCCATTAGTTTCCCTTCAAAAGGAATTTCATCCCCTTTTAACCCTAATGGATAACCTTTTCCATTTATACATTCATGATGAGCTCCAGCGAAAGTAGGAATTCGCGATAATTTGTTAGTAAAAGGAATTTGATTTAACATTTTTATAGTCACAGCAGCATGGTTTTGCATTTGCTTTCTTTCTGCTTCAGTAATACTTCCTCTTCTTATAGACAAATTTAAAAGCTCATTTTCAGTTAAAAGATTTTGTTCATTACCATTTTCATCAGTATAGGTCATTTTGGCAATTTCCTGGAGTCGATCAACTTTCTCATCTTCTAAAAACTCTCCAGGCTCATTACATCGATTAATAAAACTCCGAATTTCGATAAATTGTTCTACTTTTTTCTCTGTTTCGCTTTTTAAATCTTGTATAGCGTCACCCGACGCGTTTTGGGAAAGCAATTCATTTTCTTTTTCAAGAGCGCTTAATTTTAACCCCTGAACTACATGCGCCAATCTTAAATCAATAAATTGAATACGGTCAAAAATTGCTTCAAGTTTTTTTCCTTTTTCCACTATTTCAACCGGTGTCGTAACCTTACCTAAATCATGCATATAACCTGCAAGCTTTAGTTCATACATTTGTTCTTCATTGAAGAAATTATCTTTAAACTTGCCTTCTTTTTGCTCATTAATCACTTGAGCCATTTCCATGGTCATTTGGGCGACACGCCTAATATGTCCGCCAGTTACTGGGGATTTTTCGTCAATCGCTGTGGCCATAACATCAACAAACGCTTCAAATAAACCTTCAAGGCTTTTCACTAAATTCATATTTGAAATGGCAACAGCGGCTTGCGAAGCCACAGAAACGGCTAAATCTTGAGTCGCGTCTGAAAAAGGAACTATTTCGCCAGTTATTGAATCTATTGAATTTAAGAGTTGTAAAACTCCGACCACTTCATCTTCATGATTTTTCATAGGAACAACAAGCATAGATTTAGATCTATAACCAGTTGAAGCGTCAAACTTTTTGGGACCTGTAAAATCGAATAAGTCGGAATTATAAACATCGGGAATATTAATAGGAACACCTTTAATTGCGGCATAAGCGGATACATTGGATTCTGTTAATTCTACAGGGGGAAATGTAATAGGTTTTCCCGACACCCCTCCCATCGTAATCCCTAAGCTTCCGTTTTGTACTATTTGAAAATGAAGACGATTTGACTCAAAAATATATAGAGTTCCCGCATCGGCTTTTGTTAGTTGCCTAACATGCGAAATGACAAGTTCTAATAAGGCATTTCTATTTCTTTCGGCTGAAAGAGCGGTGCCAATTTCAGTCATATTTTTTACTATTTTTTCTAACTCTGTATTTACTGCGGTAATATCTTCCATTAATTTTTGGTTTTGTTGGATAATTCTTTTTTTCTCCAACACTTTATTTACCGCAATTATCAACGTATCTTCTATATTCTCGTCTTTTAACAAATAGTCGCTCGCGCCTTGCTCTAACGCATTTAATGCGATCTGAATTTGACTGTTGGCAGTTAGGATTACAACCGGAATATCGTTTCCAGCGGCTCTAATATGCTGAATCATTTCGACGCCAGTCATCTTTGGCATATCCATATCAGAAACAATAAGATCTATTTCGGGATGTTCAACCAACTTTTCAAGAGCATTCGAACCATTCTCCGCTGTTTCAACCTCAAAATCTCCAGCAACCATAATATCGGATAACATTTCGCGAATACCGAACTCGTCGTCGACGATTAATAATTTGCTTTTTTTCATATATATAATTTTTAGTAAAAAAGTTTATCTTATAAGGCTTTTTATGGTGCTCAAAAGGTTAGATTGTTCAAAGTCGCCTTTAATAATATATGCGTCGGCGCCAACTTGCATCCCCTTTTTTTTGTCTTCTTCTCTATCTCTCGAACTTACAATAATAATCGGCGTAAAAAAATGTTTTTCCTCTTTCCTTAGCGCTTCTGTTAGCGAGAAACCGTCTAGTTTTGGCATCTCAATATCGGTGACGACTAAATTATATTGAAAGTTTTTTGCTTTTTCCAAACCTTCCATTACATCAGAAGCAACGTCAACTCTGTATCCATACGATTCTAGAATACTTTTTTCAATCTCTCGGGTACTAGGAGAATCGTCCACCACTAAAATGTGTAAGTCTTTTTTCGATTCATCTTCGGCTTTACCGCTGGATTTTCCATATTTAATTTCTTTTCGCAATTCAAATAAAGTTGGAACGTGAATTAGAGAAATAATATCGTCCCTGCCAATGGCTGCGGCTCCAGCTATAAAATCAACATCGCGCAGATGAACCGGTAATATTTTAGTTTCTAAATCTTCCTCCGTAATTATTGACTCAACCATTAATCCTAACTTATCGTTTCCCATCGAAAGAATAAGCACTACTGGCTCGGAAGATTCCGACGCTTCAACTTCTGGAAGTCCAATAAAATTTTCTAAATAATAAATTGGAATAAGCTGTTCGCGCAATCGAACCGCTCGTTTATTAACAACTTCCAAAATTTGATCTTGAGGTAATCGGATAATTTCGTCTATTGAGGTAACAGGAACGGCTAATCTTAAGCCTGAAAAACCTGAAAATACTAGAGCTCTCACTATGGCTAGAGTTAAAGGTAATTTAACAACGAACCTAGTCCCTTTCCCTTCTAAAGTTTCAATAGCGATTAAACCGTTAAATCGCTCCACAATGTTTTCTTTAACGACATCCATTCCTACTCCTCTTCCAGAAACATCGGTAATGAAAGAACTGGTGCTAAAGTTTGGAGTAAAAATCAAATCAATTATTTCGGATCGCGAAATACTAAGCAGTGTTTCCTTATCCATTATTTTTTGCTTAAGCGCTTTTTCTTTTATTTTCTCAACTTGGATGCCACGACCATCGTCTTCAATTTCAACGACAACATTTCCACCTTCGTAACGAGCTTCAATTGTTATGGTTCCTTTTAGAGATTTACCCGCTCGAACTCTTTCTTCTGGGGACTCTATCCCATGATCAAGGCTATTGCGTATCAAATGAACGAGTGAAGGCCCAATTTGCTCAATAATCTTATTATCAAGTTCGGTGTCTCCTCCTTTTAAAACTAATTCAACTTCTTTATTCAGTGAATGAGAAATATCTCTTACTAATCTAGGAAAACTATCGAAAACCGTTGAAATGGGAAGCATTCCCATTCTTAAGACATAATCTCGCAAATCGTCAGTCAGCAACCCTTGAACGCTAAGGTTATCTCTAGCTCGTTCCATAAAACTTCTAGTCTTACTTCGATAATCTCGCAATATAGTAAGAATATCTGCTTTGAATTGAGGATCTATACCATTACTAAGACCTTGTAATTTAGAAATAACTTCTTTTTGTTTTCTATTTGGAGTTTCTAATTCGTCAAGCAGCTCTAAATCCTGTCTCATTTGTCCTTGATTGGATAAAACTTCACCCATTAGTTTTATAGCCACATCGAGTTTTTTAGCGGGAATTCTAATAGTCTCATTTTCTTTTTCCTTTAGACGTGAGTTAGACCCATCTTCAGATTTTTTAGCTATCTCTGTAGTTTCTTTGAGGAAAGAGGTTTCAGGAGGGTCTTCAATTTTTTCCGTTTCATGAGCTATAAGAGGAGATTCTAAGGTTTCATCCTTTTCGGTAATAACTACTTCCGGGGTAATTTCGGGAACCTCTTCTTGAGGCTCGACTGGAAAAGTTTCTATCTCAGGTTTGTTTATACCAGGAGAGGGTTCTTCTAGTTGCCCCTTTGCCGCACCCTCTAAGCGTTTAAATAATGGCTTCAAGTCGCCTTCGAATACTTCCCCTTTTGCAGCGGCTTCAGAAATGTCGGTTAAAAAATCAACGGATTGTAATAATAAGTTAAAAAGAACTTTAGAGGGAGAAATGCGTTTTTCTGAAAAAGCTTCTAAGGCGTCTTCTAAACGATGGGCAACTTCGCTCATCTCTGTTAAACCAAACATTTTAGAAGAACCCTTTAAGGTATGGGCAATGCGAAAAATTTGCTTAAGCGTATCCGTATGCTCAGGATTTTTTTCTAAGTCTAAAATACCTTGACTTAAACCAATTATATGGTCTTTTGCCTCGCCCGACGCAAACTTTTTAGCGTATTTTGCTTTGTCAAATGCCACGAATGAATCTCCATTTCTTCATCATTATAAGCGAGATGAGAAAGGGAAGGAACTATTTCTTAAATTTGTTTTGATACAAAAAAATTAAATTTTTCCCTATTTTTTCTGAATTAGAATCTATATAAAAATAGGTGAAAGTTCGTATTTAAAATTTAAATTCAATTAAGGGGACCTCTAAAAATTGTTTATGCCCGCGAGCAAACCTTATAAAATGGGGGACTGCGAGTTGCCTAAAGTAAAAATATCGAATTCTTAGAGATACCCTTTATTTAATAAAATCTATTTATGCCAAACCATTAATCTTGATTGCCATTTCTTTTTCCAGGCAAACTCATAAAACCCAATTTAGATTATAATATTCAATAACTTTTCACGAACTTTAATCGGTAAAAAAGATGCGCCTTCAAAAAAACTCTAAACATTTCTTATTTCACTTTCATAAGTTTATTAATTTCAAAAAAATCTCATTATTATTTCTTTCTTTAATCGTTTTTTCAGGATGCGGCCCAAGTTGGAATTATTCAGACTTTAAAAGCGTTGAAGGCTCTAAGCCAAAAGAAACGTTTGAAAAAAATTTAGAGACTTGCTTAAAGGAGAAAGTTAAATACAGCAGCATTATCCAAGGTAGAGAATACGGGTTTAGAGGCGAGCATGCTCCCTTTCTAGGTTGCATGAGATACAGAGGCTGGAGTCCTAAAAAATCATTTTCCTAAATACGATTTAAAAAGTATTTGCAAGAACCAATAGGCATCCCAAAAAATCTGATCTTTAGTTTTTAACATAGTTACAAAAACTCATTTGAGGCAATGCGCAAAGCAATGGCCGACCGCATCAACGAAATTCTTGATACGCTTCCTAAACTGCCCGGCATTTATATGATGAAGGATGGGAAGGGAGAAGTTCTTTATATTGGAAAAGCAAAATCTTTGTTTTCTCGAGTTCGCTCATACTTTCAAGATTCTCGAAACTTTATGCCCCGTTCCAGGGCAATGATTTCAAAAATCAAAGATATAAAAGTATTAACAACTGAATCCGAGCGCGAAGCTCTAATCCTCGAGAGTAATTTTGTTAAAAAATACCAACCACGTTACAACGTTCTATTAAAGGACGATAAACATTACCCTTATATACGTTTAACATTAGGAGAAACCTACCCACGATTAGAAATAGTCCGGAAAATCAAAAAAGATTCTTCTGCATATTTTGGTCCATACACAATGGTCAAGGAAGTACGGGAGACCATTAGATTAATTTATAAAATTTTTCCTCTACGGCAAAGTAAAGACGACTTGGACGGAACAGAAAAACGCCGTCCGTGCCTAAATTATCAAATTGGACGTTGTCTCGCTCCCTGTTCGGCAAAAGTAACCCCGGAAGATTATTCTAAAATTGTTAAAGACGTTCAATTATTTCTTAAAGGAAAAAATGGAGAATTAATCGAAAGCCTAAAAACAAAAATGCATTTCGCTTCAGAAGCTACAGAATACGAGAAAGCCGCCGTATATAGAGACAAGATTGCAGCCGTTAAAACCATTTTTGATAAACAAAAAGTTGTATCCACCTCTCAGGAAAACCACGACGCTATCGCATACTACAGAGAGGGTGATTGCGCCCTGGTTCAAGTATTAATCATTCGAGAGGGTAAATTAATTGGAGAAAAAAACGTACGCTTAAAAAGCCAAAGTGAATTTGAAGATAATGAAATCTTAACCTCGTTTCTGAAACAATACTATGCAGACGAACCTATACTTCCCAGAGAAATTCTATTGCCCCATCCTGTAGAAGACCAAAGTCTATTAAGCGATTGGTTATCAGAAAAAAAAAGCAGTCGAGTTATTTTGGAATCTCCTACGATAGGAAAAAAACGGAACTTAGTCGTAATGGCCGCTTCAAACGCCAAATTAGCTCTAAAAAACGAGTTAGATGACGACAACTCCCGAGTTTTAATGCTTGAAGAGCTTCAAACCCAACTTTCTTTAAAAAGTTTACCCCAAATTATTGAAAGTTTTGATATTTCAAATATTTCCGGAACATACGCCGTTGGTTCAATGGTTTGTTTCAATGAAGGAAAAGCCGACAAAGCAAATTATCGTCGATTTAAGATTAAAGAGGTAGAAGGAATTGACGATTACGCAATGCTACGCGAAGTTTTAATTAGAAGATACGGGCGTTTAATAGCAGAAGAAAAGCCTTTTCCAGACTTAATCTTAATAGACGGTGGTAAAGGACATCTGAATGCCGGATTGCAAGTACTACGCGACTTAAGTTTAGAGGATAAAGTTGATCTAGCGTGCATCGCTAAAGGAAAAAATCGCAACGATTTAAGAACTGATGAAGTTTTTTCACCTCAAAAAAAACAATCTATTTTTTTTAAAGAACATTCGCCCGCTCGACTACTTTTGCAAAGAGTTCGCGATGAATCGCACAGATTTGCCATAACTTATCACCGAAAATTAAGAGGAACGAAAACACTAACTTCTCCTCTTGAGTCTATCTCTGGAATAGGTAAAAAACGTAGATTAGCTTTGCTAAAAAAGTTTGGAAGCTTGGAAAATATTCGAAACGCATCGCCCGACGAGCTAGTCCAACTTCCGGGAATAACTAAATCTCTAGCAAAAAATATACTAGAAGCAGTCCAAATTAAAATCTAAACTCCGACCAAAAAATTTATAATAAATTGTATTCATTTTTAAACTTATTTATAGCGTTAGTCATACGGCCCCTTTATAAAGATCCATTCCGAACCGCCGTAACAATTTTAGGCGTAGCCATTGGAGTATCCGTATTTCTAAGCGTCCAATTAGCCAATCGGCAAACTTTAAATTCCTTTAAAGAAAGTATTGATCTTGTTCTTGGGCGAGCCGACGCAACAGTACACGCCGACGGAATGCCCTTCGACGAAATGACATTCAAGTCTTTAAATTCTTTAAGAAAACTAATAAAACCATATCCCGTTATAGAAGCCAAAGCCGTAGAAACCAAGTCGGGAGAAATAGTGGAAATTTTGGGGACCGATCTTTTGCAAGATAGCGGAGTTCGAGATTTTTCTCTTAAAACGACTCAAAAAAATCTCAATGGACTTGTTCCGTTAATTTTAGATCCAACCGGAATCATCTTACCTGAAAAGTTTATTCCCGAAACGTCGTTTGAACCTGGAGACAAAATCTCATTCACAATCAACGGTAAAAAAACTTTATTAAACGTAACGGCAGTTCTTGAAAATAAAGGCATTGCTAAAGCGTTAAACGGTAATTTTGCTCTGATGGATATTGCCGCAGCTCAAAATGTATTTGAAAAAATTGGCAAACTAGATCGGATAGACATTGAATTTCTTGAGGATAAAAGTTTCGAATTTTATCGGGATAAAATCTCGGCAATTCTCCCAAATTATTTAAGGGTAGATCGACCTGAAAGAAAAAATCAGCAAGTAGAAAAAATGCTTAGAGCTTTTCAGTACAACTTATCCGCTTTAAGTTTTGTCGCTTTATTGGTTGCCCTTTATTTAATTTATAATATGGTAGCTCTTTCAGTAGTTCGAAGGAGAGTTGAAATTGGAACTTTGCGGGCGTTAGGCTCCTCCCCTTTTTCAATTGCGGCTATCTTTTTCCTAGAAGCAGGAATCATCGGAGCAATTGGCTCTGTTTTAGGAATAGTGCTTGGTTATTATCTTGCCGAATTTTCTTTGAATGCCGTTTCGATGACTATAAACGCGCTTTATGTGTCTAATAATGCTGGAGAAGCGAAGTTTCTATTTTCTGAGGCAATTCCTTATTTTTTTCTTGGAGTGGGATTATCTTTTTTTTCCGCTTTACTTCCTGCAATTGAAGCTGCAATGGCTTCGCCGACTCAAGTTATGCGGCGCGGGAGTTACGACTTAAAAATATTTCGTGGAAATAAAAGTCTGAACTATGCGGCTACGGTAATATTAATTTGCGCGGTACTTTTTGCTTTTTTACCTCCTATAGATCAATTTCCGTTTTTTGGATTTTTTTCGGTTTTTCTCTTAATCCTTGGATGCTCTTTATTTTCTCCGTCGTTATTGCTGATAGCCAGAAATAAACTCCGAACTCAACTCCAACGTTATTTTGGGGGCGAAGGCTTGCTTGCTTGCCTAAATCTAACGCAAAATGTTGGAAGAAATTCAATTGCCGTTTCCTCTCTCGCCATCGCATTCATGATGATCATTAGCATGTCAATCATGGTTCATAGCTTTAGACAAACTGTGGTCGTATGGATTGGTCAAACTTTGAAAGCAGATTTATTTATCCGTCCAGCATCTGGCAGAAATATTGATTACCAAAATACATTTTCACCTAAAAAAGCTGAGAAATTAAAACCTATTCCGGGAATTGCGGCGGTTGATTTATTTCGCGCCATTAACCACTCATATAACAATCTTCCTATCATAATAGCGTCGGGAGATTTCTCAATAGTATCTCGTTTTGGAAATTTGGTCATTAAATCTGGAATGAAGTCTAAAAATTTAGGCGCCGCTATGGTTAATCAAAATCGGGCTATCGTTTCGGAAGCGTTTTCTTTAAAACATGAAATTCAAGCGGGAGATACTATTAATTTAAATACTCCTAAAGGACCTCTCAACTTAGAAATCGTTGCGGTCTATTATGATTACTCCCAAGAAAGAGGATACATTGTCATAGACCGAACAACGTTTTTAAATTATTACGAAGATTCTTTGATTAACAGTATTGTCGTATATTTAGAAAACAAAAAAGAACTTCCAAATATCCGAAAAGAAATTGTAAAACGAATTGCACAGGATCAAAACGTCATAGTTCGGACTAATGGCGAACTCAAAAAAGAAGTATTGCGAATATTCGACAATACATTCGCTATAACATATTCTTTGGAAATTGTTGCCATTTTTGTGGCTGTCTTGGGTTTGTTTAATACCTTATTATCGCTTGTGCTTGAAAGGCAGAGAGAAATAGGTATTCTAAGATTTATTGGAGCGTTTAAACAGCAAGTAAAAAAAATTGTTTTGATCGAGGCGGGAATTTTAGGTTTTATTGGTTCTGCGATAGGGTTAGGGGCGGGAATTGTGGTTTCCTATTTACTCATTTATGTAATTAATAAACAATCATTTGGATGGACTATTCAAGTCCATTTTCCAATTTCCTTTATTTTTGTAATGCTAATATCTTTTTGGTCCGCTTCGGTAATTGCGGGCTGGTATCCATCTAGAACCGCCGCCAATTTAAACGCTATGAATGCAGTCAGAACAGAATAACTAGCAAAAAACTGTTGGAGATTTATTTTCAGTTTTTTTCGACTAAGCGGGAAACGCTATATCCGTCAGATTTAGTTGAAGATTTTCATTTCCATGCCACTCATTAACTGTCGCTTCATAAACAATATCTACTTGATCTCCATCTTTTAATTTATTCTCAAAAGCCGATCTCATATTAAAAGCGATAACGTCTTTTAATGCATTCTTTTGCAAAACCTTAAAACGAACGTGATTTGCCTCTTTTCCAAGAAATTTAATATTACGTAAAATAACGTTTCGGCTTGCAAAAACAGGAATCGGATTTACCGCTCCGAAAGGACTGAGCTTGTTAATTTCGTCAATTAATTCAAAAGTAACATCCGAGAGTTTTATCTCGCAATCTATCTTAACTTCAGGAATCAAATCTTCTGGACTTAAAAACTTGTGCCCAATTTCTTTAAAAGTCCTCTTAAACTCATCAATTTTTGAGGCTTCTAAAGTAAGACCAGCCGCAAACGCATGACCTCCAAATTGCTGAAAATAATCTGAGCAATCTTGCAGCCCTTTAAATAAATTAAACTTAGGAATACTCCGACCCGAACCGTTGCCTAAACCATCTTTTATGGCGATTAGTACAGCTGGCCTATAAAATCTTTCGACAATACGGGAAGCCACAATCCCAACAACGCCTCGATGGAAATTTTCTGAAGCTAATACAATAACTCGATCGTTTTCTAAATCAATTTCTTTAGAAATTAAATACTCCGCTTCCTTTTGGGTCCATTTTTGAACATCCTGTCTCTCACGGTTCACAGTCTCAAGCCCATTAGCTAAATCAGTGGCCTGTGAAAGATCTTGAGAAAGAAGCAAATGTAAACCAGAATCGGCTTTTCCTAACCTGCCAGCGGCATTAAGCCTAGGCCCCAATCCAAAACCAATCGATTGAGAGTCGACAGCGCCATTTAAGCCGGCGACCGATTTTAATGCGATCAAACCTGGTTTTTGAGTCGTGGTAAGTTCCTCTAAACCATGTCGAGTCAACACATGATTTTCCCCAGTTAAAGGAGCAACGTCCGCAATGGTTCCTAAAGCAAAAAGATCAAGATACTGTCTTAAATTAGGCAATCTACTTTTTTCCCAACCAGCTCGATAAAGGGCTGTTCGAATTGCGGTCGACAACTTCATAACAATTCCAACTCCACATAAAAACCTAAAAGGATAAGGACAATCGGGTTGGTGGGGATTTAAAACCGCTAATGCTTGCGGTAAACCTTCTGCACTGACTTGATGATGATCGGTAATAATAACATCCAATCCCATTTCTTTTGCTACAGAAACTTCTTTAACTGCTGTAATTCCACAATCTGCCGTAATAACTAAAGAACTTCCTGTCTCTTTAATAGAATTTAAGGCGTCTACAGTCAATCCATAGCCTTCAACCATTCTATTCGGAAGATAATATTTTATTGGTATGCCAAGGTCTCGAAAAAAATGTATTAAAAAAGCAGCGGATGAAACGCCATCGACATCATAGTCTGCAAATACAGTTAAAGTTTCGTTACCTTCGATAGCCTTAATGATTCTATCTACAGCTATATTCATCCCCTTCATAAGAAAAGGATCGTGTAGACTTGATAAATCACCGTCAACAATATATTTTGCGTCCTCGCCAGTAACCACTTGACGATTGACTAATAATTTAGCGACTAAAGGAGAAACACACGCTTCTTCCCTCAGTCTAAGGCAATCGTCCGGAGAAGGGTTCGCCAAAATCCATTTTTTTTTGTTTAGAGAAAGCATATTTTTTTATTCGCGTAAGACAATGAAATTTTATCTTAAACGGCGTCGCTAATCTACATCCTAAACTAAAGCGCTCAAACAACCTAATTAAGTATTTAAAAATCTAATCGGATTAGGCTACAAAAATTCTCGAACTCCTTTAAACGTTTTTCGATGAATTGGACAAGGTTTAAACTCTTGAATCTTTTCCTTATGTAATTTAGTCCCATATCCTTTGTGTTTGTCAAAACCATACTGTGGATATTTTTTATGGTACTCGACCATGATACGATCTCTCGTTACTTTAGCCAACACAGAGGCGGCTGCGATCGATTGACTTAACTGATCTCCTTTAATTACCGCTTTTTGTTCTTTTGGAAAATCAAAGGTGCGATTACCGTCTACAAGGATAAAGTCGGGCGGCATGGGAAGTTTTTCCGTAGCTATTTTCATAGCTAGCAATGCGGCTTGTAAAATATTAATTTTGTCAATTACGGATACATCGATAACTCCAATACCAAAACCTAAAGCAGATTTTTTGATCGTATCAAATACTCTATCTCTTTGATTTGGAGACATTTGCTTAGAATCGCGAAGCTCTGGAATTGTTTCAAAATCTTTTAAAATCACGGCGGCGGCCACGACGGGACCAGCCAGTGGCCCTCTTCCAGCTTCGTCGACCCCCGCAATAAAATCAAAACCCTTGATTTGAGCTTCTTTTTCAAATTTAAACATGAATTTTCAAAACTCAGAATTATGAGAATACAAAATATATGTTTTAAATAGAGTAATAAAAATATTGAAAAAAGGGAGACCAGTTCCTATAATCGGTACATGCAGAAAAAATCAAAATTCATACTAGTTGTATTACTAGTTGCGATTACAGCATGCGTAACTACGCCTGTTAGCGAAAAATCCGCATTAATATTGATCCCTTTTTCACAAGAACTTTCATTAGGAGCTCAATCTTATAGTGAAATTCTTTCTAAAGAAAAAGTTTCCCAGAACGCTAAATTAAACAATATGATCCTGCGGGTTGGAAAGCGATTAGCAGCGGTTAGCGATATGCCAGATTTAGATTGGGAATTTAAAGTCATCGAATCCCCACAACAAAACGCTTTTGCTCTACCGGGTGGAAAAGTAGCATTTTATACAGGTATTTTGCAAATATGCAAAAATGAAGCGGGAGTTGCCACAGTTATGGGCCATGAAATCGCCCATGCTATTGCTCGACATGGCGCGCAACGGATGACCCAACAAATGCTTATAACAGGAGCTTTATCTTTCGCTTCGCTAACCTATAGTGATAACAAATATAAACCTCTTATTTTGGGAGCTTTAGGAATTGGCACTCAATATGGCCTTCAACTTCCATTCAGTCGGGCAAATGAATCTGAGGCTGACGAGATTGGTATAGTTTATATGGCTAAAGCGGGATATGATCCTAGTATAGCGGTTAATTTTTGGACTCGATTTCAAAATGCTAAAGGAAGTCAGCCTCCAGAATTTATGTCAACCCACCCTTCAGATGAAACAAGAATAGGACGCCTATCTGAATTACTACCAAACGCGCTAGAAAAATATAAAGCCGCTCCTGTTCAATATGGAATTGGCGAAATAGTTTCATAGTCGTCAATTTTACCAAATGCTTACTTTCTCTAAATACTACAAATTTCTTTTCTTTATCAATTCTAATAAGCTTTTATTAAATGGAACCTAAGTTTTTCGATTTGATAGAAGATTATGTCGCCTCGCTTCCCACAATTTACTTTCAAATCAATCAAGCCCTTGAAGAAGATGTTTTATTCGAAGAAATCGCATCGATTATTAGCGCCGACGCTTCATTAACTGCCAGATTACTTAAAATAGTTAATAGTCCTTTCTATGGCTTTCCTCAGAAAATTGAGACAATTAGCCACGCTCTTTCAATAGTAGGCACCAAAGAGTTACAACTATTAGCTTTAGCAACTACCATTATGAATTCATTTGAAGGAGGAATGGTAAAAACAGTCAACCGCAAATCTTTTTGGAGACATTGTGTTGGTTGTGGATTGATTGCAAAGGAAATTGCGGTTTTAACTGGAATGGAAAATCCAGAAAAATACTATATAGCAGGGATGTTGCACGATATTGGCAGTCTAGTTATATTCAATAAAATACCTGAAACGGCTATGGAAGCTGTAGAATTATGCGAAACGAAAAAAGAATATCTTTACAAAATGGAAAATAAAATCTTGGGCTTCAACCATATGGAAGTAGGGAGCCATCTTTTAAAATCTTGGAATTTACCAGAAAGTTTAGTTGTAACGGCAGCATATCACCATGAACCTAAACGAGCTAAAAAACACACTGACGAAACTCGAATTGTACATATGGCAGATATTCTAGCGCACGAATGGGATTTAGGAAATAGCGGCGAAAGCGTCATCCCTAGACTTGACATTCAAACACCTAAGAAAATAGGGTTTGGGAAAGAACACTTAGAAGATGTTAAGAAAAAGGTATTAAATGATTTCGACGAAGCGGCTCAATTATTTCTTTAAAAAAACAACAAACTAAAATTAACCTAAAAAACGCTTAAGTCGTTATAAATTTCTTCTTCCAAGGTAGAAAGTTTTGGACTAACTATTTTCAAAGCTAGTTGAATATCTTTAATTCTTTGAATAGGAATAGGGTGTTGCGACTCTTCGAAAAAAATAAGCGACTCAGCGCAAAACTGATCCATCTCAATGATCTGATCCAAAATTTCAAAAGGCAAGTCAGCCAAACCAATTTCCCTACATTCCAAAAATTTTAACGCTTTTATCAAACGTAACTTCACAGATACGGCTTGTTCCCTCAGTTCCGCAATCGTTTTTGGCTCTGGTTCTTCCATTTCTTTATAAAGCGGAATCATCATATCTCGTAACAACTGATAAAAACGGTCCTCTTGCTTTGCATTATGGAATAAATCGCCTTTGCCACTAAAAAGCATATCGACTAAAACTTCTAAGCTACATGTTTTTCTGGTTAAGACAGCCCTTAGAATAGCGGTAAACTCAACTGAATTAAACGGAAGCCCCAAATCTTCAAAAATTTCGTCAAGCGAACCTGAGCGGCCTAATGATTTTTTAGGGCTGATCTCTAAACGAAAAGCTAAATCGTTAGAGTTAGTTGAAGACACAAATCTAGGCTGACCACATTCACAACCAACAACCGAAACTTTCTGAGAATTTTCCAAAAAATGCTTAACCGAAAAAGATGGAACGTTCAAGAACTTCGACTCAATACTATAAAACGCGCGTAACAATTGTTTTTCTAAATCTTCAGAAGGAGATACTCGGTGATTCAGATGTTCTAATAAAGATTGTTCCAACGCTATATTTAGGCTCCGGGCTTTTAGCTTATTTTTATTTTGGGATATATTACAATGCGGATGGACCTGCATTATTCCTTTATCGTAATCAATTAATTTAATTAATAAACTTTTACAAGGTTTGGTGGAGAAGCTTTTAAAAACTTCTTCCATTTGCCAAACTGTAACTGAAAGAGAGCTTTTGCCAGGAATTTGTTCGTTGATATTAATATGATCCGGAAAATGACCCGCATTCGAATACTGGTAAAATTCAATTATCTCTTCTAATAAAAACTTTTTCTTTTTTTTAGGGATCTCATTACCCTTGGCGTCTAATAGAGTAATATTTTCTTCGTCAAGGTCTGTGGAAATAACAGGTATTAATCTATAACCTGGAATTAAAATTTTCTCACTCAATTCAATGGAAGATATAGGAATTTCCATTGGAATATGAACGATTTTATCCAATACCGCCCGATAGGGTAAAAAATCGTTTGATTCTAGCCCAATGATATGTTTATGTTCGGCTAACTTACCGGTAAGTCTTTCTAAAGTAGTAGAGGAAATTTTTCTTCGCCAATGGTCTCTTATCATGCGAGAAAAATCATCTGCAGAAAAGGGCGCTCGAGCCTCTTTAATAAGATTATCTGCCAGTTTTTTAAGAGTTAACCTTCCAGCCATTTATTAAATTGATTTTTTTTAAATAATTCAAAGTTAATTGCTTATTAAAACAATATGTTCAAAACCCTTTAAACTCCGTAAAACTATAACATAATATGGATTTGGGTTAAAATGCTTATTCCAAGTCTTAATTAACCTAGATATCACTGCCTAAATACTTTCCAATTTAGATTTTCAAAAGTTTTTAATAGAAAATATAAATAATCTCTATACTTGAAAATCAAATTAAATTTGTAAAATATTGAAATCAGAGATAGGTGGTTTTATTATATTAGCTTCAATCTATAAAAGTTGATGGAGGAAACTATGTCTGAAGAATTAGAAAAATCTTTTAGAGATATTTTTAGCATGCTTAGAACTAGGAAAAAATTTATTCTAAAAGAAATTACTGCAGAAGGTAAATTAGTGGTTGAACGCGAAGATGAGATCTGCGGCCAAAAAGAAAATCGTCCTTATTTTTTTAATACTCCTCAAGAATTAAAAAAGTTTGTAAGTGAAATGAATCAAGAAGAAATTGACTATCAAAAAACAATTACAGGCGACGAAATGCCATATCGTTAAAGGATTTAAAAGTTTATTTCTTTAATGTCCAAGTTCCATCTTCCATCTGTATCTTTTCACCAGTAAGAGCATTATCTCTATTGAGGTTTGCGTAAACTTTTTTAACTTTGGGTAGGTCTTTGGGAGAAAAACGTATATTTGTAGCAATGACTCTATTTAATATAGTTTCTCTATCTTCATTTTCCTCATTGATAATGGTTTGAGCGAATACCTTAAGCTGTTGATCTTTTTGAGTTTTTTCTGTTTCAAAAAAATTCAAAAAACCATCGTTTTTTTCTCCAACAATCCCCATCTCCTTAAATCTTTGGATGTCGTCTCGGTTAAACTCCATCCGTTGCATGGCCTTAATGGCTTTCAATTTTGCAGGAGGTGTCTTAACTACTGGTTTGAGCTTGCCATTTTCGTCTACCGACCTTACCGAAGCTAACAAAACCATTTCATTACCTAATTCTTCATAACTACCCAAAATTTGGTTTTCTAGGGCTGTTTTCTGATCAATTACGGTAACATTGACGTCGACCAATTTACCGCATGCGGAAAATAATGAAATGGTCCCAATAAAAAAAAGTAACGAAAATTGCACTTGAAATGGTTTCATATTTCGAACAAAGAAAAATTATAGGAAGCAATCAGTAAATTTCATTTTAACGAAAATAAACTTACGGTTTAGGCCAAACTTTATTATAAATTTCATGATAATTTTTGCAAAAAATCATCCACTCGGAAATAATTAATGTCTATAAGGTTCTATATCTGATAAAATCAAAAAATTCCATTCGAATTTACTGTGAATAAAAAACCTAATAGTTTCATCTTGTTTAAAAAATACCCTAAAATTGGGTATTTTTGCTTGCGGGTCAATAAAAATCATAATAAACTGCCGTTGGTTTGGCAAATCGAAACAAAGTTAAACAGAGTCGAATCTGTAAACGAATTTTTCATGGCAAAAAGAAGGTAATACCAACTTTTTGGCCATTTTAATAACTAGCCTGTTTATCTAAGACGGCTTATCTTGTGCGGGGATTTACCAATGCAAGAGAAGAAAATCGGCATAGCCCATAATCTTGGGGGAAGATTAAGGCAATGGAGAAAGTCTTCAAACTACAAAATCGCCGAATTAGCTGATTTGATCAGTATTTCCCAAGGCTCCCTTTCCGATTTGGAAAATAACAAATCACTGCCTTCTGCAGACACCATAGCAAAACTTTATAGACACACTGATCTTGATATTATTTGGTTACTCATAAATAAGGGTACCATGCGCAAACGAAAATATCCAGGCGGTGGGGACCATTCTTATGTATATGAGGATAACCAAACATTACAAACAAAAGAATTCAATATTCGAGATCAGCATTTAAAGGAATTGGTTGATACTTTAATTCGAATCTATCATAACGGAGACCCAGATAAAGTCGCGCATTTAAAAGGGTTTTTGATGGGAGCAGATCCAGGTGATTAAATTTAGATTTAATATCTAAGCCCTTCCCAGTCAAACTCCTAATCGGCGGATATCGAAGATTCCTCTAAAACTCCCATAGTATATAATCGATAGTAAAGGTTTTCTTCTTTCATCAAACTTGAATGACTACCCATTTCGACTATCCGTCCCTTGTCTAAAACGATAATTTTATCCGCGTTATGAACTGTACTTAATCTATGGGCAATAATTAAAGTAGTTCGATCAGCCATTAAAGTTTCTAGCGCAGTTTGAATAAGGTTTTCCGACTGACTATCAAGGGAAGATGTTGCCTCATCCAAAATAAGAGCTTTTGGGCTTTTCAACATTGCCCTAGCGATGGTAATTCTTTGTCTTTCTCCTCCTGAAAGCTTGATCCCTTTATCCCCAACCAAACTATCGTAACCATCTTCCATTTTAACGATAAATTCATGAGCATTTGCGGCTTTAGATGCCGCCATCAATTCGCTTTCTGTAGCTTCCAGTTTGCCATATAAAATATTATCGCGAATCGTACCGCTAAATAATTGAGGATCTTGAGGAACATACGCAATATGATTCAAAAAATTCTTAAGATCTAATTCTACTAGGTTGTGACCGTCAAAAAGTATCCTCCCAGACTCTGGGTCAAAAAATCTTTGTAAAAGATATGTAATTGTGGATTTTCCGGCTCCACTTGGTCCCACTAAAGCAACAGTTTCTCCTGGAGCAACTTGGAAATTAATATTATTTAAAATCGATTTACCTGAATCATAACTAAAGCTGACATTCTCAAACTTTATTTCTCCTCGCGCATCGGTTAAGCAAACAGGGTTTTCTGAAATTTTTACGTCTGGTTTTTCATTCAATATTTCGTTCACCCGCTTCATTGCGCCAGCAGCCTCTTGCGACTGGGCATATATTCTAATTACAGTTCCAATAGGCCCAGCCATGATAATTCCATAAAGAAAAAAGGCCGCTAACTCGCCAGGTGTAGTAGAACCGGTCATTACCTGCCGGCCTCCATACCAAATTAAAAGACCTGATACCAAAAACGTCAAAAATAAAATAAATGGACCGAAAAAAGACGATATTTTAACTTTTCCCACTGAAGCATGGAAAGCTTTCTCAATCTGATCCTTAAATCGACTATTTTCATAATCTTCACGGCAGTACGATTTAACAGTAAATATAGAAGATACAGATTCTTCCAAAACTGTTAAAGATTCGGCAAGCTTATCTTGAACATTTTCCGAAAGACCTCTTAAACGTTTTCCGAAAAACCTAGCAAAGGCCATTAATGGAAGAAGAGCTAATATAATCAAACCGGTAAGCTTCCAATTTAAATACAGAATAATTGCTAAACCTCCAATAAGCGTTATTGTCTGTCTCAATATAGCAACTGGAATACTTGTCATAGCGTTTTGAATAACCGATATATCCGAACTCATACAAGATAAAATTTCGCCAACTCTGCGATTTTGAAAAAATCTTATCGATAAACTTTGTATATGTGAAAACACCTGCGCACGAAAATCCGTTACCGCTCTATAAGCGACATAACCAAAAACATAATTATGAATAACAGCGAAAATGACCTGAAACAAAATGGTAATCACTAAATCGATAGTCAAACTATTTAACGCTTCTCCATTTTTTTCAATAAACACGGCATTGACCATATTTTTAACAATAAGAGGTAGCATTAAACTTATTATTGAGGTTAATGCTAAGCAAAAAAACGAAAAGACTAATATTTTTGTGTATGGCCTAGCGTATTTTATGACTTCGCTAAAATCTTTCATTTCTGATTTCCGATAGCTGTCTTTATATAACTTAAGTAGACTTCAAATTTTCAAAATCTAAGATTTAAATAGAATTAATAACAAAAAACCGATCATTATAGTCTTTTGCCATTTATTTCTCAATATTTAGATAATACGTGATAAATAAGATTGTTTAAGCCTAAAAAGGCATTCTCGACATTAGCAACACATTTTAATACTGGAATTTCTTGAATTTTTTAACTAATCCTAATGAATACTCTTGACGATTTAATAAAATTTGTTAAAATTTTAATGACTTTATTACCGCGTTTATATTTCTTATTATGTAAACGCAAAATTCATTTCAATATCCGCTTTTCAAACGGCCCGTTTAGTATTTCCAAATAAAAACTACGGTCCACCTCGTTTTAAGATTTATCCTTTTCGCCATTAATCCAGGAGAGTTCCATGGACGCATCGCTTCCTTTTCCTCAGTTTGCCTCCAAGCCATATGAAGTTATTGAAGAAAGATTAAATATTCGGAAATATCGAGATCAAACTATTAAAGCTTATTTGGGGCAACTTCGTAATTTTTTCTTTTTTATTTTGCCACGGGACCCACATGAGGCATCTAATCGCGATTTGGAAGATTATCTAAGGCATCTAAATTCTACAAAAAAATCCCGATCTACCATCGACCAAGCAATTAACGCTTTACGTTTTCTATGGGTAGAAGTGTTTGGGCAAAAATTTCCGTTGAATGAATTAGAACGACCGCAAAAGAAAGAAAGAACTCCAGTTCTACTAACTCTTGAAGAAGTCCGCAGAATAGCTTTATCGGCTGAAAACTTAAAACACAGGTTAATGATTGAATTAGCTTACAGCGCTGGACTTCGAGTTTCTGAGCTTGTAGAAGTTCTCGTAAAAGACATAAATTTGAAAACGAACAATCTATTCGTAAAAGGACAAAACGAGCGACGAAAAGGAAGAACCACTATTTTTTCTAGAAGCTTGTCCGACGCGATTCTCCGTCAAATTGGTAAAAAAGAACCCGGGGATTATTTATTTCCTAGCGAACGAGGGGGCAAATTAACTACTCGCGCTTTCGCAAAATATTTTAAAGCGGCCCTAGAAATATCGGGTGTAGAGAAAAATGCTACTCCCCATTCTTTACGTCACTCTTTTGCCGCTTTTTTACTACAACATGGAGCAAAAGTTCCTACAGTTCAAAACCTCATGGGACACTCAAGGCGCGAGAGCACCAACTTCTATGCAAAAATGACAAATCCCGATTCAGAAGCGTCAAAAAAATCTGCATAAAAATTTCTTTTCTATCAAACTTAAGGGAACCTCTAAAAATTGAATTTGGCTACGAGCTGCCTTTGCAAACAAAAGGCAAGCGAGTTGCCTCAAGCTAAAATTTCGAATTATTAGAGACCCCCTTAATTATTAAGAACACATCCCCTTTTTCAATAACTTTTCGAAAAAAACTAAAGGAATTCGTCAAATGATTCGCCATTTCGATTCATATGAATTTCTTCTTGATTAGGACTGGCATTTTATCCAATAACGGTATGAGCTGAAAAATAATATTCGCAATCGTTTGTCCCTCCTACACGCAAAGCAATTTGCCCCCTTAATTTTTAGCCTCCCTTGAGAGAACTCATTAATTTCAGCGCATCATTCAATACAACTGGTGGGTTGGTCATTTTTCCAAAGTGTGCCTAAACTGCCCCCAAACGCGCTTTGGTTTTACCCTTTAATACATTGTAATATGAAAGGCAATCTCGACACTTATTTATTCTTTATTTTATATAATCAATTTTCGAAACAAACTGCTCCCATTTCTTAAAGGCTATTTTCGTAAATATAAATACCTTTGTTAGACATAAAATGATCAGCTTATCGATTCAAATAAATTTTTCTACTCAAATTAAAAAAATACTTTATGGCTTTCCAATTTCATATGCCAGTAACAATTTGCCGTTGATTTATTTAAAGAGTTTTCGTATCTTGGAAATATTTTTCAAAAAGCTTTCCTAACTCCTAATGCCAAATTCGGTAAAAGTCTTCATCAGCTATAGTCATGATTCGAAAGATCATAAGGACCACGTTCTAGCCTTATCAGATCAACTTCGCTACGATGGAATCGATTGTTGGATAGATCAATTTGAAAATGAAGCTCCTAAAATTGGCTGGCCGAAGTGGACGCAAAAAAAAGTAGATGAATCACATTTTATACTTATTATTTGCACAGAATTTTATTTAAGCGAATTTTCTAATAGCGCAAAATATGATGGAAAAGATCTAGATCAAAATTGGAAAGGCCCAATCCTCAATCGGCAAAATATTCATAGCAAAATAAAAAATAAAAAATTTGCTCTTATACTGGTTTCGAAGAATGACACTGACTTTATTCCTCCAATTTTTCGAGAATCAAAACAATTCGTTTTAGAGTCGGATTACGAAAAACTCCATTGTTTTCTTACCAAACAAAAACCTCCAAAAAACCAAATAGATAAAAAAACACCCCATAAAACTAAAAATTCAGATCTATCATCTATCCATCCAACTCAAAATGTAAAAGACAAAGGAGTTTTATATCTTCTAAAAAAAGCGAACATTATTGACGATGATGAAGATATAAATAAAGCTTCCAAAGAGGTTGTCAATATAGCAAGCGAAATTTACGATTTACTAAACGGATCTCATGCGGCAATTGAAATAGTTGGTTCGTATATTCGAGAAACAAAAATTACGCTGATAGAATATTTATTACTGTTTAAGACCGAAGATAAAGAGATACTCCCGCAATTAGAAACAAACCAAAACTACCCAAAGTTTTTATCTGTAGCGGTCAATTTATCTCTAAATCATATTCAACAAGATTGTCCCGAAGCGGTTGAATTGATTCGGTTGTGTTCTTTCTTTGATTCTCGTTTTATTCCCAAAGAAATTTTTCTTGAAAACGAGGAAATCGATTTTTCAGAAGACTACCAAAACGAAAAAACCGATTGGAACCAACATTGGAATAAGGTCATTAATATTGTTTGTCGATACTCATTCTTGAGTCAAAACATTGGAGAGCAAAGCTTTAAAATGAGTAATCCCATTCAACAAGCTGTAAGAGATAAACTAGAAAGGCCAGAGTTTTGGGCGGAGAAATCTTTAAAAACTCTTGAATCTGCGTTTCCAGATCCAGATTTTACCTCCTGGTCTATTTGCGAAGAATTAATTCCTAGCGCTCGCACCATGTTAAATTGGATTAATAAATTTAAATTGCAAATCCCCCAAACAGCGCGTCTATGTAACGATGTGGGCTATTATCTAAATCATCAAGGGGACTATGCGGAAGCGGAAAACTTTTTTCAAAAAGCATATTCCGTCCATCGCCATTGCTATGGCGATGAACATGCTCTGGTTGCGTCAACCCTAAGCAACCTTGCCTGGAATAATAAGGTAAGGCAACAACATGAAAAAGCCGAAAAAATTTATCAAGAAACTGTCAGTTTATGGAAAAAAATCTATTTTAGCGATCATCCTGATGTCGCAATTTCTTTGGACAATCTAGGTAATTTCTATAGGGAAATTGGACAGTACAAAAAAGCTGAACAAGCATACAAAGAGGCTTTGGAAATTTTTGAGAAGTTTTTAGGAGACGAACATTTAGATGTAGTGCACTCGCTAAATAATTTAGCGCTGCTATATAAAACTCAAGAACGTTTTGAGGAGGCAGAATCTCTTTTTACAGACGCTTTGGAAATTCATGAAAATCTTTTAGGTAAAGAACATCCTGAAATCGCTTCGGCAAAAACTAATCTAGCCGAGCTTTATCTCAAACAAAGCCGTTTTAAAGATGCAGAATTTGTTTTAAATGAAGCGTTAAAAATTAGAGAAAAAGCTTTCGACAAACAAGATCCAATAATAGCTTCCTCGATAAACAACATTGGAATTCTTTATTTAAAGATGGGGAACTATTCTCTTGCTGAAACATTCTTAGAGAAAGCTCTTGGTTTATTTCAAAATACATTAGGTCTTGACCATCCAAGTACAAAAAATGCAATGAAAAACTTGGAAAAAACTAGAGAAAAACAAGACTAGCCCCGCCTATACATCGCCATTTTTAAAACAATTCTAGCTTTGAAATCCTCTTTTTAAAGACCTTAATTAGCCCCTGGTAAAATATTAGAAAATTGATATTCCTCTACTTCAAATCCAACTGTAACATCGAATTTAGCTTCCCCCCATTGCTCAATTGACAAAGATTTTTCTTGACGGTCGTCGGAGTAATCCCAAACTACAAATTGAAGTCCTCTTGGGCTATCTCCTTTGTGATAGGTTCCAATATCATCTTCCTCAAAATAAAAGGAAACTCCATCCATAATAACTGTTTCTGGTGGATCTTCATTTTCAATTATATGATCGGCAATATTTCCCTCGAGTACACCAATAGCTAACTTTTTAGAAAGCGACCAAGATACTTCTCCATCTTCTTCTTCTCTTTCTAAATATAGAACTTCGCTACCCTGTTTGAGTTCCCATTCAAGAGTTCTTCCACCTTCATCCCATTGATAGTAATTTTTCCCAATTACTTGATATGTTTTCATATCATAATCAACAAGAAACCCCGGCTTCATTTTAGAAAGAACTAAATCATTCAGATCCATTTCTGGATCTTCTTTGTCTTTATCTTTCTTAAAAAAATTCCAGGCCATATCAAGAAATTCCCATTTTGGCTTTCAATGCCGCAAGGTCGTCCGATTTTGGAAGATTACCAGAACCGCCTTGTAACGCTTTATCAATTTTTGCGTCAAGATCTTCTCCGGTATCGGCAATTTCTCCATAGGCTTTTGCAAGCGACTCGTCTTCCTCAACCTTTGCCTTCATTTTTTCGAGCATAGCGATTGTACCGCCCGAATCTACTTTTGCAATCTGTTCGTTTAATTTACGAGTTGCAGCGGCTGTTTTAGCTCGAGCGCGAAGAGTAATTAAGTCGTTTTCATACCTTTGAATTGTAGAACGCAATTTCTCAACATTTTTCTGAAGTTGATTTGCCATTTCTTCCTGGCTCTGTAAGTCTTTAGAAAGGCTTAAAGCTTTTTGACCGGCGTCTTCTTTGCGAGTTAAAGCCTCAGACGCTAACCGATCAGCTTCGCCTGGATCTACTTTCCCTTCCTGAGCGCTTTGCAATAAAGCCATCGCTTTTCGCTCCATTGAAACAGACATTTTCTTTTGGTTTTCAGCGTCGTTGCGCAAGCGCATAACAACGCCTTTTACCTGAGCTAAGCTTTGCATTGATTCTTGTAAATCTTTCTTCAAATCTCTAATGCCCTGCTCTGTCATCTTAATAGGATCTTCTATAGCGTCCACTATTGAATGAGCTTCCGCTTTACTTAATCGAAATATTCGTGAAAATAATCCAGCCATCACTAAGCTCCTTTCTCAAAAAAAGGATTTTTTAATATCATTTTTACTTATTATTTTTATTTTCCCACAAAAGATAAAAGCTCTGTTCCATTTTCGGCTACCGCCAAGCTAAGCGCATCGATACTGCCCTCTAATTCATTTAAGTCTAGATTAGCTAGTTGCAACGTGTCTCGAAACAATAAAACATTACCTTCTTCATTCAAACAAAATGCGCCATGCACCAAAGAGCGATTGATTTGCAGTATTCTTTTATAGGTTTCTAACGAGTCGTTTTCTAAAACTAAAATGACTTGTTCTAATATAACAATCGGATCTTCACAGTCTATTACTAAATTTTGTATTCCCCTATCAGGATCGTTAACTACCACTAGTTCTTCTTCAGAATTTTCGACTTCAAATGAAAATCCCATTTCCAATAAGTATCCTTTAACTGTCTCAAAATTCGACATTTTGCCTCCTTGTCGGCTTCGAGGCCGATTAAATTTAAGAAGTCTCCAATATAATGGAATTCTTGTCTTAGATAAAATAAGTTATTCAGATTGATTTTATTTTAATTACATTTTAAGAGTTTTCCCTTTTGGCTAACTCTTTGTCTAAAATCTTATAAGCCTCCGTTAACCCCTGCGATAACTCAGTGGCAATTTTTCTTTTTTCAGTATCGGCTGAATGTAAATCGGGATGATATTTTTTCATCAGTCGCTTCCAGGAAGCTTTGACTTCTCCTCTATTCGCATTTGTTGGCAATTCTAAATTAGCAAAATACTTCGCCAATGGATCCCTAACGCTTTCATAGGGTGTTTCATTATTATTTTTACCCCAACTTGAACTCTGATCGATTATTGGAGGCTCTTCAAAATCAGAGCTTTTTCTATCCCAATAATGTCCAATATTAGATCGTGCAATCTGAAAAAGCCTTTTTATCATGACGCAAACTCATGATCCAATACATTCGCCTCAACAACACTAATGACTGAATAATTTCCTTCAGGATAAGTATGAGCTGTAAATATTCGATTCTTATCTGGAGCAATAACGATTCCAGTAAATGGCTGACTACTAGAATTCAATAATGGGTTTTTAAATTCTCGAAACATCGTTTCATAAATGTCAATATCAGTAATCGTTTTTAAAAATTCGTCAAAATTTAAATAGACCTGTTCTACGACTTCTATTTTAACTTTATAATATAACGAACCATGAATAAACTCGCGATCAAGAGAATCTCCTAGCTTTAAAGATCTCTGATCTACGGGTTCAAAGGAAAAACTGTCCATAGAATAGGCAATAAATTCGGTTAAATAATCAGATCCAGATCTAAAGCAAATCCTATGGCTTTTGCCGATTATACACGCGGTAAGAGCGACACCTGACTCCAAAACCCAGTCTCTTTTCTCAAAAACCTTAACTGGAGATGGAACGTTTCCTTTAAACAAACTAAACCAAACGTTATATTCATTTGTCATAAAAAATTAAAAACTAGAAATTTCGAGGATAAAAAGGGAATCTAAAATAATTATAAAAAAGGCAAACTAATTAAGGAAACCTCTAAGAATTGAATTTGGCCACGAGCTGCCTTTGCAAACAAAAGGCAAGCGAGTTGCCTCAAGCTAAAATCTCGAATTATTAGAGACTCACTTAATGCTTCAAACACCTATATAAGGACTAGATTATGCTACTTTGGCCGTGTTTTAGAGTCAACTATAAATCAAATCAACAATTTAACCTTAAACATTTTTAGTTAAATACGATCTTTGTTGCCAATATATGGAGACATCTTTTAATTTTTGTCCCCAGCGTCAGTACTTATGAAGATCTATTTTTGTTTTAAAACTAGTTAACATACTGCCACCATCGTCAATTAATGGAAATAATTATTAAAAACTTTATAAGATCTAGATTCGTTTTCAAATTATTATTAAGTTTCATTTCCATAATACTTTGCTTATTAGCAATAGAGGCAATCCTAAGCATTAATCCAAAATCTAAAAAGGGAATTCCTTTAGATTGGATTCAAAAAAATGTGAAATTTAACAAACAAGGGTTTCGGGATTTTGATTATATTTTTGAAAAACCATTTAAAGTTTTTCGTATTTTGGTTTTGGGAGATTCACAAACATTCGGACACGGCATCCTAAAAATAAAAGATACTTGGCCAAAAAAATTAGAAAATCTATTAAATAAAGACGCTTCTCTCATTAAGTTTGAAGTTTTAAATATGGCTATACCAGGTTGGAATACAGACACTCAGTTGAACGAGTTATTTCGAATCGGGTTTCGCTACAAACCGGATTTAATTTTACTTGGTTTTTACCCAAACGACATATCAAAACCTGTTTTATTCAAATGTAATAGCGAAGACAGAAAAATAATTCCGAGTTTCGGCAAGTTTCAAGATCAAATCCAATCATTGAAACTATATCAATTTTTAAATTTTCGTTTGAATCGTCTCGGAGAAAAGCTAGGATTTAAACCTAGCTATTCAGATTGTATAAATCGAATTTTTCAATCCCGCGGTTGGGAAATGGAAAAAATTTATTTAGATCTATTAATAATGTCTAGCCAATTAAAAGGCATCCCATTTATGATGACAATGATTCCTATTATAACCTCCCTAAATAAAAGTTATCCTTTAAACTCAGCTTTCGAAAAATTAAATAAATTTTGTTTAACAAGACAAATCAATTGCGTTGATCTTTTTAAAGAAGGTTTCTTTGGGTTAGACGACAAGGATTACATTTTTTCAGAATGGGATCGTCATTTAAATAAAAAAGGCGCCCAAGTTGTAGCGCAAACCCTTTACCAAAAATTAAAACCACTCAAAGAACTTCCAAAACTTGCTCTTTTAAGTAAAGCGCTAAATTTAAACTTGTTATTAAACGGCGATTCATTTCTTAAAACTTTAGAAAAACAAATTCCCAATGATTTCAATGAATCTTTTACCGCTCAAATTAATCTTAAAAACGAGAAATGGATATTAACAAAGCAAAAAGATAGTTATATATTAGAAATAAAGGTTAATGATATCAAAACGGGACAACTCCAATTATCATCCACAACAACCTTACATCCCAATGGGCAGTTTTTAAGAAGAAAAAGAAGCTTTTACGAACCTAAATCTGGGTTCTTAAACGAAATGGAGACTCTTGAAATAAAAGACGGCGTAACATTTCTGAAAACCAAAAAGTTTCGAAAGACTTCTAATGGTTTGATCTCTAAATCCGAATCAAACCGAATTTTTCCCTTAAAAGTTCTTAAACAAAAAAAAATTAAAGGTACCGTAATTGAACTTGAGAAAGGGACAATATTTCCCGATCCTAAAGTTCTAGAAAAACGTATCTTCATGAAGCAAGCCCAGCCTTCCAAAAACTATTCTCAGCAAGAAATAATCAAAATTCTAAAAAATATTATTGTTAGAAATCCTTCAGCTTTTCCTAATCTCACAAATAGAAAATCACTCGAGCTAATGCCGCAAGAAGAACTAGTTTCTCTTTTTAACGAAGTGCTACTATTTCAAGATCTACTCATTTTAGATAGATATGGAGGCAATGGTTACATCCAAAAGCTAAAAGAGGCGGTCAAAACCAAAAAACCTTCAATAGAAGCGATAAAGGCATTCAAACGTTTGGATTCTCACTAAAAAACGACCTAAAGATGGGATCCATTTCAGTAACTAAATCTATGCTAATTTGACTTAATACAAAATTTCAAAATTAATTCGTTTACGATTTTAGAATTGATTGTCATTAACCAAATTATTTACTTTTTATGATGACCAAGCTCACAGCTCCACTTCCAATGGAATATCGGCGTTTTGGGAAAACAAACGAAAACATTTCGGTCATAACTCTTGGTGGAATGCGTTTTAAACATGGCTGGAATCTTCCACGAAACCATTTACCTGCTGAATCGATAAAAAACTGTATCGAAATTGTCCAAAAAGCTGTCGATTTGGGAATCAATCATTTCGAAACAGCTTACGGTTATGTAAAAAGCGAGCGCCTTTTTGGAAAAGCGCTAAAAGAAATTGACGTTCCTCGGAAAAATTACAAAATGATGACCAAAGGAGCGCCGATGACGGGCGATGAAACTAGAAAATTAGTGGAGGAACAACTTACCGCGCTGAAATTAGAAAAAATTGATTTTTACGGTTGGCATGGAATTAACAATGAAGAACGATTTCAATCCGCTACTAAAAAAGGAGGACCGGTCGAAGAATTACATAAATTAAAAGATGAAGGAATTATAGGCCACATTGGTTTTTCAACTCACGGTTCCCTAGATTTAATTAAAAAAGCCTTAAACACCGACTTATTTAGTTTTGTAAATTTACATTTTTATTACTTTTTTCAAAGACATTTACCCGCTGTACAGTTGGCAGGAGAAAAAGATATTGGAGTTTTTATCATTTCCCCTAATGAAAAAGGAGGTATGCTCTGGAATCCTTCAAAAGAAGTGCGCGAACTTTGCAATCCATTAACTCCCATTCAATTTAACGGTAGATTTTGTCTCAGCCATCCACAAGTAACAACTTTAAGTATGGGAATTCACAAAATCGATCAATTCGAGCAAAACCTTTCGATTTTAACTAATAAAAATTATGTCAAAGAAAAGGAATTCTTAAACGCGAAAAAAACAATGGATATTCCTTTAGAAACCTTACCGCAACGCTGCACTTTATGCGACCAATGCTTACCATGCCCTGAAAACATTAACATTCCAGAAGTATTGAGATTTAGAAATTTATTAAAGAGCTACAATATGCGCACTTATGGGAAATATCGTTACAATATGTTGGAGGAAAAAGGTCATTGGTTTCCGGGAGCATATGCCTCCAAATGCACCCAATGCGGTGATTGTTTGCCACGGTGTCCTGAAAATCTTCAAATCCCAACTCTTCTTTTCGAAACTCACGATGAACTATTTCGAATATGGGATTATCTCAAAAAAACTATATATGAATTCTTCAAAACGGTGTACAAAACTCTAATTAAAAAAATTTAGCCTTCCTAAGTTTGTCTACAAACACCCTCCCATTTTTTGAATCCCAAAAACACACAATAAAAATTCCGAAAAATAAATATACGCATTATCGATATTTACCTTGAAATACCCTGATCTTTATGGTGTAATTGTCATTCCGAAAAAAATAATTTTCACTAACTCGAAACAAAGTTCGGCTTGGGGCTTATTTTGAGTTTTCTCGATTCAACTTCCTATCGCGAGAAAACGACCAATTTTGGCGATTTTTTGATGATTTTACGAGGAGTCTCATAGGTTACTCGAAATTTCCTAGGAGTGGAAAAAGAGATGAAAAATGGGCAATGTAAGAATGGAAAAATTCTAATTGTTAATCTCGAAAACAAAAACATTAAACCGCTTGAGCGCATGTTTTCAGACTCAGGATTTTCAAACATCGTTTTCGCTACCCATTTTTCACAAACTTTAAACCTTTACGGACAAATTTATCCTGAAATCGTTGTTCTAGATTTAGTCGGTGAAAACTCAGAAGGATTCCGGCTAATGGAAGAGTTACGAAAAATAGAACCCAGTTCCTACCTTCCCATTTTAGTTGTAACTTCCTTAGATAGAGAACTTCGCCTTAAAGCTTTAAAGTCTGGCGCTCGAGATTTGCTACGCAAACCATTTAACGAAATAGAACTAATACGAAGAGCTGAAAATATTATTGAAGCAAGGCTATTGCACAATGAAATGAGGCTTCGCAACGATCTATTAAATAAAAATATAGAAGAAAGAACAAAGCAACTGCACGATTGTCGTTTAGAAGTCATCCATCGACTTGGACAAGCTTCTGAGTTTAGGGACAACGAAACGGGAATGCACATAATTCGAATGAGTCGCCTTTCGGCCCATCTGGCAAAAACAATGGGCATGAGCGATAAAGAATGCGAGTTAATTCTTAATGCAAGCCCCATGCATGATGTCGGTAAAATCGGCATTCCAGATAGTATCCTCCTTAAACCGGGAAAATTAACCCCAAAAGAATGGGAAATAATGAAAACTCATCCAGACATTGGGGCGGAAATTCTTTCTGGGAGCAAATCAGAGCTCTTAAAGTTGGCCGAATCAATAGCCTTAACCCACCAAGAGAGATGGAATGGCTCAGGTTATCCTAAAGGATTAAAAGGTGAAGAAATCCCTATAGAAGGCAGAGTTGTCGCTCTATGCGATGTTTTCGACGCATTAACTAGCGAACGACCCTATAAAAGAGCTTTCTCCGTAGAAGAAAGTATGGCAATTATTGAAAAAAATCGAGGAATAGACTTCGAACCAAAATTAGTGGATATTTTCAAAGAAAATTTAACAGATATGGTAGATATCATTCGCAATTTTGCGGATGAGCGTGCGGATAAAACTTAAAATTATTCCATATTAAACATTGAAATAAACTCTTAAAAAAAAGGGTAGAGATCTGTATTAGTTAAATGAATATCATCAAATACAAATAGCTTTTAGTTGGATGGAAAAATTAATGACTTCCGTAAACAACAAATCAAATCAAAAGCCATCGCCATACGCTACTCTTGCGGCTATTTTTGCAATTTTTTTGATTATTTTAGGTTTGACTGGTTACTACATAGTAAAAAAAGAAATAGAAAATGATATTAAAAATCTTCTCCAATTAAATCTCTCGGCAAATTTAACGGCTTTAAAATCCTGGATTGACGATAAAAAACAAGACGCAAAAACAATTGCCAGCGAACCCGGCCTATTACAGGTAATCCATTCGATTATGGAGATACCAAAACTACCTAATCTATCGAAAATTCAAATTTAAAAAAAATTAAAAGAATCTCGAGAACTTGAGTTATTGAGGAAACGTTTAACCGCCGTTTGTAAATTGCATAATTTTTTAGGTTTTGTTCTATTAAACGAAAAAGGTTTGCAGATCGCCGCCTTATTTGAAGATCCTATAGGAAAAAAAAGATTGGTTGAACAATCTTCCTTTCAACTTTCATTAGAAGGCAAAACAGTAATTTCTCACCCTTTTATTGCAACAATTGACCTGCCTGATAAAAAAAATAAATGGCTTCCTAATCAACCTACTATGTTTGTTTCCACACCAATAAAAAACTCAGCAGGAAAAATAACTGGTGTTTTATCTTTTAGAATGCGCCCGGAAGAAGGCTTTTCAAAGATCATGCAAGTTAGCCGTTTCGGAAAAACTGGCGAAACTTACGCATTCAATCAAAAAGGGGATATGCTCACCGATAGCCGTTTTAACAAACAATTAAAGCTCTTAAAGCTCATTCCTGATAATAGTAATAGTAGATCTATTTTGAAAATAAAAATAAAAATCCCGGTTGGGTTTAATCGGTTAACCCAAAACGCAATTCATGGAGAAACTGAAGAAAACATAGAAGGTTATATAAATTATAGAAACATTTCAGTTGTTGGAGCCTGGACTTGGCTTAGAGAATTTGATTTCGGAATTGGAACAGAAATCGAATACCAAGAAGCTTTTTCTCTGTTAAGAGATCTTTTAATTATTTTCTTTTTATTTTTTATATTTCTTATTCTTGCTTCAATAATTGCTTTCAACTATAGAAACAATCAAATAAAAATAAAAAACGAACTCGCTGGAATAAATCTCCAGCTACAAAAAAAGTTTCAAGAAGCTCAATCAGCAAAAGAAGCTTTATCCATTACCGAATTTAAAGCGCAAACTATAGTCGAAAACTTAACCGAGGGTATAGTAACAATCGATTCAAACGGTATAATTAAAAGCTTCAATTCCGCCGCTCTAAAAATGTTTGGATATTCCAGAAAAGAAATTACGGGTAAAAACGTAAATATACTGACACCAGAACCTCATAAATCTTTACACGATGATTACATAAAAAATTATTTAGCGACCAAAATTCCGAAAATGATCGGTTTAGGAAGGCAAATGGAAGCGATCAAAAAAGATGGTTCCACTTTCCCTATAGATATATCAATTAGCGAAACAGTATTGAATAACGAACATATATTTACTGGAATAATAAGAGATCAGACTCAATATAGACGAGCTGAGGAAGCCGAAAAGGCAAATCAAGCAAAATCGGAATTCCTTTCTAGAATGAGCCATGAACTAAGGACGCCTCTAAACGCAATTATTGGTTTCTCCGAAGTTATTTTTTATAACGCGAAAGAACCATTAAGCTCTTCTCAAAAAAAGAATTTAAATCATATTTTAAAAGCCAGCCAACATTTATTAGAGTTGATCAATGACATTCTCGATTTGTCGAGGATCGATTCCGGAAAAATTAGACTTTCTTTAGAACCTATAAACATGGATCAATTGATAAAAGATTTATCAAACTTGGTTTATCCGATGGCAGAAAAAGAAAAAGTTCAATTAAGTTTATCGGAAATTAACTCAGATATATTTGTATTAGGAGACAAAACTCGGTTAAAACAATCAATATTGAATTTACTTTCTAACGCAATTAAATATAATCGCCCATCGGGTCAAGTTTCTTTAAAAGTTATTCGAGTGCCAAACAATAGAGTCCTAATTGAAGTTTCGGATACTGGAATAGGTATTCCAAATGAAAATTTTGAAGATTTATTTAAACCATTTAATCGTCTTGGGGCAGATCGTTCTGAAATTGAAGGCACTGGCATTGGTCTCGCTATAACTAAAAAACTCGTAGAATTAATGAACGGATCTATTTCAGTCGAAAGCGATTTAGGAAAAGGAGCCAATTTTTTATTAATATTCCAGCTGCAGACAATCCTATTCCGACAACAAATGAAGCTAATCCTAAAAATCAAAAATTTTTGGATATTGAAATGAAAGAAAAATCATTTACAATTCTCTATGTGGAAGATAATTCGGCAAATTTGGAATTGGTTAAACAAATACTATCCCAATTTGCTCATATTGAAATATTATCAACGCCGGATGGAAAAATAGGATTAGATCTAGCAAAAGCGCATATTCCAGATTTGATTCTTTTAGACATAAATCTTCCAGGTATTAGCGGTTTAGAAGTTCTTAAGTTTTTAAGGAGTTTTGAAGAAACTAAAGACATACCAGTAATCGCTATTAGCGCTAACGCTATGGAGTCAGATATTCAGAGAGCTTTGCAAGAAGGTTTTGACGCTTATATCACAAAACCGATTCGTGTTAAGGATTTTTTAAAACGTTTAGAGCCTTATTTACAGCCGGTTTAAACGAGAGGCTGGATTTATGTTGACCGATCGTGAAATATTCGAATCCACTGTTTTAATTGTGGACGACGAACTCAATAATATTGAGCTGCTTGAACAAATCCTTTCCCAAGAAGGTTATTCGAGTCTTATATCAACTAAAGATTCGAGGATGGCTCAAGAGCTTTATATAAAACACCAGCCAGACCTAGTAATTCTTGATTTGATGATGCCTTACCTTAATGGGTTCGAGGTTATTGATAGATTAACCGAGATAGAAAAAGACTCATACGCGCCTATCTTGGTTTTAACCGCTCAAGCAGATTACGATAACCGGCTAAGGGCCCTAGAAGGCGGGGCTAGAGATTTTTTAGGCAAACCTTTTGATTACCTAGAAGTTTTGTGTAGAACGCGAAATATTTTAGAAGTACGGATTTTACATAAGAAGTTAAAAGGAAGTAATATTAACTTAGAAAAAGTAGTAAGAGAAAGAACTTTAGACCTCGAAAAAACACAATTAGAAATTATCCATCGGCTGGGTCGAGCTTCGGAATATCGCGATAGAAAATCAGGACTTCACTCTATTCGTATAGGCAAACTATGTAGACGTTTGGCGCAAGCTTATGGTTTAAGACCAAAGGAATGCGACCTTATTGAAAACGCCAGTCCATTACACGATGTTGGAAAAATTGGGATACCGGACGAAATTCTCTTAAAAACTGGCGAATTAGAACCTGCAGAGTGGAATATTATGAAATCCCATCCTGAAATAGGCGCAAAAATTCTTTCGGGAAGTAGCTCAGAATTACTTCAGTTGGCTGAAAAAATTGCGCTTACCCATCAAGAACGATGGGATGGTACAGGATATCCCAATAGTTTAGAAGGCGAAGAAATACCCTTAGAGGGAAGAATTGTCGCTCTATGCGATACGTTCGACTCTCTTATTCACCACAGACCGTACGCTCAAAAGTTATCTTGCAATGGAGCTATGGATCTAATAGTAGAGAAAAAAGGAATCGATTTTGATCCGGTTCTTGTGGATGTATTCCGAGAAAATTTAGCTGAAATGATCCATATCATCAACGCTTATACAGATTGAAAATATTTAAAACTAAGCCGCCTTTTTTTCCATCCCCTCAACCTTAATACATTCTTCCAATAACTGTTCGGCATTTTGATAAGAATCGTCCTTTTTTAGAATTTTTTCCAGGTAAACTCTCGCTTTTTTATAATCCAAAATTTTCATATATAGTTCTGCAATTACATACAAACCATGAATATCGTCTGGCTTGGCCGCAGAGTATCGAGAGCCAAGAGCAAGAGCGTCCCGTGGTTCTCCCAAACCTCGGTAACTAATGATTGCGCTTTGTAAAGCGTTTGCATTATCCGGATTTTTCTCCAAAACTTTTAGCGAATAGGTCAAAGCTCTTCGGAAATCGTTCCTAAGATTGTAATACTGAGCGGCGGAAATCATCAGGCCTTGATTGCTTTCATCTCCTCCTAATTGAGTCAGAAGTTCAATCAGTCCAATTTCTTGCATTATATTTCTAATGAAGCGAGGATCTTTTTTTGCGACTTCGTCGAAAAACATCTTTGCTTTTTTTAATTTTCCGATTTTTAGAAAATTATGAGCCATATACAAATCGGCAAGATGCTGACTAGAATCTAATCGCTTGGCCTTTCTAAACAAATCCATACTGTTTTTGTAATCGCCCAACTGAAAATAAGCATGGCCTAGATTCAACAAATGTTCAGGATTCGTTGGTTCTTTCTGTATCAAATCTAAAAGTCTTTGAATTTGACCTCTACTCGCCTGAAGATGAAATCTAAACAATTCATTTTCTGAAACTAGGTTGGCCGCTTCTAGAAGTAAATTAGGGTTACTATAAATAACGCCTCTTTGATATAAGTCCATCGATCGATAATAGGGCTCAAACTTTGACCTATCTTCAGAGGAAAAATTTTTAATTTTTTCGCTAATCTCGTCGAAGCCAGCTCTATTAAATATAATTTTTTCTAACTGTTCCGGCCCAATAACATCTGGAAAGTCTAGATAAAACTCAATACTTGGTCGGTTATCGCTAATAATTGGTCTTCCTAAAGATAGTCGATCAATTTGTTTTTCAAAAAACCATATCGAACTAAGGAAAGCGTACGGGTTACTTATTTCTAGTTCTTTAAACGCGGAACTTAATTTCGGATCCGAAAGGCGATTTTTTATTTTTTCAAAATCAAGTTCTATAGGTTGATCGGATCCAATAATTAAAATTTCTTTAGCTACTGACATCCAACCCATGACATGAGGAAAGATATCGCGAAAAGTTTTAAAATGTCTATAAACTTCTTCCTCGCTTTGGCTGTGTAGAGGAATCCATTGCGCGACAATACCTCCCGGCTTAATACGCTTCTTCGTCAACTCATAATATTCTCGAGTATATAAGTTAACCGTAAAAGCCGTGCGCGGAGGAGGAGGTTCCGCTGTAATAACATCGTATTGTCTACTGGTGGTTAACAAAAAATTACGGCCATCTTGAAAAACAATATTGATTTTCGGATTATTTAAAGCGTCGTGATTTTCTTTTTCAAATACTTTTCCCGAATAAATCACCCCGGGAGACAAATCAACCGCATCGACTCTTTCCACGGTAGGATGGATTCCAGTCGCGCCAACCGTTTGGCCAGTGCCAAAACAAATAACCAATACGTCTTTTGGGTCGTCGCGCAAAATAATTGGTACATGAGCGAACATTTTCATGTATTTAGTAGCCGTCATATTTGAAGCCGACATTGAAATTCCATTGGTTATCAACCTTTTTGCCTCAGGATCTAAAATTCCATAATTATCTTTGAATATAGCAACCGTATCGGTAAGTCCTTCGTCAAAATAAATCAGCTTTGTGATGTCTCGTTTTCCTGCGCTATCTCGCATAAAAAATCTATCAATAAGATCTTTAGGGATAGAAAAATTTAAAACAACAATTAACGCCGCTCCAATAGCCATTAAGGGTTTTTTAAAGGAAGATTGAATCTCATTTCCTTTAGCGATAAGAAAAACTGCGCAAAATAAATTAATCGAAGCAATCAGAGCTATGCTTTTTTGACTCCCTAACATTGGCAACAAAATAAAACCTGCAATGAAAGAACCAAGTATTGCCCCAAGAGTATTAGCGGCGTATATCTGCCCCGTTCCTTTTCCAACGTTAGCTTTATTCTTTGAAAAGTTCCTAGTCAAAATTGGAAAACACATACCCAATAAAAGAGTGGGAACAAATACAAGAGCCGCGCTATCTTTAAAATAGGTTGTGAATGCCGCAATAGGGTTCTGTAGGTTATAACTATTCCAAGGAGCCGATAAAATATCTTCCATCAAAAACAAAGATGAAATAGCATAAACTCCAACTCCAGCTTGCAAGATAGATAAAATAATTCTTGTTGAAGAAAAGAGTTTTAAAACGGGGATAACAAGAAAACTGCCGATAACAATTCCTAGTAAAAAAACAGCCAGCATCATACTGAATGAATAAACAGTGCTGGAAATACTAAAAACCAATAAGCGAGTCCAAAGAACTTGAAACGCCAAAGCTGTGAAACCTGCGATAAAGCTTACGACCAACCAAATATTATCGTCTTTATCAGTTTCTAGCTTTGGAATTGAGGGCAAAGGAAATTTAAAGTCTATCTTTGTTTCCGGATTAGTTTCTTGATAAACCCGGACGGCCCCAAGTCCCACTAAAAGGTTTATAGAAGCCGCAAATAAAACCGATTGCAAAACCCCTAAAATTGGAATTAAAAGAAAACCAGTTAAGATACATCCTAAAGCCGCGCCAAAAGTATTGATTGAATACAAAAGACCAATTTGAGTTCCAATTTTCTCATCGTCCGATACGTAATATTTTCCAACAATGGGTAAAGTAGCTCCCATCAACATAGCGGGAAACATAACCATACCAAACGCTAAAACCGCTTTTACAATATTTTGTAAGAATGGAACTTCAGGAATAAAAACATGTATCCAGGAATAAATCGGCCCAAAATTCGCCAGGATAACCGATAAAACCGACCCAATCAGCGCAATTAAAATTTCAATCTTTCCATAAACCAACAGTGGGTCGCGCTCTGTATCGGCCCAATGTCCCCATAAATAACCGCCTAATCCAAGGCCTGCCATAAATGCGCATAAAACAATCGAAGCCGAAAAAACTGTATGGCCAAAAGTAAGCGTTAACATTCGAGTCCAAACAATTTCGTAAATCAGACCCGAAATACCCGATAAAAAAAATAAAAAATAAACTAATGGAGATCGATTCATGATAACTGGCAGAATAACCTAAGAAAAAATCCCAAAATCATCCTTTAAAATGGAAATAATTTACAAATGATTTAGAAAAAAATTAAAAATCGCGGCGAAAATAGATTTTAGTACAATCCATCGCCGTACGTTCAAAAAATAAGCCTAGTATTATAGCGCTTACTAATTTGTAACAGCGACAAAAACTTAGAACCGCTTTGTGGAAGTAAAAAAGGAGTTTTTTCTAACTAGGTAAGTATTAAAATTTCTATTTGGCTGAAGGGTATTTATTTGACAAAACTTCTAAATACGACCCTGCTTGAAACACACCAGGGTAGTCATTTCTATCGGTATAGGCTTGTAAAGCTTTCTTAAGGTAAACAATCGCTTCAGAGCCGTCTCCAATATTGTCTGCCGAAACGCTCATATTATAATAAGCTTCCGCAGCATATTTATGATATGGACTTAAATTCAAACCTTTTTTATAAGCGTCAATGGCTGAATTAAATTTCTTCAAAGCTTGAAGACCGAACCCTAGCTGCAAATAACCGTCCGGATAGTCTGGGAATTGGTCGACCGTTTTTTTGTAAACATCGGTCGCTTTGTCATATTGCCCCGATTTTTCAAAATCCTTTCCAGATTCGATCATGGTTCTCGCATCTTCCCAATCTTCGCAGACCGCTACCGAAGGAAAAGCTAAAACACCATATAAAACTAGAATTGTTAAACCCCTAATCAAACTTTTATTCTGGCGTCGTTTCATAAATCAATATTTGACTGAATTTTAGATTAAATTAATTTTATAGCTTATGCGCTAAACTAATCAAAAAAAATAATCCAGGTTTTACACTTCAATTTAAAACTTAATATTAGTCCAAAAAAAGTTGGGGGATTCATAAGAATCCCCCGGTGAACAGCCTGGCCTTCCCCCTTTCGACCAAGCGTCCAAAACTCAATTAGGTTTTTTGAAAATAAAAACATGTTTTATGCTTTTGAATTCTTTTTATTATCGTAATAATATTTTTTTTGGCATTCATGCGAACAGTATTTTGTCGAATGCTGTCTAGGATAAAAAGTCTGACCGCACTGAATACACTTATTTGTATAAAATTTTGTCGATTTCGAAATTTCTAACTTTTCTTTAAATGAAGCGATTCGTTTTTTAGCTAGCCTCGTTGATTTTTGATCGTTAAAATCCGAGTCCGTATTTTTTTTTATTTCCTCGGGCGTAATCTCTTTTTTTAATTTTCCGTTCTTATCGTAAACTTTGCATTCATAAACCATTAAATTACCGAAGTTAATTTTTCGAATCCGGCTATCCAGTTTAATCGCAGTCAGACTGAAGCTTTTTTAAGCAAAACAACTGGCAGGCTCCCCAGAGCTTTTCACCGGACCCCATGGGTCGCATTTAAGTTTTTTAAATTAGATCAATTCAATCTGAAAATTTTTCGTAAATATCCCAAGTTTGATATTTATCAAAGCGAGCTTGTTTTTCATTTTTAAACCGCAAAACCTTTATCAAACAACTCGATTTTTTAGCCATTTCGGAATTTTCCATTGCAGGTTTCCAAGTTAGATGCGGTCTTATTTTCCACACGGCAGAGTTTGTGGAATCTGGACCCCCTTCTCTCAAACTAACTTGTAAAAAACGAGCTTGTTTAACGAATCTTGATTCTCTGTAAAAAAACTTTTTCTCAGTCCCTTCTTTTGTTGTTAATGAAATTATTCCTTTTGCGACTTTCATTTTGTGAGCGGCTTTATCGGGACTGCTTCTTGCTTTCCAAACGCCCAATATTTTTGAAGGACATCCAGAAGAGATCCATTCTCGATCCGCCCACCCAAGGCTAAAAGCATTTGTCGAAAACAATAAGCTAATAATAAAAACCGCAGTAATTGAAGAAGCTTTTAAAGAGTTTAATTTTTTCATCATAAGTCCTGAGATAAAATTAAAAGACCTTCTATGAATTTGAATTATTAAAATTCTCTAGATGGCCAGCCATCAATTCGGCGATTTTGTTTAAATCAAAGGGCCATGCGTATTGAAAATTCACATCCGGATACTTCTTTCGTAACTCTTCCACATCTTCCGGTATTTCTTTATCAGAATGAGATCCTCCCGGCGTAAACATTGAGGAAATCAAAGAAATACTTTTAACGCCCTCTCCAACTAAATTATCCACTGCCTCTTCGATACTTGGAGCGCAAAATTCATTGTAGGCGGCTACTATTTTTGTATCCGGCATCTTTTCCGCCAAATGCTGAGCAAGCTTTTCAAGACCAACCTTATAAGGATCTGACTCGGGTGTTCTGGGCCAATCTCTAACTTTCCGGTCTAATTCTTTTTCCTCCTCAGACGCGGGAATGCCGCGACGTCTTCTTTCCATTTCCAGACGTTTTAATCTGGAGACAACATCCTGTGGACAATCTGCCGGTAAACCGCCATGTCCCACTAAAATAACCGATTCAAATCTTGACACTATGTTTAATCCTCATTAAGTTTATGTATTAATTCTAGAAATAAAAGCTATTTATGTCAAATTATTTTTTTAAAAAAAAATAGTTTGTCTAATCATCGATCTTTTTTTGCTTTTTTATTCTAAATTTTCTATATTAAGCCCAGAAAAGAGACTTTATGTTAGATACCCCATTAAATGATAATGGTTTACCGATTGGCGAACTCGCCCGTTTAACTGGAATTAGTACTCATACTCTTAGAGTTTGGGAAAAACGCTACGGAACCCCTGTACCCTTTAGACTTCCTTCAGGCCACAGAAGATATTCTAAGGAAGAGGTTCCCCGTCTAAGAGCAATCGCGCGGGCTCTAAAAGAAGGTCACCGCCCAGGAAAACTTGCCAAAGCCTCTCTCAGCGAAATTGAAAATTTGCTCAATATAAGTTCTTTATTACCTAGTTCGTCTCCAGCACATTCTAAAACTAATGAAACCCAAATCGAAAATTCTCGCGAATTAATTATCGAGGGTTGGATTGAAGCCGCCCATAAATTTTCTTATCAAACCTTAGACGATGGATTTTTTGAAGAATGGGCAAAAATGGGTGGTTTGAGTTTTGTCACTCAATTAGCCGTTCCTTTTTTAGATAAAATTGGGAGAGGTTGGGAAACAGGAGAAATTTCTATTTCCCAAGAGCATTTTGCTTCCGAACGTTTGTATGATTTTATAGGCTCGAAATGGCGTCAGCTTAATGAAAGAAACGATGGAGCTAAAATTCTAATAACATCGCTTCCAGGGGACGATCACAATCTAGGGTTGCAAATGGCCGCCACTTTAGCCGCTATCTGCAAATACAAAGTAATTTTTATAGGGTCCGATACTCCATGCGAGGAAATTATTTCGGCAGTATTAAAAACAAACAGCGATATTTTATGTTTAGGCGTTTCTTGTTATTACGATAAACAAAAATCCGCTAAATTAATTTCAAATCTTAGGGAAAGAATCAAAAAGGAAATTAAAATTATTGTTGGCGGAAAAGGATATTCCAATTCAGTCCCTGGAGTTACACGAATCAATAATTTTCAAGAATTTTTTCAAAATTTATTAGACCTCAATAAAGAACTCGCTAAATCTTAATTAGAAACCCCTCTAGCCCTATTCCCTTATCTCTAAAAAGTTTATTTTTTATTAAACTTCCCTATTTTAAATTCCTTTTAATTTTTTAAATTAAGGGAACCTCTAAATATTCAAAATTGCCCAGAGCCTAGCCCTTAAAATAAGGGATTAGGCGACAGCAAACTAGTAAAAACAAGAATTATTAGAGACTCTCTTAATATAAGGAATTGCCATTTTCCGCATTCCCTTTTAAGATGAAATCAGCATTTTAGAAAATGAAAATTCATTAAGTATAAAAGCCACTCTTTTCTAAGGGACAACAAAACTAATGAAGCAGATCATTGGAGCAATTTTTTTGGCGATTCTTCTGTTAACAGGGTATACATCCGCAGAAGCGGCAAAATTTGGGGTTGAAATTACCGGTAGCGATTTGTTGGAACTTTGCGAAAATGGCGACGACTATAGCGACGGCCTCTGTTTGGGTTTTGTGATTGGCGTTTTGGATATTTCGTTCGACACTCGCCTTTACTGCCTTGAGAAAGCCACCAATAAACAAATCGTCATGGTAATCGTTAAGTGGATGCGAGCCAACCCTGAAGAGCTTCATTTTCCCGCCAAATGGATTGTAGCCAAAGCTCTTTTCAACGTTTTCCCATGCAGGGAAAAATAAAATTTTTTGAAAATTTGTCGTTGAATGACAGAAACCGAGAGTCTTTGGGCTTTATTTTTTGCGATGGTGGTCCAGGTCATTGTGCCCCCCATCCCCGCCGAAGCGTTGACCATGGGAGCGGGCCACAGCTTTGGGCCTTGGAAAACGGCATTTGCCGCAGGAAGCGGCTTGTTTCTGGGTTCTCTGAGCGTCTATTGGATAGGCGGAAAAATAAATCAAAGATTCGCCAACTTTTTTAATCGGGACAAAGTTCGGAAAATTCTTGCCAGTTTTGAAAGGTACGACAGCTGGATCCTTTGGGTTCGCATACTGCCCTACAATCCTTCAGACATCATTTCCTACGCGGCGGGAGTCGCAAAAATTGATTTAAAAAAATTTGCGACGATCAGCTTTTTTACTTCATTCATCAGATGCGCCATTCTAGCTCGGATGGGTTCCGAGATTTCAAACTGGAAAAACTTGCTAACCATTTTGGCGCTTCTTATAGCCTCTGGAATTTTTTCCTTCGCTTTTTTATATAAAAATAAATAAGAAGATCTGCAAATCAGACCGTTTGCTTATTTTTCTCTAAAAGCTTTGCATAACACGTACTTAAAGCCATCAAAGTAGAATTTGCCGTTACCTTATAGGCTTTCCCATCTTTCGAAGCGATTGTAACCGAAATATGCATCAAGTTAGGGTCTTTATCCACAGTAACTTCAAGTTCTCGCTGCTCTTGTAAAAACTTTATCCGCGCATCAGCCTCTTTTTCTTTAAACATCTCGGCAAGTTCTTTTTGAATTTCCTCATCCGAAGAAAAATTCGAAGGGATGTTAGACATAATTAATAAACTCCTTTCTTACAATTCAATAAACCAGAAAAAAAGTAAAAAAATTTTGGAAGAAAAGATTATAACCTCCGACCTCTCGAATTTAAAGGGAAAATCTATCCTAATCAGAAGCGGAAGGTAAGTTACGTCTTCGATCTCGTTTTTTACGGGTTTTATCTTTTTGATATTTTCTCCATTTACCCTTGCTCTCTTTTTCTGGAGCGGACAAATCTTGTATTGCGGCGTCGATAAGATTTTGAGGTTTTGCGGATTTTGATTTTTTCTTGGGCTCTTTTTGGAGATAACGCTGTCTCTGGTCATATTCTTTTTGCGTTAAACTGGATTCCATCTCGAAAAGATTCTTCAGGTTTGGGTTCTGACGACGCGCTCCCAAAGCCTCTCCACGAGCTTTAATTTCTTTAAAATTAACTAAACCGTTTTTTATGGGATCTGGAATAGACGAATACCCATAAACAGCCCCCGCTAACGCCCCCACCAAAGATCCCAATTTGTCCGCCTCTCCTCCTCTGTTAAGAGCTGCGGTCAACCCTGGTTGGAATTTATTATCAGACTTAGCGATAAAAGCCAGAGCCGCAGGAAGTAAAATCTCCGTTCTTCCTTGCGAGGAATGAGAAACCGGATTTTCAGTGGTTTCAGAAATTATCTTACATAATGATTCCAAAATTTTATCGAGGTCTTTTTCTAAGTTATCCAACAAACACTGCATAGAATCGATTAGGGCTTTGGAGGAGTTTCCTTGCAAAGAAATTAAAAACCGTTCCTCTATCAACCAGGTCTCGATTTCTTGACAAAATTGAATCGATTCTTCAATCAATTTTTTCCAATTTATAAGCGAAGGCGAAAAAGAACGGCGTCCGGCAACAAAATAATCGGTCAAAAAACCAATCAATAACGCTCCGGTAATCTCCAGCGCGTTATTCGTAAACAATTTGGAAGTTTTAGCGATTTGTTTACGTATCACTTTCAAATTTCCCGCGTTGAACATCGCAATAGGAACTGCTAGAGCTAAACACGCCCCAGTGGCCGGTTTTATTTTTACTTCTAAACTTTCTTGAGGTTCGGAAAAATTAGAAATTGCGTATCTAATTTGCCCTTCAGGTCTTCGATAACATCCAAAATATTCCTCCGGACCCGCATGACTTAATTCGACAAATCGGTCGGTTAATGTTGGCAATTCAATCTTTTTAGTTTGTAATAAATGATCGCAAACAACCAAAGCGCATTGAGAAATGGCTCCATAAAGTCCTTTCATTCGGTACCACTTCACCCCTTTTCCAACCAAAGAAGCAACGTCCTTATAATCGTCCATTTGCCCAAACAATTGCGCAACCGCTCCCGGCTTGCAACCGCGTGCAGGGCAACCCATGGCTTCGCCAACCACCAGGCCGTACCAACAACCTAAAATTTTATTGGAATCTTTATTCATTGAGCTTTAATTCCACAATCGAAAAACGAACTTACTTTTAATTTCATCTGTCAGTTAAAATATTGCGTATCTAAAAAGTAAAATTAAACGTCATTCTTGAGGAACCATGAAATGGCGACGAAGAATCTAGGTTAAATTTTCCTTAATTAAAATGCGAAGCTTTAAGAAGTTTAATTTAGAAATTCCACTTTAACCAGCTGCTCTCCTAAACTTCTTAACACAAACTAAAAAGTTCGGTAGGTCGGTGCTGTTCCGCTAACACCAGTCGAGTTTTAGAGTTTTTTATAAAAGGACTCACGGTTACTTTGGCTATCTCAGGATGGTTATTTTTTTCGCTCAAATGCATCAAAACCAAAATCCTTAATTCGTCATGAGAAACTTTAGAAACCAGTTCCGCACAAGCCTTATTTGATAAATGACCGCTATCGCCCTTAATCCTTTGCTTTAAAGGCCAGGAATACGGGCCCACTTCTAACATTTCCACGTCGTGATTGGCTTCTAATAGCAAAGCGTCGGCTAAAGTCATTTTTTCTAACACCATAGGAGTTAAACAACCCAAATCGGTTGCTTGTCCAAGAGTAAAACCATTGCAACGCGCCACAAAAGCAACCGGGTCGGCGGCGTCGTGAGGAGTAGGGTAAGCTTCTATTTCTAAATCTTTAATAGTAATCCGATCTAAAGGTTTAAAATAACGCCAATCATCGACGTTACCCACCACTTTTTTTGCCGCCTCATGAGCGCCCACGGTGGAATAAACGGGAATTCCAAATTTTCGCGCCAAGGGACCAATACCCTTTAAATGATCCGAATGTTCATGAGTCATAAAAATGCCGTCTAAGTTTTCTGGACATCTATCAATCAACTTGAGACGTGCGGCTAGCTCTTTTTGGCTGATACCCGCATCGATAATAATTTTTGCGTTCGGCGATTCAATATAAGTGCAGTTGCCGCGACTGCCGCTGGATATTACGGAGAAGTTTAAAATGGGTTAATTCCTTTAGGAAATGGATTGGTTGAAAAATCAAAACGTTTCAAAGATATGAAACATAGAAAAGAATAATTCCGTTGCTATTGTAACCACTTTTAAATCACATTTCTTATCTAAAAAGAAATTTAATCTAGCTATAATGGAAGTAACGAAGTTCGGATAGATATTCCAGTATTTTTCTTAAACATCTATCGCATAAGGCCGTACAATTTTCTTAAATTCGGACAACTTTTCCTCTTTAGCGGTTCTTAAATCGTAATCTTTTTGCAAATTCAACCAAAATTCAGCGCTTGTTCCAAAAAAAAGAGCAAAGCGTAAAGCCATCTCAGCTGTAATACTGCGCTTACCATCAATAATATTTTTTATAGCCGTGCGATCAACTCCTATTGCCCTAGCAAAGGTACCCGGCTTGATATCCAAGTCGTCTAGAAAATCTTCTTTCAGCATTACGCCGGGATGTTCGTTTGGTATAGTCTTCATAATTTTTTCTCACTCCCTAATGATAATCAACAAACTGTGCATCGTAGGTGTTCCCATCCTTCCATCTAAAAATAATCCTATATTGATCGTTTACCCAAATCGCATAAAAATCTTTCAACTTACCCTTCTTTTTTTCTAGTTTGTTTGAAGGAGGAACCATCAAGTCTTCAATTTTTTTTGCAGCATCAATATATTTCAAACGACGTAAAGCTTTTTTTAGAATTTTTAATTCAACTTTTTTGACAATGATATTGTTGTAGATATCTTCAGTTCTTTTATCTTTAAAACTCTTTATCATAATTGTAGTTTAATACACTACACTTTTAACGTCAATATTTTGAAAAAAATCAAACCTTCGGCGATTCAATATAAGTGCAGTTGCCGCGACTGCCGCTAAATATTACGGAAAAGTTTCAAATATAAAGAGCCGTCTTTATCGTAAAAAGTTTTCTATATTAATTAGTGAGAATATTTCGCTCCAACAAGTTTGACTGTTTCATAAAGGTGTTATTATATGGCGTTAGCCACCTAACCTATGGCGATTTTTCTTCAATTTCGAAATCTAAATGATCGTTTTAAAACATCTAACTCTTTATGGAGCCATCCTAAGCGTTTTATATCTTTCTGGATGGGGTTTGGCGGTTTCTTTGTGCCAGGGTGTTTGCGCTCGATATCGTTTAGCTCTAGCTCTGGCGCTGGCAATCATCCCTTTATCGATTATCCCTCTTTACGCAAGTCTCGCTGGGTTGCCAGTTTCCATTGGAGGATGGGCGGCGTTTTTAATCTGCGCTTCTTTTACAGCTTTCCAAATTATTCGCAACAGAGTAAATCCGTTTAAAGATTCTGACTGTCCTCCGTGGCTTATATTGATATGGATTTTGGCGGCTTTTCCCACTATGCGGGTTTTGGCCGAAACCGGTTTCATAACTTCCTCCTATCAAAGCTACGGCGCTTTTGTTTCTTTCCCTGCGGATTACTTTCTAGATCATTCGTGGCACGATAAAGTTTCTCCGGATTTCGAAAAACCAATGACTCAAATGCTGAGTCAAATTTTTGAATACAACGAATTGTTCCCGTATTTTTTTCTGCTGTCCGCATTTTCCGCAATCTTTGGAGTTCCAGCTTTTAAAATATATCTCGCAGTCTCCGCCGTTTTGGGAGCGTTCCTTCCTATTGCGGCATACGCTTCTTGCCGGGTCGGTTTTGAATTCGATAAAAGATCGGCGCTTCTAGTCGCATTTCTCACGGCGATAAACGTTTCTTATTTTAATTGGCCGCTTATTGGCCAACTTCCGCAAATTTTAGGAATGATGTTTTATATCCTAGGATTAGGTTTTTTAAAAATCGCCTTGGAGACGGATAAAAAAATGGACCTGGCGTTTTATTCTTTTATCATCGCCGGTTTTTTAACCATGTATGGCTTTATGCTAGTTCACCTTCTGGGAGCGGCTGGGTTTTATGGCGTATTAAAGTTTCGAGCAAACTTTAAACAATGGAACCTTGCGATTAAAAATTCTCTTATCATTCTTGGTTTCGCCTGCTTCATTACGCCTATAACCATATGGTGGATTGCCGCATACGCTGGCGAATACGCTAAAATCACTTCCACTTTTACGCAAAATATTCCAAGAGTCGCATACATTGAAGAACTATTTGGATTTGGCCCGCATTTCTCTTTAAATCATGGGTCTCTGGAAGGCAAAGCCATTCGCGTAACCGGTTGGCTTTGGTCTCTCTTAGCGTTAGCGGGTCTCTATGTTTCTATTAAGAAAAAAGAAACGCTTATTTTAGCGGATATAGGCTTTATGGCCCTGCTCGCCAGCTACTTTTTCGTCATAGATTATCGATACCATTTTTATAAACATTCTGTGGTAGCTGTATTCCCTCTGATTCTGACTGTTGTTATCGGAGGGATTTGGGCGATCCGATCGCTCGGTAATACCGCTATCCGAGGAGTAATAATTGGTATTTTACTAACCGGCTTTTTTTGGAATCTAAAAACATATATTGAAGGTTCTAGTCCAATGCGACACCCAGTAATAGGGTCCGACATCATGGCGTTGGAAAAAATCGATTTGCCTTCCGACTCTAAAATTCTGGTTCACTCTCGTACACCGACTGACGAAGCATGGCTTTCTTATTTTTTGAGAAATAAAAAAATCAAATTAACCGGTAAAATCGAACCTTGGGGATTCTGGATTCTCTCGCCTTTTACGGGCCAACCCAATTCAAATTATTTTTTTGATCCATTAAAAGATTCTATAAACGCCACCCTATCTAATAATAACGTCGCAAACGAGGATATATTAAATACCCGTTTTGGCGACACGATTTTCGAAAACGAAGCCTATAAATTAACGCGTGGTTTACCCGATTTATTTTTGCTCGACGGATGGCATGGTCTGGAAAGGGACCAGGGCGGACTTTTTCGTTGGATGAAAAAAGACGGCTCGATCTTATTCAATAAGCCGGACCACCCCGTAAAATTAATCATTCAAGGTGAAATCCCAAAAATATTCAAAAATGGGCTTAGCGCGGCTATCTTCATCAATGATCAAAAACTAGGGTTGTTCGGAGGTAAATCGGGTAAATTTCAAAATGCTTATCCGATAGACCTCTCTAGGTTAAAACAGAATGGAAACCTTTTATCCATTCGTCTTGATAAAACCTTCACTCCTAGCGAAATCTCGGAATCTAACGATCAAAGAGAATTAGGAATTCGAATCGAAAAAGTACAACTATCCTCTTTCTCCAAATAAACCAACAGCTCAACTCTTCAGATTTATTAAAAGTCGATTTAACCTTTAAAAAACAAGCGTTACCATGTTATAAATGGTTTCGCGTATAATGTGGTTCGGTTCAAAACCGCTTTTGAAAAATCGGTAAAAATCGATCTCCTCCAGAAAAATTTAAGAAAAGCTCTCGTTAAAAAACTACATGGCAAAAATTAGCTTAGTACGCCCTCCATATATGCGTGATAAGGCCGCCTTAACGGAAAGGATTTGTCCTCCATTAGGATTGGCCTATTTAGCGTCAAGCCTTCGCGAAGCAGGTCATGCCGTGCAGTTAATCGACGGTCCTGGAGAAAACCCAATGCGAATGTATTCATCTCCGCATCCTCAGATCGTTTGTCATGGCTTGACTGTAGAAGAAATTGTATCTCGAATTGATGTAGACGCTTCTATCATTGGAATCAGCAGTATGTTTTCCTGCGAATGGCCAATGGTCAAAATCCTTATTGGAAAAATACGGGAAAAATTTAAAGACGCTGTTATCGTTTTAGGCGGCGAACACGGAACCGCTCTGCCGGAGTTTAGTCTACGCGAAGCTCCCGATTTAAATTGTATCGTCCTCGGCGAAGGAGAAGTCACGGCGGTTAATTTAATTCAAGCCATAGAAAAAGGAAAAAGTCTATCCGATGTTGGCGGAATAGCATTCCTGGACAATGACCGCTTTGTGCAAACAGGCCTGAGCGAGCGGACGGTGGACGTTGATAGTTTTCCTAAACCCGATTGGAGCCAAATTCCTCTCAATAATTATTTTGAAAACGATTTAAGCTTTGGCGTTTACTTAGGGCGCACCATGCCGATAATGGCCTCGCGTGGATGCCCTTACCAATGCACCTTCTGCTCAAGTCCTTTTATGTGGACCACGCGATGGGTGGCGCGCAACCCTGAAGAAGTGATCGCGGAAATGGAAGCTTATATCGAAAAATACCAAATCGAAAATTTCGACTTTTTCGACCTCACCGCCATCGTCAGAAAAGAATGGATCGTTGATTTCTGTACTCTCTTGATCAAAAAGAATTGGGACATCACCTGGCAATTACCTTCCGGAACTCGTTCGGAAGCCTTAGACGAAGAAGCTTTGCCGTTACTTTACAAATCTGGTTGCCGAAGTATCATCTACGCTCCAGAATCTGGAAGTCCCAAAATGCTCAAAAAAATTAAAAAGAAAATTAAACCGGAAAAATTAATCGAGTCCGTCGGCACATGTGTCAAAAGCAAAATCTCCACTTCGGCAAATTTGATCGTGGGATTGCCGGAAGAAACCAAGGGAGACGTTCTTAGAACATACAGCATGCTGATCGATTTGGCCTGGGCGGGAACTCACGACATAAGAATATCTCATTTTTCGCCATATCCTGGTTCGGAATTATTCACCGATTTGCAAAGCAAAAATCAAATTCCTAACTTGGACGATCGCTATTTTTATAGCTTGTTGAGCGCAGAAGAACAGAAAGAAAACGGGCCCTACACACATCACTATTCAAAACCTTTCCGAAATAGAGCTATCTTAGCCGGTTATCTTTTATTTTTTGGATTATCGTATCTTCGACGACCCTGGCGGTTTGGCAGAATGATTAGAAACCTAATGGCTCATCGAAGCGAAACTTTGATCGAAGACGCCTTAAATAATCTAGAAATTTTAAAATACATTCGCAGCAAAAAAGATTCAAACGCCGTTTTATCCAATTAAGTCAATCGACATCTGGTTTTAGATTAGGGATTTTGTCGTTAACAAACGCCGACTGGTTATATGATTCTTGTATTAAAACGTCTAATCCACAATAAGGATTTGCTAAAAGAATTTATCCGTAGAGATCTTCATAGCCGCTACGCCGGCTCTGTCATGGGAATATTCTGGTCGGTCATTCATCCCATAGTCACCTTATTGATTTATACCTTCTTATTTTCGGTCATATTAAAAGTAAAACTAGGCGACCAACCTGGGATGACCAATTTTGCCCTCTATTTATTTTGCGGGATGTGCCCTTGGATGGTCTTTCAAGACGCCGTTCAACGATCTACCTCTTCGATAGTGGACAATAGTAATTTGATCAAAAATATGGTGTTCCCAGCCAAAATTTTGCCGCTCTATTTGTCATGCTCATCGTTGATAACAGGTCTGATCAACCTTGGAATATTGACGCTAGCCATTTTAATCATTCTAAAGTTTGTTAGTCCTTACGTGATTGTATTGCCATTATTGTTAGTTTTCCAATTGCTCTTTGCGCTGGGATTGGGGCTTTTAACTTCGACGGTTAACATATTTTTCAGGGACACCACTCAAATAATAGGCGTGTTTTTAACGGTCTGGATGTTTCTAACTCCGATATTTTATCCAGAAAGCTTAGTTCCAGAACGGTTCATGAGCTTCTATATGCTCAATCCCATGACTCATCTGGTTCATATTTATAGAGATATATTTTTAAACAATCAGATGTTTCAAATGACTAACTTTGTTTATTTTGCCGCGTGTTCCGTTTTCGTATATTTTGCCGGTTATAGAATTTTTACCAAACACCATAAAAAGTTTGTCGATTTACTATGAACGCCGTTGAAGCCAAAAACCTATCAAAGAAATACGAAATCTACGCGAAACCATCGCACCGACTTCTAGAGTTTTTATCGATGGGCGCAAAAAGTTATCATTCCGATTTCTGGGCTCTTAAAGACGTTAACTTCGCTATCGAAAAAGGAGGAGCCGTTGGAGTGATCGGTCCGAACGGTTCCGGCAAAAGCACCTTGCTAAAATTAATCAACGGCATCACCTCTCCATCTGAAGGCGAAATTAAAACACACGGTCGTATCGCTTCTCTCATCGAACTTGGAATGGGATTCCATCCAGAATTTTCAGGGCGGTCCAATGTCCATATGAACGCGGCTTTGATGGGACTGACTCCCGAAGAAATCGAAGAAAAATTTGAAAGCATTTTAGAGTTTTCAGAATTAAGAGATTTTATCGATTATCCAATCAAAACCTATTCATCGGGCATGCAGGTGCGTCTGGCTTTTTCGGTAGCCATTCATATCAATCCAGAAATATTGCTTGTGGACGAAGCGTTATCGGTAGGAGACGCTCTTTTCCAACACCGATGTTTAGAAAAAATTCGTGAGTTTCACGAAAAAGGAATCACCATCGTTTTTGTTTCGCACGACCTCAATACGTTGAAAGCCCTATGCCCTCAAACCGTTTTAATCGACCGAGGTAAATTTGTTGAAAAGGGAGAAACAGGCGCGGTATTGGATCATTATATGGAGCTGGTCGCGAGACAAGAAGCAAAAGCGATACGCTCGGCAACGGATAAAGACCCAAGGTTTTCCGAGTCCCAAGACGACGATGAAAAAAAAGGTAGGAGATATGGGTCATACGAAGCTAAAATCACTCAAATCAAGATATTCAACGAAAAAAAAGAAGAAAAAAACGCATTCGTTTGCGGAGAAACCGCAACGCTTGAAATCGGCTTGACAGTCAAGGAACCCATCAAAAATTTGACGATAGGGATGCTTATTCGAGATCGGAACGGAGTTGAAGTTTATGGCGCCAACACGTTTCATAAAGGAATTATGCTGGAAGACTTAAAACCCGGAGAAACCGTTACCGCAACTTTTAGTCAGGAGTTACCTCTAAAACCAGCGGATTATTTTATTACCGCCGCTTTGCATTCTGTAGACACTCATTATTCTGAATGCTTTGACTGGTGGAACGACGCTTTAATTTTTAGCGTACTTCCAAGTCTTTCCAAATTTGCCGGAGCGTTCGATTTAAACTCTGAAGCTTCCATAGTCAGAAACGATTCGCCCCTGGAAAGCCGCGAAAACAACCAATCCGAAACTCGAGAAAAATCATCGGAAAACCCGCTTAGCGTATAACCATTTTTAAATAATATTATGGCTGAAGAACTCGAATCCAAACCGCCCGAACCATTAGATCCATCGGTATATGGAGAAATTTATGACATTAAGAAAATTCTCCACGATAAAATCGACCCTAGACAACAAGAACCCATAAGCTCGCAAATTCCAATTTTCGGACCGATAATTATTGCGATAAAAAAGGGCGTTAGAACCTTATTAAACCCCATAATCAACATGGTCTTTTTAAGGCAAGCTCGTTTCAACGAAAGCTTGATGGAACTTCTTTCAAAACTTGTAGATCACCACCATAATGAATATATAAAAGGTTACGAAAACCAAAACAACATCAACTGGTTAATAACTTATACCAAAGAACTCCAACAAGAAAATTTACTGCTAAAAAACCGTCTTGAACGTTTGTTGGAAGCGACCGAAGGAAAACTCGACCCAGAAAAAGTTGGTTCCATAATAAAAGAAGAAAAAGACAGTCTTTGGGATCATCAATATTTTCGTTTTGAAAACCGCTATCGCGGTTTCGAAACTGAAATAAAAAAGAAACAAGAGATGTATTTACCATATTTTAAAAACGCCGATAACATTTTGGATATCGGATGCGGTCGAGGGGAGTTTTTATCGCTTTTAAAAGAAAACGGATTAACGGCTTCGGGCATAGATTTGAATGAAGATATGATCCAAATCTGTCAAAAGAAGGATTTAAAAGCGGAAAAAATCAATGCATTCGACTATCTTAAAACTTTAGAAGACGGATCGCTTGGCGGGATTTTTGCGGCCCATGTTATAGAACACGTAGGCAACGATCGGCTACGAGAATTTGTCCAACTCTGTTCAAATAAATTAAAATCTGGCGGCACATTGATCTATGAAACACCCAACCCTCATTCTATTGTCGTTTCTTCCACCAGTTTTTATTTGGATTTGACCCACATCAATCCCATCCACCCAGAAACCATTCAATTTCTTTTAGACAGTTGTGGCATCGCTAAAAGCGAAATTAAATACCTTTCACCCTTCCCAATAGAAAGACAATTGGAAAAAATTTCAATCCCCTCCAATCAAAGCGCTCGCGAAACCGTGGAACAAATCAACCGCAACATCGACCACCTAAATAAAATTCTTTACGGCTTCCAAGACTACGCTGTTGTTGGCAAAAAACCCTAAATTGATTGATAAAATTTAATCAACCTACCAACTTTTGGCTTGCGAAAATTTTTTCATTGATTGTGGAGTGACATTTTCGTATCTTGGATACTATTCGATAATGAAAGAGTATCCCGATGGAAGAGCCTCGACCAAAAATTTTTATCAGCTACAGCCACGATTCCGACGCACACAAAGATCGTGTTTTAAATTTATCGAATCGATTAAAAGAAGCAGGATTCGATAGCGCTATCGATCAATACCTGGAAGGACCGCCAGAAAACGGCTGGCCGTTTTGGATGGAAGACCAAATCGAATCGGCTGATTTCGTGCTGATAGCGTGTACCGAAACCTACCTGCGTAGATACCGCAAACAAGAAATCCCTGATGTGGGTAAAGGCTCAGCCTGGGAAGCTTCTTTGATTGCCGCTACTCTGTATAAAAACCAGGGACGCAATACAAAGTTTTTTCCAATCATATTTGATGAAGAAGATTTAAAACACATTCCTCTTATTTTGACGTTAACCAACTATTATTTGCTAAACGCCGATTATCAAAAGCTGAAAGATCTGTTAACGGGAACTCCCGCAAAGAAAAAAACGGATTCGGATAAAACCAAAACGAATATTTTTAACGTTCCAGTTCGTCGGAATCCATTTTTTACGGGTAGAGAAGAAATACTTGAAAAAATCAAAGCCGAATTAGAATCCGGTCACGAAGCCGCCGTGACTCAAGTCATAGCGGGCTTGGGCGGTATTGGAAAAACCCATATTGTCGCTGAATTTGCTTTTCGGCAAAGAGATATTTATCAAGCTGTTTTATGGGCTGACGCGGAAACGAGTATATCTTTAGGCAAAAGCGTTGCCGAAATAGCTGAAAAATTAAACCTCCCTGAAAAAGATTCCCAAGAACAAGCGGTCGTTTTTAAAGCCGTTCAAGACTGGCTTACGACAAATTCAAACTGGCTACTGATTCTAGATAATATCGAAGATTTTGACCTTTACGAGAATTTTGTCCCTGCCGGTATTCGCGGCCATGTTTTAATCACAACTCGACAAAAAACGCGTAAGCAAATAGCGAAAATCCAGGTTGATGAAATGGAAGAAGAAGGGACGCTGCTCTTACTTCGACGGTCGGGAATACTCGGACTCAACGACGCTTCAGACAAAGTTTCGAAAGAAGTTAAAACAACAGCCGAAAAAATAAACGCAGTTTTTGATGGACTGCCAGTCGCTTTAGAAATGGCGGGAGCCTATATCGAAGAATCGGGAACTACTTTAGAAAAATATTTGGAACTGTTCGAGTCGCACGGCGAATCATTTTTAAATGAAATTGTTGAGGGAGGCAGCTATCGAAAGTCGGTAGCGGAAGCGTTTAAACTTTCGCTGGAAAAAACCATAGAGCAAAATCCAACAACCGGGGAGTTGATCCATCTATGCGCTTTTCTTGACCCCGACTCAATTCCTGAAATTATTTTCAAAAAAGGAAAAGAACATCTTAGCGAATCATTCAACAAAGCTTTGGGCAACGACATTAAGTGGAATCAAACCGTCACCGATGCTTGCCGATATTCTTTGTTACGAAAAAACGAAAACGGTGAATCATTAAGTATGCATCGCCTGGTCCAACAAGTTATTCGAGACAATTTAAACAACCCAAAAGAATGGGCTGAAATAGCAGTTAATGTGTTGAATGAAGTATTTCCAAGCCCTGGCGATTTTAACAACTGGTCGTTGTGTCGAGAGTTACTCCCCAATATTCAAACCCTTTTTTCCTGGATTAAACAATGGGACTTAAAAACAGGAGAAACGGGACGATTGTGTAACGATGCGGCATTTTGCCTACATCAAACTGGCGAATATGGAGAAGTAGAAAAATTTTATCAGAGATCATTACTAGCTTTCAAAAACAGCTTCGGCGAGCAGCATCCAGATGTCGCCACTTCTTTAAATAATTTAGCGGGATTATATGAAAGCCAAGGACGTTACGAAGACGCCGAGCCGCTTTATAAAGACGCGTTAAAGATGAGAAAAAAACTCCTGGGCGAGCAGCATCCATCTGTCGCCACTTCTTTAAATAATTTAGCGGGATTATATGAAAGCCAAGGACGTTACGAAGACGCCGAGCCGCTTTATAAAGACGCGTTAAAGATGAGAAAAAAACTCCTGGGCGAGCAGCATCCATCTGTCGCCACTTCTTTAAATAATTTGGGATCGCTTTACGCTAATAAAGGGGACTACAAACAGTCGGAAGAATATCTCGCTAAAGCCCTTGAATTAATCATTCGCCTATTAGGAACAGAACATCCACATGCCATAACAGTGAAAAAGAATTTAGAGTGGGTGCGGGAGCAGATGAAGAAGTAAAGCTAAAATCTGGCTACAGAAAAATGCTTCGACCCTTCGAGTACCTCAGGGCAAGCTAAGCTCAGCACAAGCTGCGAAAAACACAGAAAAAACTATTTGGGAAATTGTTTTTTCAGGTCGTTTATTTCTTTAATAAACGAAGAATCTAACTTTCGAATGATATTTTCAATATCGCGGACTTGATGAAGTAAAGTTAATATGATAACTCCTTTGGGAAACACGTCGTAGATAACAAAATGTTTTTTTGCGGAAACCATTAAAAATGGATGTGAACGTTTTTGCTTTCTTTTTCCTAATTCTGAGTTTTTTGTAATCTGATCAAAAACTTCATACAGCGCTTCGATATAATGATCGGCAACTTTTTCGCCCCATTTTTCAAGCGAATGATCGTAAATATCTTCCAAGTCCAAAATAGCGCGGCGCGTTAAAAAATAATCCGCCACGAATCAAGCCCAACCCTTTTTCTCTTTTTTCTTTCGAAGCACTCTGTCTTTTTTGAAGTTGCCGGTCGATTTAAAATAACGTTTTTCCGCAACATCGCGGTACCCATCGGAAATCGCTTCTTTCACATAAAATGAATCGCGACTCTCTAAATCTTTTCGGATTAAATCTCGAACGTATTCGCTTGGTGTTTCGTAAAGTCCTTCTTCTCCAACCATTCTTTCTACATGCTCGGCCAAAGGTTTTGACAATCTGGCGTTGATGCGGTCTGTAGCCACTTTTTTTTACTCCTAACGATTTTCAAATTTTCTTTAAATTACTTTATCATTTTGTCGCTAGTTGGGTCAATTATTAGCAATATTTGCGACAATTTGAAATGCAAAAAAAGAAAATCGACCACAGAAAAATGCTTCGACAAGCTCAGCACAAGCTGCGAAGAACACATAAAAAGGTTAGAGGAAAAATTAACCTAGATCCTTCGTCACTTCTTCGAAGCTCCTCAAGGATGACGGAAAAATAAAACTCTCACTTAAAGCAGAGTATTTTGAAAAAATTCACATCTAACATAGTTCCTTTTCAATTAACAAAACTTCTGAATCTGGCGCTTCGATTCGTAGTTTATTCTTTGGCTAAAGTTTTACATTTTTTTGTAATACAATAGGGATAATCGCGACTAAATTGAGTGGTTTTTTCCATATTAAATACCTACATTTTTGTCTTTGATCTGCTCTTAAAAACCAGGTAAATTACGTCTCCATTTTTTCAACTCTTAGAAAGTTCATGGTCCAGAAAATTAAATCGTTTAAATTCGTCCTCTATTGGACGTGTCTTTTTATATTCTTATTTTCTTCCGTCCCAGTTAACGCTAAAGAAACTAGCTTACGCGTTGCAGGATCGACAACTGTTTTACCCATCGTCTCCCGCGCGGCGGAAAAATTTAAAATAGAACATCCCGACATTTCGGTTACCGTTAACGCGGGCGGTTCTGGAGTTGGCTTTAGTTCCGTTGCCGATAACCGCGTGGATATCGGAATGATGTCTCGTAAGATTTCTGAAAAAGAATTTAAAAAATATAACAACCTAGAGTTTAAGGTTCATACACTCGGTCGCGATGGCGTGGCTTGCGTCGTCTCTTCGGAAATTTACTCCGCTGGAATTACAACTCTTTCTAAAAAACAAATTCGCGATATCTATTCTGGTAAAATTAAAAACTGGAAAGAACTTGGTGGGCCGGATAAAAAAATCGTTGTGGTCGATAAAGAACGACATCGTGGAACGCGTCACGCTTTTATACATTACGTTTTCGGCAACCCAACCGCCAGGGCGCGCGGGGCGCGTTTGGTATCTGGTTCAAATAACGAAGAACAAGCTAAAATCGCACAAAGCGATTCCGCTATCGGTATGTTATCGCAAGCTTGGATCAACAAAGACGTTGTGGGAGTCGCTCTATTGCATGAAGGAAAAAAAATCGAACCGTCTATCGAAAATATACAATCCGGTATTTACCCCATTTCACGAGACTTGGATATTGTGACTCAAAAAAGTATTTCCAGCTCTGCTCAACTTTTCATCGAATTCTTACTGGGTCCAGAAGTTCAACCCATCATTGAAAAAAGCGGTTATGTCCCGATTCGCTGAATTCGATTTTTTCCAATGGGCTACTTTTGTCATGGCTCTTCTATCCATGACACTCGGAGCGGGGATTGTCGCCTACCTTTTTTGGGAAGGCGGTCCCTTTATCTGGAATCAAGGCTCCCAATTTTTACTGGGCTTGGATTGGTTCCCCGGCGAAGAGTATGGCGCCGCTCCTATGATATTTGGTTCTACAGCCGTAACTATTTTGGCCCTCGTTTTCTCCACTCCACTGGCTTTAGCCAGCGCAATTTACACTTCCGAGTTTTTAGATCCACGTCGACGCTTAACCGTAAAAGGAATTATGGAAATATTGGCGGGGGTTCCCGGTATCGTTTACGGACTGCTCGGCGTTTCTTTACTTTCCGTTTGGGTTCGCGACGTATTCAATTTAATAGACGGGTATACTTTGCTATCCGCTTCATTTTTGTTGGCCATCATGATTTTGCCAACTATCATGACTTTATCCGAAGACGCGATTCATTCAACTCCATCGGAACATCGGCAAGCCGCTTCGGGGCTGGGATTATCCAAAATGGAAGTTCTTTTCTCGGTCGCGTTGCCTCACGCGACTCCTGGAATTGCCGGAGCTATTTTACTGGCTATCGGACGCGCTATGGGAGAAACCATCGCCGTTATGCTGGTCATTGGCGGTTTGGATCGAATTCCCGAGCCTTGGTTCGACGTATTCTCTTCGGGCCAGAGTATCGCTTCTAAATTAGGACGCGAAGCCGCCGAGACTTTAGGTTTTGGAGAGCATTGGAGCGCGTTGATGGCTTTGGCGCTGATCCTATTTTTTCTGGTCATGTTTTTAACGGCGTTTGGCAATTGGCTGATTAAAGGATTCAGAAAATGACGAGAATCCAAAAAGAAAAATTATTCTCCGGTACTTTGGCTTTTCTAACGCTGTTTGCGTGTTCTATTTTAGCGTTCATCTTGTTTGCGGTTTTTTCGCGAGGGTTATCGGCGTTGAGTTGGGAGTTTATTTCTTCTGAAGCGACCGACTTCGGATCAAAAGGAGGTATCCTTTATCAAATATTTGGAACGCTTTTGCTCATGTTCGCCTCGATAAGCATCTGCCTTCCTATCGCTTTAGGAACCGCTTTGTATCAAACCGAATATTTAAAATCTTCCGTCTGGAAAAAAGCGTTTAAAATTTTCATGGCCTCCTTAAACGGGATGCCGACAATCGTATTGGGATTGGCCGGATATTTATTTTTTGGCAAATTTTTAGGAATCGGCGTTTCCTGGCTTACGGGAGCGTTGATTTTAGCGGCTATGATACTTCCTACGGCGCATGCCGCTATACTGGAAGCCATCGAAACCCTTCCCGAACATTATCAAGAAACCAGTATTTCTCTTGGTCTCAAACCGAATCAACGCATCCTTGCCGTCGTTATTCCTCATTCCGTTTACGGCATCGTAACCGGGGCGCTTCTTGGATTGGCGCGTGCGGGAGGAGAAACCGCCGCCATCATGTTCACGGCTACCGCTTTTTCCGGCGTATCGATTCCGCAATCTATCACCGAACCTGTTGCCACGTTACAAACGCATATTCTCGTTCTTGCTCAAGAAGCGACAAACCCTACGGCTCTTGCCAACGCTTGGGGCGCCGCTTCGGTCTTGCTTGGAATCGTTTTTTTCCTTATCCTAGGGGCTAAGGCCGTACGCAGTCGCTTATCTTGGGAACCGGAACAATGAACGAAAATCAATTCGACATTAAAATTGAAAACGCTAGTTTGTATTATGGGTCCGCTCCGGTCTTTAAACAAATCACGCACTATTTTGCTTCTAAAGCCGTCACCAGTGTAATTGGCCCCTCCGGCACCGGTAAGTCAACCTTGCTTAGAACTTTCAATAGAATGAACGACCGTCTTGACGGATTTCGAGCTGAAGGAACCGTTTGGGTTGGCGGTCAAAATATTTACGAAGAAAATGTCGACGTGTACGCTTTGCGTCAAAACGTAGGTATCGTTTTTCAAAAACCCTGTGTTTTCCCAAAATCAATCTATGAGAACGTTATTTTTGGTATCAAACGCTTACAACCCGAGAGAAAAAAAGATTTTGCCGGAATAGCGGAACAAGCTTTACGAAAAGTAAGCCTATGGGAAGAGGTTAAAGATCGTTTAAACCAACCCGGGTTATCCCTTTCACAGGGACAGCAACAACGGTTGGCTTTGGCGAGGACGCTCATTTCTAAACCTGACATTTTATTAATGGACGAACCTACTTCTTCTCTTGATCCCAGATCGGCGCGCGCGGTTGAAGACCTCATCCTTTCTCTAAAAGAAAATCACACCATCATTCTTGTCACTCACAATATAGGACAAGCCAAAAGGGTTTCCGACGAAACCATCTTCGTCTGCAACGGCGAAATTTGCGAATCTGGTCCCGCTGAAAAACTTTTGGAAAATCCCTGTTGCCAAGAAACGCGCGACTATTTAAACCAAGGTCGCTAGCCAGCGAGCCGCTGGTGGCGATATGACGCGGCCACGCTAAAGCGTTGGGCCGGGTTTCAAATCAAAACCTAATCGACCTGTCCTATCTGACAAAAGAAGCGACCACGCCCGGCGAAGCCAACGGCAAACTGCCGCAGGAAACTATTGCGTCCATGCTAGCGCATTGGGCCGATTTTATGGGCAATATTCATATCGATGTAACTTCCACGAACTGCAATGGCAAACTGCCGCAGGTAAAGTATTAGTTGAAAATTAAACCTAGATCTTTTCCTTCGAATAAACTCAATGATCAATCTTAAATTCAATCAACGCAAAGCATTTCTTCTTTTTCCATTTTCCTTTTAGTTATCGTAATAAAAATTTATAATATTAAAGCCTCAAAATTCTTTGAGGCTATTTTGTTATTACTAAAATTAAACAACCGCGTAATGGAACAAGAGACTCTCTCAACATTAGGAGAACAATTAGCCAAAACCAATCCTGGCTTAATTGATAAAATCTCTCAGATACGGACTTCCGACCAAAGTCTGGAACGGTTATCTTCTATATTGATCGATCTATTTCCTTTTCCCTGGGACGATTCAACAGCCTATAAAGAAGGAATTAAATTTTGCGCGCGCAGCCAAAATAAAGAGGCTTTAGAACAATTCGAAATTGCTCTCGAAAAAAATCCGGATTCTTATCCCGCCCACCATCTTATGGGATACGTATACGGAAACTTGGGTAAAACGAAGGAAGAGTTAGAGCATTATAAAAAAGCGGTTAAATTTGGTTCAAACCGTCCTCAAGTTTTTGTCGATCTAGGGAGAGGGCATTGGCGAAGAGGTCAATTGAAAAAAGCTTTGCAGGCGTTTAAAGAAGCGGTTTTACTTGATCCTGATTTCGCAGCTATCCAACATTGGCTGACGCTTAGTTTTGATCGATTGGGTCGATATCCCAACGACCTTAGTCCGGACGACGCCGCTCTCCGTGAAAAAAATAGCTCGCTAGCGCAGGCTTACTGCATGATAGGGGACGCTTACATTGAATTTGGATTGCATCCATCCGCTCGACGCGCTTTTAAAGAAGCCGTTCGCGTTAAACCAGACTATGCAGACGGTTATTTTAAGCTAGGCTCCATCCACGTCAAAAAATTAAGAAATCCGAAAAGAGCGGCCAAGTACTTGAAACAAGCGGAAGACTTATTTATCGAACAAAACGATCTGCATAGCGCAGAGCTAGTGGGAAGACTTTTAAGACCGGACGACAAGGAAGTAGATAAAGAAGACGCGGCGGAAGGTTGGCTGAAAGAAGGATTGCGGCTGCAAAACTTAGGATATTACCAAGCGGCGGCGGACGCCTACCGAGAAGCGATTCACCAAAAGCCTAACTTCCTGGACGCTTATTACAATATGGGCATAGCCTATGGAAGTTTACAGGACGCTGGACTCAACAAAATCAATAGCGCAATTGGGGCTTTTAAAGAAGCGATCAAAATCAATCCAAAGTTTCACCACGCTCATATTGCGTTAGGAGCTTCTTACATCAAACAAAACGAGTTTCGCGAAGCCATGGAAGTTTTAATCCAAGCTTTGGATCTTCAACCAGAAAATCCTCATGTCCATTATTATCTAGGTATAGCTTATCGGATGTCGTCTCGATTTTCCGACGCGACGCACTCTTTCAAAATGGCGGTCCAGTTAAATCCCACCTCGGCGGAATGGCATTATAATTTGGCGTTAGTTTATTTTGACACCATGCAATATCAAGAATCGTGCCAGTCGCTTCTAGAAACAATCCACCTAAAACCAAACTTTGCAGAAGGTCATTATATGTTGGGTATTATTTATAGCGAGCATATTGAAGATCCTGAAAAGTCTGTTTTCCATCTAAAAAAAGCCGAAAAGTTATATACAAAATTAGAAAATTACGTGCATGCCGCAAGAGCGCGTCAGATGCTCGCTAAGTTTTAAGCAAACCCTATCGCCGCTTAAACTAATCGTCCCGTTTTGAGGAATTGACTTTTTTATCGTCCGCCGCATAAATCGCTAAAACAAGAACCGAAATTATTAAAAAAACAAACCACTTAAACGGCGTATCCATTTTAAAATCAAAAATGTCGTAAGTAAGAGTTCCATCAATCGCGATATAGACAAAAGGCAAGACAAGAAGCGCGATTATTTTTTGCCACCGCGCTTTTTTCGATTTTCGACCGAAGTCCTTTGGATTCGACAAGATCTCCGATTCTGGAGGTTTTTGCCTGTCTTCCATCGCTAATTCCTAATTTAAAAACAGATTATCGTTGACGGCTGTCTAACTTGCCCAATATAATTAAAAATCAATTGGATACCCGCTTTGGGGTTCCCTAACCAACAAATTTCTCGCAAACAGATCTTAAGCTATTATGGCCATCCCAATTAAACAAGCTATTAAAGTCGGTTTTTATATTTTTAAACAAAAAGTTATGCGACGGAAAAAATATCCGCTCGTTTTAATGTTAGAACCACTTTTCAGATGTAATTTAGAATGTGTGGGATGCGGCAAAATTCAAAAGCCTAATGAAATACTGAAACAAAACCTTTCTCCAGAGCAATGTTTTAAAGCCGTAGAAGATTGCGGCGCTCCAATCGTTTCCATTGCTGGGGGAGAACCACTCATGCATCCGGAGATTGTTGAAATTGTAAAAGGGTTAGTAGACCGTGGACGCTACGTTTATCTTTGCACTAACGCTATATTGCTAAATGATTTTTTTGACAAACTTCCTAAGTCGCCTTTACTCACTCTATCGATTCATTTAGACGGCAACGAAGAAGAGCATGATCGAATAGTGGATAAACCTGGAACTTATAAAATTGCAGTGGACGCTATCAAAACCGCCAAACGGTTAGGTTTTCGAGTTACCTGTAATACGACTCTTTTTGACGGCGTAAGCATTGAAGAAGCCGAAAACTTTTTTGACTCGCTAAAACCATTGCAGATTGACGGTATCACTGTTTCTTCTGGGTTTCAATATCCCGACGCCCCAGACCAAGACCATTTCATGGGAAGAAATAAAACTTTTTCGTATTTTAAAGAACTGCTATCGAAAAACAAAGGCAAGCGCTGGGACTTTAACCACTCGCCCCTCTATCTTGAATTTCTCCAAGGAAAAAGAGATTATGAGTGCACCCCATGGGGCAATCCAAACTACTCCGTATTAGGTTGGCAAAAACCTTGCTACCTTTTGGATGAAGGATATTCGGAAACTTTTGACGAATTAATGAAAGAAACAGACTGGGAAAATTACGGCCACCAGAATAATCCCAAATGTTCCGACTGCACCGCTCATTGCGGTTATGAAGCTACTGCGGTAGAGGACGCTTCCAGCAATTTTAAAAGCATGGCTCTTTCTCTTAAAGCGGTTTTATAATATTTTCATTCGTAAATTAAACGTCTTAAATTTTGATCGTATATTTTTTACTTTCTGTAAGAATTTAGTTTTCCTAAATTAACCAAAATATTTAAGATATTTTCCCCCAACTTCCTGCCTCAAAACTTTTAGAGGACCTCTAATAATTTAACATTTATACTAGCTTGCTATCGTCTAGCCTCTAGTTTTAAAAGCTAGGCTCATCAATATTGAATTTTCCCTTATCTTTTCTAGTTTATGAATTACTTTTATATTTTCTTAGCCCTGCTTGGCGGCGCTATTCTACCTTATCAAGCCACGGTTAACGCCAGTCTCGCCCAAATCTCTGGCAACCCAATATTTGCTGCTATTATTTCTTTTATTGTAGGAACTTTAGCCCTCGCTGTTTTTGGCTTATCTTCCAACATACCTTGGCCTTCCGCCATTAAAATGACTTCTGCTCCCTGGTGGCTCTGGACGGGTGGGTTTTGTGGAGCATTTATTGTTTTCTCCGCCATTATTGCAGCTCCAAAAATTGGAACGGCAACTTTATTTGCATGCATAATTTGCGGACAAATGATCTCCTCACTGATTTTCGATCATTTTGGATGGTTTGGTCTGGCCGTTCACCCAATCAATTGGGTACGAATCATAGGAGCTACTCTGCTTATCTTCGGGGCAATATTAATTCGAAACTCATAAGAATTAATCGAACAAAAAAAGATTAAAAAAAAATTCAGAGTTTTCCCGCCCAAACCGTAAGAACATCCCGCAAAGATCATCCGAAAACTGTTGAAATCACGCAATATAAATTGTCACGAATGTGATATAGATCCTTATTTTTTTTTTGAATAGGCCGTATAAATAACAAGAGCGTGCGTTGAAAAAATATAAACCAAGAACAATATTTATAAATGTGAATAAAAAGCCTAGGAATTAATTTTTTAAATTTCGAAAAACTACTTCTTTTAGAAGCTCATTAAATATATTTAACTGATGGACAACTAAAGTAAAAATTTTAGTTGCAATATTTCGATAACCGATTTACAATTAACTAACCTAAAATCAACCAGTTGCTAGACTTTGAACTTTTTACATCTTTAGTTTAGTTCAAAGTCTGCTATAAATTTCACAGCAAAGTTTCATAAATTGTCTAAGTTACATATACAAAAATTTAAAAATTGGTTTCAACCTCTGAAAAACCAGAAGGGATTCACCTTTTTTGAATTCATTATGGTTTGTATTGTCATCGGTTTGGTAGGCGCCATCGCCATGCAAAGAGTCTTAACCGTGGCGGAAGACGCCGAAATTACTGCCGAAGACTCAACTATTGGAAATCTAAGGCAAAATATTACTAATTTATTTGTCGAAAACCTTGCTAAAGGCAATCCCCCTCAATATGCTCTAAACCCTTTTGAAAACCTAACAAAAGCTCCTTGGGGTTACGACAGACGCAGAATTTTTCCGCCTAATGGCCTCAATATTGACGACGAGCTTTGGGTTTTTGTTCCAGGGGGGGCAACTTCCACTTCACAAACCGCAGCGGGGCAAACCATTACAACTGGGATTGGAAAAATCTGGCATCAACGTCGCGATCACACTGTAGTTAGTTGGGATTACGATTCTTCAGGCGGCATTATATCGGCAAAAACTATTGTGCAAAAAAGCGATATCAAACGAAGAATACAAGCGCAACAAAGAGCTCGTAGAGAGCCTACAGAAGACGATATTCGATTTGGACGCCGTAGACTAGATATTCTTACTCCTCAAGAAGACTCTGCTCTTTCGGCTGAACGAAACAAACAGTGAGATAAAAACGCGAGGACTTTATAAACCCTCGCGTTTTTTATTTTTATGCTTTGTTAGAACTATCTGGCGTTACGTTCGAATAAATATTTCCGCCGCCTTCTTTGAAATTTTGCGACATTTCATTCATTCCCGCTTCAAGGGCCTTGTCGTCTTCCAAATTGTTCTCTTCGGCATACTTACGAACATCCTCTGTAATTTTCATGGAACAGAAATGAGGTCCGCACATCGAACAAAAGTGAGCGACTTTCGCAGATTGCCCTGGTAAGGTTTCATCATGATAACTGCGGGCGGTTTCAGGATCCAACGAAAGGTTAAACTGATCCTCCCAACGAAATTCGAATCGAGCCTTACTTAAGGCATCGTCTCTAACTCTAGATCCTGGGTGTCCCTTAGCGACATCGGCTGCATGAGCGGCAATTTTGTAAGCGATAACTCCATCTTTTACGTCTTGACGATTCGGCAATCCAAGATGCTCTTTCGGCGTTACGTAGCAAAGCATAGCGCAACCAAACCAACCAATCATTGCCGCGCCTATTCCACTCGTAAAATGATCATATCCGGGAGCAATATCAGTCGTTAAAGGCCCTAAGGTGTAAAACGGAGCTTCATGACATTCCTTAAGTTGTTTTTCCATATTCACTTTTATCAAGTGCATTGGAACATGGCCTGGACCTTCTATCATGGTTTGAACTTCGTGTTTCCAAGCTATTTTGGTTAATTCGCCCAAAGTTTCTAATTCGCCAAATTGAGCGGCGTCGTTTGCATCCGCTGAAGAACCAGGTCGCAATCCATCGCCCAGTGAAAAACTGACGTCGTATGCTTTCATGATGTCGCAGATATCTTCAAAATGGGTGTAAAGAAAGTTTTCTTTATGATGCGCTAAACACCACTTGGCGTGAATGGAACCGCCTCTTGAAACAATACCCGTCATACGTTTAGCGGTTAAAGGAACGTAGCGCAATAAAACACCTGCGTGAATGGTGAAATAATCAACGCCTTGTTCCGCTTGCTCAATTAAAGTATCGCGATAAATTTCCCAAGTGAGATCTTCAATAACGCCGTCTACTTTTTCTAACGCTTGGTAAATTGGAACCGTTCCTATTGGAACTGGAGAATTGCGTAAAATCCACTCTCTGGTTTCGTGAATATTTTTTCCGGTGGATAAATCCATAACTGTGTCGGAGCCCCAGCGAATGCCCCATACTAGCTTTTCTACTTCTTCTTCAATAGAAGAAGTAACCGCCGAGTTTCCAATATTGGCGTTAATTTTAACTAAAAAATTACGGCCAATAATCATCGGCTCCGATTCAGGATGATTGATATTAGCTGGAATAATCGCTCGTCCTTTTGCCACTTCGTCTCGGACAAACTCTGGAGTGATTTCTTGTGGGATATTGGCGCCAAATGAATTTCCCGCAAGGCGCGCTTCTCGCTCTTCATCGCGATCCCATTCTTCGCGTCGGAGATTTTCCCTAATAGCAATGTATTCCATTTCAGGAGTGATGATACCTTTTCTAGCGTAATGCATTTGACTTACATTACAACCTGATTTTGCGCGTAAAGGCTTTTTGCCTTTGCGATCAAAACGTTCTGTTTCATCAAGGTCCTCTTTTCCGGAATGCGGCCCTTTTCGATCGCTCATTATTAGACCGTCATAAGACTCAACATCGCCGCGATCAAAAATCCACTTTTCGCGACTTGGGGCCAAACCTTTTCGAACGTCTATTTCTACATTTGGATCGGTATAAGGTCCGGAAGGATCGTAAATAATAACTGGTTCGTTGGGAACTTCTTTAGGCTCTGTATCGGCTGTTCCCGCTACAATAGTTGGAGTCAACGAGACTTCCCGGAATGGAACCCTTATTTGCGGATGGATAGAACCAGCCACGTAAATTTTCTTCGAATTCGGGCTAATGGGTTCGGTAGAAATTGTTACTTTTCCATTGTTACCATTATTTGATTTATGCTCACTCATGGGAGTCTCCTAGAAAATACCTTAGGTATTGATAAGATTCGTCGGCAATATCGCTCGCTTTCCAAATTCCGGAAATTAACGCAATGCCATATGCTCCAGCTTCTTGAACGGAAACGACATTTAGTCGCTTAATTCCACCCAAAGCTAAAACTGGAATTTGAACTCCTTCGCTTACTTCTTTCAAACGGTCCAACCCTTGAGGAGGCCCGTATTCCCTTTTAGAAGGAGTGTCAAAAATAGGGCTAAACGTAACAAAGTCGGCCCCGCCTGCTTCGGCTTTTTTCGCCGATTCCAATGAATGGGTCGAAACCCCAACACACAATTGAGGAAACCGACCCTTTACTTCTGCGACTGGAACGCTATTTTCGGTTAAATGGACCCCGTCCGCCTCGGACATTAAAGCAACGTCTACTCTATCATTAACAAATAAACGAGCTTGGTATTTCGTCGTCAACCTTCGAAATTCCTGCGCCAATTTGAGCGTTGCCGCAGGCGATAGGTCCTTTTCCCTCAATTGTATGGCCCGAACACCGCCTTTTAGAGCAGATTCGATTCCATTCAAAAATTTTCCTTCCGGAAACATTTTCCGGTCGGTAATAGCGTAAACTTTCAAATAATCCGGTAAATTATCCATTCCGGATTCCATATTTTTTAAACGTCTATTAAACCATCCAACGGACTGCTAGCGGAGGCGTATAGTTTTTTGGGAATTCTTCCCGCTTCATAAGCTAAACGTCCACTTTCGACGCCAGCCCTCATTGCCTTCGCCATTTTAATCGGATCTTTAGCTCCAGCAATAGCGGTATTCATCAGAATTCCATCGACCCCTAATTCCATACATCGGGCCGCATCGGAGGCGGTGCCCACTCCTGCGTCGATGATTACCGGAATTGAAACCGCTTCCAGGATTAATTTAATATTAAATGGGTTTCTAATACCAAGACCAGAACCTATTGGAGCCGCTAAGGGCATTACCGCAGAACAACCAACGTCTTCTAATTTTTTACAAAGCACAACGTCGTCAATACAATAGGGAAGTACATGAAACCCATCCTTAACGAGTATCTTTGAAGCTTCTAAAGTCGCTTCATTATCCGGAAAAAGTGTTTTTTCATCGCCAATGACTTCTACTTTTACAAAGTTCCCCAATCCCGCTTCCCGGGCGAGCTGACAAGTCATCACAGTTTCTTTGACTGAGTAACAACCAGCCGTGTTAGGTAAAAGAGTGTAACGCTTCATATCTATAAAGTTCAGGATCGAATCGTCTTTGCTTCTATCCAATTCAATTCTACGCACCGCTACTGTCACCATTTCCGATCCCGATAAATCATGGGCTTTTTGCATGGTTTCAAAATCGGCATATTTTCCAGTGCCAATGATTAGACGCGATTGGAATTTTTTATCGGCAATAACCAAATCTTTAAATTCTGTTTTTGTTTCATCATTCATATTTTTTTATTCTCGAAAGAAATTTGTGGGAATTCGTTGAAATAATATTTAACCTTGAACCTTTTTAGATTCCACCGCCAACAGCGTGGACAATTTCAATTTTATCGCCTTCTTTAAGAGCGGTGGAATTATATTGAGATTTTGGAATCACTTGATAGTTTAATGCAACGGCAAAGTGAGGAGCGTTAATTTCGAGCTCCTGGACCAATTCTTCCAAATTCTGGCTTAATTTGGTTTCCCGGTCTTGGCCATTTATGTTAAGAATCAAAAGACCTCTCCAAAATTTGCAAAAAAAAAACCGCAACTCCAGTGAAGGAATGCGGTTGTATTACGCTTCCCTATCGCTGGAATTACCCAGATCAGGTTCAAAGGGTTGTCCTTATGGACTCTCAGTATTAAAACTCCCCTAGCCGATTTTCAATAATTACCTCAAATATCTTTTAAGTCAAGAGGTTATTGACCTTTGAAAAAAAAAGAGTATTCTTATCAGAATTACATTTTAAAATTCAATGTCCTATTGGGTAAATTTCAATGAAATCGCTAAAATCTATATTGCTAGTTATCTTTATTCTAAGCTCTTTTGGTTGCGCTTCGTTGCAAAATAAGGATGGGGAAATTTTTTCTGGTAGTCCATATTTCGAAGAGCCCCCTGATAAGATTTTATTTTCCGATAAAGAATTGTTCACGCAGGCTCTTAATCTGCAATATAAAGGACAACTCCAGTCGGCAATCCAGTTATGGCAAAAGTTTTTGGCCGAACGCCCACAATCTTTTGAGGCGCTCAATAATCTTGGAATGGCCTATTATTCCAACGATCAATTAGACTTTTCAATTCAGTCTTTTGAATCCGCCTTAGCGATTGAACCTGAAAGCGATAGAATAAAAAGCAACCTCAGTCGAACTTTGCGGTTTCGAGTTACTCTCGAACGTGAAAATAGAGAATTCGCAAAAGCGGTAACTGATTTACAAAAAATCCTTCCGCTCTCCAACAAGGATCAACAAGAGAAAATTCTGAGAGAAATCGAGAGCGTTCAAGAAAAAATATTTGAAGAAGCCCAAAAGCTAAACACAACAGAAGCGTACGAAAAATTCATAACAACTTACCCTGATAGCGTCTACGCATCAAAAGCAAAAGAAATGCTGAAGTTGTTAAACCCTATCGCTGAAATGGCAAAGGAACCTGCAAAAGAGTTTTTACCGCCCATTACAGAAGAAGCAAAAAAATCAGCCGAACCTCAATTTGAAGAAGTAACTCCTTTAGTAGAAGAAAAACTAATGGATAGTTCAAACATGATGGAATCTAAAGCTCCGGAAATGAAAATGGAAGACCCGGCTATGATGGATTCCAAAATGTCCGAACCCAAGATGGAAGATCCAACGATGATGGATTCCAAGATGGATCCTAAAATGGAAGACCCAGCTATGATGGACTCTAAAATGTCAGAAATGGATTTGAGCTCGGATGGGATGGCTATCGATATTCCTGAATCGGAATTAATGGTGGATAAAAGCGATCCAGCTATGGAGATAAAATCTTCCTCAAAAGTTAGGCGCGTCAAAGTAATGACCAAAAGAACTCCTTTAAATATTCGATCTAAACCCTCGGCCAACGCACGTGTAATTGGTAAAATTAAAAAAGGCGCCATTGTTAGGTTAATCGAAGAAACTGAGGAGTGGTATCATATAGCCTATTCCACGGGTAAAACCGGTTGGATCAGTCGTAAATATTCAAAGGAAGTAAAATAATTTTTCATGACCGTTCGGTCCGATCTGGCTTCGGCCATCGCTGCCCTAGCGTTTGATACGATTCGCCAAGAATTTGTTTCTCAAGACGAATTTGTTGCGATTAAGAATTTCATTCCACAAACAATTGTCGAACGTATCCGAGACGAGTTCTCTAAACTTCGACCTCAAATAAATCGTAACTATATTCCCAAACATAAAAAAGGCGGGAGCATTAGCCGATTTACTTTAGAAAAACACTCGCCTACTATTAAGGAAATTTACGAGACGCCAGAATTCTTTGATTTTCTAAACAACCTCGTTGGAGGGGATCTACAAGACTGTCCACCCGAAGATCCGCATGCTTTTGCTTTGTACTGTTATACGGAGCCGGGCGATCATATTGGTTTTCACTACGACACTTCCTATTACAAAGGCAGACGTTATACGATTTTAATAGGAGTCATTGACAACTCAAGCTGTAAATTAGAATACGAACTTTTCACTAAAAATCCCCAAAAAGAAACAACAAAACATTCAATTTCTCTCAACCCTGGAGATTTTGTATTTTTTAACGGAGACAACCTGTACCACCGAATCACGCCGTTAGGCGAAAGAGAAGAGCGCATCGCTCTTACTTTAGAATATGTCACCGACCAATCTATGGGTTGGTTTCCTCGATTCGTTTCAAATATGAAAGACTCAATTGCTTATTTTGGATTTAAGAACGTTTTTCTTGGTAAAAAAGGAACGACAAAATAATGAGAGCGGTTATTCTTGCAGCTGGAGTAGGTAGACGTTTAGGAGACGAAAGTGATCTCCCTAAATGCCTACTTAAATTTGGCGGAAAAACGTTATTGAAAAGACATTTAGAATTTTTAAAACAGTGTGGTATCGAAAAAACTACGATTGCCGTCGGCTACAAAAAAGAAACAATTCAGTCTGAAATCAACCAATTGGGAATGACGGACTTTGCTAATACGGTTTTCAATCCAAACTTTGAACAAGGAAGCGTATTGAGCCTCTGGTCCACTCGGGATCAAATGACTTATGGAGGCGACGTTTTATTAATGGACGCAGACGTGCTATACGGGCCCACGTTATTAGCTCGGCTTGTTGAAACAAAACACGCAAGCAGTTTCTTGATGGATAAAGATTTCGAACCTGGAGACGAACCTGTAAAACTTTGTATCCGCGATGGGAAAATCGTTGAATTTAGAAAAAAAGTTGAAGTCGAATTCGACATTTGTGGAGAGTCGGTAGGATTTTTTAAATTTTCTTTCGAAACGGCCAAAAAGTTAATCGAAAATACGGAACGATTTAAAGTTGATCCGGAAGAGTGCTACGAAGAGCCTCTAAGGGATTTAGCTCTAAACTCCCCGCCAAATACTTTTGGCGTCGAAGATATTACAGGTATGCCTTGGACAGAAATTGACTTCCCAGAAGACGTTCGCAAAGCGCAAGAAAAAATCTTCGCTCAGTTGGAGTCTGAGTCTTGAGTTCTCCACTGTGGGACGTAAGAATTGCGCGTTGGATAATAAAACCTATCATCGGAACTTCCATTACCCCTAATCACCTAACAACAATCCGGTTAATTGTTGGGTTGGTTGGCGTCGCATTATTTATCCCAGGAGTTTGGAAATGGTCCGTTTGGGGATCTATAGGATTTGCCCTTTCTAATTTGATCGATCACACCGATGGAGAACTAGCCCGAGCCACTGGACAAAGCAGCCGCTGGGGACATGTATACGATTTAGCTTGCGACGCTTTAATCCATATTCTTGTATTTATATGTATTGGAATTGGATTACGGAATTCGCCTTTAGGCGGTTGGGCCATTCCTATGGGAATTGTCGCCGGTTTTTCAGTGAGCGGTATTTTTTGGTTACGTATTAAAATAGAAGAAAAGCTGGGCAAAGAAGCCGTCGCTTTGCCAAATTTTGGAGGATTTGACGCAGAAGATATTTTATATTTTTTACCCGTTGTCGTTTTATTAAAGGGATTGGTTCCTTTCTTATTTCTCGCCTCAACCGTATCCCCAATCGTCGCGATCGTTCTTTTAATAAAACTAGGTTTTTTTAAATAGAATTTTAATAATTCCAAACCCCATCTATTCTCTATCCTTTCAGCTTTTTAGCTAAATCGGATTTCTCTGGAATATTTAAGGTGCAGCCTCCTTTTGTGGAATCAATCTTTTGACCAAAAATCAATTTTCCGTCTTTCAATATTGACGGCGAACTGAATAATTTTAACGGGTTTGTTTCTCCAAGACCGGTTTGTTCAATTTCTTCGTACTTTACTCCAATATCTGACAATAGATTTTTAACTACAGAAAAGTTAGGACATCCACCAAAGTAAATTAGTTGAATACGTTCCATTAGAAAAATCCGTCGCGATAATTAAACTTTAAAAACTAGTAACGTCAGATCGTCAAACGGCATTTCTCCCGCTGTAAAATTTGCAATTTCTTTTTGTAAATTAGAAATCAATATTTTGGGCGAACTCTCAGTTTTTGCAATCACAGAGCTAAATCGTTCCATTCCAAAATGTTGTTTATCTTGGTTGATTGGCTCAATCGCTCCATCTGAATAAGCGATCACTAAATCGCCAGAACTTAGCTGAATTTCTTGTTTTTCATATTGAGCATTTTCAAGTATTCCAAGCGGAATACCATCCGCTTTACCATTCTCAGTTATTTCGCCTCTCTTGTTTTTAATCAAAATTGAATGATGACCGGCATTAGAAACGCTTAACATTTTAGTTTCCATATCCAATAACAAAAACAAAGCGGTCGCAAACATACCATTTCTTGATCTTTTGGCTAAGGCCTCGTTGACGCTTTTCATTATCTTTTTGGGGTCCGGATCAATCATAGAAGCGTAACGAAAATCGCTCATCAATCTTGCCATATAGAGGGCGGCCGATACTCCTTTCCCCGAAACATCGCCTAGCACCATGCCTAAATGCTTATCCCCAAGAGTTATAAAATCGTAAAAATCGCCGCCAACAAATTTGGCGGGAGCCGTGTGCGCCGCAAAAGAAAGACCTGGTAAATCAGGAGGCGTTTCTGGTAAAAAACCTTTTTGAACCAAATTAGCCATTTCCATTTCTCGCTCAATGCGTTTTTTCTCTTCGCCAATGGTTTTCAGTTTTTCTTCCGCTCGCCTTGCCTCGGTAACATCGCGCCCGTAAACGTTTACGTAATCATTTTCAACAACAGGCATAATTTCAAATGTAAAAATTTTATCTAATCTCTCGATCTCCAATTCTTTACTTTTTACTTCCGTAAAAGATTCCTCAATTACTGAATGAAAAATAGGAGGTACCGGATCTCCAATTTTTATGTTCCAGCTTTCTAACAAATTCAAAGCGGATAAATTTGCATAAAGCAATTGTCCAACTTTTCCAACTCTAAAAACAGGATTTGGGTTTTCCCCAGGAAGCCTAGAAATATTTTTTATCTCGTCGATATATTTTTTTAACGACTGTTGCATGATTCGAAAGGACTCGCTAAGTCTTCCTACTTCATCCCTGGAGTCGTTTGATGGAATTGTTGCGTCCAGATTTCCAGCGGCTAATTCAGCGGTTGCTTTAGCGAGATTCCCTAAAGGTCGAGTAATCGAACGGGCTATAAATGCAATGATTAAAAACAGCAAACCTAATCCGCTTAATGCATAAATAAATAATTCCTTTTGAAGCTCTTTAAAACCCGCCATCATTTCATCTTTAGGAAAGACGGCTCCTAACGACCAACCGTTTAAAAATAAGGGGGCATAGTAAAGACATGAATTTTTTCCTACATACAAATCCTTAATTGTCGTAAAACCTGATTTACCAGCGATCATTTCTTCTGCGATTTGTAAGAATTTTAAATTATTTTTCTTTTTCGATAATCCAATAATATTTTCTTTCATAATCCAGTCTTTGACTGGATGAGATATATAAGCGCCTTTTTGGGAAACTAAAAATGTATAATCCGTCTTAGCAATTTTAAGACTAGATAATAAGTCTTCAAGCCAAGACAAAGAAACATCCGCTGTTACAACGCCCATAAAAATTTGTTTACCCAGTTCATCTTTATAAAAAGGAACCGAATAAGTTGTCATAACAATATTTCCGGCTCCTTTATCAAAATAAGGTTCGCTCCAGCTGGGTTTTTTAATTTCTTTTGGCGTTTTATACCAATCCCTATCGAAATAGTTATAATCTTCACTTCCTATATAGGTTAATTTTAAGTCTCCGTTGTCGCCTCCTCTAAAATAATAGGGAGCAAAATATAATTTATCTTTCGCAAACGCGTTAGGTTCGAAAGCGATAGTTGCTCCATATATTTCAGGATGATTTTCTACAATCTGACGAGTTAAAAAAACGATGTCGTCTTTTCGATAAGAAGAATGTTGAACGGTATGAGCAATCTGTTGTGGAGTTTTTTCAATGGCGGCTAAAACGGATTCAATTTTATTTAAGGTCGCAGCAGACAAGTTTTTGGCATTTTCTTCCACAACTCCCATATAGATTTTTTGAAACTTTTTTAGAGTTATGTTTTCCAATTAGAAAAAAAACCAAAAATACGCTTATTAAAATAAGCGACACTAATTTAAAGGCGATTCCGCAGTTTTTCATTTATCTTCGACGATCGTTTCGAAATGTTAACTTCAAATGGCACAAACAAATATTGTACACTTCATTCTATTTTCCTAATAATGCAAAACAAACTCCTAAGGGGACCTCTAAAAATTGTTTTTGGCCACGAGCAACCTTATAAAATGAGGGACTGCGAGTTGCTTAAAGTAAAAATACCGAATTATTAGAGATACCCTTAATTCTTTTTTAAATTAAGGAAATCTCCGAAAATGGGGATTGGCCACGGGCGGCCCTAGAAAAAATTGCCAGCGAGTTTCCGTAAATTAAAATTTTGAATCATTAGAGATACCCTTAAACCTAATTATCCATGGGACCTTTTTTCCCTTACTTTCTTTTTTATTCCTGCGGTGTTTTAATCGCTTATCCAGAATCTCGTTATTTTATTCTTCCGTTTTTCCTTCCTTCGAGTTGCGTTTTAACCGCTGTATTGTTATTAAAATTTAATAAAAGCTTCTTTTCTTTTCGCGCTTTTATTTTAATTTTTTTAGCGTTATTAGGTTATTGGAACGCCGCTGTTTTTGAGCCAAAAAACCTGAGAGCCCCTCTTGAAAACATTATTAAAGAGGAAAATTACGCTCAACTTAAAGGCAACGTTATTCAAATAATTCCTACACAAGGAAACCCCTTTCGGTTAGTCATGAAAATTAAGGAAATCCGATACGATCAAAAATGGATTCCAACCGAAGGAACCGCCAGAATTAATATTTATTACCAAGATCCAAATTTCCAGTTTGGAGACCAAATTCAAATTTCAAAAATTAGATTAAAACGACCCCGTAATTTTAAAAATCCAGGTCAATTTGATTATCGGCGATTTTTAAATTCAAGAGGGATATCGTTTATAGGATCTGTTTCTAAACCTGATCAAATAAAAAAGATGGGAGAGTTCAATCCCAGTTTTTTAAATAAAACCCGTCAACGCCTCATCGAATTAATAACCAGTTCGGTTCGAGAAACTCTTTCCCCTAGCGAATTTGGTCTACTTATGGCGATGACCTTGGGCGAAAAAGGTTTTTTAGAAAAAGATATAAAAGAAAATTTTAAAAGGACGGGAATATCTCACTTAATGGCAGTTTCGGGACTTCATGTGGGCTTTGTCGCTTTTAGTTTTTTTTATATCGTCAAAAAACTTTGTATGAAAATTAGTGTTCGGTACTTCTTGAACGCGGCTCGCGCCGGAGCGATTCCAATTATTGCAGCCCTCTTAGCGTTAATTCCCACTATTTTTTATATTTTTTTAGTTGGGCAAAAAATTTCTGCTTTACGAGCCGGTTTCCTTGCAGGTTTATTTTTTCTGGCTATTTTAGCTGGCAGAAAAAATCAAATCCTTCATGCGCTAACTCTAGCCGCTTTTTTTATTCTACTCTGGTCTCCACAAAGTGTTTTAGATATTGGGTTCCAGTTATCGTTTTCTGGAGCGTTAGTAATACTTGTCGCGTACAAATTAGCGTTCGATCCTCCAAAAGACGCCATTGATCGAATGCTAGAGGAGCCAGAATGGAAAAAACGCTTAAAAACCTGGACATGGGTTTCATGCGCGGCTTATTTCGGTACATTTCCATTTATCGTGTTTCATTTTCACTCAATCAGTTTAGTCGGACTTTTTTTAAACATCTTATTAGTTCCCTTAGCTGGATTTTTTATCCCTATTTCTATAGCAATAGTTTCTGTAAATTTTTTCATCCCATACTTTTTGGAAATTTTTGCGAATCCAATCTCCTGGTTTTTGAAGTTTTTTATTTCAACAACAGAATATTTCGCGGAATGGCAATATTCACTGGCCCTAGCGCCTAAACCTCCTGAAATTTGGTTTGTCATATATCAAATAGCTTTGTTTGGAAGCTTATATTGCGTTTATTTATTTCAAAGACGACATTTAAAAAACCTAAAAGAGATTGTAGAAAAACGCTTGCGTATATTTTTCCCATTTTCGGTTTTGATGGTTTTATGCGCCATTTTTTGGCTCATTTGGCCTCGTGCTCTTTTACTCAATTCAGACCAACTTAAATTAACGCTGATTGACGTTGCGCAGGGAGAATCAATTTTTATCGAATTTCCAAACGGAAAAAATCTTCTGGTAGACGGTGGAGGATTTTATAAAAATAGCCTAGATATTGGGCGCACTGTCGTGGCTCCCTTTATACTAAATAAAGGGTATAGTTCGGTAAATTATTTAATGGCCACGCATTCAGATCAAGACCACATTTCTGGTTTAGAAAACGTTGTCGGTTATCTAAACGTTAAAAAACTACTTTTCCCAAATATATTGTCCGACGACAAAAGAATAAATAAATTAGCAGAGAATGCTAAAAAATCTGGAGCTAAAATTTCCCCAATCTCGCAAGGGGATATTTTAAAAATTGGAGACGTTTCTTTAAACTTTCTTCACCCTGATGAACCGTTCATAAAAAATTCAAAAAAAAGTAGAAGCAAAAATCGTAACAATCGGTCATTAGTTTTTCGAATAGATTATGGGAATTTTAGCGCATTACTAACAGGGGATATTGAAAAAGAAGCGGAAAAATATTTAGTTGAAAACAAAGTCCATTTATCGGCGACTATTCTCAAATTGCCGCACCATGGAAGCAAGTTCTCTTCTACTTCCAGTTTCTTAAAAGCAGTAAAACCTGAAGCTGTTTTGGTGTCTTCTGGATATTTAAATCGATTTGGACATCCACACCATACCGTTTTAAGTCGTATTCAAAAAATTGGAGCGGATATTTGGCGAACAGACCTAAATGGAGCGCTTACGGTAATTAGCGATAGGAAAAATTACCAAATAAAATCGTTCGAAAACAATTAACTCCTTAAAAAACTGCAATAATCATTGAGGTTTTAATGTTAATTTGCTATAAAGTTTGTTTCCCTAAATACTAAAAATAGAGACAATAGCAAATGGCAACTACTGAAAAATTACAAGAATATGTTAAAGCAACTAAAGAAAAATTAGCGGAGGCTAAAAAGGGTTCCGAAGGCGTGGAACAAATTCGGAAACTAGTAAAGAAATCCAAAAGACTTAGCCGAAAGATCGCTAAAAGAGCATATGTTCAAAAAATGATTGAGAAAAAATCCAAATCCAAAAAAGACAAAGCGGGTTAATTGTAGTCTTTAGCTTTTTTTAGATACCCACCGATGACAGAAAAAAAATTCGATATTGATAATCTGGCCAAATTGGCAAGAATTAACCTCAGTGATTTAGAGAAATCTAAATTAGAAGGTAGTTTGAGTCAGGTTTTGGAGTATGTTGAGCTATTAAGCCAAATTGACACCTCTGAAGTGGAGCCAACTTCTCATGTTCTGCCTCTCCAAAACGTTTGTCGAGAAGATAAAGTTGCGCCAAGAGACGAAACTGCTAACTACTTAGAGTTAGCTCCACGAAAAGATAAGGGACATTACGAAGTTCCCCAAATCATTGCATAGTCCATGCACCGGAAAACAATCCTCCAGGTTAGAGAAGATCTAAAAAACAAAAAATACTCCGCCTGTGAATTGTTAGAGTCTATTTATAACCGGATAGACGCTGTCGAAGAAAAAATCCATTCTTATATTCATTTATCAAAAGAATCAGCCCGTAAACAAGCGGAAGAAGCGGACGCCCGTATCGCTTCAGGAGACGACGCCCCTCTTTTAGGGGTTCCCATAGCGCTAAAAGATCTTATTTGTACTAAAGGCTCTAGAACAACCTGCGGCTCTAAAATTTTAGAAAATTTTGTTTCTCCCTACGACGCAACAGTCGCTAAAAAGTTAAAAGAAGCTGGAGCGGTAATAATTGGAAAAACAAATATGGATGAATTCGCAATGGGCTCCACAACGGAAGCCTCCGCTTTTTATCCAACGGCTAACCCTTGGGATTTATCTAGAACCCCTGGCGGTTCCAGCGGCGGCTCTGCGGCCGCTGTAGCGGCTAATGAGTGTATAGCGGCTTTAGGTAGCGATACAGGAGGCTCAATTCGGCAACCAGCTAGTTTCTGCGGAGTCACAGGGTTAAAACCAACTTATGGAAGAGTTTCACGTTTTGGCTTGGTAGCATTCGCCTCCTCTTTTGACCAAATTGGTCCAGTAACGAAAACTGTCGCCGACGCTGCCTATTTAAGCCAAATCATTTGCGGTAACGACCCAATGGATTCCACTTCCGCCAACGTCCCTGTTCCAAATTTTATGGCCAGTCTAGAAAAAAATGTTAACGGTTTAAAGGTCGGGCTTCCAAAAGAATATTTTTCATCTGGAGTCGACCCCGAAGTTTTAGAAAATATACAGAACTCTATAAAAGTTTTAGAGAAATTAGGAATCGAACCTGTAGAAATTGAATTGCCGCATACCCAATATGCAGTGGCGACTTATTATATTTTAGCTTGCGCTGAAGCCAGCGCGAATCTCTCTAGATTTGACGGAGTGAAATACGGATTCAGATCGGAGAACTCCAAAGATTTAAATAAAATGTATATGAATACCCGGCAGGAAGGGTTTGGGGAAGAAGTTAAACGTAGAATTATATTAGGGGCTTTCGCTCTAAGTTCTGGTTACTATGACGCTTACTATATTAAAGGGCAAAAAGTAAGAACTTTAATAAAGCGAGATTTCGATCGAGCTTTTGAAAAATGTGATTTTATTGCAGGGCCTAACTCTCCAGTGCCAGCTTTTAAACTTAATGAAAAATTGAACGACCCTCTTCAAATGTATCTTTCAGACATTTTTACGCTTTCCGTTAATCTCGCCGGATTACCAGGAATGTCTATTCCCTGTGGATTTACCTCCCAAAATTTACCAATTGGCTTACAATTAATTGGCCGCCCTTTTGACGAAGAAACCATTCTAAATATTGGAAATCAATTTCAAAAAGAAACCGATTTTCATAAGAAATTTCCTAATTTATAAGAAGTTTTCTCTACTAAAAAGCTAAGAATTTGTTTTTCAGGCTAATCAAATATTGGTTTTAGAATTTGATAATGATTTTCAAATTTTCATAAAAATCAATAACCATAGCTAAAAATAAGGCTGAAAAAGGGGTAAATTTTTTCCCTTGTGGGAAAAAAATGTTCTCTTACGATATTTTAAGCTATAGCAAAGCCAAAAACCTTCTAACCCCTTAATTTTCAATATATTTTATTATCGATCATTTTTTAACCGAATTGCATTACAAGTCTATCTTACAAGGTTTATCGCCTCTTGATAGCTTTTTTTCCACAGGTTTTTCACAATTTTTGTGAAAAACGCTGTAAGGGGTTGTTTTTCATCAGTTTCTCAATCGATTATCAAAATGATACACGAAAAAAACGCTAAATTTAGAGTTTTAAAAATCAAATCTTGAAGGGCATTTAAGGCCTCAATTATTAGTTTTTTAAAGGTGATAATTGAGAATTTATCAAAGACCTAATTATAAATTTGATAAATTTAATCAAACTGCAAAACGATTACTTGGTTTTTTTAAATCTTTTGAATCGATATTTGATTAACACCCATATCGCAATGAGGCCGTCTTTCCACTGAATTTTTTTTCCTTCTTCCAGCGACCTTGGTCGATAAGATATAGGAATTTCATGGATGGGAATTTTGCGACGCAAGATCTTTGCGGTAACTTCAGGACAAAATTCAAATCCTTCGCTACAAAGATCAAGGCTTTTCAATAGTTTTGTTTTAAAAACTTTATAACATGTGGGTTCATCCGTAATTTGCGATCCATATAAAAGATTCGTTATTCCACTCAGTAGCCTCCCTCCCCAATAAAACGTGAAGGAGGATCTAGCGTTACCTTTTAATAAAATTCTGGAACCATAAACAACCTCAATTTGAGAATCGTCTAAAAAAGGTTTGATCAATTGTGGATATTCCTTTGGATCGTATTCTAGATCTGCGTCTTGAATAAGAATTAAATCCCCATTAGCAACATCTAAACCCGTTCGGATTGCCGCTCCTTTTCCTCTGTTTTTTTCGTGCTTAACAAATTTAAAATCAGAACCAAAATCTTGCTCCATTTTTTCCAAAATTTTGATGGAGTTATCTGAGGAACCGTCGTCTACGGCGATAATTTCCTTCTCTAGTGGGGTTTCTCTTACCCTCTCAATAATTTCTTCAAGCGTAGCCTCTTCGTTAAAAACAGGCACAATAATCGAAAGTTTCATTTAGTAATTTAGCGTTTAAAAAATGGATTTAAATTGACTCAGGGATGAAATTCCACTACCCTTACAGGTTTCTTAACGAAATAATAGACCCAAGAAGGCTTCTAGTTAGTTTGGGCGCATTAAAGAGAGGATTCATATGAAAGTAGGAGACACTATTAAATTTGAATTTGCGGGGAAGAAAAAAGAAGGCGTCGTGCATAAACTTTTTCCCAACATGGTTTATCTTAAAGTAGATTTTGAAAAGGATAAAGGAAAGATCGTAAAAAGAAAGCTAAATGTATTAGAACCTCCTAAAGGTAAAAAATAAGCTTAATACCTTTAAACTCTAAAGGCATTTTTAAAAATATACCTTTACGTCGGCTTTTTCGCGAAGGCTATGCACATATTTTTCAGTTTGCTTTTTTAATTTCTGCTTCCGAATTTTTATTTCGATATTTTTTTCAACAACGTCAAAAGGGGTATAACCGCCAGGTTTTTGATCGGTTACTTTTAAAATATGCAACCCATGACGAGTTTTAAAAACAGGAGAAACTTCGCCTACTTTCATCGAAAAAGCTATATCTGCAAATGCCGGCAGCATTTTCTTGCGAGTAAAAAAGCCTAAATCTCCGCCTTTCTCGGCCAGACTATCCTGAGAATGTTTTTTGGCCGCCTCGGTAAAATCGGTTCCTTTTTGAATTTCTTCCAAAACTTTTTCTAGTTCCTTTTTTGTTTTTTCTTCCGCCTGAGGGCCTTTGCTCATATCAATTTTTCTTAAAATAACGCTCGCGCGAACTTTATCTTCTTCCCAAAACATGCGCTTATTTTTTTCGTAAAAGCCTTTAATATCTTCAGAGGTTAATTTTACATGAGGAAGAACTTCTTTTTCGACAACAGCATCGATTAATATCTCTGGTTCTAATTCTTTTTTAAGTTCGTCAACCGTAATTTTTCTTCTTTTTAAAGCCCTCTCAAAATGCTGATCCGAATTAAAATTTTTCCTAATCTTAAAAACTTTTTGGTCCAATAATTCAGGCGTCGCTTTAATTCCCAAAGAACCGGCATGTTGTAATAATAACTCTCTTCCAATTTCCTCATCAATCAACCTTTTAACTTCGGCCTTTTCTTGATCGGGGGTTACTTTATGACCATCGCTTTTTTGATGTCGAATATATTGCTTAAGTTTTTGCCAAACAAAATGATTTGAAATATCTTTGCCGTTAACTCGAGCTACTACTGCGGGAACTTTAATATTAGGGTCATCGTCGGCATGCTTATGCCCAGCATGCGCTCCCACTTGAGCAATCCAGGCAAAAAGACAAAGAATATTAATAATAAAAACTAGAGACTTTTTCGAGTTGAAAGAAAACATAAGTTGACTCGTTTCGGAATTTACAGAAGATTCAAATTCATCATGCGTTTACATGAAAACTCTATATTTTAACCTAATCTGCTGTTGGAATAATGTCAACCGGTTTTCGTTGACCTTATTTTTAAGTTATAAATTTTTGACTAGTTCTCGATAAAAAAATATCGCAACGCATGAAATTAAAAAAAGAACAAACACTGCCGCCCTATATTTAAAGGATTCCGTTGAATTAAATGCCCATACAACCGATCCCCAAATTAACGGACCAAAAATCGACGCCATTTTCCCAGCCAAACCGTATAAACCAAAAAACTCGCCTAATTTCTCTTTAGGAGCCAACTCTACTAAGAAAGAGCGACTAACTACCCAAACGCCTCCCATACCAATACCCGCGAGAGGCCCTACAACCCAAAACATCGTCTCGGTCTGACTCGCTGCAGTAATTAGTAAAACCACAGCCCATAAGATTAAAACTAACCAATATGATAAACGATTGCCTTTTATTTTAACCAACCAACCTATGCCAAAAGATCCGACCATGGCCGCTAAGGTAGCTACGATCATGAATGTATTGATTTGATTATCGTCAAAACCAATTACTTTATTGGCATAAACCGACATAAACGCAATTATCGTATTAACCACGTCTAAAATTAAAAAATGAATTAAAACAAATTTAATTAAGTTTTTATATTTAGAAGCTTCCTGATAAGTTCTTTTTAAAGTTTGGAAAGTTTCAGTAAATTGAACTTTCGAGATGGTTTTTCGCGTGGGATCTTTTACAAAAATTAAGCAAGGCAATGCAAAAAATAAAAAAATTAGCGCCGTTGGAATGAAAGCCGCTAATCTGCCTCCTTCCTCGACAAAAGGCTTAACGGCCAACAAACCTACGACAGAACCAAGATATCCAAGAGCGACTCCATAACCAGAAATCAAGCCAACATTTGTTCCTTTAGAAACTTGTGGCAACATTCCATTATAAAAAACCATGGCAGATTGATAGCTATAGTTCGCTATAAAAAAGCAAAGAAGTCCTATAGCTAATTGATCAAAAAAACCAATTGCAGAAGTCGCAATTATACAAACTAAAGTTAATATTGCTAAGGGAACTCGGCGGCGACTGGTTTGATCTGAAATCGCTCCAAAAACTGGAACGCTTAAAGCAACAGCTAGCATTGAACCAGATAGCACAACGCTATAAAGAATATCAGGGCTCCCTTTATCTACCGTCACCCACAAAGCAAAATAGAGAGAAATGACATTCATTGAGAATATCGTATTGGCAAAATCATAAAAAGACCAGGATACGATAGCTAAAACGTTTGGTTTTTCAACCGTCATTGGATAGGAAGAACAGTACGGAAACCGTAAATTTCATTTTTTATGGAAGGATGGTTTCGAGCTCTGCGGGTTACCCGGACTCCTTCGATTTCATTAGCCCACGAACCGCCTCGTAAAACTTTTTTTCGTCCAGCCTGCGGTCCTTCAGGGTTACGTTCGGGGCTGTACCGATAATATTCTTTTTGGTACCAATCTTGACACCATTCCCAAACATTTCCCGCCATATTAAAAACGCCAAATGGACTCATCCCGGACTTATAATAATCCACGGGAGCCGTGTAAGGATAATTATCGCTTTCCCCATAAATATTAACAAAATAAAAAAAGAAACCTTTATCCCATTTCCCGCCCCAGGGAAAAGCTCTGCCATCAATCCCGCGAGCGGCTTTTTCCCATTCCGCTTCTGTAGGTAACCTTCTTCCCAGCCAACGCGCATAAGCCATAGCATCGGACCAACTAACTCCGACTACGGGACTTTTAGGATCGTTAAAACGCTCGTCATCCCAATACTTTGGATGAGGATGACCCGTCGAAAGCATAAATCGCTCATAATCGGAATTACTCACTTCATACTGGTCAATGTAAAAACTTGAAGTGTAAACAAAATGGCTGGGGCCTTCGTCTTCAGCGCCTAAAGAAGAAGATCCCATTTCAAAATAACCTTCCGGAATATAAATCATCCCTTCGGGAGTTTTAGACTGGATTTGCGCAAAAACGAAGCTGGCAGAATTAAAGAAAAATAAACAAGAAAGGAAAAGCTTAAGAAAAAAAGGGCTGAAAAAAGTTCTCATGAAAGATCGAAAAATCCGATATAAGTCACTGGGTTTTTCTCAGGAGGCGTTTTGGCCTGGATGGCTTCTATCTCTTCAATATCTTCAATGTGAATCCATTTGTAGTGGCCATTCCAACAATTCAATGTTGAAATCGAATTACCATACGAATCCATTGTCCTATTTAAAAAGACAGGAGCTTTACATTTTTTGCAACTACCATGGATTTCCATTGATTTTATCCCTAAAATTTTTAGGTCATTGCTATATAACAAAAAACCGTAAATCAAAGATCATATTCTTCTTATATTCCACAAGTTATTAACAGCTGTCAATTAAATTCGCAAGCAGGGCCTTGTTTTTCAATAAGATCCAAATTTAAATGTCAATAACAAAAACTTCATGAAATCAAAAAAGGTTTCTATAAAGTTAAATAACCGGCATCAATTAATAGAGGTTTTACTATTTCTAACGGAAAACCGACGATATTTGAATAAGATCCTTCATGGAACTCAATCATTTCCACCCCCTTTCCTTGAATAGCATAAGCCCCAGCTTTATCCATAGGCTCTCCTGTTGCGACATAGTCGATAATCTGATCATCCGTCAAAGTTTTAAATTGAACGGTAGAAACTTCTGCATGAATGAAACGATCAATTCCAGGACCTACTGCGGCAACCCCCGTAATTACTTGATGAAGGCGACCAGAAAGTAGCCGCAAAATTCTGCAAGCGTCTTTTTCATCTTTAGGTTTCCCTAAAATCTCATTGTCGAAAGCAACAACGGTATCCGCTCCAATAACAAATCGACCAGGATTATTATTGGCTACCCATTCCATTTTTTTTTCAGATAAATTTTTCACGTTTTCTATTGGGGATCTTTCAATATCAACAACTTCTATCGCTTCACTAACTATAATTTCGAAATGATCTGTTAAAGTTTTTAGCAACTCGCGCCTTCGGGGAGATTGGGAAGCTAAAATTATAGGCGTCAATGTTTTTGACAAAGTTTTCTCTCCAAGATAAAATTTCCGCTAATAAATTCAAAAAATGTTCTAATAAATACTTACAAGTTTTCTAGGGGTATTTTTACTAAAATCTCTCAACTTAAAAAATTATTTAATTATGGGTATATTTCAATGGTAGGTTATTCGCATCGAGTTCAAATAAGACATGTTGTAGTGGACAAAGAAGAAATCGCTAACTTGTTAAAAGGGTTTTTTGACGACCTTAAAACTCACAAAAGCAAAGTCCAAAGCATGATGAAGTTAGCTGAAAAATATAGCCAATGTTCTTCTAAAGACGATGGAGGAAATTTAGGTTGGTTAGAACTAAGTTCAGACGATCCTAGAAAACTTAATTATGCGCCTGTCTTCAAAAATAACGAATTGGAAAAAATAATCCGGGAAAAAATAGCGGACGGTTCCATGAAAAAAGAAGAGGTTTACGGTCCATTCAAAACTGAAGAAGGTTTTCATTTGGCAATTATAAGCAATTCGTTTGGCGGAGATTTCATACCAAACTATTAAGCGTATAAATTCGCCACTCAACCTAAAAGGTCTTTATCTGCCATTAAGATTCAAATTTTTTCCGCCGACGAATAATTTGAGAGGTTCCAGCGTGAACCACCATGGCGCATTCCGAAGGCGAAGTACGGCAAACATTAACAAACTCCTGTAGACATCTATCCTTAGCTTCCGCCTCGTCTTCCGCTTCCGTCGGATACTCCCAAGCTGTTTTAAGAGTCGGAATTCTTTCTAAACCATGTTCTTCCAACCGAAGAGCAATATTTTTTAACGCTTCTTCTGAAATATCCTTAAACTCCGCAACAATAAGAACATTGTAAATCTGTGCCATAATTCTCCTCTTAATGCTATTCAATGGGACCTATAATCGAATTTTACTTATAGGGCAAAATCATTTGTGGTTTATATTCTTGGGTTCGAATTAATTTTCCTTGTCGGTCAAAAGTTTTTCTAAGAATCAATTGACCTCTAGAATAAGTGTATTCATATTCAAGGATGCCGTCTCTATTGAAAGTTTCTGCAATTCCTTCGGGCAAATCATCCTTAAAATTCATCTTAGATTTTAAAATTCCACCTTTGCTATATTTTAAAACAAGGCCGTCAAGTTTATCGTTTTTATAATATCCTTTATCTTTTAGATCGCCGTTTTCGTAATAGCCAAGCGCTATACCATGGCGTTTGTCGTCTCGATAAGCCCACTCAGTCATTATTTTTCCGCTAGGATAATACAGTTTACTAATTCCATGCAACTTACCGTCTTCATATCTTTTTTCAGATATTAAAATACCGTTTTTAGCAAATTCAAGAGCCAAGCCATGCGGCAACCCGACTTCATTAAATTCTACTTTAGAGCTAAGGGTCCCATCTGAATAATGTGAATTAACAGTTTCAGCAACAGCTATATTTTCAAAGATAAAAGCTAAAACTATAAATAATACGATCCAAAAGATTTGCACCCTGTGCAAAAATAAAACTATTGACAAATTAATAAATCCTTTCTTACATCAAATAACCTTAATAAAAAAACTAACGATGTCAGCCACTTTTGGAATTCGCTTTTTCTAAAGCTAGCTTTGCGGGTTTATAATCTGGTTTAAGTTTTAGGACGCTTTCCCAAATGCGAATAGCTTCTTTCTTATCTCCCGCTATCCAATAGGCTCTTCCCAAATTAAAAATAAATCCAGGTTGACGAGGAGCCTTCTTTATCGCGTTTTGAAACGCTTCAGTCGCCTCGGAAATTCTGCCCACAGATAATAAAATACCTCCCAAATTATTATAAATTTCCGGGTGATTGGAATCTATCATCAACGCGCGATTATATTGATTAATAGCGCCCGAATAATTATTTTTAATTATTAAAGCTCCCGCTTTAAATATTAGAGCTTCAAAAAAATTTGGTTTGATTTTTAAAGCGCGATCAATTTTTTCCAACGCTTCGTCAATTTTTCCTTTTCTTATCAAAACGGAACCCAAATTCGCTAAAGTTAGAGCGTCGTCTGGTTGAATTTTTATAGCTAATCTATATTGCTCTTCCGCGCTTTCCAGTTTTCCTTGCGAAGCAAAAGCGTTTCCCAAATCAACTTTTAAAGCCGCATATTGTGGGTCCATTTGGATAGCTTGATTCCACTTAATATAAGCCTGTTCAAAATTTCCATTCTCGACCAATTTCTTCGCTTTTTGATTTAAATCGGCGGCGTAATTATGAAGAGCTAATTCATTATCTGGATCAATTTCTAAAACATATTGATAAATAGTCTCATTATCTTTCCATTTACTAACCTGAACCCAAGCTGAAAAACTTAAAATAATTAAAACTATGCCGCCAAAAATAGCTCCAAGTTTTTGCGATCCATTTTCAATAAAACTCCCGTATCCCCAAACAATCAATACGGTAATGCCCACAGAAGGCATATACGTATATCTATCAGCCATAGATTGATGACCAACTTGGACCAAACCAATTACCGGAATTAAAGAAACCAAAAACCAAGCCCAGCCCATTACCGCAAAAGGAAAACGATCCTTGAGATAAAAAACCAAACTACTTACGGCGGCTAAAAAAAATAAAGCCGCTAATCCTCCTAACCAGGTAATCGATTCTTTGGGATGCGAGTAATAAAGAATTAAATCTTGAGGCCATAAAATTTTTCCAATATAAAAAAAATAAGATTCAAAAGCGTTAGAAAAACGAACCCATAAAGGAAATTCTTCAAATGATTTAATAGAAGAACCCGCCGATTGAGCCTTTACGGTCAGCCAAGAAGAAAAACCGACTAAAATTAATAGGGGAATTTTTTCAAAAAATTTATTGAGTAGATTCGCAAAACTAGCAGTATCGGTTTCTTTAGAAAATAATCTTTGAAGCGGCCAGTAATCCAAAACTAATAATAAAATGGGCAACGTAACTAGCATGGGCTTTGCTAGTAGCCCTAAAGCGAACAATAACACAACCCATAAATAGCGAGTTAGATTTGGTTTTTCTACATATAACAAGTAAACAAAAATAGTCAAAAACCCAAAAAATGCGGATAGAACATCTTTCCGTTCCGCTGCCCAGGCCACTGATTCGACTCGTAGAGGATGAACAACAAAAAAAGCGGCGACAAAAGCGCTTTTCCATAAACACCCTGTTGCGCGACGCAAAATAAAAAACAACAGCCAACCATTAACCAAATGAAAACACGCATTGACTAAATGGTGAGAACCTGAATTCTTTCCAAATAATTGAATATCTAACATATGGGATATCCAAGTCAAAGGATGCCAGTTTCCTCCATAAGCATCAGTAAAAGCCCACTTAATATTTTCTTTTGTTAACCCATCCTTGATATACGGATTTTCATAAATATAAACATCATCGTCAAAATTGATAAACTCATGATTCATCGTTTGCCCGTAAATAGCCGCAACTGCCAACGCTAAAATCACACAAACAACAAATTCAAACCGATAACGTTTTAAAAACATAAACAAATTATAAATTTTCGAATTCCAAATTTTTATTTACCCAATATTACTTTTGCTATAAAGTAATCCAATTCAAGGATTAAATTTTCAAGTTATAGCCAATATGGAAATAAGAGATAGTCCCGAAAGCGCAATTAGAATACTGAATACGCTTCATGAAATTAACAACCCATACTCATTATTGGTATCGCTTTTTCATGTATGTAATACAAATTACCGCGATATTGAAAACCTGATAAAAAATCGGACAAATCAAACCTATAAAAATTTTGCAGACTCATTAAAAAATAAATTCGCGAATTGTTTTGATGAAGACGAGTTTGCCAGCGGCAAAATATCCCTCGAACCGCTAAGTCCTGAAACTTTAGCAAACCCCAATTTAGCTAAAATTTACATTGCAACTCTGCTTTCCAGTTTAGACATGGGATTATATGGATTAATTTCCGAGGATGATAATTACTCATCGTTCTTTGAAGAAGCGGCAAACAACCCAAATTACTATTCTGAATATACCTGCATATTTGACAAAGAAAAATATTTTCTTGTCCCGGCGCCCTGCCAACTACTAACTTCGTCAGAATCGCAGGACTGGATTTTAGATCCTCATAATAGACTTTTATTTTTCCACACGGTTTTTCCAAAACGTATTGAAGGAGTTGAAGTCGAAGCTTTTCCGCTTTCTAAAGAGGGGAGATCTATATATCAAGATTTATCAAAATCAAAAAAAATAAAAATCGCCTGCCCAGCTCCCGATAAAAAATTTGAATTTGAATCAAGTTCTCAACTGTTCATCGACTCAAAAACTTCCAAATTCGTTTTTAAAAAAATCAAAGACGAATCATTAGAATCCGCGTGGGAAATGTTACTCAATACATTAGAATCCTGTAAAAAGAATAATGTCGATATAATTGTTTTTCCTGAATTGACGATCGATTCAGAACTTTTAAACCGAATTCAAAATTGGCTTGGCAAGGAAAACTTTAACTCGCCAAAAGAGGACGAACTTCCAGATCCCCCCATTAAAATGGTTGTGGCTGGCTCTTTTCATTTTGAAGAAACGTCAAAAGGTTTTTTTAACCGATGCGTCGTCCTGGATTATGCAGGTTCGCTTTTATGGAAACATGAGAAGCTAACGCCTTTTTCCTTTTCCCCAAATTTTGAAGACGACACGCACACCTCCACAAAACTAGCCAAAGCATTGATGTCGAACGAGGATATTGAGAAAGCAAAAAACCAAAACGAATTTAAAATTAAAGAAGATATCCTTCATGGAGGAAAAATCACATTTTGCGACGCCATTTGGGGACGTATGGCAACTCCCATTTGTAGAGACTATATTGATGATTACTTCATACAAGCTTGCAAAAAAGTTAGAGCTAACTTTTTTGCGGTTCCCATGATGAGCTATGGTTTTTCATATTTTCTAAATACGGCCAAAAACAAGTATGCCAGGGAAGTAACCGCTTTGACTTTCTTTTGCCCCAGCGAATGGATTCTAAACTGGAGTGAAATTGAGCCCATACCTGAACTCAAAACCTCTGGGTTAAAAGAAAACCCAATTATTCCAAAAACTCAAGAACCTGAACAATATCCGATTCAAAATCATGAAAAAATAAACTGTAGAGACTTTGATTACGATATTTGGGAAATAAGTTTGGAAAACAGCAAAGAACCCGGCCCAAATACTGAAAACGATATTTTACTTCACTAATTATACATTTTTTCCGATAAATTTATTTTAAATCATTGATTTTATAGAATTAATCACTTATTATTCACTTATAAAAACATAAATCAAAGAAAAGTCATGGCGTTTCCATCTTTAGAAAGACAATTAAAATCAGCTATCGACAAAGCTGACGAATTGGCATTTAAAAAAGTCTTATTTAATTTAGAAAGAGTTTACTTAAAGCATCTAAGTCGATTCAACCCAGAAAAGTTGGAATCTCTCAACTCTTTAGTAGGGCGAGCAGACGCGTGGCTTTTTCGTGAAGAAAAAGAAAACGCAAATCCTTTTGAAAAATATTCAATGGCATGGGGTGAATTAAAAACTGTCGCTAATTTTTTAATTGGCGCAAACAATATTAAAGAGAAAGAAAAAGTTCTTATAGCCGGTTTAGGTAGTGAAATCCTAAACTTACTTTATGAAAAAGGAACCCTACAGCCAACGGAAATTGCCAAAGAACTCGACAAAAAAACAAATCACATTAGCAATATTTTAAGAACGCTTGATATGGCTAATTTAGTCCGGCGACAAAAAGCGGGTAAATATTGTTTTTGTGAATTAACTCCAAAAGGAACTTCAATAGTCAAAGCAAAAAACATTTTAGAAAAAAGTGAAACTACCAAAAATATATCATTCAAACAAAATAGACACTTCAAAGAAAAATTAACCCAAAAAGAAAAAATTCAAAAAGAATATGTTTTGAATGGTTAATCCTTATTATTAACGGAGCCAACCAATTTACTGCGTAACGTTCTATTCATTCAAAGGCGGAGTCGGGCGAACTCTTGCATTAGCCAATGTCGCCAGAGCTTTATCATTAGAAGGAAAATCTGTCGTCATGATGGACCTGGATCTGGAAGCGCCGGGTCTGGAAAACTTTCCCGACTACAAACCGCCCAGAGACCAGCGCGGAATCCTCGATTATATACATCAATACTATAACGACCCCGATCCCGATAACCTCCCCAGCATTAAAAACTGCATTCATTCAATCGTGGAAAAAGAAAAACAGGGGAAGATGTGGCTAATCCCGTCAGGATCGGGTAGGGATGATTATCTGGAAAAGCTTAAAGAGGTTAATTGGAGAGAACTTTACACCAACCGAGCCGGGTTTACTTTTTTTAAAAACCTGAAACAAAAAATTGCCGATGCGGTTGGAGCCGACTATTTACTTATCGATTCGCGAACCGGCTGGACCGACATATCGGCGATTGCGACGCGACAGTTGGCCGACACGGTGGCCTTGATTTTTGGGCTTAATGATCAAAACCTTGAAGGAGCCATTCAATCCTACGAAACCATAGACAAAACGCCCAGAGATAAAGCTATTAGATTTATCCTCGCGGCTTCGCCTATGCCGTTTCAATTCGGATACGACAAAATCGACCAGAAACTTGAAATCGCAGGGTCGAAAATGAGCGGCGCGGAAAACTCGGGGATTGACGACAAACCGCCTATTCTAAGAATTTCCTACCACCCCTTACTGGCCATAGAAGAAGCCCTCATGGTCGTTAAAGAACCCAAAGGCGAACCCGCCTTAACGTATTTCAAATTAGCCGACTATGTAGAAAAATTAAATCGGGAATATTTTGAAACCTTAATAAACAAAGCCAAAAAGCTTTTTAAAGAAAGTAAATTGAAAAACGCAGAAGCAGAGTTTCGGAAAATTCATCAGGAATACCCATCCGATCCGACCGCTGTCTACCTGTGGGGAAATTTTTTAATGCTAACGGGGAAACTTGGAAAAGCGGTGGAACAATTTAAATACGCGCTGAAAGAATTAGATCCCAATCATTTTCCAACGCTCTCTGGACTGGGGACCGGACTCATCAGACTGGGGAAATTAAAAGAAGCGCTCAAAGCATGGGAAACTGCCCGAAATATCGATGATACTGACAAGGAACTTTTAAGAAAAATTTTAAAACTGGCTCGTAGACTTAACTGCTCCGACGATATTGTTCGGCTAACCAAACTCAAGCAAAAGCTTGACGAAGATTCGCCGTCCGCTTCTAAAGACCCACTCGAAACCTTTCTCGAAGGGTATCCTAAATTCATATCAGCTAAATTTTTAGACTCTGAAGAAGACCGAATAAAGTTCTGGAACCAACTCGCCGGAGACCCTGGAAAATCTCTTCGGCAAAAACAGGAATTTTCTAAGTCTGTCATTTCGGGGGAATTTGAAAAAGAATCCTTTCAAAAGTTTAGAGAATCGTTCGAAAAAGAAAAATCAGAATTTTTAGAATTAAACGAATTGGAAACCTGGGAGGAATTGACAACGGCATTGCGAGCGGGCGAAATTCGAGATCTCGAAGACGAGTCCGGATTGAAAGATCTGATTGAAAACGGACCTCAAAATAAAACTTATATTTATAAATACCTATTGGCAGAGAATCTCCTGAAATCAACCCTTGATACTAAAAAAGAACGCCTGGCTAAGGAGACCCCAAATTTTGAAAGCGAAGATTTTGAAGTGAAACATTCTTCAAAAGCGAAAGAAGACGCTCTTTTAAAATGTGTCAATCTATGCGATCAAGCGCTTAAACTAAATTCAAATTTCTACCCAGCTTATTATACGTACGGAATCGCCTTATATGAATTAGCGCAATTTAAAACAGGTTCAGAAGCTGAAACGCATTATAAAACAGCCCTTCAAAAATTCCAGAAAACAACTGAAATTCGCCCCAATCATTTTGAAGCGTTTTTTAAACAAAAATATGAACTGCCAAATAAAAACAAAGAAAAAGAAGATTATCCTCAAAAAACTTTCCGGCAGGATGTTCTTGAAATAGCGGCGCAAAATCAACCTCTGCTTAAAGAATATGGAGATATAATCGCTCAGTCCCTAGGCCACAATTCTCGTGAAATAAAACGATTTTTATACAATTTAAACCTGCGTCAAAATTCAATACTAGATTCAAATTTAAACCCAGATCAAAATTTACTAGAAAACGCTTTATTCCTATGGGCAATCATAGAAATTTACTACGGCAAGTTTGCCGAACATGTGCAAGAGAATCCCAAATCCTTTCGAGAAACAAAACAATTTATTGAAAAATTAATAAACGATCAAAAAGCTTCTTTTGACGACTGGCGCGTATCGGAAGAAATGCTGGTTGGTTTAGAGGAAACATGGCGCGGTTTTATCAAAAACAAAAATCTGGTCGAATTAATAGCAAATTTTCCCGAAGACGAAAGTGTTATTAAAGCGGTTATTGAACAATCTAAAACCTCAAGCCAAATTGGCGAGTTCAAAATAACCGGTAAATATGAACACAACTACAACCCCGACGCGATGATAACTATTGCAATGGGTCCATTTTTATACGGCGACAAAAAAGAAGAGAAAACTATCGATCAAGAATTTAAAATTGATATTTATCCTGTAACAAACGAAAGATACAGTCGATTTATAGCGGACAATGGCTATATTAAAGAAAAACTTTGGTCGCAAGAAGGCTGGCAATGGAAATTAAAAAATAATATCACGCAACCACATTATTGGAACGATCCAATATGGAACGCGCCAGATCACCCCGTAGTGGGCGTTTCCTGGTACGAGGCAGACGCTTTTGCAAGATGGGAAAACAAGCGTTTGCCGACAGAATTAGAGTGGGAACGTTCGGCGCGAGGAACCGACGGGCGGAAATACCCGTGGGGAGACGAATTTGATCCGGAAAAATGTAATTATGGGTTTAAGATAGGGAAAACCACTCCTGTAAATCATTTTCCAAACGGAATCAGCCCGGACGGTTGTTTTGATATGGCGGGAAACGTTTGGGAATGGACTGCTGATTGCTATAACGAAGAAAAAAAATGGCGAGTTTTGCGTGGCGGCTCTTGGAGCGATATTTCTGAGAACGTCCGTTGCGCCGATCGCACCAACTACGATCCGAATGATCGCGACGATTTTTTCGGCTTTCGTTGTGCCCAGTAAAAATTACCCTTTGCCCTTTTACACTTTTACTTGTTCCCCGCCTAAGGCGGGGAACTCCGAAATTTTTTGAGATTTTTCCATATTTAAATTCTCCCGCGCCAAGGGCTTGTCATTCCGAATGACAATAGTAAAATAAAATTAGCTGAGTGGAAATTTTACCTAGATCCTTCGTCTCCCCGTTGGGGTTCCTCAAGGATGACGTCGAGTTGGGCGCTTACTCTATAGTAAAATTTTTCGATTCGAATATATCTACAATTAGCTCCTTTTTTCAAATGTAAAAAAACTAATAATGTCTTTAAAAGTTAAAACTGAGTCGGTCTCCGTCGAAACCAAAGGTTTTGCAGATATTATCGATATCACGCAACCTATAGTCGATATAACGTCTAAATCCGGTTTAAACGACGGTACTATAACCGTCTTCATTCCTGGTTCAACGGCGGGAATCACAACCATTGAATATGAATCTGGGGCAGTAGAGGACCTACAAAAAGCCATTGACAGATTAGCCCCTGTAAATTTAAATTATGCTCACGATGCCCGATGGGGAGACGGTAACGGTTTTTCACACGTTCGCGCCGCTTTGATGGGAGCTTCGATAACCATCCCGTTTAAAAACAAAAGCCTGTTACTGGGAACCTGGCAACAAATCGTTTTATGCGATTTTGATAATAGACCGCGATCTAGAAACGTTTTAATCCAATTGATGGGAGTGTAAAAATGGAGCCGAAAAAATTCCTCGGCGTCATGTTCGAATGCTGTAACGTTTATCAAAGAATCTACCTAAATAAAGAGAAGAACGCCTACGAAGGGCGTTGCCCCAAGTGTTACAAAATGGTTAAAGCTAGAGTGGGGCCAGGTGGAACCAGCGCCCGTATGTTTAGAGCGCGATAAAGTGAAATTAGTCGTCCAAAGAGTTTTATCTTCCTCCGTTTCAATAAAAGGCGAACAAGTCGCCAAAATCGGACAAGGTTTGACCGTCTTGATAGGGATTGAAAAGGGCGACGTCGAAAACCAGGCGATTTTCCTCGTCGATAAAATTGCTAATTTACGAATTTTTTCCGATGAAAATGGGAAAATGAATAAATCGTGTTTAGATATAAACGGTGAAATATTAGCGGTTTCTCAATTTACCTTAGCGGGCGATTGTTCAAAAGGGCGCAGACCTGGCTTCGATAACGCCGCTTCCCCAGGAGATGCCGAATCTTTATACAATTTTTTTGTCGACCGTCTTCGACAAACGGGAATTAAAGTTCAAACAGGAGTTTTTGCCGCCGACATGTTAGTTGATATCCAAAACGATGGACCTGTTACTTTTCTTTTAGAAAAATAATCCATCCTTATCGAGTGGCAACATTAGAAGGACTAGAAAAAGACCTAGGAAGAGCTTTTCCTTTTGTAATCGCCGCAAAGGTTTCTGGTTTCAGTTGATATATTTTGTAGTATTCCTTTAAGTTTGCCGCCGCTTTATCGGCAATATCTAATTGCTTATCTTCGCGGAATAATTTTTCCGCCCAAATAGAATTCATTACCGCGCTATTTCCATCTTGTTTTACATGGTAGAGTTTTCCTAAACTAAAGTATGCGTATTTGTTTCGAGGGTTCATTGCAATAACCTTTTTATAGGCTGCAATAGCAAGCGAAAACTTTTTTAATTCCGCGTAAACTTTACCCAAAGCCTGATAGCTTTTTTCATCTTTAGGGTTCAACCGTACAGCTTCTTTTAAAGAATCCATAGCAGTCCTATACTCTCCCTTTTTTTCATAAACCCAACCTAAAACTGCATGAGGCATTGGAACTTCATACTCCACTTGTAGGGCCGCTCTTAAGACAGATACTGCCTTGTTATATTCTTCCATTTTTGCCAATACCACGCCTTTATTAACCATGCTGTTTAAATGGTCAGGTTGAATTTTTAACGCCTCGTCAAATTGGTCTAGCGCTTCTTCTAATTTCCCTATTTTTTGATAAGCGACTCCTAAATTATTTCTAACTTCGATATTATTCGGATCGACTTTAATAGAATCTTCCCAAATTTTAATGGCTTTCTGTGTTTGGCCTTGCCCGTCATACGCTAAACCAAGGCCGTTGTTGGCGTCTGGTTGTTTAGGATCTTTTTTAAGGGCCATCTTAAACAAAGAAGCGGCTTTTCTAAAATTGCCTTTTTTTAACGCTACGGTGGCGAAAACCGTTATCGAGTCGACGTCCTTTGGGTTAATAGCAACAGCCTTTTTAAGTTGAACTTCGGCCTTATCATATTTTCCTAAATAAAAAAAAGCTAAGCCATACTTAGCGATAGTATCGAGGTAATTCTTTTTTTTACGAATGACATTCCTAAAACTATCTGCGGCTTTGTCGTATTGCTTTTGATTCATATACAACATACCTAGCTTGTAATAGGATTCGTAATCGCCCTCGTCTTTTTTTACGAAAGAGGTATATTTCGCTATTTGTTGCTCAGGGGTTTCGGGTTCGCTTTCACAAGCAGATATCAGAAAAGAGACTAAAATGAAAATAAGAAGATATACACTCTTCATATTATTTAAAGGCGGTAAAAAATTTTGAAATTTTCTTATTTTTATATCGATTCATAGCTTCTTTGTTCAAATCCATAAAAAAGAAACTATTCAAATCATTATAAACTTTCCAGAAACTTAGGAGGGGATTTTTGTGAAAGGTAATAGAGGAGAACTGCTAAAAATTATCGTTAATCTGGCTTAGAAGGGAATCGATGAAAGGGCCAAATGCATAAAACCAGATGGGAAAATACCAACCATAACGATAGCCGCCGAACTAAAAGCAATCAAAGCGCCCATGCCTTTAGAAATCTCAAGCGAATCTTCTTCTGAGTTTTCCCGAAAATACATTAAAACGATGATTCTTAAATAAAAATAAACAGAAATCATACTAGCGACAACAGCTAGAACCGCTAATAGTACATATCCTTCTTTAATAGCGGATATGAACAAATAAAATTTCGCAAAAAATCCGGCAGTGGGAGGGAAACCAGCAAGAGAAGCCATAAACAAAGCCATAGCAAAAGCCAGGTAAGGATTACGTTTTGAAAGACCTCTAAACCGATTAATTGAATTCGCTTCTTCTCCTTCGCCTTCTAAAATATATACAATGGCAAAGGCTCCCAGGTTCATACATAAATAAATTCCGAGGTAAAAAATAACGCTTGCCATGCCTTCTTGGTTGTTAGCTACGATTCCAATCAATAAATAGCCAGCATGCGCAATTCCAGAATAAGCTAGCATGCGTTTAACGTTAGTTTGAAAAATCGCCGTAGTGTTTCCAACTAACATCGTAATAACTGAAATTCCAAATAGGAAAGGCATCCAAACACTTTGCAACTCTGGTAAAGCGCCATAAAAAACACGGGCCAAAAAAGCGAATGCTGCGGCTTTGGTAGCAACAGACATAAACCCAGTTATAGGAGTCGGCGAACCTTGGTAAACATCCGGAGTCCAAGAGTGGAACGGCACTAGCGATACTTTGAAAGCCAACCCCGCAAACAATAAGGCAATTCCCATATAGACCAATAAATTACTGCTATAAGGGTTATTATGAATTTCATCGGCAAGCCTCTGGATTTCAGTTGTGCCTGTACCGGCATAAATCAAGGCCATCCCATAGATGAGAATCGCAGAAGCAAAAGCTCCTGTTAAAAAATATTTAATCGCAGATTCTTGAGAAGTTCTAACAGACCAACTCAGGTTTGCATCGTCGCCTGGTCCTTCTATACCTGTTCCATGTTTTGCAGTAAAACCGCAAAGGATATAAAGCGCTATCGAAAATAATTCCAGGGAAACAAAAGCGGCAATCATTGTGCCGGATTTGGCCAAAAACATCATTCCGACAACCGCTAATAAAACTAACGAAAAATATTCCGGTTTATTTTCATGGTCTGATTTAGGAAAACGAAAAGTAGCAAAAATAGCAAAAAGCGACATCAACAGAAAAATAATATTGAACGTCTGAGAAAACCGATCATTTATCAAAGCGGAGCTAAAAATTGCAGGATTTTCAGTGTTAAGAACTGAAGGTACTTGTCCCCATAAAATTAGCGAAACCAGGAGAGAAACCCCAACCCCAATTAGGGACGCCCGTGATAAAAATTCATTGGAATCAAAATCCTTTTTAAGCCCTAAAATTAATAAGCTAAAAGCCGTAACTAAAAGGACCAATTCGGGGGTCAAAGCCCACCATTTCATATCGGCAAAATTAATGTTAGCTGTCATTTTCTCGACCTAGATCGCTTTCTATTGTTGAAACATTTTGACCGGAATTTTATGCGTAAACGACCCTTTTAAAACATTTTTCCCACTTTTACAAGCAAATGTTTGTCGTAAGAGGCCCTGAGTTCGCTTTATCCACATACAATTAAACCGTACCAGACTTTTAGATTCCGTTATAATTAATAAAACGTCACTAGCTTTCAATGAAAGGGAGAATTAAAAGAAAGATGAAGGAATTTAAAACCAGAAAATCATTATGGATTGTTTTTCTCATATTTCTTTCGGTAATTTTTTACCCCGGATGGGTTATTGCCAATAATATCAATGAGAAAGCGATACAAATCGTCTCAAATCCAGGCGAAGATTTTGCCGCTGCCATTTCGCGCGATGAAAAAACCTTAGTTTACGTATCGGAAAAATCCGGTAATCTAGACCTTTGGTTAAAAAAATTAGAACCAGCGCCCCCGCCAGATCGGCAATTGACTTTCCATAATTCGGCCGACAATTCTCCTGCAATCAGCCCAAATGGCGAATGGCTTGCATTTATATCTAACCGTTCAGATCCAAAAGGGGATTTATACATCCTTCCTTTGAAGTTTGTAGCTCCTAAAAAAGGGATCGACAACGCCCGTAGATTAACCGATGGTAAAACCCAAGACAAAAATCCGACCTGGTCGCCCGATGGAAAATCTATTTATTTTTCATCTAAAAGCTCCGGATTATTTGACACTCAAATCAAAAAAATTAATATCGATACAAAAATAGAAACTGAAATAGATAAAGTTCAAGGAGTTAACCCCTCTATCTCTTATGATGGCAATTTATTAGCGTTTGTTTCTCAGAAAAAAGAAATTAACCCTTCAATTTGGGTTAAAGACTTAAAAACAAATTCTTTAATTCAAATTACTAAGGGCGCAGACATCGACGTTTCTCCAACCTGGTCTCCCGATGGAAAAAAAATATACTTCACGCGTTATCGCGATGATACAAATCGCGATAACGCCGTAACAATTGAAGATAGACCCAATTTATGGTCGGTTTCTTTCCCGCCTTCAAAATTGCCAATTCAATTAACAGATAGCTCCGCACACGATTTATTTCCTCAAGCTTCAAAAGATAGTTTGTACATTACTTCCGATCGAAAAAAAGATATCGATATCTGGAAAATTCCAGAAAAAGGGTTGATACCTTTTCCTGAAGATTATGGACAAGCTCTTCAAATTACGGCGGATCTTTGTCCAAAAACAGATCAAACTCCCTATTCCTGTTTAATGGCTTACAACAATTTAATTGCTTTATTTCCTAACGAAGAGGGAAAGGCCCGAAGTAGATACCTGCTGGGTCTAGGTTATTTGAGCCTAAATCACACTAATTTCGCTGAAAAAATATTCTCACAGATTGCCCAAGATGAACAAAAAAACGCCTTGTACAGAGGATTATCTGAAATTGAAAACCTGGTTCTAAAAACAGAAAAATCCAAAATAAAAGGCGGCT
>JAYOZP010000001.1:260029-270005 GCA_038154245.1 Nitrospinales bacterium | reverse complement strand
GAAGAAATATGGTCAAAAAGGCGCTCGTAAACGGTTCCAATTTTCCAAACGATAATTTGACAGGCTTTCAGTTATAAGGATTCGGCTCTTTTTTTCTGGAAGCCGTTTCCAATATAGCTAAAGTTATGATCAAAGTTAGTATAGCCGGGGCTACTGGTTATACTGGTCTAGAATTAGTCCAGTTTTTAGTCCGCAGGCCCGACATTCAGTTTGTTTCCCTCACTTCCGAACAACATAAAGGGAAATGTCTTTCACAAGTATTCCCTTCTTTAAAAGGCTGGGTCCAGCATGAATTGGTCCCGCTTGATTCGCAGCTCCCCGACTGCGACGTACTTTTCCTAGCTTTACCCCATACAGCTTCTATGGTTCATGTTGAACGACTTCGCGGCATCGCCAAAAAAGTTGTCGACCTTAGCGCCGATTTCCGTTTGTCGGACCCTCAAGTTTACGAAAAGTGGTACGACACGCCCCACCAAAACCCAAAGTTATTAGAAGATGCGGTTTATGGGTTGCCCGAACTACATAGAGAACGTATTAAAACAGCTGATTTAGTCGCTAACCCCGGTTGCTATCCAACCAGCGTTATTTTAGGCCTGGCTCCTTTGATGGCTGTTGATTGGGCGGATCTGGATTCTATCATTGCCGATTCAAAATCAGGGGTTTCTGGAGCTGGTCGTAAAGAGAGCATGGGAACACAGTTTTGTGAAGTTGATGGCGGTTTTTCCGCTTATAACTTAACTCGACATCGTCACACTCCAGAAATTGAACAGGAACTGACAAAGTTGGCGGGAGAAAAAATTCGGATCACTTTTTCTCCTCATCTTATTCCGATGACTCGGGGAATTTTAAGCACGCTTTATATTAGTTTTAACCAGTCTGTTTCTGAAGATAACTTGAGATCCGTTTATTCGGACTATTATAAAAACGAGCCTTTTGTGCGCGTTTTGGATCAAGGAAAATACGCAAACACTCATTATGTAGCGCATTCAAATCTTTGCGATATAGGCGTAGAGATAGATCCGCGAACCAATCGTGCGGTTATCACCACTGCCATCGATAATCTGGTCAAGGGAGCGTCTGGTCAAGCAATACAAAACATGAATTTAATGATGGGATTGGATGAAAGAGTTGGGTTGGATTTTCCCGGTATATATCCTTAATAGATTCATTGAAAAAGATTTTTTGTAGATTGTGAAATGTCTAAAATAACGAAACAAAAAAAAATAGGATTGGTTCCAGGGTTTAAAGCCACTGGAATTGTTTCTGGGATCAAGCCAAGCGGCGCCAAGGATTTGACTTTGGTTGTTTCCGATGTGCCGGCAATAGCGGCTGGGGTATTTACAAAGAATCGAGTTCAATCTCCGTCGGTAATTTACAACAAGCGTCGATTGGCAAAAGTAGAAAAATTTAAGGCCGTTATAGTTAACAGCGGCAACGCCAACGCTTGCACGGGTCCGCAAGGAATGGAAGATTGCAAGACTATTTGCGGCGGTGTCGCTAAGGAATTGGACATTAAGGCTAGCCAAACGCTCATCGCCTCAACCGGAATTATTGGGGTGCCCTTACCCACTCCCAAAATTATTAGCGCTATACCAAAACTAGTGAAAGCTTTGTCCGATAAAGGATGGAGGCCAGCGGCCCAAGGAATTATGACGACCGACTTGGTGTCTAAGATGGCGGAGGTTAGATACAAAGAAGGTAAAAAAGAGATTGTTCTAGCTGGCATTGCGAAAGGGTCGGGGATGATCCATCCCAATATGGCGACTATGTTGGGGTTTGTTTTTACAAACGCCAACATTGATAAGAAAACTTTAAAGAAGGCTTTACAATTAGCGACAGACGCGTCTTTTAATTCGATAACAGTTGACGGGGAGTGTAGCACCAACGATTGCGTATTGGCGTTGGCAAACGGCTTGGCAGGTAATTCTAAAATTAATGGTAAGGGATCTTCATTCAAGAATTTTTTAGCCGCCTTGACGGATATATGCCAAACACTCGCGCAAAAAATTGTTAGAGACGGCGAAGGCGCCACAAAGTTTGTTACCATTACCGTCTCGGGCTCTCGATCTTTAAAAGAAGCTCGTAAAGCAGGTATGAGAATCGCTACTTCAAATCTGGTTAAGACCGCTTTATTTGGAGAAGATCCAAATTGGGGGCGCATTGTTTGCGCTGTTGGCGACTCTGGAGTTTCGTTAAATCCTGAAAAAGTGAGCGTCGCGATTGAAGGCCAGACTTTGGCTCAGGCGGGGGTTCCTATTCAGTTTCCAAAGAAAAAAGTAGATAATTTGATGAAAAAAAAGGAAATTCAAATTGAGGTTGACCTTGGCGTAGGGACTGAGAGCGCGAAGGTTTGGACCTGCGATTTTTCCTACGACTACGTTAAAATAAACGCTGAATATACGACCTAAAAGAATTTGTTTATATGCTTCACAACCAAATTGTAATGACTTTTTACCGTCCATATATTAAAATTTTCATCCGACTAACGTCAATCGACTTTCCTAACCTCTCTTCGTTAAGATTGTGTCTATATTAAAAATTGTCAATTGTCTTGATCCTGTTTTACGTCAGGCTTGCAAGGAAATTAAAAATATCGATGGAGAATTATCAGTCTTATCGCAAGATATGATCGATACCATGTATGACGCTCCCGGCGCTGGACTTGCGGCCAATCAGGTTGGAGTTTCTTCTCAATTAATTGTTGTCGATAGAGGAATTGGGACCGAAAAGAAAGACCCAATAACCATAATTAATCCAAAAATAACGTCAATGGAAGAAGAACAGATTGGAGAAGAAGGTTGTTTGAGCATCCCGGAAATTTTTGCGGAAATCAAGCGAGCCAATCGAGTGGAAATGAAGGGAGTCGATTTAGACGGAAACGATGTGCGTTTAGAAGCGGAAGGGTTCCTTGCGCGCGCATTGCAACATGAAATGGACCATCTTGAAGGAATTTTATTTTGGGATAAGCTGAGCCGAATTAAAAGAGATATTTTAAAGCGGAAATTTAAAAAGAGGTTGCGAGAAATGAAAGGCAGTTCAAAATGATCGCGCTTAAGTTGATTAAGGTTGTGCAACAATGAAAATCCTTTTTTGGGGGACGCCTGATTTTTCCGTTCCAACCCTTAAAACATTATACGAAGCAGACCACGAAATACTTGGAGTCGTTACCCAACCGGACCGCCCAAAAGGCAGAGGTCGAGCGTTGCAACCCTCTCCAGTTAAACAATTTGCTTTGGAAAAAGGATTGCAAGTATTTCAACCTGAGAAAGCCTCTAACCCAAAATTTATTGACGATTTATATCAATTACGTTCAGATATGTTTATCGTGATTGCTTATGGACAAATTTTACGGCAAGAAGTCTTAGAAATCCCCAAGTGGTTTTGCATGAATATTCACGCTTCTTTATTACCAAAGTATCGAGGCGCCGCACCAATAAATAGATCAATTTTAAATGGCGATACCGAAACTGGGATTACTACCATGAAAATGGACGAAGGTATGGATACAGGCGATATGCTTTTGAAAAAAAATGTATCCATAACATCGGAGGACGATGCCGTTACGCTAGCTGAGAAATTGTCTCAAGTTGGAGCGGAGTTAACCATAGAGACATTGGATTTATTGGCGCAAGGTAAGTTGGAGTTAACGCCTCAAAACGATTCGGAAGCCACTCTAGCTCCAAAATTAAAAAAGGAAGAGGGTTTAATATCTTGGGATAAAAGCGCAGAAACGTTACATAATCAAGTGCGAGGTTTTATGCCTTGGCCAGGAGCTTATACTTTTTACGGTTCAAAAAGAATTTCTGTAATAAAGTCTGAAACAGTGTCTGGAGAAGAGAGCGATGAACCTGGAGTTGTCGCCCGAGTTTCAGATTACGGCATTGAAGTGGGAACGGGTAAGGGACGTTTGATCGTAAAAGAATTGAAACCGGAAGGAAAGGGAGTAATGCCGACTCAGAGTTTTTTGAGAGGCAACCCAATTTCCAAAGGAGAACGGTTTTTGGATGCAGCCGCAGAGTCGGCTCCCAATTAAAAGGGGTTTTATATGGCACGGGCGTTAGTCACCGGAGGCGCTGGATTTTTAGGATCTCATTTGTGCGATTATTTGCTCGCAAAAGGTTATTCGGTTATTTGCATGGATAACCTGATCACGGGGAGCGAAGATAATATTGCACATATCGATAGTCCAAATTTTGAATTTGTACGTCACGATGTTTCCAAATATATTAATATTGACGGCGATTTAGATTGTGTGTTCCACTTTGCGTCTCCCGCAAGCCCACCTGATTATTTAAAATATCCTATTCAAACGTTAAAAGTAGGTTCGTTAGGAGTCCATAACACTCTTGGAGTGGCCAAAGCTAAAAATGCCAGTTATCTAATAGCTTCCACTTCGGAAATTTATGGAGACCCTGTTGTTCATCCCCAGCCTGAAACTTATTGGGGTAATGTCAACACGGTAGGTCCGCGAGGCGTTTACGACGAGGCTAAACGTTTTGGCGAAGCCATGACCATGGCCTATCATCGAAGTCATGGCATAAACGCTAAAATCGTAAGAATTTTTAACACGTATGGTCCACGAATGCGCTTAAACGATGGTCGAGCTATTCCTAATTTTTTAATTCAAGCTTTGACGGGTAAAGACTTAACTGTGTATGGCGATGGTTCCCAAACTCGGAGTTTTTGTTTTGTGAGCGATTTAATAGAAGGAATTTTTAAGCTACATCAATCAGACGTTCATGATCCAGTAAACATTGGAAACCCTATCGAAATGAGCGTTCGTGAAATGGCCGAGAAAATTTTGCAAGCCACTGGAAGCGAGAGTAAGATTGTGGAGCGAGAATTGCCGGAGGACGATCCCAAAGTTCGTAGACCGGATATTTCTAAGGCTAAAAAGTTGTTGAACTGGGAGCCTAAGGTTCTTTTAGATAAAGGATTGGCTTCTACAATTGATTATTTTAAGCAAGCGTTAAACTCCGAGAACTCTGGAAAATCGTGAAGAATGACGGTTATTCGATTAAGGATTGGCCGGAAGAAGAACGACCTCGCGAGCGTTTAATAAAATTTGGAAGTTCTGCGCTTTCTGACGCCCAGCTACTGAGCGTAATAATTGGTTCTGGAGATCCGGCGACGAAACGAAACGCCGTTGATCTTTGCCTGGAATTGGTAAAGAACTTTGGAGGAGTTAATCAGATTGACGGCGCGTCGATAAATGAATTGTGTTCTGTGCCCGGCATTGGCCAAGCAAAAGCCGCTCAAATAAAAGCGGCTTTTGAATTGGGAAAACGGTTGGTATCCCAGCGAGCTGAATCCAGACCTAAGTTTGGATGTAGTCAAGATTTTGTCGACTTTTATTCGCCTTTTCTTAAGAACAAAAAGAAGGAAGTGGTAAGGGCGGCTTTGCTAAACCCCAAGTTAAAGTTGATTAAAGATATCTCGGTTTCCGAAGGCATTTTAAACGCCAGCGTCGTTCATCCCAGAGAAGTTATGGTTTCTGCAATTAAAGAATCTGCCGCGTCTCTTGTTTTAGTTCATAATCATCCAAGCGGAGACCCGACTCCAAGTCAGGCAGATGTTGAAATAACGCATCGGTTGCGCAAAACTGGCGATATTATAGGAATAAAGATGATAGACCATATTATAATTGGCGACGGCGCCTTTTACAGTTTTGCTGATGAAGGAATGATTTAGAATAGAAAAGTCACTAGTTTTATAAGGTAGAATATGGAAGAGATTAAGCGATTTTTAAATGAGAGCGCGGATTTAAAACGAGTCATAGCGGATACTCTTTCAGGAGATATTGAAAAAGCCATCAACGCGATTCGATCAAGCCTTGATAGCGGTGGAAAAATTCTTTTAATGGGAAATGGAGGCAGCGCCGGCGATGCTCAACACATTGCGGCAGAGTTTATAGGACGTTATAAAAAAGAACGCCCCGCTCTTCCAGCGATTGCTTTAACTGTAGATACTTCCGCTCTTACCGCTATTGGTAACGATTATGGATACGATTTTGTATTTGAACGGCAAGTTGACGGTTTGGCCCAAAAAGGAGATATAGTTATAGGGTTTAGCACTAGCGGTAATTCTGAAAACGTAGTCCGCGCTTTGAAAAAAGCCAAAGAAAAAGGCGCCAAGACAATAGCGCTGTTGGGTAAAAGCGGAGGCAAAGCTAAAGACGAAGCGGAAATTGCAATTGTGGTTCCTTCTAGCGATACGGCTCGTATACAAGAAGCCCATATTACAATTGGACATATTATTTGTGAAATTCTTGAAAGCGGCGTTTAAAAAAAGCAAATTTAAAATTATTGATAAAGCTTTCATCGATTATTTTTAATGGGTAGACAATATAAATCGTGAAATCAAAATTTAAACATTTTTTCGATAGTCAGAAACGACCAAAAGTATTAGTTATTGGCGACGTAATATTAGACGAATATATTTGGGGTAGCGTTAACCGCGTTTCTCCAGAAGCCCCCGTTCCAGTTTTAGAATCTAAATCGGAAAATATGGCGCTTGGCGGCGCCGCAAACGTCGCTAATAATTTGGTAGCGCTTGGTTGCGAGGTTTATCTTGTTGGAGCCATTGGGCAGGATGAAAAAGGAGATCGGTTACTCGGATTAATTCAGGAAAGAGGTATCCGAACCGAAGGCATATATAGGTTTGTCCATCGACCAACCACAAGTAAAATTCGAGTGATTGCTCATAGTCAACAAATTCTGCGAATTGATAAAGAAGATAATAGGCCTATTACCGAAGAAACAGAAAAGAAATTTATTTCCTTTATCAATAAAACTCTCCCTGAAATGGATGGAGCTATTTGCTCCGATTATTTAAAAGGAGTTTTAACTCCTAAGATTTTAAATTCGGTAATGCACCGAGCTAGAAACTCTAAAAAACCTGTTATTATCGATCCAAAACAAACCGATTTTTCCGCTTACCAAGGCGCGACTATCATTACCCCTAATTTGAAAGAAGTTGAAGCCGCCTCCCCTATTAAGATAAATAACGACGCAGATTTAGAAAGATCCGCAGAGTATTTGATTGGACTTGCTAAGTGCGAAGCGTTGTTAATAACGCGTGGGAAAGATGGGATGACTTTGTTTCAAAGCAAAAAAGAACCCGTTAACATTTCCACGGTTGCAAAAGAAGTTTACGACGTTACAGGAGCGGGCGACACTGTTATAAGCGTTTTTGGAGCGGCAATATTTAGTGATTTCGAATATGACGAAGCCGCGAGGTTGGCAAATATGGCCGCAAGTATTGTCGTCGGTAAAGTTGGAACAGCCGCAGTTTCTTTGAAAGAACTTAACGAGTTTTTAGAAGAAGAGATGTTGAGGACTTCTAAGACAATCTTAGAACGAGACGATTTGAAGAGGCTGGCCAGTCAAGCAAAGTCTACCGGTAAGACAGTGGTTTTTACAAATGGATGTTTCGACCTCATTCATGGCGGACATATTGAATTTTTGCAAAAAGCAAAAAGTTTAGGCGATATATTAGTGGTTGGTCTAAATAGCGACGCATCCGTTAGGGGTTTAAAAGGCGAAGAGCGTCCTATTAAACGCCAAGAAGAAAGGGCGAATATATTGTCCGCTTTGAAATATGTCGATTATATTTCAATTTTTGACGAAGATACCCCTGAAGAATTGATCCGTGAAGTTCGTCCCGATATTTTAGTCAAGGGAGACGATTATTCAATAGACGAAGTGGTGGGCCGCGAAATCGTTGAAGGTTATGGCGCCCGTGTTCAACTTATTCCTATTGTTCAAGGACTTTCCACTACAAATATCGTTAATAAAATTTTAGAAAGCCATAATAAGTAATAAAAATCGTATTTTTATTTATGATGAATGAACAAATAGTCGCCCCGTAGTTTAGCAATTTTTGGCTTTTTAAAATAGGCGCTTAAAGCCCTCCCCTAAGAACCACCCTATAATTAATTCAAATAGATTTTGGTATTTTCAAAATCCCTTCCCCTTTCTATTTATTTTCATAACACTTCGAAAAAAAATTTCAGAAACTTTTTAATATTTTTTTAAGCCGAAGTATCTGTATTCAATTTCTCAAAACATTCGTTTTTATCTACTGCGGCGACATTTTTTGGGTAATTGTTTTTAATTAATTATTGAAAATTAATTAAAATTTATATAAATTTAACTAATTAAAATTTTAACTGTTAAGTCTTACGGGCAATTTTCTTTTCCGTTTAGTTTTATCAAGTATATCCATTCCATTTTTGATTTCTCCTGGGTTTGTGTGGAATTTTTTTGGAGGCGCATAGTTAATGAAGTATTTTCGTTTAATTTCAGTATCAACCTTCTTTAGCCTTTTTTCTTTCTTAGCTTTGGTTAGCTTCAGCTCTGCTGATGAAGTTGTATTAAAAAATGGCGATAGAATTTCGGGAACTATACAAAAATTAGTCGATGGTGTATTAACAATTTCGACAAAATACTCTAAGGAAATAAAAATAGATTTTTCCGAAATTAAGCGATTTAAAAGCGATTCGCTAGTCAAATTGGGACTTAAGAATGGTTGGGTTGTAAAAGGAAAAGTTCAGCCTGCTCCAGACGGAATGTTGGCGATTCGATCTGGAAAAGGAAAAAAAGAAGCGATGGTAAATTGGGAAGAACTTGAATCTATCAATGAACCTGAGAAAGAAGAAAGAAAATGGACTGGAAACGTAAATTTTGGAGCGACGCATCAATCCGGAAACGTGGAAAGAGTGACTGGTTCTTTTGGAACCGAAGGCGCTTTGGATTTAGAAAAGGATAAGTTTGCGGCAAAATTTCTAACCCTATATGCCGAAGACGACGGTAACGTAACGACAAGGAATACTTCCGGCAATGTAGGCTTCAAGCATTTTTTTGGTTCTAAAATCTATGGCACGCTAAATTTTGACGGTTATAAAGATAGATTTAGGAATTTAAATTTACGTTATTCTATAGGCCCAGGAGTTGGATATCAAATTTGGGATGAAACAAAGAAAAAGCTAAGCTTTGAAGCTGGAATTACGTACTTTTCTGATGATTTAAAAACTGGAGACGACAAACAATATGCAACTGCGCGCGCTGCAAGTGATTTTGGATATCAGATTACAAAATTTACGCGAATAACTAATCAGTTTGTTATTTTTCCAAACCTAGATTCGGTTGGGGATTATATTTTAAGAAACGAGTTTGGATTAAAAAATAATATGGGAGAAAGTTGGGGGTTAAAGCTCAGCCATATTTTTGACTATAATAATAATCCCGCCACAGGTATTAAAAAAGGCGACTCCTATACAATTATAGGTTTTCAATATGATTATTAATTGTGGCAATTAATAAATCATTCTTAAAAAGTATTGGGCTTGCGAGGTTTTTAAAATGATTTTAGGAATTCGAGCCGATGGAGGATTTAAGATCGGTTTGGGTCATATTTATAAATCAATCTGGCTTGCAAATGCTCTAAAAAATAAAGGTTTTAAAATAGTTTTTCTCACCACCGAGGACCCAGTATCAAATCGTTTAATCGCAGAAAAAGATTTCGAAACGATAATTTTTCCTAAAAACTGGTCGGAAGATCAAAAAATCCAACGTTTGAATCAATGGGTTTCTCAGCAAAATCCGGAATTTTTAGTTATAGATCATTGGTCGTGGCCTAAAGAGTTTTGGTCTCAGCTCCATCGTGTAGATAAAACAAAATATGTTGGGATGGATGTTCCTCCTGAAGGAATTAGTCATTTTGATATTGCGTTTCAAGGCATTCGAGAGACGCTAAAGTCGAAAGAATACTTTAGTTCTGGTTGTAGGCTTTTTAACGGCGTTGAATACCTATTAATGTCTCCCGAATTTAAACCTTTCAGAAATGGATGGAAACCTCCCACTGAATTAAAAAAAATTCTTTTAACCTTTGGCGGAACCGATGTCGCTAACTTTTCGCTGAAGTCGTTGGATTTTTTTAATTCTATTTCCTTGAATTTTGAAATTAGTTTAGTGTT
>JAYOZP010000001.1:163829-260019 GCA_038154245.1 Nitrospinales bacterium | reverse complement strand
TGTTTCTGATATCCAATCGATACAGAAAAAAATTTCAGAATCTACCCTGCGCGTTAATTTAATGTCCAACGTTTCATGTCTACCAGAATTAATGACAACCGCCGATTTAGTAATTTCAACAGGAGGTTTAGGAACTTTATCGGAATTAGCTTTAACGGGTACTCCCGCAATTATTGTTTCAGCGGTAGATCATCAGAAAGATAATGCCTTCAAATTTCGCGATTATGGAATTTTGGATCGAACAAGTAATACAGGCCTTTGGTCAAATGAAATAGAAAACGATTTGAACTATTTTTTAGAAAATCCCAACAGGTTGAAAGAGCTTTCAGAAAGATGGAATGGACTAGTAGATGGAGAAGGAATCGATAGAATCGTTGATATTCTAAATAATTTGTAACGAGAAATAGATTTCCCTTACTTTAAGCTTTTCAACCTAATTCTCCTAAATGTTCAGGCAGAATCAAAGTATCGTCGGCTAAGTTCGTGGTGGATTTTCTTCCTATAATCATTTTTAATTCTTCTGGAGAAAACCCGTTACCGGGTCGTTTTAAATCAATCATCTCTCGAGTAAAAACCTCCCCTTTTTTGACAGTTCGGTTAGTTATTGCGCTACGTCGACAAGAATCCATCATTGCAAATTCTGCAGGAACAGGTTTTTTTATTGGGCTGCCTAAGGCTGCGACAATAGTTTTAGATCTCTCAGAAATTTGAGATAATTCGTCAGGGTCGGCGGAAACAGGTTGGTCGGGGCCGGGCATTTTTTTATCTAGCGTAAAATGTTTTTCTATTAAACAGGCTCCCAGGGAAACAGCGGCTAGAGGGACCTCCACTCCAATTGTATGATCGGAATACCCAACCAATACGTTAAAAGTGTCTCGAATCGTTTCCATTGCCAGAAGATTACAATCTTCTACTTTTGGCGGATAGTTTGAGACACAATGCAAAAAGATGAGTTTTTCATTTCCTTCTGCAAGACAAGCGTCTTTTACTTTTTCGATTTCTCCAAGCGTCCCCATTCCTGTCGAAATAATTAATGGTTTTTGGGTTCTAGCCACTTTTTTAACAAGATCTATATAGTTCAGATCCATAGATGCTAGTTTATGGGCGACAACGCCAATTTCTTCTAATAGCTCCAAACCTTCTTCGTCGAAAACTGAAGACATAAAAATTATGTCATTTTGTTTACAAAATTTGTTAATTTTAAAGTGATCTGCTTTTTTGAATTCAACTTTTTTTAAAAGATCGTAAACTTCGCCGTCGCAGCCCAAATCTTTTAGGTGATGTTCTGCCTTAACCGATTTTTTTGCAGTCAATTTATTTATTTTCCATGATTGGAACTTGACAGCGGAAGCTCCTGCATTTTTAGCCGACAAAATCATTTTTTTAGCGAGTTCCATATCCCCATTATGATTAATGCCAATTTCGGCAATAATAAATGGAGGACGATTGGGACCCACTTCAAAACTGCCGACTTTTAAAGGTGTTAACGTTAATTTGTTCATCTAATTTATTTTAATGATTTTTTAGAAATATGCTTATTAATCTTGTCGCCAATTATTTTGTTTTACATGAGCGTTAATTTTAGCAACCTTTGGATTATCCTCTAAAAATGTAATGACTTCTTTTAAATCGATTACAGGGTGGTTAACCTCAAAAAATCGATCAAAAATAATTTTCATGATTTCTATGTCCTCTTTTACGTCCACCGTAAGGCGAAAAGGCTTATTTTTTAGATATTGAGGAGCTGGAAGCTGCGCGATTGTAAAATCTTGAGGATGATCCTCTATATAAGTCGTTACATGTTCACGATAGCGATTTTCGTTTGATCGATTGGCAATATACTTTAAAGCTTTAAGTGATACTGCCGGAAAAACAGTTCCAATAGGAACCTCTTCCGAAACTGCCGAAAAATCCGCTTTTTTTTCTAAGTGATGAGCGGCCAAATTTTCCATAAAGTCGATTGCAATTAACGGGCTGTCAGCGCAAATTCTCAGTATTTGATTTGCCCCAAAGAGCTCTGCCGCCGTGATGAACCTAAGCAAAACGTCGTCTTCCGAACCTTGAGCGACTTTGATGGAGTTTTCTTTTGCCCATTGACATAAAAGCTCGTTGTCGGGAGTATCTGGAATTGCCAGTATGATTTGGTCGATAGTTTTGATTGTTTGTAACCGATATACGATATGTTTGAGCATCGGTACTCCAGCAAATGGAGTCAAGACTTTCCCTGGAGAACGGGTTGACCCCATCCTGGCCTGGATAATAGCGGCGAAATTATTTGACATTTTTTTCCAAAAAAATTAGAAGCGGTCAAAATTTAGAATATAGCTTACCCTGAAAAAGCTATTGAAGAACTAATTTTTTTGAATAGTATCCTCACTTTGAATCAGTTGCGGGAAGTGAATATTAAAACCTTGTAGGAGGATTTGATTTTACAGAATGAAGAAAGGGAAAGAAAAGGTTTTGATATTAAAGGAACCTCTAAAAATTGAATTTGGCCACGAGCTGCCTTTGCACACAAAAGGCAAGCGAGTTACCTCAAGCTAAAATTTCGAATTATTAGAGACTCCTTTAAATTATTAAAGAAAAAGGCATGGCCTATCAGTGACCCCGCCAATTTGTTTTAATACTTAAATTTTCGAACTAAATTGTTCAATGTTGCCGACATTTCTGCAACTATTTGAGAAGTGGTTTTCATTTCGGTAGAACCATTTGCAGTAACTTCAGCCGCCGCTGCAACGCCTTCTATATTTTCAGTTATTTGTCCGGCTCCACGTGAAACATCCGAAAGCGTTCTACCTATTTCGGCGGTTGTAGCTGATTGTTCTTCAACTGCGCCGGCAATCGTCCCCGAAATATCATTGATCTTATTTATGACTTCTGAAATTTCCGATATAGCTTGCGCTGCATTTTGGCTATCGACTTAAATAGCGCTGATTTTTTGGGAAATATCTTCTGTTGCTTTACTGGTTTCCTTTGCCAATTCTTTAACTTCGTTAGCGACAACTGCAAATCCTTTTCCTGCTTCTCCTGCCCTAGCGGCTTCAATGGTAGCGTTTAAAGCTAATAAATTAGTTTGTTCCGCAATGCCGTTAATCACTCGTATAACTTGACCAATTTCTTCGCTGCTTTTTCCTAGGGTAGCAACAGTTTGATTAGTTGATTTGGCTTTTTGAACGCCTTCTGAAGCTACCGAAGCGGCTTGATTAGCGCTTTTTGAAATTTCGGTTATGCTTGCAGTCATTTGTTCTGTGGCGGCCGCTACAGTTGAGACATTTTGATTAACGTCATTAGCCGCTTGTGCGACAGCTTTAGCTTGAATTGCAGTCTCTTCGGCGTTTGCAGTTAGCTGTTGGCTGGTTTCGTTCATTTCTTCTGAACAGGTATTTAATTGGATAGAGTTTTCAGAAATCGAACTAATATCTTTTCTAAAATCATTCAACAATTTGGTAATACCTTCGCCCATTTGTCCAATAGCATCTTCTCCTTTAACTGAACATTCTTGTTTTAGATCTCCTTGAGAAGCGGCTTGAACTGAGACCAACATATTATTGACTTTATCTTGTAGAGTGCGGGCTTGCTCTAGCTCTCTATCTTCTAATTCCTTTGTTTTTTGTTTGGTGTATAGCATTTGGGACAATGAAGCTTCGAAATCTCCTTGCAAATCAAATTGAGCTTTTTCCACTTTACCTTGAAGAATATCTTGGGAATAATTAATAAAGTTCATCAGATTTATTGACATACTTTCAAATACCGTCAACAAAGTTCCAATTTCGTCTGAAGGTTTTGCGATTTGAAGATTATTTTTTAAGTTGCCTTTAGAAATATTCTCTGCGCTATTCACTAAAGCCAAAATCGGTTTTGCAAAAGAGTTGGCAATTACGTAAGCAATGAAAGAGATTATAAGAATCGCAATTCCTCCAAAAGTAAAATTCCATGTTTTTAATAAATTTTGAGTAGCAAAGGCTTCGTCTTTATCGATTTCCGCTAACAATCCCCATTTTAAGTTCATTACGTTAACAGGACTAAATGCGCTTAATACTTCGACTCCTCTATAATCTGGAAAAATTTTAAAACCAGTTTGGCCATCGATAGCAGCCTTGGATCCTGTGGTTTGGACTTCCATTACTCCAATGGTTGTTTTCAAGGATTTTATTTTATCAATAGTATTTTGAGGAACCTTTAATTCTTCTAAAAACTTGAAAAAGCCATTAGGATCTTCAATAAAAAAACGACTATTATTTCGAAGTTTAAAATCTGCTCCCACTAAATAAACTTCTCCCGAATCCCCAAGCCCTACTTTTTTCCAAGAATTGTTATTGGTCATTACACCATTTATCTTGTCTATCGGGGCTTGAAAAATTAGAGCGCCGATTTTTTCAGATCCGTCGTAAATGGGAGATCCCATAAATGCGGCAGCGGCATTATAAGATGGCGAGTATGGGGCAAAATCCGTCATATACGTAAAGTCTTTATCATTGGCGTTTTGGATTGCTTGAAATACTTGGCCAATACCGGTGTCTTTATATGGGCCGGAAATTAAGTTGGTTGCAAAGTCAACCTCTTTAAAAACGGAATACACAATATCCCCAGTTTTAATATCGACAATAAAAATATCGTAGTAACCGAATTTTTCTAAAAAACTTTTGATTTGTGGATGGAATTTCAGATGCCACTTGGTATACGAACTAGCGTCTTTTGCATTAATAAGTTTTTCTTTTTCTCCAATTGGGTTAGGGTTTTCGCCAATATAGAGACTTTGTAAAATTTTTGAATTTCCACTTTTGGGAAGCCAATCGTTGATTTGATTGGAGTTTGAACCGGGAGTATTTTCAATTTGGTATTTGTATCTTTCTGTTAGCTTTTGATCGTTGCTCTTATAGTTATTTCCAATTTCTGATTCGATGGATTCAAACGTTCTATTAAATTTATTTGTTGCATCAATGATTGTGAGATCCTCAGAAAAGGTTATTAACTGATTTTGGATTTCTTTGAAGTAGTCTTCAATAACCATTTGCTTTTGTTCTCTCAAAGCAATAAGTCGATTTTTATTATTTAATAGAAATTCAGTGTTAATTTTTTGATAAGAAAAATAAGCTAGTGATACAAGAGGAACGAGGCCTATTAATAAGAGAATAACTATGAGTTTTTTTCTGATGGTCCACTTCATTTTTTCCTCCCGGGGAATATGACTAACCTATATAAAAACGGAAAAATTTTTAGAATAATTTTGTTAGTTATTTGTTGATCATAACTTATGAGATTTTGAAATTAGGATATTTTAGATTTTTTCTCAAACTTTTTCTATGGTAAATTTGTTACATTTTCATAACATCGAAATTTTTTGGTATTTTTATTTTTTACTGTTTATGTTTATAAAACTACACAGATTTATTTCTTAAAGTTCAAGGATTATTTTTTGGAAAATAAAAGACAAGCCCCAGCTACAATACTACCCAAAATACAATGTGTGAGCGCTGAAATTGCCCCAGGCACAGTGGCTAGGGCGAAGGAAGGAAAATTATTTCTGGCAAGTTCTGTCGCCAAACCAGAGTTTTGCATGCCAACTTCTATAGCTATGGTGTGGCAATTTTTTTCGGATAACCTTGTTATTCTTGGCATTGTATAGCCTATGGCAAACCCAAAAGTATGAAGTATTACGATCGCTATAATTAGGTTTCCGCCAGTCTGCAAAATAGCTTCTTTCTTTACCGCTAAGATAAAATCCACAATAAAAACGATTGAGAGCACCGCTAAAAAAGGCGTGAATGGCGTTACCCTATTAACTATATTTGGGAATAAGCGATTTAAAAGTATTCCCATTGTAACGGGAAGGATAACAACTTTTACCGTATTTAATAATAAGCCCAAAGTGTTTACTTCTATTTCACCGCCCGGCATATTTTGAGAAATAATCTTTATTAGGAAAGCGGTTAATAGTGGAGTTGCAAACACAGCCACAAGAGTTGAAACGGTTGTTAAGGAAACGGATAAAGCGACATTAGCTTTAGCGATAAAGCATACGACATTTGACGCGGTTCCTCCCGGACAACTTGCTACCAAAATTAGGCCTATCGCAAAATCTGGAGACAAATTGTATAGTTTGGCAAGCGTCCAACCCGCTATAGGCATTATTGTGTACTGAAGGGCAACTCCAATTGCCACTAGTTTTGGGGTCTCAATTATTCGTTTGAAATCCTCTAGTTTTAAAGTAAGTCCCATACTGAGCATGATAATCCCCAGAAAAAAGGGAATCCAGTTTGGTTGAAACCAGGTGGCTGTTTCTGGTTTCCATAAGGCTAAGGAAGCCCCAATGACTACCCATAAAGGGAAAGCGTTCGATAGCAAAGAAAAAAGGTTTTGGATTTTAGACAAAGGGGATTAGTTCGCTAGATCTGCAAAAAGGAAAAAAGAAGGTAGGTAGATTCTTCCAATAGTTATCTTTATCTCCAATAATTTTGAAATATTATATGAGATTCTTAAGGTTTAACGGCAATAATACTCGAGTACGCTTCCTGGCCGTTATCAAAGTCTTGATATTTTATGACTCGAAAATCTTTAAAAACGTCAAGCAGCTCGTTTGTGCCTAAAAGATATTTTTTGTTGAATTGAGAATAATTCAAATAATCTAAATTATATGTTTCTATTAAAGCCATTCCCCCGCTTTTGAGGGCTTTTTTAATTTGTGGAAACAAACTTCTTTGCAAATAGTATGTACATATAATTAGATCGTATTCGTTTGTGCCTAAGTCCGTATTTTCCAAGTCGACAACTTTGGTTTCAATAGAGACGCCATATTCTGAAGCTAATTGCTGGGCTTTATTCAATCCTTCTGCAGAAATATCGACTCCAACTACGTCAAAACCATTTCTGGCTAAAAACACGCCGTTGCGACCTTCGCCCATAGCTATATCTAAAGCCCTTCCTTTTGGAAGAAGATGGATATTATCTTCTAAAAAAAGGATGGGTTTTTTTCCAAAAATGTATTGTTCCGTTGCATATTTTTCATCCCAGCGATTTTTATCGCGTGGTTTAGATTCTGCTGAATAGAAAGGTAAAAATGTAAAAGCTAAACTCAGTACTGCAAAATGCAACCATTTAGCCGATATTTTCATAAGGCGAGCTCCTTACTTAAATTGATTTTATCTATTTTACTTGATAAACGGGTTGAAAAACAAACTCCAAACTTTGATAAAAATCAAAATTTTGGGGAGAAACTATAAATATGATTAATCGTTTACTTGGTTTGATTGTGGTTGTAAAATTTAAGAAACGAATTTAATATCAGCTTTATCCTTAAAGTTATGGACAAAGCGATAGCAAACTTATAGATGCTCTAATTTTAGAGATTTTATGTAAGATTGTATTTCCAATCACTTTCCTTCCCGAAGCGAGGTTAAGCTTTCAAACTCTATATATAAACCGTCTGCCCTTTGAAAAAAATATTCATATTTCCTGGAGGAATCATGAGTTTGCGTAAGATTTTATGTTTGATCTCATTGTTATTGATATTTATAGGCTATTTAAGTTCGCAAGAAGCTTTAGCGGCCAAAGAGCGCAAACCTGTTTCTAAGTCGTCGGATTTGCGGTTTTTGGATTATGGAGATGGGACTATTTTAGATTCCAAGACCGGTTTAATGTGGATGAAAAAAGATTACTGGCTGTTAGAAGGGAAACATTTAAATTGGTATAAAGCTAAAGAATTCTTACAAAAAGTGAATTATAAAAAATATTTTGGCTATTCGAATTGGAGGTTGCCAACACCAGACGAAGCCATAACCCTTTATGAACGGCGAAAACGCAACAGGGATAAAGATGGAGATTATTTTTTTATTGATCGAATTTTTCCAAAAGGATCTGGTTGGAGTACTTGGACAAGTAAAGAAAAAGGGCAACAAGCCGTCGTTGTTTCTTATAAAGACCAAGGAGGACGAGAATATCAGGATAAAATTAGCGGCCCCGACGCTTTTTTAAGGTTAGTTCGAGATCCTAAAAAATAAAACGATATCAAACTTTGTGCGAGCGGAATATGAAGTGGACCCTGATTTTGTTGTTTATGTTGATTGGACTAAACGACGTTTACGCATTTCACCCCGATATTTACCAACCTAGAGTCCCCAAAGCGATTTTAGAGAATACTCAAGATATAGACAATCCTTTTGAAGGGAATTTCGAAGCTCTAGAAAAAGGAAAGGAGATTTATTTTGGCAAAGGGCTTTGCGTTACTTGCCATAGTAAAAATGGAAAAGGAGTTAAACTTCCCGGGCACTCGCCAAGAGATTTTACCGATAAGAAGTGGCAAGATATCCGATCTGACGGTGAATTAATGTGGGTTTTGAAAAATGGAAGTCCGGGAACGGGTATGCCCGTTCGCGTGGGAAAGGTGATTACGGAAGAAGAAGGTTGGCAAGTTATTTTATTTATTAGGCAATTTATCGGAAAATGAAAAATCATTATGGAGCCTATAATTTTTTTTGTTCTAATATAAGCCGTTTAATTACTTCAACGTTTCCCTCTAAGGTTAGAAAAATTTTTTTTGCGAGGTTTTTCAATAAATGAGTAATGTTTTTCAATTCATTACCAAAAAGTATTTTATTTGTTTTTTTGCGGCGCTTTATTTATTTGTTTTTTTGCCGGTAGAAAATTCAATAGCTGGAATCCAGGGGACTTCGGAGATTGCAGAAGTCCTAAAAAATCGCTGTTCTCAAACTGGCATTTGCAATAAATCGCAATTGTTGCTGGCTTTTAGACGCGATCGTTCCCAAAGGCTATTGCATGGGAAAGGGAGAAGAGGAGCTGGGTTTTGCCCGCAAGCGAGGTCTACGCCCCCTGCCCCAGATAAATTTTTAAAAATGAAAAATCCATTAAAACCAAATAGAGATATTGTTGAAAAGGGGAAAGCTTTATTTCAATACGAAGCTCAGCCAACAGCTTGTAAAGTTTGTCATGGCTCTTTAGGAAACGGTTTGGGGATAATGCCGAATCTTAACCCAAAACCAAGAAACTTTACCTGTAAAGAAACTATGAAAGAAATATCAGACGGTCAAATGTTTTATATAATTACCCATGGGTCTCAAGGAACCGCTATGCCGGCTTTTTTATCGCTTTCGGATGAGCAGGTGTGGCAATTGATCACATATTTAAGAAGTTTAACAAAGGATAAATCGAGGTTGAGGAGGAAACGTTAATGAGACTTTTTTACCATAGGAAAGAATCAATTCGGGTTGTTTGGAAATGGCTTGCTCTTTCCATTGCAGTTTGTTTGGTATCTCCTGTTAATATTTCTGCTCAAGATTGCCCACAACCTAGAAGTATTAAGTCTGCTCCGGAAGAATATTTAAAAATGACCAACCCTTTAAAAGCTTCTTCCAATAATGTATCCGATGGCCGCGACTTATACATGGAAATGACGGAATCTCTTGCCTGTGTGCATTGCCATGGACCAAAAGGCGATGGAAAAGGAGAGTTAGGGGTCGATATTGAACCGCCTCCGCGAAATTTTACCTGTGCGGAAACCATGAAAACCATTCCAGACGGGCAAATGTTTTGGGTGATGAAGAATGGCTCTCCAAATCAACTAATGCCAGGGTATGGAAGTTTAGGGGACGAAAAGCTTTGGAAGATTATTTCCTTTATTCGAACCTTTGCTAAATAGGAGCGGATGGCGCGCGTATTAATCTGGATAACTCTGATAACTTGTGGAGATTTTATTTTCGATCTTCAAGTTTATGCCAGTTCAACAATTCCCGAAAAAAGAAAATCTGATTTTTTAGAACTCAAAAGTAACGCCGAATTAGTTTTAGTAGGATTAGGTATTTGTCCGCAAAATCGCAATACGCGAAAAGCTCCCACCTCTTATTTGAAAAAATCTAACCCCATTCCCCAAAACGAAGCAAATTTAAAAGCTGGAGAAATTCTTTACCAAGAAAAGGCTAAACCGACACCCTGTCGTTTATGTCATGGTTATCGAGGGGGTGGAAACGGTCGGTTATCTATGGGGTTGGACCCTCCGCCGAGAAACTTTTCATGCGCTCAAATAATGAAGTCGCTTCCAGATGGACAATTATTCTGGATTATTAAGAAAGGGTCTAGCGGCACCGCTATGCCTGTGCATGAACATCACTTAACCGATAGGCAGATTTGGCAACTTATCCGTTATATTCGAAATTTCACGAAATAAATGGGTTAAGACTTAATTATGGGTAGGCAAAAAAATAAGGGAACTTAAAGATGGGAATTGGCCACTAGTCGCCCATTTAAAATAGGGGCGAGCGAGGCGCTTTAAATTAAAATTTCGAATTATTATAGATGCTCTTAAATTTTAAAGATTTTTAAAAAATAAAAATACTCCGCCTAAAGCAAAGCCCGATCCCAGCAAAGTCAATGTTGTTCCCCAACTAGTAACCGCATATGGCGATTCTTCTTTGCCTTCCGCTTTTTGACGAATCATAAAGCGAGGATCTGCCATCTGCTCTTTTCTTTTATTTTCTAGCTTGTTACACAAGCTTAATAAAAATAATCCAACAGCGGCCAGCCCTATTCCCATTAATTGATTTGAATTAATAAGGTCCATAATCTTTTTCCATATTTAGTTGAAGAGTTGGTAACAGTATACTTCTTTAAACGAAATAAAAAGAAAAAAACTTTAAGCCGGGGTTTTAACTCTCCAAATTTTCGGTATTTTCACTATTTGGAAATGTTTGATAGTTTTTCGATAAGACCTTTGGGTAAATTAGAACGTTTTATTTTACATTCAAAAATCCTAAAAATAGACCAACCCTTTTCTCTCAATATTTTGTTTACTTCTTTATCGCGCTTTCGATTTCTTGCGATTTTGGTCTTCCAGAATTCTGCGTTAGATTTTGGGGAAAGGTTTCTACAATTATGTCCGTGCCAAAAACATCCGTCTGCAAATACGGCGACTTTAAGTTTAGGAAATACAAAGTCTGGCTTGCCAAAAATGGGATAATTTCTTCTCCAGCCTTTAAATTTTTTTTCTTTAAAAAGATGGATGAGTTTTACTTCCGTTGATTTATTTTCTTTAGATTTAACGGCCCGCATTATGTTTGAGCGATCTTCTTTTGAGAAGGTGTCTACCATTGTGAAGAGCAAGTTAAGGTTGAAGCGTTAGCTATTAAGCTATTTTTGCAGTATGTCGTGATGAGATAGATTGAAGTACATTAGGTAATATTTTTTCGACTAGCGATTCCACTACAGGGATGGGAATAGTATTACCTGTTTGCTTTTTAATCTGACTGTCGGAAACGACTATCTGAAACCAGTCTGGGAAGCCTTGCAGTCGCAGAAACTCTCTTGGAGTCAGCCTTCGTTGACCATCGACCAATAAATAGTTATGCGACGCTCCCGATCTTAAAGCGCATGAGTAGGGATATGAGGTGATATTACCTGATTTATTTTCATGCCATATTGAAGGATAAATTTTTGGTTTGTGTTTTTTTAATCGTTTAATTCGCACGTTTTCAGAAACAAAGTATTTCTGGGAAACGGATTGCTCCAAAACTTGATTAAGGGGTAAGGGTTTTTTATCGCCTTTTGGGAAGACATTTTCGGCTGGGGGCTTCAGAAGTCCAATGATAAAGACTCGTTCTCGTTTCTGCGGCAATCCGAAATCTAAGGCGTTTAAAACTTTGTAATCTACCCAATATCCAAGGGAGGACAAAGAATCTACAATTCTATCTAGGGTTTTTCCACTGTTATGACCAACCAAGCGCTTTACGTTTTCTAGTATGAATCCATGAGGACGCTTTGCGTCAAGTATTCTAAGAATTTCGAAAAACAAAGTTCCTCTAGCGTCTTCAAAGCCATTTCCTTTGCCGATAATACTAAATGGTTGGCAAGGGAAACCGGCAAAAAGAAGATCGTGTTCTGGAATGTCTTCCGACAGGATTTGTTTGATATCGCCTTTTGGGTTTTCTCCAAAGTTTGCAAAGTAACTATTGCGCGCAGGTTGGTCTATATCGCAAGAAAGGACGCATTGACTGTCTATCTGATGTTTCTTAAAAACATTCTTTGCGGCAATTCGAAATCCGCCTATACCACAGAATAGATCTATAAATTTAAGTTTCACGTTTTTTACGCTTGCTCCAACCATAAAATGAGTTTTAGAAAATACAATTACAGTCCTTTAATTGCTTTTCCGGCGGGGTATTCTACTTGGTAATCAATTCTTACAGTTTTCTTTTCGTTAGGTTTTAAATTAATTTCCCAGGTTATGATATTTTTTTCATCCACTTTTTTGGGGGTTGGAGAAATATCGTTAGTTTTTACCTCGATATTTTCATGATATGAAAGAGGTAGCTGGTCTTTTAATGTTAGTAGTATTTCGTTTTTTTTGAAATTTTCAAGTTCTATCTCGTAAATATAACGGAGCCGATCCTTTTTATCGAATAGACCTTCTTCTCCCCCTTCTTTACGAATTAATTTTCTTTCAACTTTTATATTTTCGTCCGCTCCTAATCCAAGCTTAAGTTCTTGTCCAGGCGCGGTTTGGTTCATCCAAACTGTTCCTACAAAACTTTTGTTGAGATAGATCCATCCCCTACCTTGTAGGAAATGAAAAGGGCTTTTGTTTATGGTTTTGGAATTTAGGTAAACAAAAGCCGATCGTTTTGGAATGCTAATATAATTTAAGTCGATGGAGAATTTTTTTTCTGCGATAGTCGACCTGTGGTCAAAAACCCCTGAAGAAATTGTTTGTTTATCTAAGAGCGTATATACCAGAGAATTTCCACTTTCTGTGACCGTCGCTCCAGCGGCCATCATTGGAGCCGATTCCATTGCGGCCATCGAATCCATTGCCATGGGAGCGTTTAGCATTTTCCTTTGGAGTTTTCTGGTTTGTTGAGGAGGAGGTAAAAAATCGACTACCCATGGGGAAAGGTTAGGAGGAGCGCCGCCTAGCGACGGACGACCTGTTGATAATTCCATTTCTACATTTTCCCAGTTTTCTCCTGTTTTTTGAATTATTTCTCCTTGATACAAAACAGTTAAACTCTTTTTTTCAGTGTCGGCTGAAAGTTGATACACAGGCTTCCAACGGGTGTTTGAAACTTGATAAGTTATTTCGATATTTAAATTCGATTCCGACGGGCTTTTCCAATCCAATATTACGCGATGAGCTGTTTTTTTGACCCCTGATTGTAAGTCTTGAAGTTTTTTCTTTGCCGCATTTAATTTTTTTTCAATCTCAGAGAGGTTATCTTCAGCTTTTCTGCGTTCTTCGTGTAATTGAATTCCTCTAGTAGAAACAAAATTTAAAGTTTGTTCCCAATCTTTTGGTCCTGTTTGGGCGCTGTCAATTCTGTTTGAATATGGTTTACCTTTTACAGATTCCGATTCGACCAGTAAATCGATAAATTCTAATTGAAGGTTTAGAGTTTTCAAAAGATCTTGCACTGCTCTCAATTCTTTTTCAATCGATTGAACGATCTTTTCTTGTTTACCGATGTCGTCGCTTAAGAAATTGCCGCCATAATCGCGATTTGTTTTTACGTTTACAAGGCGAGCTGGAGAATCGCCCACTAGCGATACGCGCACGGAATCGGGGCGGACCGAGTCTGGCAATGGACCTACAGAAAATTGCGATTCCCCGGCGGGAATTTTTCGTTGGATAAGGCGAGTTACTTCTGCGCGGTCGGTGTAAAGGCGAACCTTAGAGATCTTTCCCGAAACGATGTCGGCGGAAAAACCAAACGTAGGCAATAGACTGAAAAATGTCGCGCAAGCCAAAGCGAAAAGAATTTTTCTGTTCAATAAATTAGAGGTCATTTTGGGACCGCTCCTTAGATAAAATCCTATTATTACGGGGATGATTAAATACCTGACATAAAGCGATCAAAACACATCTATTTAAAGTTTTGTTTCTGTAGGATGTGTCTAGATTGATGCCATCTAATTAAGTTCCAGGTTAATAATTTGCCTTGAATAGTGTAACCGTGTTCTAAAAGTTTTAAAACTCCAATTTGCGGCAGGTTTTAAGTAAAAAAACTTGCCCTAACTTATTGATTAAGCTAATCTTGTTTTGTTGGTATTGGGAACAAAATTATGATTGAACAACGCGACGAAGGGTATCGTTTTTCTGTAGAACCGTTTTTGTTGGCTGATTTCGCAGATGTTTCTTCAGTATATAAGATTTTAGACGTAGGGACTGGTTCGGGAATTATCCCTATTTTAATTTCAAAAAAAAAATCTGATTTAAATATTGTAGCGGTAGAGATTCAAAAGGTTCTGAGCGATCTTGCTTTGGAAAATGTTCAATCTGCCGGCTTATCGTCTTTTATAAAAGTTATTTATGGAGATTTTTTAGAAATTTCGAAGAAATTTCAGATTGGGTCGTTCGATTTGATTTTGAGTAATCCTCCATATAGAAAAATAAATAGTGGTCGAGTCAATCCCAATCCAATAAAAGCGCTTGCGCGTCATGAAATTAAATTAAATCTACCTGATCTTGTTGAAGCTTCTTTTCGGTTATTGAAACCTAATGGAAGAATTGTTTTATCCTATCCCCTAGCTCGGAAAAACGAAGTCCTAGAGGTTTTGAACCGTTCACAGTTGGTCCCAATAAGATTAAGAGATATACACGGTCGCCCTGGAGCGATTGCGAAATTTTTTCTAGTTGAGGCTGAGAAATTAAGAATGGATTCTTCTTCAATAAAAGAAGAATCAATGTATATCTATAAACCAGACGGATCTTACTCAGAAAATATGGAACGAATTTATGCTTCCTTTGATCATCCTTGCCGGTCCCACCGGGTCGGGCAAGAGCGCAACAGCTCTGGAGCTGGCCGATAAGCTTGGATCGGAAATTGTTAGCGCCGATTCTATGCAGGTTTATAAATATTTTGATATTGGAACGGCAAAGCCTAGTAAAGAAATAAGAAGAACTATCCCCCATCATTTAATCGATATTCTTGAGCCGGAGGAAAAATTCAATGCATATGAATTTAAAACTCAAGCTCTGGGTTTGGCTCGTAAAATTACTGAACGAGGTAAAATTCCTTTGGTGGTTGGAGGTACCGGCTTATATCTGAAAACGCTGATGTTAGGATACGATTGCGCTGTAATGGTTTCTCCCGAAATTAATGCGCAGGTGAAGTCTGAAATAGATAAATGGGGCACGTGTCGAGTTCATGAAGAACTAGAAGCGATTGATCCAGAATCTGCAGAAAATATTTCGTGTAATGATCCTTTAAGAATTCAGAGAGCCCTAGCGGTATTTCGCCAGACGGGAATTCCTTTGTCTCAATTACATCGAGAAGGAACGCCGCTTGAAGAAGAGTTCGACGTTAAGTTTTTTTTATTACAATGGGACCGCGAATCTCTTTATAAAAATGTAGAAAAGAGAATTGACTCAATGATTTTAGAGGGGTGGGTCGACGAAGTAAAAGAATTATTGAAGCGAAAAATTAGTCAGAATTCAAGACCGTTCCAAAGTATTGGATACCCTCAAATAAGCGGATTTTTAAACGATGAAATGCCATGGGATCAAGTTGTAAAAGAAATTAAACAAGAAACTCGTCGCTACGTTAAAAGACAAACGACCTGGTTCAAAAAGATGCCAAATTTCATATCCATTCCCGTATCTCCTGAGGATAACCCCGCCATGATAAAAAATAAGATCCTTTCGAAAGCTCCCGCGCTAATATCGTTCTTAATAGGTTTATTTGTTTCTTTCTCGAATCCAGATTTTGCCAAATCGGAAGTTTCTAAAATTGATCAAGCGGTTGTCCTGACAGATCAAGGAGATTTTACTAAAGCCCATAAAACTTTGTCAGAATATTTAACTGAGAATCTTTCAGAAGATAAAAAAGGTCCCGCATTATTTTTATCGGGAATAGTTTTAAGCCGATTGGGAAATTATGCAGAAGCTGTAGACAGCATTAAACAATCTTTAAATATTTCTTCGCCAATTCAGAGTTATAAGCGATATGAGCTAGCCGAGGCTCTGTTTCGTTTAAACCGATTCGAGCCAGCGTTAGAGCAAATTGAAAAATCTTTAAAAGATAAGCTTACTTTGGGCGTTTATCCTAAGGCGGTGTTGTTAAAGGTTAATGTTTTAGAAAAATTAGGGAAGAGTTCTGTAGCTATTTCATTTTTAAGTAAGGCTATTAAAAGAGTATCGTCAAATAAAAGGTTTTTTGCGTCGAGTAATATTTCTAAGCTCTTATACAAACAAGGGAACTTATTAGAGAAGTTCGATAAGTTTTCTAATGCTTTTAATGTTTATAAAAGGGTTTATATTCAATATCCTTTAAGTGAAGAAGCTTTTTTAGCTTTTGAGCGGATGAGTAAAATAAAAAGTTTACCCGAAGTTTCGGTTCAAGATATTCAAAACTCTGGTCGGATGATGCGCGTTAAAGTGTTATCAAGCCAAGCCCAATTTGAAAAAGTTGTTAATGAAATTGAGGCCAACCTTAAAAATTTGAACTCCATAGAAAGTTATATTTATTTGGCCAACGCTTATCGTAAACAAAGTAAAAGAGACGAAGCTGCAAAAATTTTTCAAGAAATTTTGGAAAAATTTCCCAATCGATCTAGAACTCAAAAAATACTGTTTGAATCTGCCAGGAACCTTTGGAATTTGGATAAAAATACGGAAGCGGCAAATACTTTTCGTAAAGCGGTTCAAATGAATTCCAATAATAAATTAGGGATGCGAGCGCGTTATTTTTTGGGAAGAGTTTTTGAAGCCGATGGCAAAATAGTAGAAGCCATAAAGGAATACCGGGAATTAGAGAAACGGCATGGACAGTTTGCTGAAGAAGGAGCCTGGAGAATTGGTTGGTTATGTTATATATCTGGAAAATTTAAAGACGCTGAAAAGAATTTTCAATCCAATATTGATCGGTTTCAAAAAGGAGACTTATTAGAGGCGAATATTTTTTGGAAAGCTAAGAGTTTAGAAAAAATGGGAAAAGTTTCTGAAGCTAATCAGGTTTATAAAGAAGTGTCTTCTAGGTTTCCGTTTACTTATTACGGAACGATTGCTTCCAATAAATTGGCTCAAACGAGCTTATCAAGTTCTAAAAAGCTAGTTGAGTTTAGTTCTATCCAACCAGTAAGTCTCAATTCAGATTCTAATAGACAAAGGATTAAAGAGCCAAAACTTAATAAAAACTCAATAGAGAGATTAAAAAGAGTCAGGATATTAGTGAATTTGGGATTAAATGATAACGCCGTTTTTGAGATAAGACATATCGAGCGAAAAATCCGAAAAACTTTTTCAGGCACTTTGTGGATAGCTGATTTGTACGCTCAAGCAGGAGCTTATAAAGAGTCTCAAAGATTATTAGAACTTTTTGCAAAATTTAAAACCAAAATGCGGGAAAAAGAATTGCCTCAAATTTTTTGGAAACGTTATTTCCCATTAGTTTTTAATCAAGATATTAATTCTCAAGCCAAAATGTTGAGTATAGATCCATTCATGGCAACAAGCGTTATTAGGCAGGAAAGTATGTTCGATCATAAGTCTATGTCGGTTGTTGGCGCAAGAGGATTGATGCAAATTATGCCTAATACGGGAGAAAGGTTTTATCAATTAGAAAAGGATAAGCCTGAGTTTCAACCAAAATTGTTGTTTGATCCCATAATCAATATTCGTATAGGGACAAAATATTTAAAGGAACTTAATTCCAAATACAATGGAAATTGGGTTAAGATTCTAAGCTGTTACAATGCTGGGCCAGAAGCGGTTGCAGATTGGGAGACGCGATTTCCAGAAGCTAAAGATCCGGATGAATTTGTGGAACGAATTCCGTACCCAGAAACTAGGAATTTTGTGAAACGGGTCTTAAGAAACCGAGGCGTTTATCGAGCCCTTTATGAAAAAAATTTAGCTACTTAAACCTAAAAAGTAGACTTTGTTTTTACTAAGAATTTTAGATTTTAGTTAAGATACACGTAGTTATTATCAATTTTTTACCGACTCTTATTTTTTATAGAACGCGCCGGAGGACTTGATGAATCAAGGCTTATCTGAGGAGGATGCAGAAGATTGGGTGGATAAATATTTCACACAAATGTATAGGTTTGCCTTAACCCGGGTGAAAGACCAAGACGTTGCCGAGGAAGTTGTTCAGGAAACGTTTTTAGCGGCCTGGAAATCCAAAGAATCTTTTTCTGGAAGATCGACGGAAAAAAGCTGGTTGTTTGGAATTCTTAAGCACAAAATTTTGGATTATTTTCGCCAAGTTAAAAAAAGAGGCGAGATAGAGTTTGGCGATCCTGGAGAATGGGAATCGGCTGAAAACCTCTTTCAGGCCAATGGTTTGTGGAAAACCCCTCCTTCAAGCTGGGGAATAAACCCTGAAGAGGCCGCCCAAAATGTGCAATTATTAGAGGCTTTAAATCAGTGTGTCGAAAACCTTTCTGATCGCTTTAAAAGTCTTTTTTTATTGAAAGAAATGGATGGCTTAACCGCCGACGAAATTTGCGATCAATTAGAAATAAAACCGGCAAACCTTTGGGTAATGATGCATCGAATTAGGAGTCGTTTAAAGACCTGTTTAGAATCAAATTTTGAATTTTCTCAGAGCGGTTTAACCAAATGAAGTCATTGTTTAAAAAAGGAATGTTGTTTTTGGAATCTATATTTAAAATGACTTGTAGAGATGTTTTTCCTTATGTATCTGAAATGTTGGATCATGATATTCCTTTCATTCCTCGTATGAAAGTTAAGCTTCACTTGGCTATGTGTAGCGTTTGTTCTTTTTACCAACAGCAGTTAGCGACTATAAAAAAACTTTCTAAAAATATTGGTTTAGCGCAAGAAGATTCCAAAGAAGGCCCAGAGCTCAGCGATGAGAAAAAACTTAAAATAAAAGAAGCTCTTAAAAAGGAAAAATAAAAACTGAAAATGAAAAAATTAATTTTTCTTTTTTCTGTTTTACTTATTTTTATAAGTACAGGGTGTGTCCATCGCCATGAGGTGGTTGTTAATCCCAGGGTTTTTGTTAAACCTTCGTCAATTGGTAACGGTAGGACCATTTATCTAAAAGTAGTTGATTCTCGGCCTAGTAAAGATATTTATAAACGGGAAGGAAATTTTAAGACAAATAAAGTTAAAATCGTTGCCGACTCCAACTTGGTAGATTCGATAGAAAAGTCTTTAACAAGAGCATTTCAGGATTTAGGCTTTCAAGTAAAAAGTCGTCCCCAATCAGGTTCCGCTAGTCTAAAAGTAGCGCTTAGTGAAACTAAGTTTTCAATGTTTGCAAATACCTTGGGTTTTCATCAGCAAATGAAAGCTGGGTTTAAAATTGCCGTCAAAGCAGGAAATCAAAATTACGCTCAATCTTACCGAGACATCCAAAAAGTTTCTCAAAAAGTCCCCTTTGGGAGATTTTTGAATGAAAGGTTAATTAATTTAGCCATTTCTCAATCTTTACAGAAAGTTTTATCTGATCCTAAACTATCGAATATTCTCGCTAATTAACTCTAACTTTTCTTTTATTAAATGTTGACGATTTACTGTCAATTTCTTATAATTTATTGACTTTTAATAATTTATGAGGTTTTGGGTGAGACTTTTTTCGTTCTTAATTTGTTTTTTGATTGCGTTTTCTCTATTTTCAGGTTGCGCAGGAAGAGGGAAACAAGTTACTTGGAAGAAAGTAGAAAAGAAGTGGAAGGAGATAAAGCCCGACCCGAAATATAAAGAAGTCAGTCCAGCGATGGAACTTGAAATGGAAGCCTTATTGCAGAAAGGGTGCAACAAGGAACGAAAGCTTTACGATAACGATGCAGCGTATCTATATTCTCTCATTCCTGGGGGGGGGCAATTATATACTGGAGAAACAAAAAAAGCGCTTTGGTACATGGCAGGCTCATTTTTGATCATTCCTTATTTTATTTCTTTTGAAGATGCCCAAAAAACAGTGGATTATCGTAACTTTCAACATACTATAAATTATTGCAAAGAAAAATTACGCCTTACGGAAAATTCCCCTGGTGGCAAAAAAGATTCAAAAGCGTTAGAATTACCCGCCAAATAATCCTTTCTGAGCTTTAGGAAAAATCTCAAGGTAAAATTTAGCGTATAAAGTTTCAAATTATACGTTCCACTTTAATAAGCACGATAGACATAAATGAGGAAATGATATGTCGGCCAAGAGGGCTCTGATTACTGGAGTTACAGGGCAAGACGGTTCTTATCTAGCCGAGTTTTTGCTAGAAAAGGGCTACCACGTAGGCGGAATTTTGCGTCGTTCCAGCACGGAAACTTTTGAGAGAATTGATCATATAAAAGATGATATTGAACTAAAGCATGCTGATCTATTGGATCAAATGTCTTTAATATCTGCAATTAAAGAGTTTAAACCACATGAAGTATATAACTTAGGCGCTCAATCATTTGTCCCAACTTCCTGGAAACAGCCGATTTTAACGAGTGAATTTTCTGGCATAGGCGTTACCCGCTTATTGGAGGCCATTCGAACTGTAGATTCTGGGATTAAGTTTTACCAGGCTTCCAGTAGTGAAATGTTTGGTAAAGTCCAAGAAACGCCTCAATCTGAAAATACTCCGTTTTACCCAAGAAGCCCATATGGTGTGGCAAAAGTTTATGGACATTGGATTACAGTAAATTATAGAGAAAGCTACAGCATGTTTACTGTTAGCGGTATTTTGTTTAATCATGAGTCGCCGAGGCGAGGACGGGAGTTTGTTAGTCGTAAAGTGACCGAGGGAGTGGCTAAAATAAAGTTGGGACTGGCGGACAAGATCTATTTAGGTAATTTAGATGCCCACCGAGATTGGGGTTATGCCAAAGATTATGTCGAAATGATGTGGCGAATGATGCAAGAGGATAAGCCGGAAGATTATGTTATCGCCACTGGGAAAACACATACAGTAGCCGATTTGGTGAAAACCGCTTTTGAATTTGTTGATTTAAATTGGGAAGATTATGTGGTTAAAGATCCTAAGTTGCTTCGCCCTGCCGAGGTAGATTTATTGGTTGGAGACCCTACGAAAGCTAAAGAAAATTTGGGTTGGGAGCCTCAAGTTAGTTTCAAAGAACTTATTGAATTAATGGTGGAAGCAGATCTTGAAAGATTAAAGAAACAGCAAAAAGACAAGAATTTTGTCGCAGGTTAAAAACGTTGAGAAATCTTATTACGGGGATTAATGGGTTCGCAGCGTCTCACTTAACCAATTTACTTTTAGAAAATGGGGAAGAAGTTTTTGGAATCGGCCGCAACTTAGAAAATAATCCAAAAATTAATCTTGCGTCAGAAAAAATAGAAACTTTTTCTTGCGATATTAGGGATCTTGCGCGACTAGAAGAAGTAATCGCCAAAATTGATCCTACAAGAATTTATCATATGGCATCAGTCAGCAACCCGTCTGAAGCCGCTGAAGACTTTCAGACAGCTTTTGAAACCAATGCTTTAGGTACTCTTAATTTATTTAAAGCTGTTAAATCACGCAAGATTTCTCCTCGCATTATATCTATTGGATCGTCGCAAGAATATGGCTTTGTTCCACAAGAAGAAATGCCTATTAGTGAAAAGGTTGCTGTAAAGCCTGTATCTCCTTATGGAATTTCTAAGGCTTGCGCCAGTATGTTGGCAGAGTCTTTTTTTTCTAGAGAAAATTTAGAAATTATTCACGTAAGACCATTTAATCATACGGGGCCAGGTCAGGAAGATAAATACGTATGTTCTGAATTTGCGAAGAAAATTGCCGAAGGAGAGTTAATAGAAAACCCAAAAATAGAAGTAGGGAATTTGAAAGTTGAAAGGGATTTCACAGATGTGAGAGATACGGTGCGAGCTTATTATTCAATAATGGTTAAGGGTAAGCCAGGGCAAGTTTATAATATCTGTTCTGGAAAGCTAATTTCAATAAGCGAAATATTTTCCATTTTAAAAGATTTGGCCAAAAAAGATATTGTTGCGGTTGAAAAATCTGAGCTGTTCCGGGAAGGGGACCTGCCAAAATATTATGGAAAACGTGATTTGGTTACTCTGCACACTGGATGGGAACCAAAAATCCCATTAAAACAGACTTTGAAGGATTTATTGGAGTATTGGAGAGAGAAAATTCAACTAAAAAAAGGTTACAACCATTAAAGAACCATGTTATAGTTAGTTATCCTCAAGACAACCTTACGAGAATTCCGATAATCGAGCCTTTCGTAAATTAGATATTGACTTTTAAGGGTTTATTTTTTACAATATTCAACTTTTTCTGGGTATAGGCTGGCGTAGCTCAGTTGGTAGAGCAGCTGATTTGTAATCAGCAGGTCGGGGGTTCGAGTCCCTTTGCCAGCTCCATGTAAATATATATTTGGTCCACTCTGGACTCGTTAATCAATCTATTGGTTAAGTTTTTGTTATTTAAGTAAATAACCGATAGATCAGTTGGGGGAGGTTCCCGAGTGGCCAAAGGGAACAGACTGTAAATCTGTCGGCTCAGCCTTCGGAGGTTCGAATCCTCCCCTCCCCATTTATTTTTTTTGGGAATATTGCGGGAATAGCTCAGTTGGCTAGAGCGTCAGCCTTCCAAGCTGAGGGTCGCGGGTTCGAGTCCCGTTTCCCGCTCCAATTGATTGGCCGGGGTTAGGCCCACGTAGCTCAGTGGTGGAGCACTTCCTTGGTAAGGAAGAGGTCATCGGTTCAATCCCGATCGTGGGCTCCATCGGGTTGTTTGGTTGGTTTTTGGGGTTGGGTTTAGTTATTTAATAAGATCGGGTAATTATGAGAGATATTATTCATTTGGCTTGTGGTGAGTGTAAGCGTAAGAATTACTCGACTACAAAGAATAAAAAGAAGACTACTGGTAGGCTTGAAATAAAAAAATACTGTCGTTTTTGTAGGAAGCATACCCCGCATAAAGAGACAAAATAGTTAAAAATGAATTGGGTCGTTTGAGCCGTTCTGAAGGTTTTCAGTCGGTAGGGCGCCGGAATAGTGAATTGAGGGATTAAAGGCCAGTAGCTCTAATGGCTAGAGCGCTAGACTCCAAATCTGGATGTTGGGGGTTCGAGTCCCTCCTGGCCTGTACTTACTTATGATAAAAAAGGCTATTGGTTTTTTAAACGAAGTTAAAATTGAAATTAAAAAGGTTACTTGGCCGTCCAAAAAAGAGGCTATGGGGGGAACTGGCGTTGTTTTGTTTACGGTGTTTATAATGGCTGTTTTTTTAGGGCTTGTCGATTCTCTTTTGGCTATGATTGTCGAAAATCTTTTGAAGGTTTAATTTGGAGCGCCTAGTGTCTAAAGCTTGGTATGTGGTTCATACGTATTCTGGTTATGAGCAAAAAGTAAAATCTAATTTAGAAGAGCAGTTCCAGCATAAGGGTCTTCAAGATAAGGTTGGGGAGGTTGTGATTCCAACTGAGGAAGTCATAGAGATTCGTCAAGGTAAAAAGCGTGTTACTTCGCGAAAGTTTTTCCCTGGTTATATTCTAGTTAATATAGAGATGGATCAGGATATTTGGTATTTGATAAAGGATACCCCTAAGGTGACGGGTTTTCCAGGGGCTACAAATGGGTTGCCGAGTCCTTTGCCGGACGATGAGGTTAAAACAATTTTGGAGCAAATTCGCGGGGAAGCGGCTAAGCCGAAGCCAAAAATTAGCTATGAAAAAGGAGAGTCTGTTCGTGTTATTGACGGTCCTTTTGTTAATTTTAATGGCGTTGTAGAAGATGTGAACTTGGATAAGGGTAAGGTTAGGGTGATGGTTTCTATCTTTGGTAGGGCTACTCCTGTTGAGCTCGAATTTCCTCAAGTAGAAAAAGTTTAACAGCGTTTGTAGCGCGATATTGAGATAAAGGATTTGGTTTTATGGCAACGAAGCAAGCTGTAGGTTCTCTTAAATTGCAGATACCGGCAGGGCAGGCGACCCCTTCACCTCCGGTTGGGCCTGCTTTGGGTCAGCGCGGGATTAATATCATGGAGTTTTGTAAGGCGTTTAACGCTAAGACTCAGGGTATGGAGGGGATGGTTATCCCGGTTGTTATTTCTGTTTACGCTGATCGAAGTTTTTCTTTTATTACTAAATCTCCTCCGGCGTCGGCTTTGTTGAAGCAAGCGGCGGGTGTGGTGAAGGGTTCTTCTGATCCTAATAAGACTTTTGTGGCTACCGTTACTAGGGATCAAATTCAGGAAATAGCCAAGACCAAGATGGCGGATTTAAACGCAAATGATATTGAAGGAGCTATGCGGATTGTCGAAGGGTCGGCACGAAGTATGGGCATTAAAATAGAAGGTTGAGTCTAAAGATGGCCAAGCACGGAAAAAAGTGGAATTCAGCTTCGGAAAAAGTAGATAAGTTGAAGAAGTATGATTTGTCCGAAGGGTTAGATTTGGTAAGAGGTAATGCGTCTGCAAAATTTAACGAGTCTATTGATGTGGCTGTAAAGTTGGGGGTTGATCCCAGGAAGGCGGACCAGAATATACGGGGCAGTGTTGTTTTGCCAAAGGGTACTGGAAAGAAATTTCGTATTTTGGTTTTCGCTAAGGGTGAGAAAGAAAATGAAGCCAAGGAGGCTGGAGCTGAGTTTGTTGGCGGCGACGATTTGGTTCAAAAAATTCAAGACGGCTGGGTTGATTTCGATCGAGTTGTGGCTACCCCTGATATGATGGGTTCTGTTGGTAAGTTAGGTCGAGTTTTAGGTCCAAGAGGTTTGATGCCTAATCCCAAGACCGGAACGGTTACTTTTGAAATAAAAAAAGCTATAGAGGCAATTCAAGCGGGAAAAGTGGATTTTAGAGTTGATAAAGTGGGTATTGTTCACGCGTCTATTGGTAAGGCAAGTTTTTCTTCAGAGGATTTAGCGGAAAACTTGGAGGCATTGATGTCCGCTTTGGTTCGGATGAAGCCCGCTTCTAGTAAAGGTACATACGTTAATGGCGTTTCTCTTTCATCTACCATGGGTGTTGGGGTTAAGGTTAATTATGTTCCTGCCTAAGTTATTGAAATAAAGTGATTATGATAGGTTAATGTGTTAGGTTAAAGATCCGATGAAAGGGCGATCCGTTGGCGACTGAAACTAAAAAAGAATCAATAGATAGTTTGAATGATAAATTTTCAAAGGCTACGTCTGCCATTTTGGCCAGGTATCAAGGGATAACTGCAAATGAAATGAATAAGCTGCGTTCTCATTTGAGAGAGCGTTCTCTTGAAATATTGGTGGTAAAAAATACTCTCGCAAAAATTGCCGCTAAAGATACTTCTTTTGAAGCTTTAGATTCAGATTTTAAGGGTCCGGTTTCTGTGGTTGTTGGTTATGGCGACGTGATTGGTCCTGCAAAGGCGTTAGCTGATTATTCGAAAACAGATCCAGGAAAAGAGCCGGAAGTTATTTGTGGTTTGGTTGATGGGAAAAAGATCTCTTCTGAAGGGGTAAAGGCTCTTGCCGATCTTCCGCCGAAAGAGGTTCTTGTGGCGCAATTGTTGTCTACGATGCAAGCGCCGACTACGAACTTTGTGGGCGTGTTTAGCAGTTTACTTCGTCAATTTGTTGGCGTTTTGGACGCTATTAAAGAAAAGAAGTCAAAAGAATAAAGTTGATTTTGGCGAATCCTTTTTTGGGTTTTTGCCAAGTAATCATAAAAAATTGTTTCGAAATAAATTAAATATAGAGCGTTTGAATTTGAAAGGAGCGCGTAATGGCTGTTACTAAAGAGGATGTCGTTTCATTTATTGATAATATGACTGTTCTTGAGATGTCTGAGTTTGTTAAGGAGTTGGAAGATAAATATGGCGTTACTGCCGCAGCCCCAATGATGGCTATGCCTATGGGTGGCGGAGATGCTGGCGGCGCGGCGGCGGCTGAAGAAAAAACAGAGTTTGATGTTATTTTGTCCGCTGCTGGAGATAAGAAGATTCAGGTTATCAAAGAGGTGCGCTCAATAACTGGATTGGGTCTTAAAGACGCTAAAGATTTAGTGGATGGAGCTCCTAAGCCTTTAAAAGAAGGCGTTAAGACAGAGGAAGCTGAAGAAATTAAAACCAAAATTGAAGGGGCTGGGGGATCCGTCGAGATCAAGTAAATCAGGATCCGGGTCGCCTTCGTTTGTTTTATTGCGTTTGGCGTATTAGAGAACTCAAAAATATTTTTGGGGTTTTTATATGGGCAAAGCCGCCTCTAATGCTTCCTTGAAAAATAGTAGGGAAAGGGTAGATTTTTCCAGAATACCGACCGTTATTCAGATTCCAAATCTGATTGAAATTCAAAAGAGATCTTTCGAATCTTTTTTGCAGCTCAACACCCCTTCGGGTAACAGAGATGTAAAAGGGTTGGAAGAAGTTTTTCGCGATGTTTTTCCAGTTTCTGACCTTAATATCAACGCTCGAATTGAGTACGTTGGTTATGAAGTTGGAGTTTGGGAGAATTCTGAAGGCGAATACAAAGGTCTTGGCGGTCCGGATGTAGTCTGTGAAGAAACTGGCCAGTTAGTAACTTATAAAGAAAAATATAAATGGGGTGAATGTCGGCAAAAGGGTTTAACTTATGCCGATCCCATTAAAATAATGGTTCGGTTGATTTTATTCGACCGAGAGCGGTTAGAGATTACTCCTCGCATGGCCAAAGATTTGGTCGGTAAGACGATCATGGAGGAGATTCGACACCCTCAAACCGGTAAAGCTTTTCTTCCTGCCAGGACTGAGATAACCGAAGAAGTCGCTCAATTGTTAAGCGATGAAAAGGTTCCCGAAGTAGTCATTAATTCTGTTCGAGAAGTTAAAGAGCAAAAGATCTTCTTGGGCGAGATGCCAGTGATGGGTCCGACCGGCACATTTATGATAAATGGTGTCGAGCGAGTCATTGTGAGTCAAATGCATCGTTCGCCGGGAGCGTTCTTTTCTCATGACAAAGGAAAGTCTCATGTCAGCGGCAAGTTCCTTTACTCCGCCAGGATTATACCTGATCGTGGTTCTTGGATTGATTTCGAATTTGATATCAAGGACATCCTGTACGTAAAGATAGATCGGCGTCGTAAGTTGCCTGCCACTGTGTTGCTCAATGCATTTGGTATGGATTCCCAAGATATTTTGAAGACCTTTTATCAAATTGATAAGGTCTTTTATTCGACGCGGGAAGATCGTTTTCTAATGAACGCAAAAAGCTTGCTCGTTGGAAGTAAGGTTTTGCAAGATATTGAAGACCCTAAAACGGGAGACGTTTTACTTAAGGCCAATAAAAAGGTTACTGCCTTAGTCGCTAAGAAAATTGGACGGCTCTCCCGTGATTCTAAAGTTGAAATTGATCCCGAAATCTTGATTGGAAAATTTGTTTATGAGGATTTGATCGATAAAGAAACGGGAGAAGTCGTTCTTGCAAGCAATAACGCAATTACCAAGGATACTCTTGAGCAAATAAAGAAAAATGGAATTCCGGAAACATTAATTCTTCATATTGATGAAGAAAATCCCGAAACCACAATTCGAGACACTTTGGCGTTGGCTAAAGTTACAAATTCTGACGAGGCTATTCGCGAGATTTATAAGCGGCTTCGACCGGGCGACCCTCCTACGACTGAGATTGCTAAATCTTTATTTAAGAATTTATTCTTCAATCCTAAGAGATATAACTTATCTATAGTTGGCCGGATTAAGCTGAATCAAAAATTTGGATTAGATATTCCATTGGATAATCGATTGATTACTTTGGAAGATCTCGTATCTGTTCTTAGCTATTTGGTTGGTTTGCGTAACGATGTGAATAGTATCGACGATATTGATCATCTTGGAAACCGACGTGTAAGGGCTGTTGGAGAGTCTTTGGAAAATCAATTTAGAGTTGGTTTGGTTAGGATGGAACGAGCTATTGTGGAACGAATGTCTATTCAAGATTTAGACGTTTCCATGCCTCATGATTTGATCAACTCGAAACCGGTTACTGCGGCGATCAAAGAGTTTTTTGGAAGTAGCCAGTTGTCTCAATTTATGGATCAGACAAATCCACTTTCCGAAGTGACCCATAAAAGAAGGCTAAGCGCTTTGGGGCCTGGTGGTTTAACTCGAGAAAGAGCGGGTTTTGAGGTTCGAGACGTTCATCCAACTCACTACGGTAGGATTTGTCCAATTGAAACTCCAGAAGGACCGAATATTGGTTTAATCGCTTCTTTGAGTACGTATGCTCGAGTTAACGAGTACGGTTTTATCGAAACTCCATACCGTAAAATTTCGGAAGCTTTGGTAAGCGATACTGTAGAGTTTCATACCGCTATGGGCGAAGATAAGTTTGTTATTGCTCAGTCCAATGTGGAGATGGATAAGGATAATAGGTTGGTTCAAGAAATTATTTCGGCGCGCCAAGAAGGCGACTTTATTTTATCTCCAAGAGAAAAAGTCCACTATATGGACGTTTCTCCTAAGCAGTTGATTAGCGTTGCGGCTTCTTTGATTCCTTTCTTGGAAAACGACGATGCGAACCGAGCGCTTATGGGGTCCAATATGCAACGCCAAGCCGTTCCACTTTTGGTGACTCAAGCTCCTTTGGTTGGAACTGGAATGGAGGCTATAGTCGCTCGAGATTCTGGGGCCGTTGTTGTCGCTGAAAATAAGGGCGAGGTTATTAGCGCTGATTCGTCTAGGATAGTTATTCGCGCTGATAAGAAAAGCCGAAATAAGAAAGATCAATTTCTTGGATCAAAAGTCGATATTTATACCCTTTATAAGTATCAACGTTCTAACCAAAATACCTGTATTAACCAGAAACCGCTTGTTGTAACCGGTCAAAAGGTTGAGAAGGGTCAAGTTATTGCCGATGGTCCTTCTACTGATTGTGGGGAACTTGCTTTAGGTAGAAATATGTTGGTCGCTTTTATGCCTTGGGAAGGGTACAACTTTGAGGATGCGATTATCCTAAGTGAAAAATCTGTTAAAGAGGATATTTTTACTTCTGTTCATATCGAGGAGTTTGAGGTTGAAGCCAGGGATACCAAGCAAGGTAAAGAGGAGATTACTCGGGATATCTCAAATGTTGGCGAAGAAGCTTTAAAGGATCTTGACGAAAGTGGGATTATTCGCATTGGAGCTAGTGTTAAGTCTAACGACATTCTTGTTGGCAAAATCACTCCAAAAGGCGAAACTCAGCTTAGCCCTGAAGAAAAGTTGCTAAAAGCCATTTTCGGTGAAAAAGCTGGCGATGTTAAAGATACTTCTTTGCGGGTTCCGCCAGGAATTCAGGGAACGGTTATTGACGTTAAAGTTTTTTCTCGAAAGGGTATTGATAAGGATAATCGGACTCTTTCGATTGAAGAAGAAGAAATCGCTAAGATCAAAAAAGACTTTAACGAAGAGATTCGCATTGTAGAATCTGAAACCGAGAATCGTTTACGAGACTTATTCATAGATAAAACTGCTTCTGCTTCTAATTCTTTTGGAAAGCTTGAAATTAAAAAAGGCGGTAAATATACTGAAGAGTTCTTGAACGGTTTAAAGTCTAAAGATTTAGTGAAGCTGACCTCTAAAGAGGTTGATGCCAACTTGGCCACAGAGATATTTAACAATTGTAAAGAGCAAGTTGGAATTCTTGATGGATTGATTGATGAGAAGATTGCTAAGTTAAAGAAAGGCGACGATTTATCACCTGGCGTTATTAAATTAGTTAAGGTGTTCGTTGCGATGAAGCGAAAGCTGCAAGTTGGCGATAAGATGGCCGGTCGACATGGTAATAAGGGTGTTGTGGCTAAGATATTGCCAGAAGAAGATATGCCGTACTTAGAAGACGGTACTCCCCTTGAGCTAATCTTGAATCCATTAGGGGTTCCTTCCCGAATGAATGTTGGTCAAATTTTAGAGACCAACTTGGGTATGGCCGCTAAAGCTAGTGGAATTCATGTCGCTAGTCCGGTTTTCGAAGGTGTTCCTGAGTCCAAGGTGAGAGACATGTTGGCTAAGGCCGGATGTTCGCCTTCTGGAGAAGTTGCCTTAAGGGACGGTCGCAGTGGAGTTCCTTTTCGTCAAAAAGTGATGGTAGGTTATATCTATATGATGAAGCTTCATCATTTGGTTGACGATAAAATTCACGCTAGATCTACAGGGCCTTATTCTCTAGTCACTCAGCAACCTCTAGGCGGTAAAGCGCAATTTGGAGGTCAAAGATTAGGTGAAATGGAAGTTTGGGCGCTGGAAGCTTATGGAGCTGCATACACTTTGCAAGAAATGTTAACGGTCAAGTCTGACGATGTTGAAGGTCGTAAGCGAATGTACGAAGCTATCGTCAAGGGAGACACTAATTTAAACCCAAGTTTGCCAGAATCTTTTAATGTTTTAGTTAAAGAATTGCAGAGTTTGGGATTAGATGTTGAATTGATCGACGCATCAAAATAAGTTAACTGATATATCATTATCGGCAATAGTTTAAAGCCGCAATTTAATTCGGGAGAAAATATACGTGGACGGTTTAAATTTCTTTGAAAAACCGAAAAATCCGATCATGTTTGACGCAATTCGAGTGCGGATTGCTTCTCCGGACAAAATAAGATCTTGGTCTTATGGTGAAGTTAAAAAACCGGAAACCATTAACTACCGTACCTTTAAGCCTGAAAGAGACGGTCTGTTTTGCGCTAAGATATTTGGTCCTGTAAAAGACTGGGAGTGTAATTGCGGAAAATATAAAAGGATGAAGCACAAAGGGGTGGTCTGCGAAAAATGCGGAGTTGAGGTCATCCTTTCAAAGGTTCGTCGAGAACGATTAGGTCATATTGAGCTAGCAAGTCCAGTGGCTCATATTTGGTTTTTCAAAGGACTGCCTAGTCGTATTGGTCATATTTTAGATCTAACTTTAAAAGATTTAGAGCGCATAATTTATTTTGAGAATTATGTGGTTATTGATCCCGGCGAATCGGAGCTTAAATTGGGTCAATTGCTTACCGAAGAAGAATATCGCGCCGCAGAATTAGAGTTCCCCGATACTTTGAAGGTTATGATTGGGGCTGAAGCTGTTTATGAATTACTAAGAAATCTTGAATTGGATGAATTGGCTCCTCAGCTTAAAGAGGAAATGGTAACCACCAATTCTGTATTGAATAAGAAAAAGATAGCTAAAAGATTAAAGATAATTGAATCTTTTAGAAAATCTGGAAATCGTCCTGAATGGATGATTTTGAAGGTTATTCCAGTTATTCCGCCAGAGCTTCGTCCTCTTGTTCCGCTTGATGGCGGTCGTTTTGCTACTTCCGACTTAAACGATCTTTATCGGCGAGTCATTAATAGAAATAATCGCCTTAAACGTTTGCAAGAACTGAAGGCTCCTCAAATTATTATCAGAAACGAAAAGCGTATGCTTCAAGAGGCTGTTTCCGCTTTGTTTGATAATGGTAGAAGGGGTAGAACATTACGCGGTACAAATAAGAGACCATTAAAGTCTCTAAGCGATATGTTGAAGGGTAAGCAAGGACGTTTCCGGCAAAACCTTTTAGGAAAGCGTGTCGACTATTCTGGCAGATCAGTTATTGTTGTTGGTCCCGAACTAAAATTCCATCAATGTGGCCTTCCTAAAAAGATGGCTTTAGAGTTGTTTAAACCTTTTATATTTAATCGATTAGAACAAAAAGGTTATGTGACGACTATAAAAACCGCCAAAAAGATGGTGGAAATGGAGAGGCCCGAAGTTTGGGAGGTTTTAGAAGAGGTTGTTGAAAAGCACCCGGTACTTTTGAATCGCGCTCCAACTTTGCATCGTTTGGGGATACAGGCTTTTGAACCTGTGTTGATTGAAGGTAAGGCGATTAGAATTCATCCTTTGGTTTGTACTGCATTCAATGCGGACTTTGACGGGGATCAAATGGCAGTTCATGTTCCGTTGTCAATGGAAGCTCAAATTGAAGCGAAGTTATTAATGCTTTCTCCTAACAATGTTTTATCTCCCGCGAGTGGTTGGCCGATCGCTGTTCCAACTCAAGATATTGTCCTTGGTTGTTATTACATGAGTAAGGTGCGGGGCGATGTTAAAGGAGAGGGTAAGGTGTTTGCCTCGCCGATGGAAGTTAGATATGCGTTTGACGCAGAAGAGCTTGATCTCCAAGCAATGATAATGGTGAATATTGAAGGTAGGCTTCAAAAGACTACCACTGGAAGAGTGCTTCTTTATGAGGTCTTACCAAAAGAGTTGCCTTTTTCCATTGTCAATCGACAATTAGATAAAAAGACTTTGTCTAATTTGATATCAACTTCTTTTAAACAAGTTGGTAGAGAAAAAACTGTCGCTCTTTTGGACGACGTTAAAGAACTAGGTTTTAAATACGCAACGGAAGCTGGAATTACAATTTCAATCGATCATATGAAAATTCCAGACGCTAAAAATGAACTTGTTGAAAAAGCTGGCGATGAAGTTTTGAGAGTATTTAATCAATATCGAGACGGTTTGATCACAAACGGAGAAAGATATAATAAGGTAATTGATATTTGGGCGCATGTAACAGAAAAGGTTTCTGAGGAAATGTTCCGAGAGTTGGAAGAGGACGATGAAAATGTTGTTACTGGAGCTTTGAAAAAAGACTTTAATTCTATTTTTATTATGGCCGACTCTGGAGCTAGAGGTAGTTCTCAGCAAATTAGGCAATTGGCTGGAATGCGTGGTTTGATGGCTAAACCTTCTGGTGAAATTATTGAAACTCCAATTACCGCGAATTTTAAAGAAGGGTTGTCCGTGATTCAATATTTTATATCGACTCATGGCGCGCGTAAAGGTTTGGCGGATACCGCTTTGAAAACTGCAAACTCGGGCTACTTGACCCGTCGTTTAGTTGATGTTGTTCAAGATATCATTATCCAGGAAGAAGATTGCGGCACTTTAAATGGGATCACCGTTTTCGCTTTAGTCGAAGCTGGAGAAATTATTCAGCCTCTTGGCGAAAGAATTTTAGGTCGAACTACTCTAGAACCTCTTTATGATCCTTTTTCAGAAGAAGTATTGATTGAAGCGAATGCAATGATAGACGAAGAAGCAGTCGAGATCATTGATAATGCAGGAATTGAAAAGGTGAAAATTCGATCTGGTTTGACTTGTGAATCCAAAAGTGGATTGTGTATTAAGTGCTATGGTCGAAATTTAGCGACTGGCGATTGGGCTGAAATTGGCGAGCCGGTTGGGGTTATTGCCGCTCAATCTATTGGAGAGCCTGGGACTCAATTGACAATGAGAACCTTTCATATTGGTGGAACTGCGAGTCGGGTTGTCGAGCAAACGACTATGTCGGCCAAAAAAGGTGGAATTGTAAGTTATGTAGGTTTAAAAACGATTAAAAGTCAGCGCGGTGAAATCATAGTGATGAATCGTAATGGAAGCTTGGTTATTCAAGATGAAAGTGGTCGTGAAAAAGAAAAATATCAAGTGATATACGGCGCTAAGTTACTGGTTAGTGAAGGCCAAGAAGTTCAAAAAGGTAGCGAATTGATTGAGTGGGATCCTTATACAAACTCAATATTGACTGCGCAATCAGGAATGGTTGAGTTTGAAGATATTATCGAGGGAATAACGATGAAGGAAGATTTTGACGAAATCACGGGTCTTTCTTCCAAAGTTATCATTAGCCATCGAGATGAAAAGAAACAGCCTCGGATTATCATAAAAAGTGAAAGTGCCGAAATTCATCGACCTTATCTTCTGCCCGCAGGGGCTCATGTTAATGTTGGCGAAGGTGAGTTTATTTACGCTGGCGATGTTATTGCTAAAATTCCTCGGGAAACTGCTAAAACTAAGGATATTACTGGTGGTTTACCTCGTGTTGCAGAGCTTTTTGAAGCTAGAAAGCCTCATGAACAGGCGACTGTTTCTGAAATTTCCGGTGTCGTAAAGATGGGCGGGTTTGTGAAAGGAATGAGGAAGGTTATTGTTGTAAGCGATACTGGAGAAGAGTGTGATTATCTTATTCCTTTAGGAAAGCATATTAATGTTCATGAAGGGGACCGGGTGGTCGCTGGTGAAGCTTTAATGGATGGAGCCTCAAACCCACATGATATTTTGAAAGTTTTGGGCGAAAACGAATTGCAGAAATACTTAGTAAATGAAGTTCAAGAGGTATATCGTCTCCAGGGTGTAACTATTAATGATAAGCATATTGAAGTTATTGTTAGGCAGATGCTACGTCATTTGGTTATTGAGGATCCTGGCGACACGGAATTTCTCCTTGGCGAGCAAATTACCAAGAAAGTGTTTAATGAGAAAAATCAAGAGATTATTAAAGATGGCGGTCGACCGGCGAAGGGAATCCCTGTTCTATTGGGGATAACAAAATCTTCATTAAGTACCGAAAGCTTTATTTCGGCGGCTTCTTTTCAAGAAACGACAAGGGTTTTAACTGAAGTTGCGGTTAGCGGTAAAGAAGATAGATTGGTCGGTTTAAAAGAAAATGTGATTATGGGTCGATTAATTCCGGCGGGAACTGGTTGTAGAGCGTACGCAGGTATTCAAATTGAGCAGCCAGAATTGGAAATTTCGGAAGAAAATGAGGCAGTTGAAGAAGAATCAGTCTTGGCAGAACAAAGTTGAAAAAATTAGCTTGACTCCCTTCCAAAGAGTGATAGAATTGTCAGCTTTCCATCCTAAATAGTTTGGATCGATTCAAATAATCCTTTGAATTATAAAGACAACTTAAGTTGGTCAGGTATGTAATGTACTCTGGCTATCGAACTTTTTTTATTTTGTGGAGTATGGTAATTGCCAACAATTAACCAATTAATTAGGTTTGGACGTAAAAAACCTATTCAAAAAACGGCAAGTCCGGCATTAAAATCTTGTCCTCAAAAACGAGGCGTTTGTTTACGCGTTTATACTTCTACGCCAAAAAAACCTAATTCGGCATTGCGTAAAGTTGCTAGGGTTCGTTTGACTAATGGGATGGAAGTGACAACTTATATTCCTGGAATCGGACATAATTTGCAAGAGCATTCAATTGTTATGATTCGAGGGGGTAGGGTAAAGGATTTACCTGGAGTTCGGTATCACGTTATCCGTGGAACCTTGGATACTTTGGGTGTGGCAAACCGAAATCAAGGTCGCTCCAAATACGGGGCTAAAAAGGCGAAAAAATAAAGGAAATCCAATAGTATGGCTCGAAGAAGAGAGGCGGAAAAAAGGGAAATTATCCCTGATCCAAAGTTCAATAATGTTTTGGTTGCCCGGTTTATAAATTGTGTTTTGAAGCAGGGTAAAAAAAGCTTAGCTGAGAGGGTGGTGTATTCGGCTCTTAGTGTTATTGAGGACAAGACTAGCGACGACCCGATTAAGGTATTTAAAAAGGCGGTTGACAATGCCGCTCCAATTTTAGAGGTTCGGTCTCGACGAGTTGGTGGCGCCACCTATCAAGTCCCTGTCGAGGTGTCTCCCAATAGGCGGGTAGCTTTAAGTATCAGATGGCTGATATCGCATGCTAGGGGCAGAACTGGGAAAAGTTTGGCTGAGAAGTTATCGAGCGAGCTCCTGGATGCTTTTAATAATACTGGCGGCGCAGTTAAGAAAAAAGAAGACGTGCATCGGATGGCGGAAGCTAATAAGGCTTTTGCTCATTACCGTTGGTAATTAAGGAAAATTAGTGTGAGTTCAACTGGAAAAAAATTAGATAAGTTGCGAAATATTGGGATTATTGCCCATATTGATGCAGGTAAGACCACGACCACCGAGAGGGTCTTGTATTATACGGGAAAAAGTCATAAGTTGGGTGAAGTTCATGAGGGTACTGCGACCATGGACTATATGGAGCAAGAGCAAGAGCGTGGGATAACTATTACCTCGGCTGCTACTACTTGTTTTTGGCTTAAGCATCAAATTAATATAATTGACACTCCGGGTCATGTTGATTTTACGGCTGAAGTAGAAAGGTCGCTTCGTGTTTTGGATGGCGCTGTTGGTGTTTTTTGCGCTGTTGGCGGTGTTCAGCCTCAGTCTGAAACGGTGTGGCGACAGGCAACTAAGTATGCGGTTCCTAGAATTGGGTTTGTTAATAAAATGGATCGCTCTGGGGCTAATTTTTTTGGTTGCGTTAATCAGATGAAAGAGCGGTTGGGCGCTAACCCGGTGCCTTTGCAATTGCCAATAGGCGCTGAGGCCGATTTTCTTGGCGTTATTGATTTGATTAAAATGGAAGCCAATGTTTATTCAGATCAAAAAAATAAGGGTGAGGCTTTTGATGTTGTAGAGATTCCTCAAGAATATAAGGAACAGGCTAGTGAGTATCGTGAGTTGTTGTTGGAGGCTGTTTCGGATGTTGATGAGGTTATTATGGAAAAGTATTTAGCTGGGGAAGATGTTTCTGAGGATGAGATTCGAGCTGCTGTTAGAAAGGGTACTCTGAGTTTGGCTTTTACTCCGATTATTTGTGGCGCTGCTTTTAAGAATAAAGGGGTTCAGCAATTGCTTGACTCTGTGGTTCACTACTTGCCTTCTCCTGAAGACGTTCCCACTATTGAGGGTATTGATCCAAATACAAAAGAAAAAGTTGTTAGAAAAGCTGATGATAATGAGCCTCTTTCGGCATTGGCGTTTAAGATAATAACTGATCCATATGTTGGGCAGTTAGCTTATGTTCGGGTTTATTCTGGAAAGTTAACGGCTGGAACTTATGTTTATAATTCTTCAAAGAATAAGCGAGAGCGTATAGGTAGGTTATTGCGCATGCATGCCAATAAGAGGGAAGAGGTTGAAGAGGTATGTGCTGGCGACATTGCTGCGGCTATTGGTCTTAAGAGTTCTTATACTGGCGATACGTTGTGTCCTGAAGATTCTTCCGTTATTTTGGAGTCCATTGATTTTCCAGAACCGGTAATTTCCGTAGCTATTGAGCCGGGGACTAAGGCTGAGCAGGATAAACTTTCGCAGTGTTTGAATAAGTTGCAGCAGGAAGACCCTACTTTTGAGGTTAGGATTGACCACGATACTAATCAGACGATTATTTCTGGAATGGGTGAATTGCATTTAGAGATTTTGGTTGATCGGATGAAGAGAGAGTTTTCTTTGGATGTTAAAGTTTCGAAGCCTCAAGTGGCGTATAAAGAAACAATTACTGAAGAAGTCGAGGAAGATTATAAATACGCTAAGCAGTCGGGTGGTCGAGGGCAATATGGTCACGTTAAGATTTTAGTGAGTCCGACAGGTCGTGGTGGTGGATTTGAGTTTGTTAATAAAATTGTTGGTGGAGTTATCCCTAGGGAATATATTCCTGCTGTCCAAAAGGGTGTTGAGGAAGCAATGAACCGCGGTGTGTTGTGCGGTAGTCCCATTGTTGATGTTTCTGTTACATTGCTTTATGGATCGTTTCATGAGGTCGACTCCTCCGAGATGGCGTTTAAGATTTGTTCGTCGATTGCATTCCAGAATGCTTGTAAGAAGGCCAGTCCTGTAATGTTGGAGCCTATCATGCTAGTGGAGGTGGTGACCCCGGAGGAGTTTATGGGGGATGTTATCGGCGGTTTGAATTCAAAGCGCGGTAAAATTTTGGAGTTAACGGATCAAGCTGGTGCGAAGGTTGTGAAAGCCGAGGTGCCGCTTTCCGGAATGTTTGGATACTCGACCGATCTTAGATCTGCGACCCAAGGTCGAGCTAATTATTCCATGGAATTTGGTAAATATGAACCGGTGCCGGCTAATGTGTCTGAAGAATTAATTGCAAAAGCTAGCGGTACTGGAAATGAAAAAGTAGCGGTTTAACCTTTCTAAAAAATTTGGAGTAAGACCAAGATGGCAAAAGAAAAATTTGTTCGCGATAAACCTCATATGAACGTGGGGACAATTGGCCATGTGGATCATGGTAAAACCACCTTAACGGCGGCGATTACTGAAGTATTGTCTAAAAAGGGTTTTGCCGATGGGATTGCTTTCGATCAAATTGATAAGGCCCCTGAAGAGAAAGAGCGAGGAATTACGATTGCTATCGCTCATGTGGAATACAAAACCGAAAAGCGTCATTATGCTCATGTTGACTGTCCTGGGCATGCCGACTATGTAAAAAATATGATTACTGGCGCCGCCCAAATGGATGGCGCCATTTTAGTTTTAAATGCCGCCGACGGTCCAATGCCTCAAACCCGAGAGCATATATTATTGGCGCGTCAAGTTGGCGTTCCTCGTATTGTTGTTTTCATGAATAAATGCGATATGGTTGACGATGAGGAATTGTTGGATTTGGTTGAGTTAGAGGTTCGGGAGTTATTAAGTAGTTATGACTTTCCTGGCGATGATATTCCTGTTGTTCGGGGTAGCGCTTTGCAGGCGTTAGAGAATCCTGAAGATGAAGAAAAAACCAAATGTATTTGGGAATTGATGGGGCATTTGGATGAATATTTTCCTCAACCTGAACGAGATATTGATAAGCCTTTCTTGATGCCAATCGAAGATATTTTTAGTATTTCTGGTCGTGGTACTGTCGCTACTGGGCGGATTGAAAGTGGGATTATTAAGGTCGGCGAGGAAATTGAAATTGTTGGAATTCGCGACACCACTAAAACCACTGTTACGGGTGTTGAGATGTTTCGAAAGCTCTTAGATTCTGGCGAGGCGGGCGATAATATCGGGGCTTTGCTTAGGGGAACTAAACGCGATGAGATTGAGCGCGGTCAAGTTTTGGCGAAGCCTGGTTCTATTACTCCACATACCAAGTTTAAAGCTGAAGCTTATATTTTGAAAAAAGAGGAAGGTGGTAGGCATACTCCGTTCTTTAATGGCTATAGGCCTCAATTTTACTTTCGTACAACCGATGTGACTGGCGTTGTTACTCTTCCCGAGGGCGTAGAAATGGTTATGCCTGGAGATAATGTTTCGGTTCAGGTTGCTCTTATTACGCCAATTGCGATGGATAAAGGATTAAAATTCGCTATTAGAGAAGGCGGTAGGACGGTTGGAGCTGGGGTAGTTAGCGAGATCGAAGAGTAATGGATAGTCAAAAAATCAGAATTAAGTTAAAAGCTTACGATCATAAATTGCTTGATAGATCTGTAGGTGAAATTGTTGAAACTACTAAGCGTACCGGAGCTAGGGTTGTTGGGCCTATCCCGTTGCCTACAGTTAAAAACAAGTGGACTGTTTTAAGGTCTCCGCATGTAGACAAGAAATCCAGAGAGCAGTTTGAGATTAGGACTCATAAGCGCATTATGGAAATTTTGGATCCTACTCCTCAAACTGTAGACGCTTTGATGAAGTTGGACCTTTCTGGGGGAGTTGACATTGAGATCAAGCTTTAGCTTGGTTTTCTTGTTGGAATTAAAAAAATGAAAAGTATTGTTGGGAAAAAAGTCGGAATGACCCAGGTTTTTAACGATAAAGGCGATTGCCTTCCTGTAACTTTGGTTCATGTGGATAGGTGTGTTCCAGTTTCGGAAAAAACTCCTGAAAAGGATGGGTATAAGGCTGTTTTGGTGGCTTATGGTAAACGTAAAGAAAAACGAACTAATAAGCCCTTAAAAGGTTTTTATGATAAGCACAAGATTGAACCTGCTCAGATTTTAACCGAATTTCGCGATGAAGAGCTTGGCGATTCAGAATTTGGCAAGCCTTTGAGTGTTGATATTTTTAAGGAAGGCGATTTGGTTAACGTTATTGGTAATTCCAAGGGGCGGGGTTTTTCTGGTGTGATGAGGCGATATAACTTTGCTGGAGCGCCGGCGAGTCGAGGTTCGCACGAAGCGTTTCGACATGGTGGTTCGATTGGTATGCATACTTACCCTGGTAGAGTTCATAAGGGAACGAAAATGCCCGGTAGGATGGGTGGTAATCGAATAAATGTTAAGAATGTTAGGGTTGTGCGTGTTGACTCCGATAAAAACCTTTTGGTTCTTTCAGGGGCAGTTCCGGGTCCTAGTGGGGGTATTGTGCGAGTTTCGGGATTGAGGAGTGTAAAGGGTTAAGATGCCTGAATTAGAATTGTTAGATTTGAATAATCAAAATGTAGGTAAGGTTGAGGTTTCTTCCGACGTTTTCGAAGCTGATATAAAAGAGCACCTAGTTCAAAAATATGTCGTTTATCAGTTAGCTAAAAGACGTCAAGGTTCGGCTGCAACAAAGCAGAACAAAGGCGAGTTGAATGGAAGTGGCAAAAAACCTTGGAGGCAAAAGGGTACTGGTAGGGCTCGTTCCGGGAATACCCGTTCTCCGATATGGCGTGGAGGTCTAACGATCTTTGGGCCGTCGCCGAGGGACTATAGTTTTAGTCTTACCAAAAAATCAAAAAAAATTGCTTTAAGATCCGTTTTAACCGAAAGATTTCAAAGTGGGCGGCTGTTGGTGATGGATCAAATTTCCTTAGAAAGTTCAAAAACCAAAGAAGCGGTTGCTTTAATGAAGAAAATGGATCTTCCGTCTAAAACTTTATTTCTTATTGATTCCGATAATGAAAACTTGGGTTTTGCTGTTCGAAATCTTCCTGGAGCCGATGTTTTAAAGGTGGATGGTTTAAATGTTTTTGACCTTTTGACTCACGAGAAGATAGTTCTTACTAAAGACGCTTTGGCTAAGGTGGAGAGTAGATTAAATTAATGAGCGAATTTCACAAAATTTTAGTAAAGCCTCTTGTGACCGAGAAAAGTATGCAAGCGTTACAAGATTCGAATCGCGTTTCATTTCAGGTTAAGCGCGACGCTAATAAAATACAAGTACGTAAAGCAGTTGAGCAAATTTTTGAAGTTACTGTTGAAAGCGTCAATATGGTAACTGTTAGGGGTAAAAAGAAAAGGTTTGGTCGTAACATTGGTCAATCAAAGGATTGGAAAAAGGCGATCGTTAAGTTGAAAGAAGGCGATAAGATTGAGTTGTTCGAAGGAGTGTAAACGAGTATGCCGGTAAGAAAATTAAATCCAACATCGCCAGGCGTTAGGTTTCAGACGATATCTGGTTTTGACGAGGTTACGAAATCTCGACCTGAAAAAAGCCTATTGGTTTCTTTACGTAAAACTGGCGGAAGAAACAATAACGGTCGTATTACTGCGAAAAGGCGGGGCGGCGGTCATAAAAAACAATATAGGATGGTCGATTTTAGACGCAATAAAGATGGAGTTTTTGGTCGTATTGCGGGAGTGGAATACGATCCAAATCGAAGCGCAAATATAGCGTTGGTTGTTTATAAGGATGGGGAAAAAAGATATATCTTGGCTCCGGTAGGGCTTAAGGATGGAGAGAATGTATCTTCTGGCGCCGGTTCGGAAATTCGACCAGGTAATACTCTTGAGTTGAATGATATTCCTTTGGGAACTCTGATTCATAATATTGAAATGAAGCCTGGTAAGGGCGGACAGATGGTTCGTAGCGCTGGAACTTTTGCTCAGCTTATGGCAAAAGAAGGGCCGTATGCTACGGTCAAGCTACCTTCTGGGGAAGTTAGGCGCTTTGCTAAAGCTTGTAGGGCTACCGTTGGTACGGTTGGTAATGCCGATCAAGAAAATATTTCCATCGGTAAGGCCGGAAGAACGCGTTGGATGGGAAAAAGACCTCGGGTTAGAGCGGTTGCTATGAATCCAGTGGATCATCCTATGGGTGGTGGCGAGGGTAGGTCGTCAGGCGGAAGGCATCCTTGTAGTCCGTGGGGCGTTCCTGCAAAAGGATTTAAGACGCGTAAAAAGAATAAGCCTTCAGATCGATATATAGTAACGAAGAAAAAACGGTAACTTCATAATTTAAGGGTTTTATATGCCAAGGTCATTGAAAAAGGGGCCATTTGTTGACGATCATTTGCAAAAAAAGGTCGATGACGCTAATCGGACTCGAGATAGAAAGATAATACAGACTTGGTCGAGGCGTTCTACTGTAACTCCGGACTTTGTTGGTTTAACAATTTCCGTATATAACGGCAAAAAGTTTATTCCGGTTTTTATTTCAGAGAATATGGTTGGTCATAAATTGGGCGAGTTTTCTCCGACCCGTACTTATAGAGGTCATAGCGGAAGCACCAAGAAAGCGCCTCCAGGTAAATAGGTTTTTGCGATTAATTCGCTAAACAGTTTTGAATGTTAGGGAAAAAGAATGGAAGTTAGAGCTTCTTTAAAGCATTTTCGCGCGGCTCCTAGAAAAGCGAGATTAGTCGGTAATTTAATTCGCGGAAAAAATGTTAACGATGCGTTAAACGTTCTTGCTTTTACGCAGAAGAGGGTAGCTGGTCCTTTACAAGGATTGCTTAAATCGGCTATCGCTAACGCTGAAGAGAATCATAAGATTCTGGATGTAGATGATTTGTTTGTTAAAAATGTTCTTGTCGATAAAGGGGTTGTTTGGAAAAGGCAGATTCCAAGGGCTAGAGGAATGGCGACCCCTATTATGAAGCGAACCAGTCATATTACTATTATTTTGGACGAAAAATAATCTTTCGGAGGTTTTCATAGCGTGGGTCAAAAAGTTCATCCCATAGGATTTCGACTGGGGATAAATAAAACATGGGCTTCTAACTGGTTTGCAAAAAAAGATTACGTTGCTTTTCTACATGAAGATATTGCGATTCGCCGTTATATTTTGAAATCGTTGTCCCATGCTGGAATTTCTAGGGTAGAGATTGAGCGATCCGCAAGTCGATTAAGAGTTAATATTTATACAGCTCGACCCGGGATTATTATCGGAAAAAGAGGTCTTGAGGTTGATCGCCTAAAAGACGAGCTGCAAAAAATTGTTCCGGGTAAGCAAATTAACTTGAATATAAAAGAAATCCGAAGGGCTGAAATTGATGCCACGCTAATTGCTCAGAACATATCGTTGCAATTGGAAAAAAGAATCTCTTTTCGCAGGGCAATGAAAAAAAGCGTGTTGTCCGCTTTAAGATTTGGGGCTAAGGGCGTTAAGATTCGATGTTCTGGAAGGCTTGGCGGGGCAGAAATTGCTAGAGCGGAATGGTATAGAGAAGGGCGAGTGCCTTTGCATACTTTGAGAGCCGATATCGATTATGGAACTGCTGAAGGGTTGACGACTTATGGAATTATCGGCGTTAAGGTTTGGGTTTATAAGGGAGATGTTTTTCCTGGCGCAGCCGAGTCGGCCGAAACGAAAAACGGATAGCTTTTGTAGAGATAATATAGATTTTACTGCGGCGATTTGCCGAGATTTTGTATAAGGGGTTTTTGTCATGTTAATGCCCAAGAGGGTTAAATATAGGAAAAGGCATAAAGGTCGAATGCGTGGCACTGCTTTTCGAGGCGGCGAGTTGAGTTTCGGAACTTTTGGGCTGCAGGCTGAAGAATGCGGGCGGATAACTAATCGACAGATTGAAGCGGCTCGTATTGCTATGACTCGACATATTAAAAGAGGCGGAAAGATTTGGTTAAGGATTTTTCCTGATAAGCCTATTTCTAAGAAACCAGCGGAAACTCGCATGGGAAAAGGTAAAGGTGGTCCTGAATACTGGGTTGCAGTTGTTAAGCCAGGACGCGTTTTATATGAGATGGAAGGCGTTTCTATTGAGGCTGCGAAGGAAGCTCTTCGGCTTGCTTCTCATAAATTACCTATTGCAACGCGGTTTATAACTAATCAATAAAGCGGCTTAAAAGGATAATATGAAACCGTCTGAAGTTAGAGAACTTTCGGAAAAAGAGAGAGAAGAAAAAGTTCGGGATTATGAGGAAGAGCTATTTAATTTAAGGTTTCAAATGGCTACTGGAAAGATTGAAAATCCCGGAAGAATTCGTATTATTCGTCGAGATTTGGCTAGGATTAAAACAATTCAAAAAGAATTAGTTGCGGCTACCGAAGAAGGCGAAAGTAAGAGCGAAGAATCGTAAGTATTTTTAAAAACAGGCATTGAATTAAGGAAAATTCTGGATGGTAACAAAAGAAGATAGTAAGAGAAAAGTTTTGTCGGGCGAGGTTGTGAGCGCAAAAATGGACAAAACGGTAGTGGTTCGAGTAGAACGAAGATATAGGCACCCTGTTTTTAAGAAGATTGTTCGTAGGCACACCAAATATAAAGTCCATGATGAGCAAAACCAATGTTCTGCGGGCGATGAAATTCAAATGATAGAGTGTCGGCCTTTAAGTAAATATAAGCGCTGGCGGTTGTTAGAAATTGTCAAAAAGGCTGAAGTTGCCGAAGTAGGAAGCGGAAAATGATTCAACTTCGAACAGTATTAGATGTTGCTGATAATTCTGGAGCTAAGCGAGTTCAGTGTATTAAGGTTTTAGGCGGTTCTCGAAGAAGGTATGCTCGTATTGGAGATATAATTGTTGTCGCCGTTAAAGAGGCTGAGCCAAACTCGGCTATCAAAAAAGGCGATGTAAAAAAAGCCGTGGTTGTTCGCACTAAAAAAGAAATTAGGCGATCAAATGGCACCTACATTAAGTTTGATATAAATTCAGCTGTATTGATTAACGATGCAAAAGAGCCCGTTGGCACTCGAATTTTTGGGCCTGTGGCTCGGGAATTAAGAGCTAAGCGGTTTATGAAAATAATATCTTTAGCTCCCGAGGTTTTGTGAGGGTTATGAGAAGGAAATTCCACGTAAAAAAAGACGATATCGTCGAAGTAATAGCTGGTAAAGAAAAAGGTAAAAAGGGAAAAGTTTTGGCTCTTTTCCCTAACGAAGAACGCGTTCAAATTGAGAAGTTAAATATGGTTAAGCGTCATGCAAAACCTACTCAAAAGAACAATCAAGGTGGGATTATTGAGAAAGAAGGGAAAATTCATATTTCTAACGTTTTGTTGGTTTCTGACAAAGTTGGTAAAGGCGTTAGAACAAGGTATAAAAAATTGGAAGATGGTAAGCGAGTGCGAGTTTGCCGGAAATCTGGGGAAATAATAGATAAAGTTTGATACGTTTTTGGATAGATCTTATAAATGACCAATTTAAAAAAAGCATTCGACGAAAAGTATAGAGAGCAGATTAAGAAAGAGTTGGGTTTGTCCAACATTATGCAAGTTCCTTGTTTGGATAAAGTTGTGGTGAATGTAGGTCTTGGCGAGGCCTTGCAAAATTCTAAACTCATTGACTCTGCTGTTGACCAATTACGAGTGATAACTGGGCAGTCTCCGGTAATTACTAAAGCTAAAAAGTCGATATCAAATTTCAAGCTTCGAGAAGGGGTACCCATTGGCGTTCGTGTTACGCTGCGTCGAGCCAGAATGTACGAATTCTTTGAGAGGTTTGTGAGTTTTGCATTACCTCGTGTTCGGGATTTTAAAGGGTTGTCTCCCAAATCTTTTGACGGTAGAGGAAATTATACTGTTGGGATTGAGGAACAATTAATTTTCCCGGAGATTGAGTACGATAAAATTGAAAAAATTAAAGGTATGAATATCACTATTTGTACAACTGCAGATAACGATGAAGCAGGTCGTTGCCTATTGCAAACTTTAGGATTTCCGTTTAGAAAAAATTAGTTTTTTTTGGCGTATTGGAGTGGAGAATGGCGAAAAAATCGCTTGTTGCAAAAGCAAAAAGACAACCAAAATTTAAAGTTAGGGAATATAACCGCTGCAAGGTATGCGGTCGTCCCCGAGGCTATTTAAGGAAATTTGGAATGTGTAGGATATGTTTCCGAGGCCGGGCTTTACTTGGAGAAGTCCCTGGAGTAACCAAATCCAGTTGGTAGTTTGTTGTTTGGTTGTTTGCGCCTTAACTTTAAATTTTTTAGATTGCTAGACTTAGGAGTTTTCTTAGATGTCCATGACAGATCCCATCGCGGATTATTTTACTAGAATTCGAAATGCTTTAATGGCTGGTCACACTAAAATGGATGTGCCTTGCTCTAATCTTAAGTGTCGGATTTCTGGAATTTTGAAAGAAGAGGGATTTATCAGGGATTTTAAGCAGTTTGAAGATAATAAGCAGGGAGTCTTAAGAGTTTATCTTAAGTATAAGAATGAAGAGCCTGTTATTAAAGGTATCAAAAGAATTAGCAAGCCTGGCAGAAGAGCCTATGTTTCTAAAGACACCATTCCGAAGGTGTTGAATGGTTTGGGAATTGCTTTGGTTTCAACTTCCCGAGGTGTTTTGACCGACGAAAATTGTCGAAAAAACGGAATTGGCGGCGAAGTTCTGGGTTATGTTTGGTAAGCGATTGTTGCTTATCAATAAATTTTTTAAGTGAAACTTTTTTAAAGAATATCGGTCAAGGCCGGGTGTGTTGAAATGTCAAGAATTGGAAAACTGCCAGTAAATGTCCCAAGCGCTGTTGAAGTTCAATTAAACGGTGCGAATGTGAAAGTTAAAGGGCCAAAAGGGGAACTGCAACGTGAATTTCATCCGAATATGAAGATTGAAAAAGACGATGCGGTTATTAACGTTTTACGCCCAAATGATGAGCCAAAAAATAAAGCTTTACATGGTTTAACAAGAACTTTGATCAATAACATGATTTTAGGGGTTTCAGAGGGATTTTCAAAAACTCTGGCTGTTGTTGGTGTTGGCTATAAGGTAGAGCTGAATGGAAAAGACTTACTATTACAACTTGGGTATTCTCATCCTATTACCTATCCTGCGCCAAATGGAATTCAATTTGAAGTTGATGTTAAACAAAACCTTATCGTTGTTAGAGGGGTAGATAAAGAAAAAGTTGGTCAGGTATCCGCCGAAATTAGAAGTTTAAGGCCTCCAGAGCCTTATAAGGGTAAAGGAGTTCAATACCAAAATGAAAGAATTAGAAGAAAAGCTGGAAAAGCCGCAGTAGGCGGAAAATAAGAGAGGAATTATGGCTGATTCATCGGTACGTCGCCGCTTAAGGCTAAAACGAAAAGTACGTGTTAAGAATAGAGTTCAAAGGGATAAAACGAAGCTTCGGTTGTCAGTATTTAAAAGCTTGAGCCATATTTACGCTCAAGTGATTGACGATACCAATAATAAAACCCTTGCCTCTGAATCCACTTTGTCGAAAGAGTTTAAAGCGACGAATAAAAATGGCGGTAATATTGAAGCTGCTAAGTGGGTTGGGGATTCTTTGGGGAAAAAAGCTGCCGAAAAAGGAATAAAAGAAGTTTATTGTGACCGAGGCGGCTTTATTTATCATGGGCGAATTAAAGCTCTGGCTGATTCGGTTCGCGAAGCTGGAATAAAGTTTTAGGAATATATTTAGTCAACTTTAGAATTATTGTGGAATAAACGCCGTAAAAATTTAATACGGTAGGTTAATAATCGGGAGGTTTCATTGCAAGACCAAGTCGATAATAAGCAAGAATTGGTAGATAAATTGGTTAAAATTAACCGTGTCGCCAAAGTGGTAAAAGGCGGTCGCCGGTTTAGCTTTAGCGCTCTGGTTGTGGTAGGAAACCGAGAAGGAAAAGTTGGTTGGGGTTTAGGTAAAGCAAATGAGGTTCCCGAAGCCATCAGAAAAGCTATAGAAAAAGCGAAGAAAAGTTGGGTTACGGTTAGTTTAGATGGAAATACGATTCCTCATGAGGTTATTGGTAAGTATGGGGCTGGTAGAGTTCTTTTGAAACCTGCTTCACGTGGAACTGGCTTGATTGCTGGCGGCGCTGTGAGGGCTGTTTTAGAAGCAGTTGGGGTTAAAGATATTTTAACCAAATGTATTAGAACCAATAATCCTCATAACGTTGTCAAAGCTACAATTGAGGGATTGATGAATTTGAGAAACGCTAGCCAAACTGCCAATTTGCGCGACCGAACGAACTAAAAAGAAAAAAGGTAAAAGAAAATGCTTTCGTTGTCTAATTTAAAGGCCCCTCCAGGAGTAAAGAAAAATCGTAAAAGGATTGGCCGTGGTATTGGTTCCGGTACTGGAAAAACCAGTGGAAAAGGTCAAAAAGGGCAAAAATGTCGCTCTGGCTCGGGCATCCACCCTTGGTTTGAAGGCGGGCAGATGTCTTTACAACGACGTTTGCCAAAGAGAGGCTTTACAAATATTTTTAAAAAAGAATATGAAATTGTAAATGTTTCTCAGCTGAATAATATTGCTCAAGATGGACCTATCACCCCCGAAGTTATGAAGGAAAAAGGTCTAGTTAAAAAGATAGGGCTAGTTAAAATTTTAGGTAATGGCGATTTGGGAAGCTCTGTAACGGTTCATGCTCAAAAGTTTAGCCGCTCAGCCGAAGAGAAGATAAATAAGTCTGGAGGAAAGGCTGTAATAATTTAAATGAGTGGAGCCCAAGGTTTTGGCAACATTTTAAGAATTCCTGAACTCAAAAAACGAGTTCTGTTTACTATAGCTTTATTAGCTGTTTATCGTATTGGCGCACATATTCCGACTCCTGGAATTGATGGCGCTGCGCTAGCTGAGGTATTTGAAAGAGCTCAAGGAACCATATTAGGTTTTTTTAATATGTTTTCTGGTGGAGCCTTAAGTAGATTGACTATTTTTGCATTGGGCATTATGCCCTACATCAGCGCATCTATTATTTTGCAGCTGATGACAATTGTTTCTCCTTATTTAGCGAGACTAAAAAAAGAAGGCGAACAAGGGCAAAAGAAGATTACGCAATATACGCGTTATGGAACGGTAGTTTTAAGCGTTATTCAAAGCTCGGGAATCAGCGTTGGGTTGGAAGCGATGAAAAGTCCCTCTGGAGCCGCCATTGTCCCGGAACCAGGTTGGCCTTTTAGATTGCTTACTATTCTTACGTTGACTGCAGGCACGGCTTTTATTATGTGGCTAGGCGAGCAAATAACTGAAAGAGGTATTGGAAACGGGATTTCGTTAATTATTTTTGCTGGCATTGTTGCTGGTATTCCAGCCGCTATTTTTCAGTCCTTAGATTTAATGGGAACTGGAGAATTACAACCTCTGCTGATGCTATTTATCATGTTATTAATGGTGGGCGTCGTGGGGGTTATAGTATTTACCGAAGGAGGCCAGAGGAAGATCCCCATTCAGTACGCAAAGAGAGTAGTTGGAAGAAAAATGTTTGGCGGGCAAAGTGCTCATTTGCCTCTAAAAGTGAATACTTCGGGTGTGATTCCCCCAATTTTTGCTTCATCCATTATTATGTTTCCAGCGACTTTGGCTCAATTTATTGATCACCCATGGATGCAAATTGTTTCGGCATCTTTAACGCCTGGGAATTTGGTTTATAGTCTTGTTTTTATTGGCGCTATTTTCTTTTTCTGTTACTTTTATACAGCAGTTATATTCAACCCGGTTGATGTTGCCGACAATATGAAAAAAAATGGTGGCTTTATTCCCGGGATTCGTCCAGGCGCTAAAACTTCGGAATTTATTGATCAAACCCTTTCAAAGCTTACTTTTTACGGTGCGATATATTTATCAATTGTATGTATATTGCCGGATTATTTAATAAAATATTTTAATATCCCGTTTTATTTTGGAGGTACCAGTTTGCTCATTGTTGTTGGGGTTTCTTTAGATACAATGCAGCAAATAGAATCGCATTTAGTAATGCGCAATTATGATGGTTTTGTGAAAAAGGGGCGGTTACGGAGCCGCCGAGGTTAGGGAAATGCGTTTGATCCTTTTGGGACCCCCCGGGGCCGGGAAGGGGACTCAGGCCAAAAAACTTAAGGAGAAGTTTAATATTCCTCAAGTTTCAACCGGCGATATTTTAAGAGATTCAATTAAAAACAAAACCGAGCTCGGTAATAAAGCCAAAGAGTATATGGATGAAGGTAGGCTTGTTCCTGATGAAATAGTGGTAGGCCTTATAAAACAGAGGATTGCTGAACAAGATTGTAAAAAAGGCTTCATTTTAGACGGTTTTCCAAGAAATATAGCCCAAGCGGGGCAACTTTCGGAAACTCTTGAGAAGATGAACCAAAATATCGACTCTGTTGTGGAAATTGAAGTTAATGCAGAGATGTTAATTGATCGATTGACCGGAAGAATGACTTGTTCTGATTGTGGAGCGATGTTTCATGAGAGAAACCATCCACCCCAAATATCTGGAATATGTGATTCTTGTGGTTCGAAAGATTTGTATAAAAGACCAGACGATAACAAAGAAACTATTTTAAAACGATTTGAAGTTTATGAGCAAGAAACTGCTCCTTTAAAGGGCTTTTATAAAGAAATGGGAATTTTGAAGACAACAGGCGGAGATGGTACTTTAGATGATGTATTTAGTAGAGTTTGTGAGTTGGTGACTTAAAATATGTCAAAAGAAGAAGCCATTGAAGTAGAAGGAACTGTAATCGAACCCTTGCCTAATGCAATGTTTCGAGTTGAATTAGAAAATGGGCATAAAATTTTAGCTCATATTTCAGGTAAAATGAGGCTGCATTTCATTAGAATTTTGCCTGGAGATAAAGTAAAAGTTCAATTGTCCCCCTATGATTTGACCAGGGGACGTATTACTTATAGATATAAATAATTTTTGGCTACCCATGAAAGTTCGAGCGTCGGTTAAACCTATATGTAATAAGTGTAAAGTGATCCGAAGAAAAGGCATTGTTCGGGTTATTTGCGAAAACCCGAAACACAAACAACGACAAGGGTAGTTGTTGCTTTTATTACCGTTTTTTAATGGTTTATTAAAGAGAAGGAGAAAGCCTTGGCCAGAATTTCGGGCGTAGATATTCCTAAAGATAAGCGTGCGATTGTTTCTTTAACCTATATTTTTGGTATTGGAAAAACGCTTTCTGCAAAAATTTTAGATGCTGCTGGCGTTTCTCATGACGCCCGGATTAAAGATCTAACAGAAGGTGATATTACTAAGATTAGAGGAATCATAGAAAAAGATTACGAGGTTGAAGGTGATCTTCGGCGATCAGTTAGCATGAATATCAAACGACTTATGGATATAGGAGCTTATAGAGGGCTTAGGCATAGAAAAGGATTGCCTGTTCATGGACAAAGAACACATACAAACGCTCGTACTAGAAAAGGTCCTAAGAAAACGGTAGGGGCTAAAGCTAAGAAAAAATAATTTAACTAGGTTGAACAATGGCTGAAAAGAAAACTGTAAAAAAGAAAGCGAAAGTCGCCCCAGAATTGGGAGTTGCGCATGTGCAAGCGACCTTTAATAATACTATTATTACAATTTCTGATACCTCTGGAAATGCAATTTCTTGGTCAAGCGCTGGAGCTCAGGGATTTAAGGGATCGCGAAAAAGCACCCCCTTTGCAGCGCAAGTGGCCGCTGAAAAAGCGGGACGTAAAGCGATGGATATGGGTATGAAAAAGCTTGAAGTGCATGTTAAAGGTCCAGGAGCTGGTCGCGAGTCATCAATTCGCGCTTTGCAAGCCATTGGATTAGAAATAACGTTGATTAGAGATAAAACGCCTATTCCTCATAACGGTTGTAGGCCCCGAAAACGACGACGAGTTTAACAAAATTCGATAGCATCTTTTTCCTGAAAGGAGAAATCAATTTGGCAAGATATAAGGACTCGGTTTGCCGTTTGTGCAGACGCGAAGGCATTAAACTTTTTCTAAAAGCTACCCGTTGCGAAACGGCTAAATGCGCTATTGAAAAGCGAGCCTATGCCCCTGGACAGCACGGTCAGAGAAGAAAGAAGGTTACCGAATACGGAATCCAGTTGCGCGAAAAACAAAAAGTCCGTCGTGTTTATGGAGTTTTAGAAAAGCAGTTTAGGAAATATTTTGCTATTGCCGATCGGAAAAAGGGAGTAACAGGCGAAAATTTAATACAATATCTTGAGTTGCGCTTTGATAATGTAATTTACCGAATGGGATTAGCTGGTTCTAGAAATGCGGCTCGCCAATTAATTCGTCATAACTTTTTCTTAATTAATGGAAAAAAAGTAAATATTCCCTCATATATTTTGAAGAAAGGCGACGTTTTTGGGCCAGCTGAAAAGAAACTTAATAAGTTTCCTATTAAGACTGGATTGGAAAATGTTAAAAACCATTCTTTTCCTCAATGGTTAGCTTTTGATCAGGAAAAAAATCAAGGATTAGTTCAATCTTTGCCTATGCGTGAAGATGTTACTTTACCAATAGAAGAACAATTAATTGTTGAGTTATATTCTCGTTAATTGACTCATGTCGGTAGGGCCAAAGCTTTTTTCGATGAATATTTGGTAAGAGATTGATATTGGAGGCTTTATGTTATTGGGGTATGAAATAGTCAAACCCAAGCGATTAGAGTTTGAGAAAAAAACGAAGACAGACCGTTACGCAAAACTTTTAGCTGGTCCCTTTGAAAGAGGTTATGCCATTACGGTTGGAAATTCACTTAGAAGGATGTTGCTGTCCTCAATTGTTGGTTCTGCAATCGTAGGAGTTAAACTGGAAGGTGTTTACCATGAGTTTTCTGCGATTCCAGGGGTTTTAGAAGATGTAACAGATATTATTCTGAACCTAAAACAGGTTAAATTGAAGATTACCGGCGAAGCTACTACAAAGCGGGTATTCTTAAAAGCCGATAAACCAGGTCCAGTTACGGTTGGGGATATTACGCCTGATCCTGATGTGGAACTATTAAATAAAGATTTTCAAATAGCCACAATTGATGAGAATGGGTCGTTGGATATGGAAATGATTATATCCAAAGGGCGAGGTTATGTTCCAGCAGAGCAACATGAGCTGCAAGATGAGTCAATTCAACTGATCCCTATTGATTCAATTTTTTCGCCTGTTGAAAAGGTAACTTTTAACGTCGAAAAAACCAGGGTTGGAGACTCTTCAGACTATGACAGTTTGGTGATGGAGATATCTACCAACGGTAGTATTACTCCTGAGGATGCAGTCGCTCATGCAGCCAAAATTTGTAAAGATCATATGCAACTCTTTATTAATTTTGATGAAGAACCAGAGCCAGTTCACCAACCGCAAGTCGACGAGAAGAAACAGAAAATGTTTTCTTATTTGTCAAAGAGCGTCGAAGAACTGGAGCTATCAGTCAGATCTTATAACTGTTTAAAGAATGCTAATATTCAGTCCATTGCCGAATTAGTTCAGAAAAACGATTCTGAAATGTTAAAAACTAGAAATTTCGGTAGAAAGTCCCTTAATGAGATTAAGGAAATTCTTGAGAGCATGGGACTAGGATTAGGTATGAAATTGGACGAAGAAGACGTTAAGCAGTTAAACATGGCTAAGAAAAAGAAAGAAGCCGATAGCGAGATAGAAAAGGAAGAATTTGCTTCCCAATAAGATTTTTTAATTTTCTAAAAACGGTAAAAAAATATGCGTCACTTAAAAGCCGGAAGAGTTCTTGGTCGAAATTCGGCACATAGAAAAGCCCTTTTCCGAAATATGGTAACAGCTTTGCTTCATAGAGAAAGAATTCAAACAACCTTAGCTAAAGCTAAGGAATTGCGAGGCAAGGCTGAAAAAACTATTACCCTGGGTAAAAAGGGTACTCTGGCTGCTCGTCGTAGGGCGTTTAATATTGTTCATCAAAAAGACGTACTTAGCAAACTATTTGGTACTTTAGCCGAAAGGTATGCAGACAGAAACGGTGGCTATACTCGAATAATTAAGATTGGCCCTCGTCGCGGAGATAACGCGCCTATGGCAATAATCGAATTAGTAGATCGCGAAGAGGAAGCCAAAGAAGAGCCAAAAAAAGAAAAAGCTAAGGAAAAAACTGAAAAGGAATAACTTTTTAAATTAAAACTGATTCTTGCCCGACTGGCGTTTTACGCTAGTCGGGCTTTTTTTTGTCGAAAAAATATGATTTCAAAAATTCGGTTATTCAAATTTTTTGATTACGAGAGCAGAGTTTTTTGATCCGAAGGAAATGCAATTACTAATAGCGGCTTTAATTGAGGTTTCACGCCCTTTGTTTGGAATATAATCCATATCGCATTCAGGATCTGGGTTTTCCAAGTTAATTGTTGGCGTTAAGTATCCGTCTTTCAAAGATAAAGTTGTGACCATGGTCCCTAATGCTCCAGAAGCTCCTTGTGGATGACCTACCATAGATTTAGTAGAGCTTGCTGGAATTTTCATTGCTTCGCCATTAAATGCCAGTTTGACGGACAGTGTTTCGATCTTGTCGTTTAGCCGGGTAGAGGTGCCGTGGAAATTTATATACCCTACATCTTCTTTAGCGATACGAGCGTCTTTCATAGCTAGTAATAAGGCTCTGCATGGCTGTTTCCCATCTGGCTCTATCGCTACTCTATGATAGGCGTCGCAAGTTGATCCATAACCTGCAATTTCTCCATAAATTTTTGCTCCTCGGCGTTTGGCTCTCTCCATTTCTTCAAGTATTAACATCCAGCTGCCTTCGGCTAGCACAAAGCCTTCTCGGTCTCGGTCAAACGGACGCGATCCACGAAAAGGAGCATTGTTGAAGTTCACAGGGTTTGCTTTCATTCGTTCAAAACCCGTCATCATGGCTGGGGTTACGCAGGCTTCCACGCCGCCGGTTAAAAACCAATCTTCTTGACCAAAACGAATTGCGTTAAAAGCATAACCGATTGCGTCTGTAGAGCTAGCGCAACCGTTTGCGATTACGTGGCTACGCCCTTTCAAGCCAAAATACATCGATAATTCGCTCGATAGCATACCAACAAGGGAATTCGAAATCGCGTATGGACTTATTTGGCGTTTTTTATCTGAAAAGAATAACTCAAATTGTTTTTCAGAATAATCAAAACCAGCGCCGCCGCTACCAATTATTACTCCTAAACTTTCTGCTTCTGCTTCGCTAAATTTTTTAGGGTCAATTCCTGCATCGGAGAGGGCCTCAATGGCTGCTCCAATAGCTAATGGAACAGCACGAGGAAGTTTTTTCAATTCCTTCTGGTCATAATAACGACTAGAATCGAAATTTTTTACTTCGCCGGCAATTTGGCAGGACAAACCCGAAGGGTCAAAAGTGGAGATCCGTTCGATTCCGCTTACGCCCTTTCGCGTGTTTTCCCAAAAATTTTTTACGCCATTCCCGTTAGGACTTAAGACTCCTAATCCGGTTATTGCTACCCTTCGCAAATCAGTTTCCAATCTTTACCGGTGAAAAATTTTTAAGATTTATTTTATCATATCGTTGTGTCCGACTTTGAAACATTTTTGCCGACACTTAGTTTTGATGCAATGTTACAATCAAGGTCATTTTTTAAATTTTTAACAATTTAATCAATTATATAAGGGAGGCTTTTTTGGCCGCATCGCAAACTATTGTCGAAAAAACAGGATCTCTTATTATGTCGGGTTTTGATGGGATTTCTATCAGCCCCGAACTAAAAAATCTAATAGTAGATCAACGAATAGGCGGCTTTATTTTATTCGAAAGAAATTACGAGTCGCCTGCGCAACTTCACTCTCTGATAAAAGAGATGCAATCTTTGGCAATTTCTCAGACTGGGGGGCAACCCTTATTGATTTCTGTCGATCAAGAAGGAGGAAGAGTCTCTAGATTAAAGGTTCCTTTTTCTGCTTTTCCTTCGCAAAATTGTCTTGGAGAATCTCAATCTGAAGATTTAGCTTATCGCTTTGGTCAGTCTTTAGCTGTCGAGTTAAAGTCTGTTGGTATTAATATGGATTTTGCACCCATTTTAGACGTGAATTCCAATCCTCAGAATCCTATTATTGGAGAACGAGCTATTAGCGGCAATCCTGAGTTAGTTTCTAGATTAGGCGCTGCTATAATTCGTGGTTTTTTACCCACGGGGGTATTGCCAGTTGGAAAACATTTTCCTGGTCATGGAGACACTGATCGAGATTCTCATTTAGAATTGCCAACGGTTAATAAAAGCGTCGAAGAGCTAGAAAGCATTGAGTTAAAACCTTTTATTTATAATATAGAAAAAGGTTTAGAAGTTATTATGACTGCCCACGTTTTATATCCTGCTTGGGATAAAAATTATCCTGCAACTTTTTCCAAAGCCATTCTTTTGGGGATACTGCGAAACCAACTTAAGTTTCAAGGTTTAATAATTTCCGATGACTTAGAGATGAAAGCTGTTGAAAATTTATTTGAGTTTAAAGACTTCCCGGTCCTAGGGTTCGAAGCTGGTTTGGACCAATTCATGATTTGCAATAATGTTGAAAAAACGGTTTCCTTACAAGAACAAATGATTCGAGACGCCGAAAAAGGAAAGATTGCTTCTGAAAGGATAGAAGAATCTATTGACAGAACCTTAAGAATTAAATCTCGATTAATAGATTTTGTTCCTCAAACCCCTCCCGACTTTAATCTGTGGGCCAGGCCGCATGGCCAATTAATTCAAGAAATGAAAGAATTTATTTCAGAGTGAAGAAGTATAGCGTCCATATAATTTTATATTTTTTGTTGTTGGGTTATTTTCTATCCTTTATCGATTATGGTTTTAACATCTGGGATGAAGGAGGTTATGCATATGGAACTCTCCGAACTTTAAATGGAGAGTCGGCTTTTAAAGATTTTAACCCAAATGGCTATTTGCCAGGACGTTATTTATATGGAGCGATATTTTTTAAGTTATTTGGAGTTAATATCCAGAGTCTACGTATAGGTTTGGCCATAATTACTCCGATTATGGTTCTTTTGACCTACGCGATTTGCCGCAGGATTGCTCCTTCTGGTTTTTCGTTATTGGCGGCTTTGGCGACAATGTCGGCGCCGTCCATGTATTACAACCGGTTTTATCCTTTCTTTTGTATATTATTGTCTTATATGACAATAAAAATTATTGAAACAAAGCGAGTTTCGTGGGTACTTTTTGCGCTTTTTTTGTCGATTTTAACAGTGTCTTTTAAAGTTGAAGTCGCGCTTTTTTCAGCCCTAATTATTTGCATGACAGCGGGAATAATGTTTTTTCAAGGGGAGTGGAGAGAAAGGGAAATAGAAAAAAACCAATTATCTAAAAGTCAAAAGCCAAAAAAAATATGGATATTGGGAACTGTAGGCGTAGCTTTTGGAGCTTTGGTTATATATGCTTTGCAGCGTGATTTGGCATGGAAAGTTATAGATATTGTTTTTGCCACGCACGATGTCTGGGGAAATGCCTTTCCAAGTATTTTTCCGATTGGGAAAATATACCAAGAAATTGGCCTTCATAAAATATTTGAGCGGTTATTATTCTATTTACCAATAATAACGTATCTTTTAGTTTTTGGAGGCTTAGTGTTTCAAACCATTAAAGCCAGAGGTCGATTAAATGACCATAGACTCAATGTCTTAGTTATTTTGGCTTTTGGTGTGTGTTCTTTTGGATTGGTTATCTGGAGAGCGGGTTTTGATAATTTACTGCGAACATTGCCGTTATTTTATGTTTTATTTTGTTATTTAACTTATCAGGCTTGGAAGTTTTTCGTAAACGCTTCATTTGTAAAGAATGGAGACTTTGGATGGCTATTTAGAATTGTAGCCAACGTGCTGGTTGTTTTTCTTCCATTTTTATTTTATTACGAAATGAATACTCACCATGGTTTTTATGCCGGATCAATTGGCGCTAAAAGTTTAGAGAAAACGCACTTACAATTGCGCAGGTTGGACGTTTATACAAATAAAACAGAGGCGACGTGGTTAGAGGAAACTGTCGCGCGCATTCGGCAATACTCCCAACCTGGAGAATCAATCTTTGCGATACCATTAAACCCTGTGTTTTATTATTTAACGGATCGAATAAATCCTACGCTTTATGATTGGATTCTCCCAGGTATGTTGAATGAAGAAAAACAAAAGGAAGTTGTAGAGTCCCTAAAGTCGAACCCGCCAAAAGTAATCCTATATGTAGATATTCCTATAGATGGTCGAGAAGATCGAAGGTTTGCTAATTATGCGCCAGTGATTTTTAAATATATCACGGACAATTTTTTCCTTTCAGAATTGATCGGTTTTTTCCAAATTTTGTTGCCTAAAAAAGGCATAGATCAATTAGATCAACTGGGCGTCCAAGGTTTTTAAATAAGGCGACTGTTGAAAAACAGCAGTTTTTTGAAGTTTCTCAATTGCGGCTAATATTCAACGTGCCATAAGCTTAATTATGCTTGAGCTGTGGCTAAACTAGGTCGAAAATCTGGTTGAATGTTGATAAATGGAGTTGGTTCTCCATCTGAACAAAGACCTCCACAATCTGCAATACCAGCTGAAATGGGAGATTCCCCAAAATGCTTTTCGAATAGTTCTTGGGCAACTAGAAACGTTTTTTCAAAGTTCGCTTTATCCTCTTTTCCTCTACTTCCGAAGTATGGGAAATGGTGAAAATAACTTCCAAAAATTTTATCGCAATCATCCATATATTTTCTTGTATCTAAAATATGATAATGCCAAAACACGTCTATATCTTTTGTGGGAACGATTGTTTGATCTGGATAAATTTTAACTAAGGCGAGAAATCTACGATACCAAGTTTCTATAAGTTTTGTTTTTTCAATTGTCCACCCCGGACCTTCTTCTCTTGAAACTAGAGTAAATTTAATGGGTTCTAGGTCAATGCTATCGATCAATTCTTGTATTTGTTGTTTGTCTTTCATTTCATTATCCTCGAAAGTAAAGAGTCAAATAATATTGTTTAGAAAATCATCAAGGCTGATTCAAGTCAAGAAAATAAAAGAAAATAGCTCTATTTTCAATTAAGAATTTCAGAAAACTTTAAAAGTTCTTTCCCAAAGCAATTGATTAGATAGAACTAGATTTTTTAAAACTTTTACCTTCACGTTTTATTGCAAATAAAATAGATACAACGCCTAAAAAATAGAAGCTAAAAAATATTTTCTCTTTTCCTGTTCTTTCTAAAATTGTTTGAGTTATTTCTTTGAGATCAACGCTGGTTTTACAATATGAGAAGATTCCTGTGTAAACCCCAGTTAGTTCTTGACCATTTATTTGAACCGAAGAAACTTGTGGGTTTTTTAAACGGTTCAAATAAATTCCAATAGATGAATCAGTTTCTTCAGATTTGATTTCAAATGTAAAGCTTTGATTTCTTGAGTTTTGTATTGGCGGTATCCAAATGTAATGGAATTTCCCATAGAGTTTGAAGCCGCCTAACTTCAAAGGTTGCCCCCAACTATTTGGATGAATCGAATCGGTAAATATAGGTTTTTCGAGATTTGAATCTTCAAATAAATTGAATGCTAAATTATCGATTTTGGTTGGATTTTCGAAATAAAAAGGGATGATTAAACGATTTAATTGATTACAGGATGGTTTAAAGGTTTGGCGAATGAGATAATCTTTATTGATTGTTTTTGATTTAAATAGCTTGCCGTGGAAATTGTGAATATCCTTAAAAAAAAACGCTTTTTCTTTTATGTAATTGAAGTCTAAGGCTATTGCTTTGGGGGTGTTTACCAAAGTTAGCGAAGATACTAAAAATAGTTGTAATAAAAAAGACCTTAAAAATTGCATAAGATTAATTTTCAAGCTCGGAAATATTTTTATATTTTTTTGAGAATATATCTTTCAAAGCCCAATAGATTATTAAACCTGCGTAAAAATTAAATAAGTAACCAATAGCTTGATCGTATAGCGATTGATTCATTAAAAATCCTGTCACGTCTTTTAAAGAAGGAAAGCTTAGAAAAAACTCAGGGTTTAAAGGAGCTAACAAACCAATAAAAGAGGTTCTATCTCTAAGACCTGCTAAGAAAATTATTGCTAAAAGAATGTACATCCTTTTTTCCCATCCGGGAGCAAAGCTGGCTAATAAAATAAAAAATGGAATGTGCCAAATAAAGTAATGAGTCGAATGAATGTTTAACCCCCAGTACGCGGCCATGTAAATAACTAAAAAATATTTAGTTAGTAAAGGGTAGTCAATTTGTTTTCTCGCCAAAAAGAATGCATGCCAGCAGACTATTCCATAAATTGTAGCTTGGAATAATCGGATCATTAGATGTTTTATAGACTGAGTTGAATCTAAGTTATATGAAAACTTTTTCAATAGGAAGAAGATCGAATCCCCATTGATCATGTAAAGTACTGAGTAGATACCTAAAATAGGAGCTAAAAAATATAAAAAAAGTTTAAAAGCGTTTTTAATACTTTTAGCCGCAACCAACAGATAAAAAGGAAAGAATATTATTGGAAATACTTTTGACATAAACCCACAAGCGATGGCTATTGAACCAAAATGCTCGCGTCCTCTTTGTAGAGCAAAAAAACCGGCAACAAACACGAAAAAAGCCGGTAGCAAATCAAATTGCCCAAATAGATACGTGCTGTAAATTATTAGCGGGTTGATTGCCATTAAAAAAGCGAAATTTTTCTTTGCGGAATCGTTTTCAATCATTTTCCACCCCGCTAAAAAAATTAACGCTTCGAAAATAAAATAAGGCGTTTTAAACAACAAAACATTAGAAAATATATGTGGAGAATTTAAAGCAATATTAGGGCTTGTTGTGGAAAGAGAATGCACAAAAGCTTCATAAGTTGAAAATAATGAGCTAAAAATAAAGTCGAAAAACGAGAATACGAAAAGCGTTGTGGCAGGATAATAACTAGCGTTAAAACTTTTTTCCCCAATTTCATAAACGTTCCATTGTCCATGAGATAAAAAATGAGGAAACTGGTAGACGAAGAAAATATCAGCGTGCATAGTCAAAGGAGCTAGAGTAAAGCGAATTAAAACTCCTATTAAAATCCATTGTTGAACAGTCAGTTTTTGACGCATAATTTGCTGATTTATTTCTTCTTCTGAGAAGTGTCTGGAAAATTTAGGATTGAAAACTAAATGACAAAATTATAATCTATGCTCTGCTTTAGGTTTGATTGGGGGATTTTAGGTTTTCCGGAAAGAAACTACTTTCAAGTCTCTCGATTTTCATTTCGTTTTTACTTTCCAACTTTTTAAAGAGTCGGCTAGGATTTTTGTAGCGTCTATATTCAAGTCGATTCGGTTTTCCCAACCATAATTGTTATTTGGATTTTTGATCAATCTTTCCTAAGAAGAAAAGTTTCTTTATTAAAAAATTAACGTTTTTACCTTTGGAGTCAATAATTTGAAAAGCGGAGTTAACTTAGCGCTGATTGGCGCTGGATTTTGGGGAAAAAACCTCGCTAGAACTTTTTATCAACTGGGGGTTCTCCGTTTAATCTGTGATCCTTCTGAAGATGTACTTGCAAGAAAAAAAGAGAAATACCCTGATATTAAAACATCTGTTTCTTATTCTGATATTCTTTCTAGTCCAGATATAAACACTGTTGCGATTGCCACCCCGGCTGAAATGCATTTTTCAATGGTAAAAGAAGCTCTTTTAGCGGGGAAAAATGTTTTTATCGAAAAACCTCTGGCTCTCGATGAAAATGAAGGTCAAGAATTAGTCGAAATTTCAAAAAAGTCTGGAACGGTTCTCTTTGTTGGTCATATCTTACACTACCATTCGGCTATAAAGGAAATCAAAAAGCTACTTGCCAATGGTGAATTGGGCAAATTGCAGTATGTTTATTCAAATAGGTTAAACTTAGGAAAAATTCGCCGAGAAGAAAACATCCTTTGGTCCTTTGCCCCGCATGATATATCCATTATCTTGTCTATTGTAAATGAAGAGCCAGAATCGGTAGAAGCTTTTGGCACCAACATACTTCATCCTCATATTGCAGATACCACGATGACTCAACTTCGGTTTCCTTCTGGAGTGGCAGGCCATATTTTTGTTTCTTGGCTACATCCATTTAAAGAGCAAAAACTGGTAGTAATTGGCGATAAAAAAATGGTGGTATTTGAAGACACTGCTCCTATGGATGAGAAATTAGTTTTATACCCACATAATATTTCTTGGCAAAATGGAGTACCAATACCGGAAAAAAAAGATGGCGTTCCTGTAATTTTATCCGATAAATGGGAAGAACCGTTAGCGACTGAATGCCGTACTTTTCTAGAAGCGATCGATGGAAAACCATTTTACACAAATGGAGACGAGGGACTAAGAGTTCTAAAAGTTCTTCGTTTGGCTCAGGCTAGTATGGATTCCGCTAAAACCATTGAAAGAGACTATTTTTTACATGATTCAGGTAGTGTTGAAGAAAATTGCACGATTGGAAAAGGTACAAAAATCTGGAATTTTTCTAGAGTTTTAAAGAACTCAACTATTGGTAAGAATGTAAATATTGGCCAGAATGTTGTTGTTGGTCCCGATGGTGTTGTTGGGGATAATGTGAAAATTCAAAATAATGTCTCCCTTTACAAAGGAGTTGTCCTTGAGGATAATGTTTTTTGCGGCCCATCCTGTGTTTTTACTAATGTTATTAACCCACGCAGCGCTTTTCCCCGGAAAAACGAATATCAAAAAACTTTAGTCAAAGAAGGTGCAACTATTGGAGCCAATGCAACCATCATATGTGGAGTTACTATTGGCAAAAATGCTTTTATTGGCGCAGGAGCTGTTGTTACAAAAGACATTCCCGATCATGCTTTGGTTTATGGAAATCCAGCCACTGTTCAAGGCTGGATTTGCGAATGTGGGCAAAAACTTGATGGGAATAATAAGTGCGGATCTTGTGGAAAAACCTTCGATCTTTAATCTGAATAATCCGTTGTTTAAATAATTATTAAGTCTTCCAAAGTTATCCAAAAATGCAAAAAATCTTAGTTACAGGCGTTGCGGGTTTTGTCGGGTCTAATCTCCTAAAAAAACTTCTAAATAATAACTATAAAGTGATTGGATTAGACAACCTTTCGCAAGGAGACGTTAGAAATTTAGAACCTTATAAATCGAATTCAGCATTTGAGTTTGTGGAAGGCGATATAAGGAATGCTTTTTTAATTGATGAACTCACACAAAAAGTTGATGCGGTAGTGCATTTAGCTGCGTTTAAAATTCCGCGTTATGGAAACGCGATGGATACCCTAAAGATCAATACTCATGGCACCAAAAATATTTTTGAGTCAGGTTCAAAACATAAGAAGAAAGTAGTTTTTACTTCTACGTCCGACGTTTATGGAAAAAACCCCAACCTTCCTTTTTCAGAGAAATCAGATCTTTTTATTGGACAGACTTCAATAAAACGTTGGAGCTATGCGGTATCGAAATTATACGATGAGCATTTGGCTTATTCATTTATGGAAGAGTTTGACGCTCCGATCGCAATAATCCGTTATTTTGGAGGCTATGGACCAAATCAAAATCTCACGTGGTGGGGAGGGCCTCAATCTGTTTTTATTGAGAAAGCTATTAAAGACGAGCCTCTAACTATTCATGGAGATGGTAGTCAAACTAGAAGCTTTACTTTTGTCGAAGATATGGTTGAAGGAACCTTTCTTGTTCTTGAAAAGGACGAAGCAAATGGAGAGATTTGGAATATTGGTAACGAACGGGAAATTACTATAAAAGAATTGGGCGAAATGATTTGGAATTTTGTTCATCCAGGGATGGAACCTAAGATGGAGCTTATTTCATACAGAAGTTTTTCCGGTCATTATGAAGATGTTATGAGAAGAGTTCCGGATTTGACAAAATCAAAAGAACGACTTGGTTATCGCGTAACAACCCAATTAGAAGAAGGGTTGCCGCAAACTGTTAGTTGGCAAAGGCAGTTTTACTAGATAAAAAACAAAGAAGAATTTTAAAAGATTAGATTTACGCAGAATTCAGGCTTCGAAACTTAGAGCCATATGACTCTGCGTTAAATTACCAATTTTTAAGGGTTGTTTTTACAAGAGCGACGCTATTTTATGAAAATATTGATTACTGGAGTATGCGGTTTTATTGGCTCCCACCTTGCTAGAAAACTTATCCGAAATGGGAAGCACGTAATTGGCGTCGATAACCTTTCTTATGGATTTAAAGGTAATGTTGCGGATTTAGAGAATGATGAACATTTCGAGTTTTTTAATTTAGATATTACTTCCTCTGAATTTGTGGATACGTTCAAATCTAAAAATTTCGACATTGTCATTCATTTTGCCTGCGTAAAAAGTCCTAGGTATGGAAATAGGATGGAATCGTTAACGGTAAACGCCATGGGAACAGAGCATGTTTTGGAGGTGGCTGTAAGCTCTAAAGCGCGATTTATTTATGGTTCTACGGGGGAGCTTTATGGGAAAAATCCAGAATTACCCTTTACTGAAGAATCAAGTTTTAGGCTAGGTAAACCTGAAATTAGGCGATGGAGTACTGTGATTTCTCAAATGTACTCCGAACATCTATGCTTTGCATATAATGAAGAACACGAATTAGATTTTTCGATAATTAGATTTTTTAACGTTTACGGTCCTGGGCAGAGACGAGATTGGATGGGAGGCCCACAGTCAATATTTATTGAATCTGCCTTGGAAGATAAACCTATGGAGATTCATGGCGACGGAGTTCAAACCAGGGATTTAACTTACATAGACGACGCTGTCGATGGCGCTATGAAAATATTGAATACGCCTTACGCGTCGGGAGAAATAATTAATATTGGCAACGATACGCAAATTAGTATTGTGAATTTAGCTTATATGATTTGGAGATTATCCGAAAATCAAAATAAGCCCAAACTTGATTTTTTAGCCTATTCAGACTTTCCTCACCTTTATGAAGATATTCGTCACCGTGTTTGCGACACGACTAAAGCTCGTTGTTTGCTTGGTTTCAAAGCGGAAACCTCGTTGGAAAATGGTTTGAAATCTACAATTGAATGGCATCGCGCGAATAAAGGACGTGTTTTTTCGTAATGAAAAAAATTTTAACTGTGGTGGGAGCCCGGCCTCAATTTATTAAGGCTGGAGTAGTGTCGCGCATTATTAGAGATAATTTTTCAGATCGGCTCAATGAGGTTTTAGTCCATACTGGCCAACATTATGACGAAAATATGTCCGAAATTTTTTTTAAACAATTAGATCTACCTCAACCTAAGGTCAATTTAGAGATTGGTTCTAGCGGACATGGCGAGCAAACAGGTAAAATGCTCTCGCTTCTTGAGAAAGTTTTCATCCAAGAAAAACCGGATATGGTGGTTGTTTATGGAGATACCAACTCAACATTAGCGGGAGCTTTAGCGGCGGTTAAAATACATTTACCAGTCGCCCATGTTGAAGCGGGGCTAAGGAGCTGGAATCGAAAAATGCCTGAAGAGATAAACCGCGTAATGGTGGATCATATTTCAAGCCTGCTTTTTTGTCCGTCCGATGTTTCGATCAATAACCTTAAACAAGAAGGCATATTGGAAGGAGTAGTTAAAACTGGAGATGTAATGCACGATTCGGCTTTATATTGCGCTAACAAAGCGGAACAAAAAATGGATAATTTTGATGGGTTGTGTAAAGAATTTGGCGTTTCTCCAGGTAACTATTATTTAGCTACAGTGCATCGAGCTGAAAATACCGACCAAATTGAAAATTTAAAAGAAATAGTTTCTTCCTTTGAAAGGTTACCCAAAAAAGTAATTTGGCCAGTTCACCCTAGAACCAAAAAAACAATAGAAGAAAATAAGATTGTTTGTGGAAATAATATTATATTGACCGCTCCATTTTCTTATTTGGACATGATATTATTCCTAAAAAATGCCGAAATGATTTTAACCGACTCTGGCGGCGTGCAGAAAGAAGCTATGTTTTTTGAAACGCCGTGCGTTACCCTTAGGTCGGAAACTGAATGGACGGAAACCCTGGATTCTGGTTGGAATATTTTATCGGGGATTGACGCTAACCAAATTTTAGCGACAGTTGAAACTCATTCAAATACGCCCAAGAAAAATGCCGAACAAATTTATGGAACTGGTAAATCGGCCGATAAAGTAATTACTGCTATACTTTCATTTTTTAATTAAAGAAGCGTTTATCAAACCTAACGACAGGTTCTTAATTTTTTTACTTTCAATTTTTTTTAAATCTTACAGCTGGAACCCTTCAAACTCTCTTCCAAATCTAAATGATTTATTTTTTAATTCCTGTCTTGAATGAAGAAGAAAACATCGAATCTTTAATATCTAGTCTTGATTCAACTTCGCAAGATATAAAAGAAGAATATCGAATTCTTTTTGTGAATGATGGAAGCGATGATCAAACGCCGCAAATAATTCGTGAAAAGATGAAGTCTTTTCCCGTAGATATGATCGAAAACTCAGTAAATAAGGGGCCGGGAGCTAGTTTTGAAAAAGGATTTAAACACCTTATTGAAACTGCTAATGAGGAAGATATTGTCGTAACTATTGAAGGCGATAATACTGGCGATTTAGGTGTTTTGCCTAAATTGCTGTCAGAAGTTCGCAATGGAAAGGATTTTGCTTTGGCTTCCTGTTACGCAAAAGGAGGCAAGCTAAAAAACCTTACTTTAGAAAGAAAATTTTTCAGCAAAGCGGCGAATTTTCTCTGTATGGTATTATTTCGGATTCCAGGCGTTCGAACCTATTCGTCTTTTTATCGAGCGTTTTCTCAGCGGGCTATTTCGCAAGTTTATTCAAAATACGATCATCCTGTGATAACGGAAAGAGGTTTTGTTTGTATGGTGGAATTTCTTTTAAAACTACATAAAGCTGGTTTTACATTTGCCGAAGTTCCGTCTACACTATTTTTCGATAAAAGAAGAGGGTCCAGTAAGTTAAAAGTAAAAACAACTATCCAGTCTTATTTGCGATTATTTATGAAGTTTCTTGTGTTAGATAAATCCTTTTCTCAAAAAAATGATAAATAAGATCTGGTAATCAAAAAATAACTGAAAATTATTTTGCCGCCATTCACTAAAGGAATAGTTTGATAAATCGTCTAATTCAAAAAATAAAAAATAGAGAAGCCACTGTTGGGGTTATCGGACTTGGATATGTTGGGTTGCCGTTGGTTTTAGAATTTGGCAAAGCAGACTTTCCTGTTATTGGATTTGATATCGACCAAATTAAAGTTGATCGTTTAAATCAAGGCGAAAGTTATATCAAACACATTCCATCCGAATCCATCAAAGAATTATTGGCACGAGGAACGCAAGAGTTTACTTCGAACTTTTCAAAAGTATCTGAGATGGATTGTATTTTAATCTGCGTTCCAACTCCCCTTGATAAAAACCGAACTCCCGATATGACTTATATCGTATCAACGGCGCGTCAAATTTCTCCGCATATGGAGAAAGGTCAAATGGTTATATTGGAATCTACTACTTATCCAGGAACAACTTGGGGAATATTGGCGAGCGAATTAGAAGCTAATAGTTCTTTAAAAGCAGGAGAGGATTTTTATTTAGCTTATTCTCCAGAACGTGAAGACCCAAATAACCCGAATTTTTCAACTGCAACCATCCCTAAAGTAATTGGGGCCGATTCTGAAAAAGAACTGGAAGCGGCTAACGAGCTTTACAAAACGATTGTTTCCAAAACGGTTCCAGTTTCAAATACGATGACAGCCGAAGCTACTAAATTAATGGAAAATATTTTTCGATCGGTAAATATAGCTCTCGTAAATGAAATGAAAATAATTTTGGATAAGATGGGTATAGATGTTTGGGAAGTGATTGAAGCGGCAAGCACTAAGCCTTTTGGTTTTATGCCATTTTATCCTGGACCCGGTTTAGGCGGTCACTGTATTCCTATCGATCCTTTTTATTTAACCTGGAAGGCTAGAGAATATGAAGTGCCGACCCGTTTTATTGAGTTAGCGGGTGAAGTGAATGTTTCAATGCCTCAGTACGTTGTCGAAAAAATAGTAACAGCTCTTAATAGTTCGGGCAAAAGCGCAAAAGGAAGTAATATTTTGGTATTGGGGGTTGCCTATAAAAAGGACGTAGACGACGATAGAGAGTCGACTAGTTATAAGATTATGGAAATGCTTGTTAATCTAGGAGCGGAAGTTGAGTTTAACGACCCTTATATTCCTGTTGTGGGTCCAAAACGAGATTATCCTCACTTTGTAGGTAAAAAGGGGGTTTCGCTAGATAAGATTGAATCCTTTGATATGACAGTAATTCTTACCGACCATTCTAGTTACGATTATGAAGATATCGTCAACCGATCTAAAATTATTGTGGATACTCGTAATGCTTGCGCGCCAATTAAATCTTCGAAAATAATTAAAGCCTGATTCAAATTTACAACTTCATCAAAATTTAATTTCTTATATTAATATATTGTTATGCAAATACTGTTTCATAAAGATTTTTTTACCGAATCGATTCAAAACAATTCTCTAAAAGATCAATGTCAGAATTTATTTAATAAGTGTCTGGAAAAAAATATTGAAGGGTGGATTTTAGCTACGTCCATTCCAGAAATTATTCAAACTCTTCAGAATGAGAATTTGATTACCTCCTTTAAAGAATGGTTAGATGTTTTAACGATTCTTCCATTAACTGGTAACGAGTTACGAGATGGGTTGAAGGAAACTGATAATTATGAGTTTTATTTAATTAAGCAGGCCATTTCTAGTTTTCTTTTAAAAGCGGTCTTGACTGCCCACCCAGAAAAGTTACAAACAAATGGAATTGCCGCTATTGGATGTTCTAATTTTGAAGAAGATATTTCAAAGTTTCTTTCCCCAGTCGATGCGGCGCCATTAGTTAACGTTCCCGCGACTCACCATGATCTTTGGAACGATGTGGAGAGTCAAATGGCAGAGGTAACCAGATCGGGAATGTTTATTCTTGGTCCAAAAGTTGCCGAATTAGAAGGACAGATTGCGAATTATTGTCAAACTAAGTATGCAGTCGGAGTTTCTTCTGGAACCGACGCCCTGCTTATTTCCCTGATGGCGGCGGATGTAGGGCCAGGGGATGAAGTTATTACGACGCCGTTCACCTTTTTTGCGACTATTGGCTCTATTTTTCGAACGGGCGCTCGTCCTGTTTTAGTCGATATTGATCCAGCTACGTTTAATATGGACCCAAAGAAATTAGAGGAAAAGATAACAGATAAAACTCGCGCAATTATTCCTATCCATCTTTATGGTCAATGCGCCGATATGGATCCTATTTTGGAATTAGCAAATAGTCGTGGAATATCCGTGATTGAAGACGCTGCCCAAGCGATTGGATCGGAATATAAATTCAAACGAGCCGGATCGTTTGGAGATTATGGTTGTTTTTCTTTCTTTCCCACAAAAAACTTAGGCGGCTTTGGAGATGGAGGTATAGTTACAGTTTCTAAAGAAGAAAATTATGAAAAATTAAAACTCTTAAGAGTTCATGGATCTAAGCCAAAGTATTACCACAAATTGGTGGGGGGGAATTTTCGGTTAGACGCTTTACAAGCGGCTGTTTTGTGCGCTAAATTGCCACGATTAGAAAAGTGGACAAAAAGAAGACGAGAAAATTGTGAAAACTATAATAAACTTATTTTAGAAAATGAGTTAGCTGACAAAGTCCAATCACCCAAAGAAATTTTTCCAAGGCATATTTATAATCAATATGTTGTTCGAGTAGGAGAAAATCGCGATTCTATTCGAGAGTTTTTAGGGAAAAATAAAATTGGATCTGAAGTCTACTATCCAGTACCCCTCCATTTACAGGAATGTTTTCAATCGCTCGATTATAAAGAAGGAGATTTTCCTGTATCCGAAAAGGCGGCCAAAGAAACCCTAGCGTTGCCAATATCTCACGAAGTCAATTTAGATCAGCAAATTTATGTTATTGAAAAGATGAAGCAGTTTTTTTCATAAAAACATTGAAAAATAGTTCCTTTTCTTACATTACTTGAATAACATAGTCCTAGAATTAGACTTAAATCGAAAATTGCTATCCTTAGAATTGTTTTTAAAATAACTTCTAAGAATTCAAAATTACCAAGGGTTTGGCCTGGGAAATCTGGAGCCGTGGATTAGCGAATCGATATGAATTTGAATTATTAGGTACTTCCTTAGTTTTAAAACTCAATATTATAAATATTAGGAAACTCATGAATCCAGAAATTTTTAGGGAATACGATATCCGAGGCGTAGTTGGCCAGGATCTTACTGAAGACGCTGTAGGTTTGATAGGAAAAGCTATTGGAACTCATATTAGAAGAAATGGGGGTAAGTCGCTAACTGTTGGAAGAGATATGCGCAAAAGCTCCGATTCTTTTCGAGATATTTTAATCTCGGCATTGCGTTCTACTGGTTGCGATGTAATCGATATCGGTCAAGTCCCAACTCCAGTGGCGTATTTTTCCTTACACCTACTTGATCCCGATGGCGGCGTTATGATTACTGGTAGCCACAACCCACCTGAGTTTAATGGATTTAAAATTAGCGAAGGAAAACATTCGCTATATGGAGAAAAAATCAGGAAGCTAAGAGAATTGATTGGTAAGGAAGATTTTGAAGTTGGGGAAGGCGGCCTTCAGCATAGAGAAGTCCTGGACGACTATATAAAAGCCTTCCAAAAAGTAATAAAAATATCCAGACCCATCAAGTTTGCAGTAGATGGTGGAAATGGTTGCTTTGGGATAATTGGCACGCGTTTGCTTAACGAACTTGGTCAAAATCCTGTTGAATTATATTGCGAACCTGATGGAACGTTTCCGAATCATCATCCCGACCCGACTATTCCAGAATATTTGGAAGATCTTATCCAGAAAGTTAAAAGCGAAGGTTTAGAATTAGGAATTGGTTTTGATGGAGATGGAGATCGTATAGGAGTTGTAGACGACAAAGGCAATATAATATGGGGGGATCAACTGCTCATACTTTTTGGTAGAGAGGTCCTTAAGAATAACCCAGGAGCTACAGTTGTCGGCGAAGTTAAATGTTCTCAAAATTTATTCAACGATATAAAAAATCGTGGAGGCAACGCCGTGATGAGCGCGGCTGGCCATTCCTTGATAAAAAAATGTATGCGTGAGAACAAAGCTCTTTTGGCAGGAGAAATGAGCGGTCATATTTGTTTTTCGGATAACTATTATGGGTTTGACGACGCAACTTTTGCTGCATGTCGCATGTTGGAGATTGTCGCAAATTCCGATCAAAAAGTATCCGAAATGCTGAGCGACCTCCCTCAAACTTATTACACGCCAGAAATTCGCATTGATTGTCCAGACGCTCAAAAATTTGATATTGTAAAGGATATAACTAATTATTTTAAGGGACTCTACGACGTTTCCGATGTTGATGGAGTGCGTATAAACTTTGGAGACGGGTGGGCGCTTGCGCGGGCTTCTAATACCCAACCTATAATTGTGCTAAGATTTGAAGCTGAAACTCCCGATCGTTTAGAAGAATTGAAAAAAATTATGGTTGAAAAATTGGTTCAGTACGAACCGTTTAAAAGTATTAATTTAGAATAATGATAAAAAAATATTTACACACTAGAATCCGCGTATCGGATATGGATAAAACTCTTCAGTTTTATTCAGAAATTTTAGGTCTAAAAGTACTTGAAAGCAAAACCTCGCCAAGAGGTTCAAAATTGGTTTTTTTAGAAGCGCCTGGAACAGATAGCGAAATAGAGTTATGTTCATTCCCTAATAGCGGTAATGTTGAAGTGCCGGAAGATTTAGTGCATATGGCGTTTCAAGTCGAAAACATTGAAGAAACTATTCAACGTTTGGAAAAAGAGGGGGTTCCCATTACAGAGGGGCCGATAGAAAGTTCTAATGGAACCAAATTTATTTTTACCGAAGACCCCGATAAATACGAAATAGAGTTGATGGAATACCCAGAAAAGTAAATGTTAAGAAAAGTTTTCAAAATTTTGGCGTAATTTTACTTTCTCCATAACGGGAATATGATCTAATAATCATTATGAAAAAATATTTTTTAAATAGCTTTACTGTAGGCCTGCTTTTAACTTTAGTTTCATTAACTATATATAGGTCAGAATTTACGCTCTTTCAGGTAGCCGAGCTTAAAGCTTATGATTTTAAAGTCCGATTTCGTGGTCCAAGGCCAATTTCAGGAAACGTAGTTATTATCGCCGCTGATGAAAAGAGTTTAGCGGAACAGGGAAGGTGGCCATGGCCGAGAGAAAAGATGGCTAAATTAGTAGATAAATTATCTGAAGCGGGGGTGGTTGCAATTGGATTTGATGTTTTATTTCCTGAACCCGATAAAACATTTTCATTAGAAACGTTTGAAAGTGAATTAGAAAAGATTGATTTTTCTAATTTGCAAAAAAAAGATTTGATGCAGTTGGTAAACCAAGCTAAAAATTCAGATTCAAAATTTTCAGAGGCCTTACTCAATTCCGAGAGAGTGATACTTGGTTATTTTGCAAGTGAGTCTGAAGATTATCAAATGGGGAAAAGGATATCAGAATTACCTCCTAAGTTAGCTCAACTAATAGAGTTTTTTGAATATGGCATTATCCAATACACAAATACTGAAATAGAAGAGGGTATACAAAATTCGGATCAATCTAATAATATTCGAACGGCAAGTGAAGATCCAGCGCATCTGCTTCACGATATTAAATCAATTGGCATGAGTATATATGAGCTTTCTTCAGCGGCAAATAGCGCTGGGTTTGTTTCGTTTATTCCAGAATATGATGGAGTAGTGAGGAAGATTCCTTTAGTTCAAAAAATAGGCCAACATTTCTTTCCACCGCTTAGCCTTGCTCTAGTTAAGCAAGCTACGGGTTTAAACTTAGGAATTGATTTTGGAAAATATGGGGTAAGCGCTATCCGTGTAGGCGATACTATTGTCCCTTCTGATGAAGACGGAGATTACATAATAAATTGGTATGGTAATGGTTATACATTTGAACATATTTCCGCAACGGATGTCATAGAGGGAAGAGTTGGTGCAAATGAGCTTCAAAATAAAATAGCAATTGTTGGAGGAACAGCCGCTGCGATTCATGACATACATTATAGTCCCTTTGGCGGTTTATATCCTGGTGTTGAAGCCCATGCGAATATTATTGAAAATATTTTAGGCCAAGATTTTATGAGCAGGCCTGTTGAGTTTCATATTATAGATATAGCAATGATTTTGGGAACAGGATTAATTCTCAGTCTTGTTTCACTTTATTTTAAAGTGCTTGTAATGGCTATTGTAGTTATCTTGGGTGTCGGAGGGTATATATACGTAGATTATTACTATTTGTTTCTTGAAAAAGGACTATGGGTTAACGTATTTTTTCCAGTTTTTAGTCAACTTTTTGTTTACTCGGGGATTACTCTTTACCGGTTTACTTTTGAGGAAAGAGAAAAACGTTTTATCAAAGGAGCTTTCAGTCAATATTTAGCGCCTGCCGTGGTAAATCAGTTAGTAGGTGATCCCAATTTATTAAAACTGGGAGGAGAAAGTAAAGTTTTAACTGCATTTTTTTCCGACGTGGCTGGGTTTTCGACAATATCCGAAAAGCTAACTCCTGAAGAATTGGTACTTTTACTTAATGAATATCTTTCTGAAATGACCGATATCATTATGAAATACGAAGGAACCGTCGATAAATTTGAAGGCGACGCTATCATTGCGTTTTTTGGCGCGCCAATACATCAGGAAGATCATGCTAAAAGGGCTTGTTTAGCTACCCTGGATATGCAAAAACGTTGCAGCGAGATGAGAAAGGTTTGGAGAGAGCAAGGAAAGCATGAATTGTTTATGCGTATAGGTTTAAATACTGGCCCTATGGTTGTGGGAAATATGGGATCTAAAACCAGAATGGATTACACCATGATGGGAGACTCGGTTAACCTTGCGGCAAGATTAGAAGGCGTTAACAAACAGTACGGTACTTATGACATGTTCAGTGAGTTTACTTACGAACATGTTAAAGACGAAGTAGAAGTTCGAGAATTGGATTTGATTCGAGTTGTTGGTAAATCCGAACCAGTAAGAATTTATCAGCTTCTTTGTAGGAAAGGGGAATTAAACGAAGAGATGTCTAAAGTCATAGACCTATACGCTAAAGGCTTGGAACATTATAGAAAGCAAGAATGGGACGACGCTTTGGATAGTTTTGGAGCAGTTCTTGAAATTGATGAAAAAGACGGTCCTTCTTTGACTTTCTTTGAGCGATGTCTCTTATTCCAAAAAGAACCGCCTCCTGCTGACTGGGACGGAGTATTTTCAATGAAAACGAAATAACCATTGTCATGGCGTACCTTTTAGGTGATTTCTTGGTAGAAAAAGAGTTTGTCTCAGCCGATCATTTGCTCATTGCTTTGGAACGGCAAGAAAAAAGTCGTACTCCACTAGGACAATTAGCTATTGAAGTCGGTATGGTTTCCGCCAAAAATGTATTAACCATATTGACCGAACAACGAAACTCTGAAAACAAATTAAAATTTGGAGAAATTGCTATAAGCAAAGGTATCTTGCAAAAAGAAGATATCGAAAAGTTATTTAAAATTCAGGAAGAAAAAGCCGAATTACTAGGAAATATTCTTATTAATATTGGAGCTATATCGCCCCCCAAATTATTGAAAGCTCTTCGCGAATATGAAAGGTCTAAAAAAGGATAAGTTTGATTTGATGAGTTTCCCCAAAAAATATTATTTATTTTTTTTTCTAATAATTTTTTTTACGCAGGGTTGTAGCCTTTGGTCTAATAAAGGTTTTTATGAAGGTATGCAGCGGCGCGATTGTAATCAAAGTCCTGACTATCGTTTGAATAAAGAGCCTTGCGATGTTACTAGCTCAAATTTGAGATCTTATGAAGAATATGAACAGGCGCGGAAAGAAGAAACAATAAAATAAGGATTTAATTCTCGCCAATTTTAACTTGGACTTTATATGTCAGATAATGAAGAATTAGGAAAAGCCCTTGGCAAAGTACCAAGCGGTTTGTTTATTTTAACGGCTCAACATGACAATAATGAAGATGCCGTTTTAGTGAGTTGGGTTAGCCAATGTTCATTCCATCCGCCGACGGTTTCCGTTGTTTTGGCTAAATCAAGACCGGCCAGAGTCTTAGTTGAAGCGTCTGGAGCTTTTGTTCTAAACGTTCTTGGTCAAGAATCTAACGACTTACTAAAAAGATTTGGAAAACCTCCTAAAGACGAACCGCTTTTTGAAGGGGTTTCGATTAGAAAAGGTTATAAAGATATCACCGTCCTAGAAGATTCGGTTTCTTTTCTTGAATGTGAATTATTAAGCCAGACTAACGTTGAGGACCATATAATTTATGTTGGAAAAATAATAGGGGGAGAAATTCTAAAGGGAGGGGACCCTTATGTTCATATCAGAAAATCCGGGTTTTCTTATTAGGATGGCAGTTTTCTAGAAAGATTATGTTATTCCCAAAATTTTAGATACATCGTACCTCGTAAATACCCAATAAATCAAAACAACGACAAAAAGAAATACGGATACTACGCCAACGATTATTTGGACTAACCTTTTGGGATCTTTTTCATAATATTGCTTTACGTCTTCCGCAAAAGACTCGGCAATGTTTTCGTCTGGATGTTTGTTCCAAGTTTTATCTATTGCGTTTCGTCCATAGATAATTCCAAAAATAATTGCGATCATCAAAAGTTCAATTGCGCCAAACATATTCTTCCTAAAAAAACTACCCTTTGCAAAACTAGGGCATGGGGATAAGTGAATTTCAAATCGCTTTTAAAAACGCGAATTTCCTCCAAACTCAAAAACGGTTATTGTAACCGGAGAGTCGAATAAAATAAACACTAAGGAAAATAAGATTAGAAAATTTTTTACTTAGTTATTTGAATCGGGAGCTTTTTTCGATTTATTTCCTTAGATTAGCTGGCGAGGAGTAAGTCATAGGGTATCTTATTGAAAAAGCGGTGCTTTTTGCCACCTAATTAATTTTTTAGGAGTCGCTTCCTTTTCTTTACTCTTTGCACAACGAAATCCATAGTCTTCAAGTCCCATTGAAGGAGCGCTGTTATTTCGAAAAGAAGAATAGAGAAAACTTGTTAAATCCCGCCACGATCCTCCTCTAAGAGCTTTAAATTCTCCTCCGAAAGGGCCTTTCGGATTTATTTGGTGTTTGTGCTCTGTATAATACTCTCCATCGTACCAATCGTCTACCCATTCTTTAACATTTCCGGTCATATGCTCTAACCCAAAAGGGCTTTTGCCGTTGGGTATAGAATCAATTGGGACCATGACGTTATGTTTATTCTCGTCCCACTGCTGATTAAAGCGGGCAGTCCTTGGAGAGGGTTTTGTGTCGCCCCATGGGTACTTTCGCCCATCAATTCCTCGCGCTGCTTTTTCCCATTCGGCTTCTGTAGGAAGTCTCTTACCACTAAATCGGCAAAAAGCGTCGGCTCCAAACCAAGTTACATTATTAATTGGAAATTTTTCATAGCCCTTTTTAGGTTTAAACTTTTTACCAAAATCTAAAACTCCATATTTATTATCTTTATAATATCGATTTGGGTTTGGAGATTGATTCAGAAAGATAGCAAATTGCTCAGCGCTAGTTTCGAATTGATCGATAAAATAAGAATCTAAAAATACCTTGTGTTTTGGGCGTTCATCACTTCCATTATCGTCTGAACCCATTAGAAAAAATCCGGAGGGAATCAAAATCATTCCTTTTTCTGAATTTTTATTGGGCTTGTTAGTATTTACAGTTATACCCAACTCAGCAAGGTCATTTTTTGCGGCTTCTGCCATTTTTCCATTTGGAGCTTTGGCCAAATATTTTTTATAAAATTCGATAGCTTTTTCGTTTTTTTGCGATTCTTTATATAACCAACCTTTAAAAAAATGTATTTCCACTAAATTTGGAAATCTTCCCTCGGCTTCCGTTAGATCGCCAGTCATACTTTCTAATAAATTTGAATCTTTTGCGGATAACGCTTTTTTATACCAGCTTTGCGCTTCTTCAAATTGTCCATCCAAAACGTTAAAAAAACCAAGATTCATATTACCTAGAGTTCTTAGATTATTGGAGACGCCGCTATCTTTTAAACCACGTTTAGTCCATCCAATGGCCAACCCTATTTCTCCTTTACGATAATAGGTCCAACCTAATTGAAAATACGATTTCAAGTTATTGGGTTTCATCTCAATTAAATAGCGGTATTGCGATATGGCTTTGTCAAACTTTTCCAAACGATAAAAAGCTTCGGCTAATTTTTCCTTAAATTCGGGATTGTTCGGAAAGGCGTATTCAATTTCTTTCAAAGTTTGCAAAGCCATTTCATAATTTTTGAGTTGAAAATAAATTTCGGCCATGGTTAAAGAAATTTGTGGGTTATTTCTTTGATATTTTGCAATTTGCTTTAAATGCAGAAGGGCACCAATAAAATTGTTTTGACCGATAAAAATTTGAACCAGATAACGGTGCGCCGGAACGTAGCTAGGATCAATCTGAGCGACTTGCATAAACGCTTCTGCAGCTTTCTTTTTTTGTCCAGAATCTGAATAGGAAATTCCTAGATTAAATAGAGTCGCTAAATTATTTGGATCTGCTTTCGCGGCGGCCTCATATTGCTTGATTGCATTTTTGAATTCTTTTAATTCAGAATATATATTTCCCAAATTATTACGAGCTTCCACAGAAAGAGGATTGATTTGAGTGGCAAGATCTAAATAAAATACAGCTTTTTTAGGAAAATTTTGCTTGTAATAGGCCATTCCAACATTTGAAAAATAAGCTCCAAGAGTTTGTTTTTTATTCAAACTCTTCATAAAAAAAGGCGAATCTTTTTCAACGCCAAATCGATTGTAATAATAGCTGTCAGGGAGCGGGATACCTCCCTCAGTCGCTTCTATGTTGATTTGTGAATCTTTTGAATCGTACCTGGCAAAAAAATGGTTAGGTAAAGCAACGCCATATATTGGTTTTTCCAAATGCTCGGCCGCTATTAAATAAATTAACGATAAGGTCATACAATAACCTTTTTGAGTTTCAAGCAATCCGTGTAAGAAAAGTTCATTTGGGTTGAGCGGTATTCCTTGCGGATCTAGCTGGTCGGTATATCGATAGCCAAATTTATTATGTATGACTTCTCTTAGCGCGGCGACAATTTCTGGAGGTTGAGATGTGTCTTTAATGCGCTTATTGACTTCTTCGATGAGCGCCTCAACAGAGGTTTGAAAAAAAACTTCGTCGACATTTTTGTCCCAATCCTTTGAGACGGCTAATAAAGTTTTGCTTAGATTTATTTTATCGTCCTTTAGTTTTGGAATGGACGATAAAAACTTGGAAGAATCTTCAGCGAAAGAGGTTTTTAAGGCTCCTCCCATTTCGATAAAACAAAAGAGACTTAATAGAATTGGATAGGCGAACAATTTAGCTAGTGAATTCATACATTTACTTTTTGGAATTTAAGGTTGAGGGGATTAATAAGGGCCCAATATTTTATACAATCGGCTTTTTTGATTTGCGTACAACTTAAACCGACTAAAAGATTTAATAGAGTTTGCGTTATCTTTAAATTTTACCATTAAAAATTTAGAGCTTTCTTAAAAAATTATACATTTGCTTTTTGTGAACTTAACGTAATAAAGCGGACAATCTGAGATTTATTATTTATAATTGAATAAAGCTGTTTTCTATAAAAAGCGCTAATATTTAAAAAAGCCGATAGTAAGGGATAAAATGAATACTGATAATGAGTCTGCAAAAATTTTAGTGGTCGACGACGACCCTGAGGCTCGGGGATTTCTTTCAGTCTATTTAAAGAAGAAAAAATATGTATTTGAAGTAGCTGAAGACGGGGAGAAAGCTTTAGAAAAAATTCATAAATTTAGCCCAGATGTTATTCTTTTAGATATTTTGATGCCAAAGCTAACGGGAGATGAATTAGTTAAAATGATAAAGCTATGGAAACCCCATATCAAAGTGATTATGACAACAGCTTTAAGCGATCAAGAAATAAAAGCAGAGTGTTTAAAAAATGGAGCTTTTGCTTGCGTTGACAAGCCAATAAACTTAAAGAATTTATTTTCTGTAATTAATGAAGCTCTGAGTACACCGGAAGGTAAGAGAAGCGAGGCCCCTATTTAATTTAGAAAATTTTGGATTCTTTTGGGGTTAGAGACACGTTTTTTAAATCGGGATTGCTAGGCTTGTTCATTCTTTAATTTTCTTATCGCCTCAATCCAATGAGTTTTTCCTGGTTTTTTTCCCCGATATTTTTTCTGAAGTTTAGATATTGGAATAGAAAAGTAATCGCAAATAAATGTTTCAGTATCTTGCCAACAATCCTCTCCATCTAATAATTTTAAATGCATTAAAGAAAGGGATCCACTAAAAGGATTTTTAGTGTTGATCAGAGGGGCGTAAAGAGGTAAATCCTTTGGCGCGATTCCTAATCTTTTTATGTAGTGACTAAATAGGATAAGCATTGATTGGTTTAGGTGAATACCTTTAGGAGCTATCCGAACAATATTTGGGTTGTCTCTCTTTAAAAAGGGTTTTTCGTGTTTAAGGTAGGTTTTTACTAAACCTTCCCAGCATGTTTGAGAAACATTTCCTGGGTCAAAGGGTTGGCAATTGCTTGGACAACTGTCTAAATCTATAAGAAAGATTTTAGTTTTTTTTGGAGTTTTCACTACGAAGATATTTTTTAAATCTAAGTCAGGATACCAAAAACCTCTTAGATTCAATGATCGAACACTAGCGGTTACCGATAATACAATATTGATTTTGTCTTCGTCGCTCAAATTGGGAGTTGAGAAATAATCGGAGATTTTTCTCATTTGAATTATGTTGTAAAGAGTATCTCCTTTCAAGAACTCCATGAATGCATAGTAAAAATCTTCTTCTTTTTGTAGACGGTAAATTTGTGGTGTATTTAAAAATGATTTAACGATAGCTTCTTCCATTAATTGCCAACCGGGTGGAGGCTTTTGGAATCTTTTAACGAATACATTTCGCTTACCGACTTCCCAAACGCCAAATTGATCGTTTAGAGAAGACTGGCTTTTCCAATTAATACTATTTGGGTCGAAAGATTTTGTGAACAATCCCAATTTAACTTGCATTGATTCGCCCTATAAGACCTAACGTTTTATCGTCCTGTGTTTTTGGATAGTTTCCGGTGCTTTTTTGTTTTAATAGGAGAAAGTGTTCTAGGTTTGGTTTGAGAGGCTTTTTATCTTTTGCCAATGACAAAATAGTTTCTTTTGATCCATCGGAAGACAATATAACGAAATTTGTTTCGTCGGTCTGATAATTCTCCAAAGGAGATAGAAATTTTTCACATATAATTTTACTTCCTTTTATTTTTAACCGGAAAGTTACGCCCCCTTTTTTAAATGCGAAGAATTGATTTTCGTCTTTTTTAAAAATGGCTATTAATGAGTCTCCTGTGGAGGCACAGCTTAAGTTTCCAATATTATCTAAAGCAATAGCTGAAAAAGTCGAAGAAAACTCATAAAAAATTGAACTGGGTCCCGAAGTTTTTTCTTTCAATGATGAAAGCGAACGAACAAGATTTTTTTCTTCTTCAGGATTTTCTTTTAGGCGCGAAGACCATTTAATTTTGGTGTTATTAACGGCTTCCGTAATGATTTCATATAAGTTTACGTTAAGTTTTTTGTTTTTTCGTAAACCAGTCCAATGATTTAATAATTCTTTTGAGAATGCTTGGCCTAGTTCTTGCGCTAGAATCCTTGAGGAAAATGAGCCAATCCGTGTTGAATCGCTTGTTCCATCCGCGATCCAAATAATTCCCAATTGACCTCCGAGAGATAATACGCCGCCAGAGTCTTCGCCTAATTCTAAATTAGAATTCTTTGCAGATGGCATTCCCTTACGAGGGCCCGACGACGTAACTATTTCGCAAATTAAGGCGCGATTTTTTCCGTTTTCATTGTCGCTAAGAGTTTTTGAAACGGGGGTCATTCTGACGTGTCTTCAGGGGGACGGGATTGATCGATCAATAGACAAGAAGGGCAAAAGCCTGAAGCGCCGGAAGCCATTCTAAATAAACCTTTAAGAATTTGAGATCTTTCAGCGTCGTCAAAAAGGAAAAAGCCTTTTGCCGGCGAATGTTTAGGACAAATAGCTGCCAGTTCTTTCATTTGTTTTATTCCAGGGCATTCCTCTTCTTCTCCAATAAATGCCGTCATCAAAATAGACTGCTCTATTTGCTCAAAGGGATTCTTAATTGGGGCAGTTACGTTGTGTTCTCCGTCCGTATATATGAAGGCGCGAGCGTTTGGAATTGTGATAAAGTCTTCTTGCCCCTTGTCGTCCTGACGGACGACTTGGTGCTCTAGCGGTTTAAAATCCGTTAAGCCTCCAAAGTTTTTTAAGTTTCCTTCTAGGTACTGTTGAAAAATATTGTAAGCCAAACTTATGGCTTCGTTGATGTTTGTCGCTTTTGGTTCGAGAGTTTTTTTCTCCAGAGTTTCGTAGATAAAATCGGAGAAACTTTGACGGTTTTGAAACTCGTCAATTATTTCTTTGATGCTTTTAGTCCAAATCCAATTAGGTTTCCCTGCAAAAACGCAAAGAGCAATGTAAGCGCTATCGATGTGGGTCAGGTTTTTGAGAGACCAAATTCCTGCGGCGGAGTTACGCGCTATTAAATCGTATTTGTTTCCTGGGTAATCTGAACTTGGAAAAGCTGGATCGGCCATTGAATAAGAACCGTCCATCATTAAGACGCAAAGCCCAACTTCCCTTTCGAAGGAAATTGGATCGGGAGAATTGATTTCAGTTGATTCTTCAGTTGAAGTCGTAGAAGAAAGTTCAGTTAACCAACCCAAACCATATTCGCATTCTGGCTGGTTATTGCAGTAACCGTCTACTGTTTTTTTGTCGTACTCTTTTTTGCAGTTGGGGCAAACGAATTTAGCCATAATTCCGAATTCCAAAACTAAAGAGTTTTATTTTTTATTATAGCCTGTCTTTATGGGCAATAATAAACTTATTCTATGGAGCCGAGCTTGTTCGAAAATGTTAAATACGGATAATACCTTTCTTTTTTCCAAAGTAAACTTGCGTTCCAGTAATTAAATCAAGTTTTTCTCCAGGTAGAATATCGGATGGAGTCCCGCCTGGTAGAGACGAAACCCATTTTTCACGGGAGATATTTTTTATTATCGGTTTTTCCAAGTCAGATGTTTTTGAGATCCTTTCTCCTATGGGAGATGAAAAATCACAAGGTTTTGAATCGTCAATATGATGTGGAAATAGTTTTGAGTCTTTATTAAGCATGATGATTTTGTTTTCTATTTTTATTCTTGGCGGTAAAGAAAGATTGTTTTGGCAGGACCAACACATACCGGCTGTTCCTTTATTTGCTTTTAAATAATCAGAATCGTAAAAGTTTTCTGATTCGCAATTCGAACAATAAAAAATAGAGTCGCTAAGAAGAATTAGAGCGTTTCTCCATTCACTCTCTCTTACTCTAGATGTGGGATCGGTAAGCCCTTCTCCAAAAGCTCGAACAAATAAGTCTCGTAAAAACTTTGGATAAATTGGCCAAAATATTAGCGCGTTATCATGATGTCCGGCTACTGGTTCGTTTGATGAATCCAGAGGATCAAAGATAAATAAAGGTTCTTGGCCATACAATCGGTTCATTGCAGGGAGATCCAAACATTTTATAGAAAGTTCTTTTTTGCCTTCGAGAGGGTGGTGCAGCAAAAGCAGGTAGAACAACAGAACAGACAGGGAGAATAAATCGGTTTGAGAGCTTGGTCGCGCTTTCCTTCGCACCAACTCCGGAGCCATGAATCTTGGCGTTCCCAGTATGCCTCCCTGGCTTTGATCGTCTTCAGTGACATTGTCGTTATCGCAAATTTGAATTTCGGCTGTATTTGGATCCAGAAAAATATTTCCAAAAGAGATATCTCTATAACACAAACCTTTGGAATGAAGTTGCAGGAAATTGTGAGCCAAGTTTGCGCCCGTCAAGGATAAGATTCTAAAAGTTGGATCAATTCTCCTTTTCATTAAATTCGTCAACCCTTTAAACTTTGAGTCGCGCAGGGGCATAAAGTAACCAAACCCCGAAGTATTTGGAGACTCGGCAAAAAGGGTTGGCCAAAGAAAGCTTGGAGATGGAGGGCCTTTATCTATGAGGGTTTTTAATATATCACGCTGCTTTTTAGTCGCGGCTTTTTGGAAATACCATTTTAGCGCGAGAGGTTTCCCATCTAGGTTTACCTTATAAACTTCTCCCTGGGCTCCACTTCCAATAATATAATCTATCTCGCAATGGGTTTGTAAATTGGTTAACGAAAGATTGCAATTAGTTTTCAATAATTGGTTCATAAGATTAACTCGCCATTTTTACCTGGCATGCTGGATCAATTGCCCACGCTCCTTCGCGGTTTTCTGTTAAGTCGCAATTATCAAAATCGCCAATACCTTTATTTGCAATGCGCGCGCCTTTCGATTTGTTTCGATTGACCTTGCAGTTTCGGATTATTGGGTTACCACCCTTAAGAATGTCCACGCCGTAATCTCCGTTAGATATTATTTGGCACGATTCTAAATATCCAACGCCATAATCAATGGCGAGTAAACCCGAAAATTCATTTTCACGTATTTTGCAATTTCTAAGAGATGGATCGCCTTGATGGGCGATCTTGATACCGGAACCTTTATTGGAATAAATATCGCAAGTTTGAAATGTTCCTCTTCCCTGATCAAATATTTCGATTCCGTTTTCTCTGTTTTCATAAATTTTGCAGCTAACAATTTTAGGGTTAGCTTGTTGTTTAATTGCTATCCCCGCAGACTGGTTTCCAAAAATTTCACAGTTTTTAAATGTTCCAGCGCCATTGCGATATATAAATACGCCGGCGCTTTGTCCGTCGTATATTCGGCAGTTTTCTAAATTTGGATTTCCTTTTTCTCTAATTTCTACGCCGGCAAATTCGTTTTGAAAAATTTCACATTTCTCAAAAGTGCCTTTTCCACGATCATGAACTATCAAACTACCTCGTCCTGAACTGAATTGACATTTGTTAAAAATAGGATTTCCAAGCGATTGGATAAAAACAGATGCTAAAGAGTTTCCACTAAAGCTACAATTTAGGAACTTGCCTTTGCCTTTATTAAAGAAGTAAGCTCCATTTTCTCTATTGTCATGAACGAGGCAGTTATCGAATTCTGGATCGCCTAAATTTGATATTGAAAAACCCCCTTTAATGTTGGCAAATATTTCGCAGTCTTTGAATTTTCCTTTCCCGTTTTCGAATATTGAAACTCCTAGGTTTCGCCCGTGATGAAATTTGCAATTTTCGAAAAAGGGATTTCCATTTTTTAGTATTTCGATTCCAGGTTGAGTATTGTTAAAAATATCGCAATTATAAAAATTACCTTTCCCTGAATTTAAAACTCGCACGCCGTTTCGTCCATCGTGAACTTTACAATTTTTTAAGGTAGGTTCTCCTTTGCCTTCAATTTCGATTGCATTACCGCCGTTACCTGAAAAGTCGCAGTTTTCTAGCGTTCCTTTTCCGCTATCGTTGACAGATAATCCATTTTCTTTGCTACCTCGAATTCTACATTTCCTAAATATTGGATTAGCGTCTTGTTGAATTTTAATGCCGGACAATTTGTTTCCATAAATTTCACAATCTTCAATTCTTCCTTGAGCTTGAATGGCGAAATGAAATCCATATTCTTTTGCTTTATTAATTTTGCAATTAGAAATATTTGGATTAGCTGAGGGACCGAAAACACCTATACAGGAAAAAAGATCCGAAGAGATATCACAATCTCTTAATTTTAATTCTCCTTTAGATATTTCCACTGTATAAGACTTAGGCGTGATTCCTCGAAGTGTTAGGCCTGATACTAAGGCCGTTTGGGTCTCCATTCGAATGCAGGGTCCCTCTTTGGAAACAACGACGATTTCTCTTGGAGAGCCTTGACCGATGATTTCAATCGGTTTATCGATGGTTATAACCTCTTCATATCTTCCGGGATATATGATCAACCTAGAATGGGGAGGAGCATGCCTCAAAGCTTCTGTTATGGAGTTAAAACTTCCCTTACTAGACATAGAAACTGCAAATGTTGGAATAGGCTTATGTTCTATGGGTTTAGTATTTTGCTTTTTTGACGTAATTTTTTCATGGGTAGGTTTGTAGATTGCGGGCTTTGGCGCTAATTCTAAAGCGTATGTCCAGGTTTCTACACACCATAATGCCGCTTCCGGAGAGAGCCCCAGATTGTCGCGTAACCGCTTAGTTAAATTACCTAATAAAAGATTAAAACTGACAGGGTTCTTAGAGTTTTTTTGAAGAGCTTCGGGAATTCTTTCTCTAATGCCGCTCACTAGGATAAATATCTCCCGCTTGTAGCGACCGCATAAATCTTTCAAAAATGCTTCGCATCTTTTGGCGTCTTGGCAAAGATCTTTGCCATAGTTTTTCAGAATTTTTGCTAGTTCCTCACGCGGAACTTCGCTCATTTTATCGTTCATGATAAACAATTCCCAAAGTTACATCGTCCCCGCTGCCTAACCTAGAAGTTTCGTTTAGCCACTTCTTCAAGTTATCTCTAACAATAGAGACTCCTTCATTTTCTAAAATTTCTAAAAAATCTGGTCCAGCCTCAAGGAAGTCGGAATCCTCAATAAAGGATTTTGAATAACCATCGGTTGAAATCAATAGAAGTTTTATCTGGTTTGTTTTTGGTTTCAAGATAACGTACCTCATATATTGTTCGGCATCAGGTAGACATAAAGAAGTAGTTTCATCAGCAAATAGATTTTCGTCGCGAGGCATTGGTTGAATGACTTTTCCAAATGCGTCGACTGTGAGAATATCGCCGTCTCCTAGTTGTAGCAAAATTATTAACGAGTCTGAAACCCCTGCAGCCAAAAGTGTTGTTCCGTAAAATAAAATTGGATTGGATAAATTGTTATTAGCGTCTAATGAGTTTCCGTTTTTAATCGTTAACGCTTCTCTTTCTGTTTCTAAGATTGGATTTTGCTCATAATGATCTAAAGCTGTTTTTTTCCAGGTATTGATAATATCTGGAATCAAAATGTTTTTTATATTAATAGCTGTTTGATCCGCATTTTTTTGGTTACAAGGTTCGGACAAAAATCGGATCAAAACTTCCCCCGCTATATTTGTAGCTAATTGCGCTCCCAATTCGCTTCTAAAGCTTTTAGGGTTGCCATGGCCGTCGGAAACGGCGATGACAAGAGGCAGTTCATTGCCTTTTTTAACGATATATTGAATGGCGTCTTGGTTTGGCAATCCTTTTCGATCATGCGAGACTCCGCGAACGCTTTCTCCTATGATATGCCAGGTTCCGTTATTTTTTGTGGTAACAGATGGCATAGATCACCAAATATCAGACGAAGAATCTGTGGAAATGGTTGGTTCTGGAATGAATGAACTTGGAGGAGTTCTTGGGTCCTGAGGCGATTCTGTTTGACTCATTGGAGAAGAGGTGGCCTTAAGGACGGCCGTCGAAGTCCATTTAATATAATTTTTAAGAGTTTCAGGGTTATTTGCTTGAAATGGTCCAATTTCAACATTGCCTATGAATTTTTGAAGAGTCTCTAAGTCGGCGTCTTCGCCTATAGCAATGGCGACTCGAACGGCTTTTTTCCCCCAAGGCAAAGATAAAAGATTTTTTAAGCTGGCGTTAAAATCGTCCGTGGGTTGACCGTCGGAAATTAAGACTAAAACGGGCGGAAGCGCTCGATCTGTCATAGGAGGAATTTTTAATTGATCTGCAACAAGATTCAGGGCTTTGCCCATATCTGTTATCCCGCCAGCGGCCAAATCTTTCCATTTAAAATCTTCAATTGGAGTGGGTTTGGAAATATGCCATTGAGCTCCATCGGAAAATACAACTGCTCTGACAAATACTTCAGCATTCGGATTTTCGTTAGCCGCCTCTTTCATATGAGGAATGGCTTCGTGGATAGCGTGGTTTAAAGCTTGTATTTTCCCGTCTATTCCCATGGATCCAGATTTATCTGCAATCCATATAAAGTGTAGAGGGCGACCCGCCAGCGCTCCGCCGGGGCGTTTTCTCATCTTAAATCTCGTTTGAGAGTTTATGTTTGAAGGATATTGATACGACGTCGATTTTCATGACGCGCTCATCTTATGCCGAAAGGTTATTTGAGGAAGACAAAAGACCTATAAAAACTATTTTTTTACGTGTAACAAAATCTCGGTTGGAGTCGACGCAGAACCCATCGAAGTTGGATGAAAAATAGATAAGATTTGATCGGATTCTATAAATTCAGGATCTACGGTAAGCTTAAATAAAACGACGCCTCTGGCGGGCACAATATCTTTATCTCGTTCGATTTGCTCTCGTTTAGCGCCGCGCACTCTTTTTTCTCTAATTGTAGGGATATTTGATTCCGAGCCGATCCAACTTTTTTCTACCCACTCTGAAAGGTCTTTTTCTGAAGTTCCTCCGGAACCTCTTACACTAAAAAATAATTCTTTATTTGCCCATTCAGATTTAAGATTTAGACCAAAGCTATTTAATTCTTCTTGATACTTAAATGGAATTGTCGAGTATTTTTCCTGAACGCCTTCGGAAATTAAATCGTCTATATAACTAATAACTTGGTTGAAAGTATGTTTTAAATTTCCATGGTCATATGGGTCAAAAGATGGCGGCACTAGACCTTTACTAAGTCCAGCAACGCTTCCTGCAAGCGAACATAAAGCAAGATAAACGTTGTATGGATGAGCTTTTCCGGTATTTAGAACCGCTTCATAATAGGGTAAAGAAGTTACCATATTGTTAATCATTGCCTTGGTTTCTAAAACTAGAGGCATGCCAGTTTTTGAAGAAGGGGCATTAACTTGGTCAGACAAGTATTCCGCTTTTTCTCTAATTTTTCTTGCTATAGCCGTACATTTTTCTCCAAGAGCAAAACGTAAAGGGACTGTAAGAGCTGGGAATATAAAATCGGTTAATTCAAATTTTTGATTTTGAAAAGTAATTTCCGCGATGGGGAAGCTTACATAATTAATTAAAGATTCGTCCGCGCTTAATAACTTTAACTTTGGTTTCAGTCGTGGAATTGAAATTTCATTATCACCCGTATTTTCATCTATAATTGGTATGCCTTCGAAAGATTCGTGGCGATCAATATCGCCTTTGAAATAAGAAACGCCCATTTTTTGGGAGGCAACGGCTAAATGAACTGTTAGCGGTCCTCGTTCCATTTTTCCTTTTAAAGATTCTAAATCCAACTCTAAAATTTCTTTTTTCTTTTCTTCCTCTTCATTTTGGTAATAGCTGACAGAGACTTTGTCGGCGTCGCTTTCGCCAAAGGAAACGGCTAATCCATCTGGCATAACAGCTTCAAGAGCTAGGATTTTCAGGGTACCGTCCACCAGGCGTGGGCGATCAATTTTCAAGTCCATGATTCCCCAGTGGAAAGGAGAGACTGCAGAAACATGATAAGTGGTGAGAGATTCATGTCTTTGATCAGTCTGTTGGAAATGTTGCGGAGCTAGCAACATACCTTCGTGCCAATTAATAGCAGGGGGAATTTTTCGTATATCTACCATATTTATTTTTCCTCAAACGCGTAATAAAACGTTTGAATATTTTTTACATTCAAAAAAAATATTGGTTCAGTCATATTTTAATCATTTGGTTCTTTGACGGAAAAAGACTCTTCGGAAAAGTCGATTTGGAAGTCTTCGGCTGGGTCTATCCGAGCGCGATGATCGCCATCCGTCAAATAATTAGCGAATATTATACCCCCTTTTGATTTTGCTTTAATGGGAATTTTCTGAACCATAACCTTTTGCCCCGGCGTCCATTCCCACGGCCATACTTCAAAAGCTTCGTTGGAGGGGAAATCTCGTTTAAACTGCTCTTTCTTCTCGAACCAAGCCTTTGCGGATAGTTTTAAAAGCTCTTTTAATAGTTCTTCGTCATAGACCCAAACAACATCTACTGGTAATGGGTTGTCTGAATTTACTTTTGGCGCAATATTAACGTACATTTTGAGGTCGCCTTTAATCGCCGCTCGTGTCTTGGCGGCAATACCGCAAGCCCCAGTAAATAAAATAATAAGGATCAGTGTTAGAACTTGGAAGAATCGATAATTTGTTTTTTCCCGAAAAGGCTTATCAATTTTCCCCAAAGTTTTCATAGTATCGGTAGAATAATTTAAAAGTGTTATTACTTTTTTAAAGTTTTATTAATTTAAACAAATTATTTGCCATCGTGTCAAGAAAAAGGCTTATAAAAGAGATATTTAACTCTACCTCATGATAAACTTAAATTTTGCTCAAAAACCTTCCACTTTGGATGATACAATACGAAAAATTGTCTTACCTTAGTTTTTAATTTTTCAAACTTTGTTACTTAACGGAATTTTTGGAGGATAAAATGCAAAAGGCCACGTTTGCCGCGGGATGTTTTTGGGGAGTGGAATTAGCTTTCCAACAGGTCGAAGGTGTTGTTGAAACGTCGGTAGGTTATACTAGTGGTCAAACGAAAGATCCTACATATGAGCAAGTTTGTACTGGCAGGACAGGCCATACCGAGGCTGTTGAAGTGATTTTTGACCCGGAATTAGTTTCTTACTCGGAATTACTCAATGTTTTCTGGAAAAAACACGATCCTACGACCCTAAATCGCCAAGGACCCGATATTGGCACTCAATACCGGTCAGGGATATATTATCACAATGAGGAACAAAAGCAGCTGGCGGAAGAGTCTAAGGCAAAGCTTGACGCTTCTGGCGCTTATCGCAGTTCAATTGTGACTGAAATAACGGAGGCTTCCACTTATTATCCCGCGGAAGATTATCACCAAAAATATTTAGAAAAACGGGGAATGAGAAGTTGTTCCTGAAAATCTTGGATTGATTTAATAATCATCCTCTTCGTCATCGGCTAAATCGGCAGCCACAGATTCGATTTGAACCATAAAACCATACATTTCTTGACGATCTTCTAATTCTGCTTCTTTTAACCATTCAGCGAAACCAAATTTACAAAGAAGCGTTTTTCCGGTTTCTCCTTCTTGGATTTCTTCGTCGAATTTAAAGAGGCATTGTTTTTCTAATCGAATTTGATTTACGATTTCATCCAGATTTTCATCTTTCTCAATCATAAGACGAGCTTTTGAAGATTCTGGTAAATCGACTATCATCGATTTTAAATATGAGTTAGGTTTTCCTGGCACAATTTTTAAAGCATGATAAGGTTATTAAACGAATAATCTAAGGCTGTATTTTAAGAAATTTCTTTTTCCCAACTTTAATTAGGTACTCTTTATTGCCTTCCAATTGTAAATTAGGGTCGTCGATTTTTTCTCCATCTATGCTAACGGCTCCTTGTTGAACCATCCTTCGCGCTTCAGAAGAGCTTTTCGTTAGCTTATTATCGGCAAGCAATTTACAAATCCATATATCTCCAGAATCCCATGAAGGAATGGTTGGGATTTCGTCTGGAAGTTGTTTTTTCTTAAAAATATTATCAAACTCTGCCGCAGCTTTTTCTGCCGATTCTGAATTATGAAATCTCGAAATAATTTCTTTAGCCAATAAAACTTTTACATTTTTTGGATTCATTTCTCCAGTTTCGGTTTTTTGTTTAAGATCGGTTATCTCTTTTGAAGGTTTGTCGCTTAATAACTCAAAATACCGCCACATTAATGAATCTGAAATTGACATAATTTTTCCAAACATTTCACGAGGAAGTTCGGCAATGCCAATAGCATTTCCCAGGCTTTTGCTCATTTTTTGTTCGCCATCGGTTCCTTCTAAAAGAGGCATTGTCAGAATGAGCTGAGGGACTTGTTTATAATCTCGCTGTAATTCCCGTCCAACCAAAAGATTAAATTTTTGATCTGTGCCGCCTAATTCAATATCCGCTTTAATTGCGACTGAATCGTACCCCTGGATCAACGGATAGAACATCTCATGCATTGAAATTGGAAGGTTTTGCGATAAGCGTTTTTGGAAGTCGTCTCTCTCCAACATTCTAGCGACAGTGTATTTAGCCGATAGCCGGATCATATCGGAGGAGGTGAATTTGTTCATCCATTCGCTGTTGTAAACGATTTCGGTTTTTTCTGGATCTAAAATTTTGAAAACTTGTTCCAAGTAAGTTTTGGCATTTTCCTTAACCTGTTCTTCCGTTAAACTTTTTCTCGTTTCCGATTTTCCTGTAGGATCGCCAATCATCCCAGTGAAATCGCCAATTAGAAAAACAGCTTGATGCCCTAAGTCCTGAAATTGTTTCATTTTTTGTAAAAGTACTGTGTGTCCTAAATGTAAGTCGGGAGCCGTAGGGTCAAATCCAGCCTTAACGCGGAGAGGAACATTTTTTTTGATCGCATTATCAATGCGCTGACCGAGTTCTTTTTCTTCGATAATTTCGGCGGTTCCGCGTCTAATGATTTCGAGTTGTTCTGATGCAGAAAGCATGATCGTATAGGAGACGAACGTTCTAAAGTTGCAGGTTAAGTGGTAAACTCGTGCGACAAATTGAGAATGAGGAACGGTATCATACCGACGCTAAAATCGCAACTTCAGGCATATGTATATTGCGAAGCTAAGGTTTTAAAGAGATTAAAATAGATTGCTATATATGGAAAAGACTGAAGAAATAGGTGGCGAAGCCGATCTCGTAAATGAAAAAAAGTTTCAACAAGCTGGGATCGGTTTTTTTGTATTTAATATTATTTATTTCTGCCTATTTTTTTGGTTATTGCCGCCGTTTAATTTGGGATGGCTGGCGTTTGTAACAGTGTTTTTTTTATTTTTATTGAATGGAACTGGCGCTTATTTTATCTACAAAGGAGGAAGAAAGCTTGCCTTAATCATGGCGGTTCTTTATGGAGCGCGCGCTTTACATTCTTTTTTTAGGCTATATACGGAAGAAGCGTTTATGGCTGTCCCATACGTGTTGCCTTGTATTGTAATTACTTTTTATTTATTGGGAAGAGCTGTGTGGGATTGGCGTTAAGAAACCTAAATTTGGTCGAATAACGAAGAAACCCGCTTCGGTAAAATTATCAGAACATGATAATATATGCCCTATTTTAATTTTCTCTTCTCGGATAACTTAATAATCAAACTAACTTTATGATCGATTCTCCCATTTTTGATTGTTCAGAAAATAAATTACCTCTACTTACCGATAGCGGTCGTTCCTTTTTAGGACTAAATTATTCGTCTTCACATGAATTGAATACGCGCGTTCGCGGCTTGTTTGAGTATTTAGATAGTCAGTTGGGTTTTTACACTGGGCCGCAAGGAGAAGAATACAGAAAATGTTTTAATTGTTTGATTAGATATGCGTATCCAGAAATAATGATTGATTTGGCAGATTTGATATATGTACAGCACGAACGGCCAATGGTTTATTTAAGTTTTGACCATATACAAGGAGTTTTAAGAAACGACCCAGACAACTCGTCTTTAAGCGAGCCTCTATCGACCTTATTTGAAAAGATGGAGTTTTTATTTCGCCAATTGGCGGAATTTCTAAAAAGTGATCGCAATTTTTTTGAGGATACCGAAATTGTCCGGTTCTTGGCCGAGAGTTATAGTTATTATCTTTATGAGACTCAGAACTTTCCTTGGGAAGAACCCATAGAAAATTCTGAACGAATAGGAGATAAACCCATTCTCGACGTAGCGACAGGATTGGTAGGGTTTAGCTTAATTCATGAATGGCCTGAATCTTTTCCTAAACTATACCTAACAGATCGTATTCCCTTTATTTTGGAAGGACTTTCCCATTTTAAGAATTTACTTGGGAAAAAAAATATTAAAATATTGAAAATTGATTTTCCAAACGAAGCGGTTTTAGAAGAACCCTTAGGGGCGATTTGGTTGAATAAGTTTTTGCATCATCTTTCACGCGATGACAGGCAAAAGTTACTAAAATGGGCTTATAAGGTTTTGGTCCCTGATGGAGCAATAAGTATTATAGATACGGATTTGGAAAGGCAGATTTTAAGAGAATCAAAAAGCCCAGAGTTTTTTGGAAGGCTAATACCAGGTTATTTGGAGACTTTAGTCGAAATAGAGGATGAATTTGTAGATAATTTACTTAACGACGTTAAAAATTCAAATTTCGAAGTTAAGCGTTTCGATTCTCATGAATACTTAGATGAGACAGATGCATATAGCCTGGCTCCTGAGGATCAAATAAAATTAAAATTTGTAGGATTTGAAATGGAAGGGCTTAAATGCTTATAAGTAGTTTATTTAAAAGAGTTATTCTTATTTAGGTTTTGGCTTTTAATAAACTTTCTACGACAGCCCATTCTTTTTGAACTGCCGCAAACGCTTTTTTTTCCATCTTTCGATAAACTAGAATTAATTCTTTTCCCATTGGAGTTAGTGTTGACCCTCCTCCCTTTTTTCCTCCAATTGCCCCCAGAACTAATGGCTCTTTAAAAGACCGGTTCATAGTATCGACCATATCCCAAGCTCGGCGATAGCTTAGCCCTAGGTTTTTAGCGGCTGAAGAAATAGATCCTGTTTTTTCAATGGCTTCTAATAAATCGGCTTTTCCTGGGCCAAGAGCGATTTCTTCACCCAGTAGAACGCGGATTCGGGTTTTTAAATTGAAAGAAGTTGGCTTTTTATTTCGCATACCAATAACGGCGTAACGTATTTTTATTTAAACCGCATTTGATTTTGTTAAATTTTATTTTATAATATCCTAAATAATTTCAAAATTGTTAACATATTGTTATTGCTAGTTTTGGGTTCGAAGGCTGAAAAAGTCTCCGTGGCCGTGATTTTTTTATCTATTGGAGGAAGATACTATGTTGTTGAAAAAAGGAGTTGTTGCATTGGCATTAGCGTTTGCCGTCACAGGTTGTGCCACGGGAGGAGGACACCAAACAAGTTCTGCTGGAGATAGTTATCATGCTGCTAAATCCGCTATGACGGATACCGGAGTAAAAATAACTAAACCCGCCTCTATGGCTCAGGTTCGCGGTCCAGTAGAAGTTTGTATGAGTACAAGTGGTTACACTGTAGAGCCGGCAAAAAATGGAGTTAATGCAGGTAAAGGACATCATCATTTATTGATTGATGTGTACGATTTCGATGTTAATAAACCTATACCCAAAGATGCAAACCATGTTCATATGGGCGATGGTTCTACTTGTAAAACTTTGAATTTAAGTTCTGGGCCTCATACGATCACTGCAGTTTTTGCAAAAGGAAACCACGTTCCTTATAATCCTCCAGTAACAGACGCAGTTGTGGTTATTGTAGGAGATACGAACTAAAAGCTTTTTTCAAAAAATTAAGTATTTAGTTTTCAAGACGGGATCCGGTATATCCGGATCCCGTTTTTTGTTTATACGTAAAAATTCTTTTAAGTTTTTTTCTTATTCATTCCTCGCCAGATTTCGATTTTTATGACTGGCGGTTTTTTACCTTTTGGCAATTCCATATATTTTATTGTGGCGCCCAAAGGTTTTGTAAGGTAAGGCTCAATATCCAAAAACATATTTTTAGGTAGCCACCCCAGTTCTCCTGATTTTGTTTTACCTTTTTTGTATTCCCACTTTGCTAAAATTTTTATTAGATTCTTTTCTTCTTTATTGCTTTTATCCAACATTAATTTTAATTGTCTTTTGGAACCTGTAATAAAGCCTGTAGCGTTTTCACGACGCTTCGACCCAGATACTCCGATTAATTCGACATTACTTTTGATTTTTTTAGGAAGTCCTTTCGGGGCAGGTTGATCTAGTCGAAAAACCTCCACGGGGTCGCCAGGATTCCTGTATTCTTTATTAATGACTCGGTCCTTTGGAGATTTAATGATAGGAGCGGTTTTTCTTTTAGAACCGCCAAATAAAGAGCCGATGAAACTGAAAATTCCCATTGTGATTTAATTTATTTGTTAAATTAGATAAAAATAAAAAGATTTTTAATTCAGGTTTTGAATTTTGTCAATCCTTTGTTTGAGATGAATTGAAAAATGGGGAGTAAGCCTTTTCGATATTTCTGAAGAGTTTTATTGTGATTGAAAAGTAATAAAATTAGAGCCAAACTCTCGATATATTTCGACCGTGTGCCGATGGCAGGTTAGAACGATGACTTGTCTTTTTTCTGCAAAAGAACTCAGTATCTCTAGCACTTTTCTACCCCTTGAATCGTCAAAATTTACTAGGACATCGTCCATAATTATTGGAAGAGGTTCCGATCTAGTTTCATATTCTTCTATTAAGCCTAGACGCATTGCAAGATAAAGTTGTTCGCGGGAGCCACGGCTCATTTGATAAACGTTTTTCCGCATCCCAGAATTTTCATCGGCTAAGATGTCGTCTGAGTCTAATGGTTTAAATATTCTTTGGTATTTTTCGTTCGTTATTTGAGAAAAGATTTTTTGAGCGGATTGAATGACTGAAGGCTGTCTTTCTTTTTCATAATTAACTTTAGCTTTTTCTAGCATAAATAAAGCAATTTGGTTAGTAGCCCAATTTTTAGAGAGTTTATTTAATTTTTCTCGTTTAACCTCTTTTTGATATAGAAGGTCTAATAATTCTTTGTTTGAGGCTAAAAGATTTATTTGGTTTTCAGCCTCTCCCAGCTCTTTATGAATTTGGTCGCGTTCCTTATGAAACTCATCTAACTTAGATAACACAGAGTCAAATTGTTGCCTCAAGTCTTCGGGAGAAGAGTTTTCTATAGTGTTTAGAAAATTTTGAAAACTTTCTCCTAATCCCACTCGAGTTCGCATTAGATCAAGTTTTTCGTCTACAAACTTTTCGAGATTATTTTTTTCTTCGATTTGTCGAAATATTTCTTCGAACTCTATTTCGGTTTTAGCGTTTGCTCTTTCAATGAAATTGTTTGTTTCCTTTTTTTTGTTAGAGAGCTGTTCCTCTAAGCGAGTAATTTTTCTTTGAATTCCTTCCAGTTGGAGGGCAATGGCATTTTGTTTTTCATGGCTTTTAAGGGCTTCTTCGTATACTCGATGCAGAGCGTCGGTATTAATAATTATATCTTCCGAGTTTCCTGGCAAGTAAGGTTTAATTTGTTCAATTAAGTCGATCGCTTTTTTCTTCGTTTGCTCCATTTTATTTAACCTTTGACTTATATCTTGCCGTTGGTTAAACATACTTTTTATTTCTTTAATGGTGGTAAGCGTTTTTTCCGCAGCGATAGGAGATAAATTTGCATCAAAGTTTTTGTTCTTCAGCCATGCTCGCCAGTCAGCGTATTTTTTATCAGATTCTTCTTCGCTTTTTTTGAGTTGTCCCGTAAGCTCAGGACCTTGAAGATCCTCTTTGACAAGTGTGGTTTTTGCTTTTACGATCATCCGAACGCTAACTACGCCAATTGAAAGGATTATTAGAGAAAAGAATAAAAAACCAAAATCTTGACTATAAAGTCCCCAAGATAGGCCAAGTAGTCCTAATGTTAAAAGACTATAAGAAATCACTTTGAGCCATTCGGGAACTTGAATTCCCTGGGAAAGTTCTTTTGCTTTATCTTCTCTAAAGTCCTCAAGTTTTTCTTTTGTACGAATAATTTTATTATAGGCCTCATCTAATAACCCTCGATGAGTATGAATTTGTTCGCTTAGGGTATCTGTGATTTCAAAACCATTGACCATATCCTCGTCCCAGTGCTTTCCAAGTTTTTTGATTTCTATCTGGATTTGGTCGTCCAATTGGTCTTTTTCAATTCCAACTATAGTGGAGTCTTGAATTGCCGAGCGAACTTGTTCGGTCATATTTTGCAATGTAATAAAAGTGTGGGAGTTCTCTAGGACTTTTTCTTTATCAGACAAGGCTTGTCGTTCAATTTCTTTTTGATCAAACTCTTCCCGTTCTTCTTCGATTGTGTTTTGAATAGCATTAGACTCGGCCTTTAGGCGCTCGAGCGTTTCCATGGAATTTTGCGGCAAATCGGG
>JAYOZP010000001.1:127413-163819 GCA_038154245.1 Nitrospinales bacterium | reverse complement strand
AAACTTTTTAAGTTTTTCTTTTGCGGATTTCCAGTCTATATAAGCTGGATAGAGATCTAGAAGGTTTTCTAGACGCTTTTTATTATTTTCTAATCTAATTGCCTGTTCTAGGACTTCTTGTTTATCGTTTTCTAAACGTTTAACCTTAAATTTTAATTTGTCGTAATGTGACAAGTTTTCTTGGATTCTTGAAATTGCCAGATTCAAATCGAGAATTTCATTTCCCAATACCACAATAGGTTGAACTTTACCCTTTGGTTTGAATAAGTTTTCGCCGGATTCTTTAAATAGTTTTTCAACCTGAGAAATTGATTTCGAACCTAAACCTAATCCCGCTCCATAAATACGATCTTTAACGTCGTTAACTTTTAAAGATCCAAATTCTTGAAGTTCGTCTAGAGTAAACGCGAAAATATTACGATATAAATCTGAAGATGCATAACCCAGGATAGATTCTAATTTTTCCTCTGTATTAAAAAATTCTGAATTGACGGTAATGTTAACTTTTCCTCCTCGGCCTGATCCAAATCGCGAAATGGTGGCATTGGATTGATTTGCCAATTCACAAACGATTTTCCCACCAAGGTTACCGCCATGAACGGGTTCATAATCGTTAGAATCGCTGGTTCTTTTTTTAAAGCCAAACAAAATTTTACGAATAAATTCAAGTAAAGTTGTTTTGCCGTATTCGTTAGGGCCAAAAATGACATTCATTCCAGGACGAAATTCTTTAATCAAAGCGTTATGGAAAATTCCAAAACCATCTATATGTAATTCCCGGATTTGCATTGCGATATCTTTTAAGGAGGTGTTTCTAAAATTACAAAATCTATTATTCTTCAGCTAGCAATTGTTCTAGCGTTATATCTCTTGCGGTTCTTAATAGCTCTAGTAAATCTGAGTCGGTTAAGGTTTTTAGGTTTTTCTGGCCTTTCCAGCTGTGGAATAGCGGTTCAAGAGTTTCTCTAACTTTAGAAAAGTCTTTTTTCGATTCCATTTCATCGTATAAAGAAACGACATCGGCGATAAAATCGTTTCTTTGTCGTAAAAGGTTTAAATCGTATATTCCTCTTGTATCTAGATTTAACTCAACCCAAATTCCAGGCTTTGTATTTTTATAGTAATCGATGATTTTTTCGGTTAAATCTTCAATAGTTCCACCTTTCCTTAGTTCCGAATTTAGAGAGGTAGAACCCTCTAAATTAAAACGCATAAAAAGGTCGCGTTCACCTATCTGAGAATGTTTTTCGTCGCATTGAGCTTGGATTAGAGTCAGGAGATCGTCTAGATGCTCACACTTTGAAATATCAATTCGCTCGGTATGAAAGCGGACGCTATCTGTAGGAAAAAATTCTAATTTAGGAGGAAGGTTTTCATTTAAAGTAACTAGATAACAACCTTTTTCGTCTTGTTCTTTAAAGCTGCGGGCTTGAGAATTACCGCAATAAACGATACTTGGCTCCATATCTCGAAGGATTTGTCGTTTATGAATATGACCTAAAGCCCAATAATCCATTTTAGAGTCGACTAAATCTTCGACTTTGCAAGGAGCGTATGCTCCATGGTTAGGGTTATTGCCAACATTTGCGTGTAAAAGTCCAATGGCGAATCCGGAACTTTGTTCACGGTGAAACATTAAAGCCAAATTTTCTTTTACTTCTTTTTGAGGATAGCTTATTCCATAAATTTGGGCGGCTATCTTTCCGTCTTTTAGGATTGGAACTTGTTCAACCTGATTTCCAGAAAAAATTTTAACTCCTAATGGCCAATCGAGAGAAGCAGACCAGCTATCCAAAGGATCATGGTTACCATGGACAATAAAAGAAGGAATTCCCGCCTCAAATAATTTTTTTAAATAATCGCGAAATTTTAATTGAGCCTGAAGGCTTTTATCCAAGTCGTTATAAATATCGCCCGCAATTAAGACTGCATCGACTTGCTTCTCAATCGATAAATCTACAATGTTACTAAAAGCTTTTTCGGTTGCCTGCCGTAATCGTTCAGCCAGATTAGGGTGTAAAGAGGAAATTCCTACGAAGGGAGCGTCTAAATGCAAATCTGAGCAATGAACGAACCTAAAACGATTCATTAAGGAATTACCAGGTTAAATTAATTTAAAAATCTTGATCGGCTTAATTATTATTTTTTAGATAAAAGACTTAGCGATTCAATTGCGGAAGTTAAGGGAATCTCTAAAAATTCAAAATTGCCAAGAGCCTAGCCCCTGATTTTAGGGGCTAGGCGATAGCAAACTAGTATAAATGTTAATTATTTGAGACTCTCTTAATTATATTCATAATATTAAATCTATAAACTTTAAAACTATATTAAAAAATGTATTTCTCAAAAGTCTTTAACCAATTCAATGAGTTAGGGCTTGGAGGATTTCTGAACTAAAGTTAAATTCTTGATAGCTTCTTTAAATTGAGGATTAGCCTTTAAGGATTTTTGGAAAGCTTGCGTAGCTTTTTTAAACATTCCCGATTTTTGATATAAAACGCCCAAATTGTTGAACGTTTCATAATTTTTAGAGTCTAGAGAGGCTGCTTTTTCTAAAAATTGGATTGCTTTATTCCTAGAACCAATAATTTCGTATTCAATGCCTATTAAGTTTAATGTTTGAGTGTTATTGGGGGATTGAGCGATAGATTGTTCTAAAAATTTAATAGCATTTTGATGTTCGTACATTCGAGAGTACATATCCCCTATTCGAAATAAAATGTCTCCCGAATTAGGTTGAAGTTCGTTAGCTTTAAATAGAAATTTTTTGGCTTCATGATAACGTCCAGACTCTGCGTAGATAGTGCCTAAGTTTGCATAAGGTTGCCAGAAGTCTTGATTTAAATTAATGGCAAATAATAATTGTTCCGCCGCCGATTTTCTATTTCCCTTTAAAGCAAAAATTCTTCCTAAATTAATTCTAGCGTAAACATTATTAGGTCTTTCCTTAACGGCTTTTTCAAAAGAGTTTTGAGCGTCGAGTAGGTTTCCTTTACTTAAAAAGGCTTCTCCCATATTCCCATAATCGTTTGATCGAGCGCGAACCATTTGTGCGGGTTCTTGAAATAGAATCCAAAGAACGGCGGCGCAGGAAACAATAATCGCCGAATTAAAATAATTTTTTCGCGAGAAATTAGAAATAATACTATCCAACCCATAACCTGAAAATAGGATGAATACAGGAATTATTGGTATGCGGTAACGAGCTTCGTTGAGAAAAATTAATATTGCGATTGTTAAAGCAAAAAAATAGGAAAATAATAAAAAATCAAACTTTTTGTTTTTTAACCCCATTATTAACCCTACTAAACCTAATGAGGAAATTATTCCAAAATGATTAATTAATAACGGCAGTAATTTTGAAAAGTTTTTATACAAGTAAAATGAGATGTTTGTAGGCGGTTCGAAATCGTTTAAAAAGAAAAATAATTTTCTAACGTAGAGTAAAACAAAGCCCAGAGGAGAATCTAATATATGCCCAAATAAGAATTTAATATTTGAAGAATAACCCAGTATTTGTTTTTTCCTATAGTCTTCTACGAGTTGGTGTTCAAAACCAACTCCTGAATACTCAATTAGGTTTCCTGAGATAAATGTATGAGGACCGCTAGCGTCGAAAAAAACAAATTTACCATGCACTAGATAACATTGTGTCAGTAATGGGATAAACGATCCTAAGAGAACGCCCCAAAAAATTAACCAATTTTTTGGTTTCAGGTTGTTCGGTAATTGGGCAAAGACAAATTTATGTAAATAAAAGCAAATTGGAGGAAGACATATCAATGTATTTGGTCTTCCTTGAAAAAAGAAAGAAACGACTAATGTTGTTATAATGAGGTTTGTTGTATTTAAAAAACGACGCAAACGGAAAAGAAAAAATAGAGACGTTACTCCCCAAAAGGAAATAAAGGCGGCCCGTAAAATGATACCTTCGTAAACAATATGAGGAGCGTATAATGCTAGAGTTAACCCGGAAATGATTCCCGCTCTAACTCCAAAAACTTCTTTTCCAATGAAATAGATTAAAACGCAGGCGACAGATCCCATTAAAAATTGAACGGCATAAATTGCTTGCAGATTTCTGCCGAAAAGAAAATAAAGCGCTCCTAAAAAATATTTATACAAAGGAGCAAAACTATTATTCGTCGCTCTTGCCAGGATGTCGCCAGAGGCGAAGCTCTGAGCGGATTGATCGAAATTAAAATGGTCTAAAGAGTTAGGAAAGTAATCGGATAAAGGATTGGATGGAAGTTCAATCAAATAAAAAAATCGCGTGGCTAACGCAATAAAAAAAATTATTCCGGGAGCTAACCACTTATTTTTAGAATGTGCAGCGATTATTGTCATTTACGAAACTTTTTTAATAGAAAATATTGCCGTTGCTTCACAGTTATTTGAATTTCGCGGTAAAATTAAGATTTTGAATAATTGAAAGCTTTGTTTTCATTAGTTTTGCATCACTAGTTGCCAATTGACAGTAGGTTCCAACTGGGATAGGGTAATACTTTTACTAATATGAATTCTTTGGAGACAGAAAAGTCTTCCTAAGACTTGCGAATAGATAATGGTCAGCATATTAAAAAAATTTAGTTATTTGGTTTGGATTGCAGGGCTTTTAATCATTTCTGGTTGTGGAAGTGGAAACTCTGGCGTAGGGCCTGTACAAGGTTTACAAAAAGAGATGATAAATGAACCTGAATACGCAATTTTACTCAATGATATGCGCGAAGAAGGGAATTTTTTTCCCAGTTATTTTCACCAATACAGGGTTGATATTGGTGAAAATTCCGATATCCGTCCATACCAAATGGTTACCGAGGATTATTATAAACGCTATGAGCCCTACTTGGGAATGGTTTTAGCGTCAAAAGCTCCAGATGGGAAATTATCGAATACCCCATTTCCAAATGGATATCAATATGTGGGAAACCCAAGTTATGGCCGCTGGCGTCAAGATTCAAGCGGAGGTAGCTTTTGGGAGTTTTACGGAAAATACGCTTTGATGTCTAATTTAATGAATTGGGCTGGCGGTGGTTTATATAGAAGGGATTATGATACCTATAATAATTATAGGCAAAGTAATAGACCCTACTATGGTCCTAAAAATTCATATGGAACAAATGGAACAATAACGAAAAAGCAAAAACCCAATTTTTATGCAAGAAGAAAAGCCAAAAAGGCAAAATCTTCAAGCGCTTTTGATAGAAAAGTTGAAAAGCGTAGAATTGGACGTAGTAAAAACTCGTTTAGAAGTCGCGGTTTTTCATTTGGGAAATAGAAAAACACGAAAGAAATTAACTTAATGAGGTCCGCATAAAATTATGCTGTTGGATCAAATCATTACTTCTATTATTTATTTATTTGCCTGCTTTGGAATTTTTGTTCTAGGCCATTTTGCGTTCAGGTTTTGCCGCAAAGATTACAATTTGCAAGAAGAATTGATTGAAAAGGATAACGCAGCCTTAGCTTTGACCATGGCAGGTTATTATCTGGGTCTTATTTTTTCTATCGGCGGCGTTATAGATGGTCCTTCTGCCGGACTTTCTCAAGACTTATTAGATGTGCTTGTTTATGGAATTCTTTCCATTATTTTCTTAAATGTTTCCGCCGTTATTAACGACCGATTTATTCTTTGCGAGTTTAAGATAAAAAAAGAGATCCTTGAGGATCAAAACTGTGGAACCGGTGTTGTTGAGTTTGCCGTATTTACCGCGTCGGGATTAAATATTTTTGGAGCTGTATATGGCCATGGGGGCAGCGTTTTAACCGCAGTAGTTTTTTGGGCGGTTGGCCAATTAGTTTTGATTGCAATTGGAAAATACTACAATTTCATCGTTCACTATGATATTCATGAGCATATTGAGAAAGATAATGTTGCTGTTGGAGTTGGTTTTGCGGGAGCCATATTGGCTATGGGAAATTTGCTACGCGTGGCATCTGCGGACGACTTTGTTTCTTGGGGAGTCAATCTAGGCGAGTTTGCAGCTTTTTTAATAGTGGGAATAATCATATTACCAGCGGCGCGTTTTCTTACTGATAAAGTTTTATTGCCAGGTAGAAGTCTAGCAGCTGAAATAGTAGGTCAAGAAAAGCCCAATATGGGAGCCGCTTATTTAGAAGCGTGTTCTTATATTGGCTCCTCCTTCCTTATTTCATGGTGTGTTTAATAAGCTTTCGGTTTAAGCACAAAACCAAATTACGAAAAAAAATATAATGGAACCCCGGACTTCATCGGGAAAAAAGTTGAGTCTAGTTTTAAAGGCTTGTCTTTTTGCCACTGGTTGCGCAGCGATCGTTGCCGAGTACACTCTTGCAACCCTTGCTAGTTATTTGTTGGGAAACGCCATTATTCAATGGACTCTTGTCGTTTCTCTCATGTTATTTGCAATGGGGTTGGGGAGTCGTTTTACCAGAAATGTCGACGGCAATTTGTTAGATCGTTATGTGGCTATTGAATGTGCGCTTTCCCTCTCTTGTGCTTTATCCGCATTAGTTTGTTATGCCGTTGCCGCTTTTACCTCGCAAATTGGAATCACGATTTATGGAATATCCATACTCATTGGTTTTTTAACAGGAATGGAGATTCCTCTCATTGCGAGGATAAATGATCGTTTTGAATCTTTAAAAGTAAATATATCTTCGGTACTAGAATACGATTATTACGGAGCCTTAGTAGGCGGTGGTTTATTTGCTTTTCTTTTATTGCCTTATTTGGGATTGACCTATACCCCAATACTTTTAGGCGCGGTTAATTTGTCGGTCGCTGCAATTTTGATTTGGTTTTATTCGGAAGAATTTAAATTAATTGGGAAACTCCGGTTAGCGTGTGGACTTGTATTAACGATTATTTTATTAGCGGGTATATTCGCTAAACCCATTGTTTTATTTGGGGAGCAGCATAAATATAAAGACAAAATTATTTACGAAGAACAAACTCGATATCAAAAGATCGTTGTTACTCAATGGAAAAAAAATTATTGGTTATTTTTGAACGGCAGTATTCAATTCAGCACTTACGACGAAGAGCGATATCATGAACCCTTAGTTCATCCAGCGATGATTTTAGCTAAGGATCGAAAAAATATTCTTATATTAGGCGGTGGCGATGGATTGGCTGCGCGTGAAGTTTTGAAATATCCAGACGTGGAAAAAGTGACTTTGGTCGACTTAGACCCCGCCATGACTAAATTAGCGCAAACTCACGAAGTGTTTTTAAAAGCTAATAAAGAGTCTTTAAATCAACCTCGCGTCCAAGTTATAAATGAAGACGCTTTAAAATACTTGAGAAATCAAAATGAATATTTCGATGTTATTTTGGTTGATTTGCCCGATCCTAAAACAGCGTCTCTTTCCATGTTGTATTCCGTTGGTTTCTACCAATTAGCCAAAAAGCATTTAAAACCGCATGGTGTTTTGACGACTCAAAGCTCTAGTCCGCTTTATTCTCCTCTCGCGTTTTTATGCGTTAAGAAAAGTCTTGAAGCTGCGGGATTTTCAGTTCTTCCATATCAAAATTCTATTCCAACAATGGGCCAATGGGGTTGGAACTTGGCGATTTCAGAGGAATTTATGACGGTGGAGCGCTTAAAAAATATTGTTTCCCAATTTGATTTTAAAAGCATAAACACTCGATTTTTAAACTCCGGATCTATGATGGCTTTGAGTCACTTTGAAAAAGGTTTTTTTGATAAAGAAAAAGAGGTGATTCCTAACACCGAATTTGATCATAAAATTTTAGAATACTATCGCAAAGGCGATTGGGACGTTTATTGATTCTGCTCAAATTTTCAAAATAAAAAAGCCCTCCAAGAATTCCTTGGAGGGCTTTTTTATTTTCTCTATAAAGTATATTTTAAAGGCTGTCTCTAATAATTAGTTTTTTTACTAGTTTGCTGTCGCCAAGCCCTTATTTCAAGAGCTTAGCTTTTGGCAAATCTTAATTTTTATAGGTCCCCTTAATTTTAGCTAATAGTCTCCTTTTAAGTGGTCGACTATTTCTTCGGCGGCTTTATGAAAAATAGCGTTGGAGCTGCCTCCTAAAAAACCATCATTTAACCAGCTTTCTACATCCCAACGACCTACAAGTTTATCTTTCGTAAACAAGGCTGCTTTAACTTTTACATTAGCTTGGCCGGATTTTGATAAAACTCCTAAGGTTGCAAACCTCTTTACTCGGCTGCCTTTTTCATATTCGATGATTTTGTATTTGAGTTTGTAGTTCGTATCTTCGTCAGACGATCCAACAACGAAATTCGTTTTTAATAAGGATTCTTCGAGGGCTCTATGTAATTGAGCGCCGGCGTTCATTAATTCGTCGCCTCGCGAGGTCATATCCATTATTGCTATGGTATTTCCTGAATTTCTCCATCGCTTCTTGACGACTGAATTAACTCCCGAGCAGGATGCAGTGAAGAATATGAACACAAGACAAAAAGCGGTCAATTTTTTCATAAAAGCCGTTCCTTAAATCGAGGATTTTTTGTACTTAATTCTGTTTAAGAGTTTCTTAACGGAATTTGTGTATTTTTCATTAAAAAAATAAAGTTATTTTACAAAAATTTCATTAAGTTTTCTAGAACCCAAGAAGATACTACATAAAAGCTTTCAATAAACTTTCTTCTAATTCGCTGAACCACACCTGTAATTCTATAGGGATAAGGCTGTTAAGATATGTAAGATATCCCATAGCTAGGGCTACGCCTAATGTCATTAATAAAAGTCCGCTAAATACGTTGGTAGAGTGCAGTATAATTGTTTTTCCCGCAATATTTATATCCCACCCTTTTCCTCTTAGTATTCTCCAAAATAAACTATCTTTTTTGAGGTTTCCAAAAAAAGCCGCAATCAAAATTAACGGCAATCCCAAACCTGCCGCATAAAAAAACAAAAGACTCATACCTTGGAGAATAGTTTTGTCCGATGCGGCTAAAATTAAAATTCCCGACAACACTGGTCCGACACACGGGGTCCAACCTAAAGCAAAAGCGGCTCCAAATAAAAAGGAACCTACAAAAGTTCGTGCGGGTTGAGTTTGGAAATTAGCTCCAGAAAACCCTTGTCCAAAAATTGTCATAGCGCCAAATATGGCGACAAAGATACCGCCTACCGTAGTTAACGAGAAAATATAGTCTCTAAGGAATTGTCCAAAGAAGCTGGCGGAAGCCCCCATCATGACAAAAACCGACGCTAGTCCGCAGAAAAATGCGACAGCCATAAAGCTAACACGAGTACGTTCTGCTTGAGCTGTAACAGCAAAATATGCTGGGAGAATTGGAAGAGTACAAGGAGATAAAAAACTCATTAATCCTGCGATAAAAGATAAAACAATTAAGATTAAAATCCCAGACTGAGGGAGAGCCGGTTGAGCTTCAAAAGGATTTAAAGCTAAACTCGGGCTGGAACTTGAAGACGTTCCAGTGGATGAATCTTCAAATAAGCCTATGGGTTGTTTTAAAGTTTGTGATTGGGGTTGAGCGATTTTTGCTGAGGTCCCAAACAAAGCGGGCTTATTTTTGGATGCGCAACGGAAGCCAACGTCTTCCGCGCCATCGTCGGGAGACGCGGGTTGCCGGAAACCATTACGGGCCATTTTTTTTAAGGCTGCAGCATACAAGTTTCCAGGGAAATGGCCAATATAAGCCACCGAAGCTCCTCGCAATGTTTTAGAACCCGTTCCAAATTGAGAGCTTTTGTAAGTACTCCCCGGATATGGAGCGTAATCCCCAGAAGTCCATTCCCAAACATTACCGATTAAATCGTGAACGCCTTCAGCGCTTGCGCCATTCGGGAAAGAGCCTACCTTTATAACTTGATTTTTCCCGCCAGCTTTTACTGTTAAGTTCGCATTTTCAGCTTTAAACTCTTTCCCCCAAGGATAATCTGTTCCTGTCGTTCCTTTTGCGGCGCGTTCCCATTCTTTTTCTGTGGGCAGTCTTTTTCCGGCCCATTGACAGAAGTTAACGGCGTCATACCAATTCACCCAGGTTACTGGATAATCTTCCTTACCTTGCGGAACTTCTCCATTTTCCCAATAATCTGGAGTTGGAGCTCCCGTATTATTTATAAAAATTTTATACCTACGGTTTGTTACTTCATATCGATCTATATAAAACCCCTTAAGAAAAACGGTTTTTTCTGGGGTTTCATCCGCAAACCACGGCTTTGGAATGCCAATAGAAAGCGCTTCTCCTTCTTCGTCAACGCGGTTTGTTCCAAACTTAAAACTCCCAGGGGGAATCCAAACCATGTCTGCCTCCCACTGGTTGTCGGGCGTATTATTTTGCCCAAAAGAAAGAAAAGGATTAAAAAATAATGTCCAAAAAACTAAGGCAAAGATAAATAAAGCGTTTATTTGCTTGGGTTTTATACGGCAGCGAGAAATAAAAATATTCATAACCTCAAGAAAAGTTTTGTCGATTTTTAGAATTTTAGCTGAGTTAACCGCCTAGAGGCGAATCGAACATTTCCGATTCAGTTTTTATCGGTTTTCGTTGAGGTTTGGAATCGGTTGTTGATGGAGTTTTTAATTTCTTTATTAACTCTTCGAAATAGAGGAATGTTTCTGGTTTTGACCAGTCTTCGGCCCCTTCTAGAACTCCGATGATCTTTCCATCTGGGTCGATCAAAAAAGTGGTGGGTAAAGTAACCACTCCATAACGGTTGCTTACTTTAAGGGTAGGGTCGAATAAAATGGTGAAAGAAAATTCGTTAGATTCTACATATGGGCGAACGACCTTTTCTCCAAACATATCATTTGAAATAGGTAAGACTGCTAGCTTTTCATTGGGGAAATGTTTATGCAATTCTTCCAAAGAAGGCATTTCCAGCTTGCAGGGAATACACCAAGTAGCCCAAAAATTCACCAAGACATAGCGTCCTTTAAAATCGCGAAGGCTTACTTGAGGGCCATCTAAGGACTTTAAGGCAAAGTCTGGGGCCATATCGCCTTTTTGAGATGCAAAAACATTCCCAATATTAACAAAAGTTAATAAGGTTAAGAGGGCGAGTAAAGAAATGAGCTTTTCAAATTTCTTGAGTTTCAATTTCTATAGAATCTTTAATTAAATAACTTAGTAGAGGAATCGAGCTTTATTAGGAACTATTCGACTTGCTCCACACACCTAACCATAGGAACCGCTTTTTTAAGAGATTTCTCAATTCCCATTTTTAAAGTCATCATCGAACTAGAACAAGAAGCGCACGCCCCAATAAGGCGCAATTTAACTACTCCGTCGTCTATATCGACAAGTTCAACGTTACCTCCATCCGCTATCAAAGACGGACGTAAAGTTTCTAATACTTCTTCGACTTCCTCTCTCATGAAACTTCCTTTTTACAAATTTAACCGCCGTTGACTAAGGCTTCTTTTTTAGCCAAAAGCTCTTCTTGTGTTTCCACATGTTCAGGGTCTTTAGGAATGCAGTCAACAGGGCAAACTTCCACACATTGCGCGTCGTCATACCAGCCAACGCATTCAGTACATTTCTCCCAGTGAATTACGTAAATATCGTCGCCATCTGTAATCGCTTCATTTGGGCACTCAGGCTCGCAAACTCCACAATTGACGCAATCTTCAGTAATCATTAAAGCCATAACTTTTCTCCTACAAAGAAAAATCAAATAGTTTCTACAAAAAATCAGGATTGAATTAACATACTTTCCTGTTTTTCGGTAAATTTTTTAGCGTCGGTATTCCATGAAAATAAAACTTCTCTTTTTACTTTTTTGTCGTATACCGAAACAACCAGATAGTCCGCATTAGGATATAAAGGTTCTCCGTCAAATAACGCCATCCGTTTATCTTCTTCCGAAAAATAAGCGTCATGCTCCGGATGCGAATGATAAAAAACCTTAATTTCGAGTTTTTTATCCTGAGCTTCTTTTAAGATGTTCATCAGCTCTTTTGGATCTATATAAAATGCCGTACGAGCGTCCCTAGTAAATGTCTCGGGATCTTTTTCATGTAGGCGGTTTTGAATATTTTCACAACGGTACAATATATTCTCGTCGGTAGAGCCTACTTTACCTATAACTATCCCACAACACTCGTATGGATACTCCTCAACAGCATGCTCCCTAATAGTTTTCAAGTTTTCTTCAGTTAAGGGGCTCATAATATTTTGGAATTTCAATGATGGATTGTCAATTGCTTTCTAAAAAGAAATCGTTTTGTTTTTTCAGACTTTATATAGGATTTTTTTATCTTAAACGTGAGTTTTTATTTCTAAATCAGAATTTACGGTAATCTGACAGCCCAAACGTAGATTAGGTTTTTTTTCGCGCTTTTTTTTCAGTTTCTCCAGTTCAGTTTCATTTGGAGGATCAACCTCCCCCGAAACAACTTCTACAACGCAAGAAACGCATAAACCTCGACCTCTACAATTTAAAATTTTAAACACATGAGGATAAATGCTTATATATTCTTTAATTGCCGCTTCTCGTAAATTAGCCCCCGGTTCAACGTTTATTTTCATATTTTGATTAGTAAAAGAAACTTCTGGCACGAATTTTACCTCCGTCAATAAATATAGCCCGAATCGCTAAAATCAACAGGCTTCGATTTGAACAAAATTTCGAATTTCGCCTTTGCCTAAATACCCATGAAAAGCGCTGCCCACGCTATTACAAGTAGTTGTCATATGAACGAATAATTTTTCACCGCAATCGCCTTTAAGAACCCCTACTTGAGAAAATGGCGGGATAACGCCGCCACAATTAACGCATGGAACGGCATATTTTTCGCACAATTTAATAAGGCACGTTGCGCAAATAACCGGATCAAATAGAAAAATTTCTTGCTCGAAATACTCGATAGTCGTAGGACGTTCTCCTGCGGAACCTCCACATTCAGAGCATTTGAATGATATTTGTTCGCATTTCATACAAACTGAGCAAATAAGTTCTCTTAAACGGTTGAATCCTAGAATTTTTAATTTGAAAGAAGCATTGTATTACATTTGAGCTTAATTTATGCAAACTTTCTTCATTTCTTGGAAATCGTCTAGAATCGCGCCGGCGCCTCTCACGATGCTGGTTAAAGGAGAATTGGGGATGTAAACTTTTAGGCTGGTTTTTTCTTCAATGAGTTTATCTAAACCGCGGATAAGCGCGCCTCCTCCTGTTAGATAAATTCCATTCGAATGGATGTCAGCGGAAAGTTCGGGTGGAGTTTTTTCTAAAGCTCTTAAAACAACGCTTACAATTGCGGCGATGGGTTCTTTTATGGCCTCGCGGATTTCTTCATCGTTAACAATGATTGACTCTGGAACTCCGCTTTTAACGCTTAAACCTTTAACTTCAGTTTTTAGATTGTCGACTAATGGATAAGCGCTGCCAACGGCAATTTTTGTGCGTTCGCCCTCAAATACTCCAATATTTAACTGGTGCCGAATTCGCATGTAGCGGACAATCGCCTCGTCCAATTCATCGCCTGCAACCCGGATAGATTCTCCATAAGCGATAGCCGAAAGGGAAATTACCGCAACGTCGGTAGTCCCCCCTCCAATATCAATCACCATATTGCCTTCAGGTTTATGGACGGGAATTCCAACGCCAATTGCAGCGGACATTGGTTCCTGTACAAGATGCACCTCTCCCGCTTTCGCAGATAAAGCGGCGTCAATCACCGCTTTTTTTTCTACTTGGGTGATACATGTAGGAATTCCAATAACCATTCGCGGTTTGATAAACCAAGTGTTTTTTAAAGCCTTACTTGTAAAATAAGCGATCATTTTGCTGGTAACTTCAAAGTCCGCGATGACGCCGTCTTTCATAGGCCGAATTGCATTCACCTGACTCGGAGTTCTTCCATACATTTTTTTAGCTTCCGCTCCCACGGCTTCTACAACGCCTTCTTTCACATTTACGGCTACGACGGAGGGTTCGTCTAAAATAACTCCCTTTTCTTTCGTGTGTACAAGGGTATTGGCGGTTCCTAGGTCCATGGCGAGTCCGGAAGAAAAGTTCCCGACTAACAATCTAAATAGTTTTTTGAGCATGAGATTCGATTGAGTTTTGCGAAGACCGTGCCCAGGAAAGGCCGGCCAATTCACATAGGTTGTTCCCATCATCGGGAAAAATGGAAAGGCCCAAGTCCGCTTCAAGCTTTAAAGATACGCCATTCACGAAAAAAGGATTTTTTTCAAATACTTGTTTTAAACGAGTCTCCAAATTTTCTATTTCGCTTTGATTCATTTTCATAACCATTATTAAAAATGAAGTGTCGGAATACTTGAATAGAAACTTGGGGGAAGGAGTTGTCTTAGAGAGCAAAGAAACCACTTGTTTTAACAGCTGATCTCCGATAACAACGCCATGTGTTTCATAAAGGGTTAATAAATTTCTTAGAAAGACAGATAAAAAGAAAATTCGTTTATGGCCGCGAATAACTTCTTTTTCGATGTTTTCGCGATAGGCTACAAGGCAACGATGATTCGGTATTCCGGTAACTTGATCCAAGTTTTTATCATAATCCCATTGCCTTTTTTCTCGCGCGTAAAAAAGCGCGGGAGCTACAAAAGAACCGACCATGTTAAGTCTGTCAAGATGGGATTTAGTGAGTCCTTCGGGATTTTTTGACGCGCAGACCAAAACCGCTAGTAAATGATTTTTAAACATAATTGGAGCGGCAATGGCGCATTGGAATTTGTTTAGTTTTTCTTTTTCGCGAAATAGCACCGATTTATTTTTTTCCAGATCTTTAACTAAGAGAGGAATTCCATTTTTAATAGCCGAACCGGCGACTCCTCTTCCTGGAAACACTTCGCAGTGATTAAGATCTTCCCCCCAACCAACACTATGAACTACCTTCCCCATAGTTTGTTCGTCGTCAAGCCATACGACGGCCATGGAATCGTATTCTAAGATTGACGAAGGAATTTGAACCATTTGTTCCGCCATTGCGGCTGGGTGCAAAGAATCGGCTATAGATTGGCTGTATGCAATTACTTCTTTATAAGGGAAAAGATTATCTTCAGAATTTTCTGTAAAAAGCTTTTCTTGGTGCAGGTGCCAAGCCATCTGATCTGCGAAACCAGTTACGAGTTTTTGCGAACGTGTTGAAAAATGGTAGCTCTCTTTACTATCAACAGCTAAGACGCCAACTAGTTTATCGTAAAAAATCGGAACGGCGATGAAGCCTTTTAAGTCTTCCTTTTCCCCATAAATTCCCAAGTCCATGCTGTTTCCTTGATAATACTCTTCTAGAAGAGGTTTGCCTGTTAAAGCGACTTGACCGATTAATCCCTGCCCAAAATTTAATTCAGAATTTTTTTGTAAATTCAGACTTAAAGAAAGCGATTCTTTAAGATGAAGTTTTTTTTGGTCGAGATCCGTGACAAATAATGCCACAGTGAAAGCATTCGTAACGTTAGCTGTTAACTCAACTAATTGGGCTAATACATGGGGTGAAAACATAAAAGACGGTTGGGGGTTGAGAAGAACTGGGTTATGGATAGATAAACTAAATTGATTGGTGTTGGGGGTTTTAATTTAGGCCGAATGAATCTGTCGCCTTAGGAAAACTAAGGAAAAATCCGAAAATTTAACCTTATTTACCCCTTTTACTTAACCATTCTTTATATCTGCGGACCTCCTCTTTACTAACCGCTTTGGCGGCCATGTGGTATTTTTTTGTTCCGTCTTCTTCAACCTCGGTCACTCTAACAACTTTACAATCAATTTTTTTTTCAATGCCGTTAGAGGGAGAGCGAAAAAAAACAGACAATAAATCGTCCTCTAATAATAAGTCGTCAGATTTAAAGCGTAGTCCTTTAGAGGAGAGGTCTAAAATTCTTATTTTATGCTGTAATTCAAAAAACTGTTTTTCTCTTTCGACTTCGCAAGTTGCCGCTATATTTAATGGAACTCTTTGATTCTTCCTTTTTTCAGGTTTTTCTTCGTTATTTTCTTTAATAAGCTGGTCTATATCGTCTCGCAATTGAAGCAATTGATTTTTATCCAACTTTTTTAAATCTTCCAGGATTTTGGATTTCATAATTATCATAAAATCGGAAAAAGTTTTTTCCTGGAAAATGCGTAAAAATGGGTCAATCCCTTTTTTAGTTGAAATTGAACAATCCCCCACCACGTATTTGATACCTTTGACCAATCCCAATCGCGCTTCCTCCATAATTTTATACAGGCAAAAAAGCCTCGCTCAAATTCCTAAAGATAACTTGGAACAGGAAAGCTTTACATTTCTGACGAACTTTAGGGCTTCAGCATCTCTGCCGGAGTGGCGGTCCGCTTGCCATAGACGATCGGCTTCTCCTCGACATAGCTCCATTCCGGGTTGAGGGTTTTGTCGCGGAGGCCGGACAGCAGGGCGTCGAACTTCCCCGCGTCGGCGTCAGCATACTCGAAGTAGGTCATGAAGTCCTGTTCCGGATCGACAAATCGCGAATGATAAAGCTTGCGAAAGATGCTTTTAATGTGTTTGAAGCCAACTGCGTTATGACCAAGGAAATAGTCCTGGCGTTTTTCCTGGGTGAGCGCCCACCAGGCTTGGGTTTTGGATAGCGGAAACACTACGGCGTAGGGTTGTTCTGTCCCGGAGCCCCGTTTCGGCGCGTTGTCCTTAAGGCGCTTGAGCGTCGCCGCGTCGGTGTAGTTCAACTGCCGGGTCACGGCGAACCGTGTTTCCAACCGGAAATAATCCTTCACCGCTTGCGCAAGCGTCTCAACGTACTGATCCAGAACTTTCCTGTCGGTGGACTCGACACGGATTAGCCCGGTCGGTTTGTCCGAAACCGGATTGCCATTCAGCGAATAATCGGTTACGTGGATGAACTGGACGGTATCGGTTCTGCCCTTTTGCGGGGTGAAGTCATTGGAAAACCCCGAGGACGCTTGTAAAATTTTTTCCGCGAGTGGAGCAAGGGCCGCAGAGTCGTCAATAACTGCGTTGGGTTTTGGGAATAGGTAAATGAATGCCCCCCATTGACCCTGAACAGCCCAGGCATTCATGGCGGCCAAGCTAAACAAAACGGTGAGCAAACAAACAGCTTTAAAGTTTCTAGATTGCATGCGACTCTCCTAAATCAAATTTAGTATTTGGAATCCAAAAAATTATATCAATTATTCTGCTAAAAAATGAGTGGTTAATGATCGATTCTTCACGCCGCATTCGACACCTTATTTTTAGAGGTATAGGTTTTCATAGCTTCCCTGAGTTCCTTGAGATGGAGATATCCTTTTACTTTCCTTAAACCGGGCTCGATTTCCCCGAGAGCCGTCCCCACCCATCGTTGCCTCTGGTCGCTGTTTTTCCAATAACCGATCCGGTCCGTGTAAATACCGACCTGGCGCATGATATTTTCAATGCAGTTGGTCGTCTTGAAACTTTCGCCGAGCTGTTTGAACAACCCTAATCGATGTAGAGTCAAGGTCTCCTCCAACCCTTCTTCCAAACTGTTTACCGCTGACTGGTTGATCAGGGCCAGTTCCTTTCTGACCTGTCCCAGCCGCTTCTTCGCCGCCTCATAGGTGGGCTGTTCATAAGCGGCTTGCAGTTTCCGGCGGAAGTGGGGCTGGAGCTTTTTTTCCACATAACCCACCACGTTCTCCCGCTTGTGCCACTGGCAACGCTGGATCACCGCCTTCTCCGAAAGCACGCCCTTGATCCCTTTATAAAGCCCTCTGGCCCCGTCGATGACAAACAGAATTTCCTGCTCCATGTTCAACCCTCTATCCATGAGACCGTTGAGAAAATCCCGGCATACTCTTTTATTCTCCGTGCTGGACTCGATGAATCCCAATATAATCTTTTTCCCTTCCAGCGTGATTCCCAAGGCGATGACGATTTGGTTGTCCGCAAAACTTTTGCCGTCAATAAATATGGCAAGGATGTCATGGCTGCTTAAATCCCGCTCCAAGCATTGCCTGAGCTTAGCCGCCGAGGTTCTTATGAATTTACGGGAGATGCTACTTTTCTTGATCCCAAACGTCTCGGGAACTTCCTGCACGGCCTTCCCGTATTTGCGGGAACTGATCCCGTTGATCACCCGACTGAATACCGCCTCGTCAATCCTCCGAGCGTTTTGCAACTCTCGATAAGAAGCAAGAGAAACTTCTTTGCTGTTAACTACATCTCGGACACGCGGTACCTGGATAGAAATCTTCTGGTCTCCAAGATAAACTGATCCGGCATTGCGACCCCACCTCTTAAAACCAGGGTTGGTACGAGTGTATCTCTCTCCCGCTATCTGGGTTACTTCCGATAGCAACTCCTCCTCAACCGCCGCCAATCCCAAGGGAATCAGCATCTGAATCATTGCTAGACGGCTTTCCCTATTCCACTCTTGTTCTAAAAGCTCTTGGTTAATAGGAACACGATTTTTTGCTTTGCTTATTCTTCCCTTTTTTAATATCTTTTTCATGATATGGCCTCCTTACGTTTGATTGTGGTTTCACGCAAAACCATTAATACGCAGGTGAGGTCTGTTGCAATTTCAACTAACTTTAGGACAGTTCCCGTAAAAATCAGTTAGTTAGACTATCGCCAAACTTATTTCTAATATTATAGATAGTGGCGTAACCTGTCAATAAATTATGTCAAAGATTAAGTTAGTTTAAGATATCTGATTCGCGTAAGATTAAAGGTTAAGCGATTATAATAATTAAAAGTTTAAACTACTAAAGGCTTGTTAAGGTAAGCGATTTAACAATTCTCCTTTAAAGAAAGCGAAAAATATAAAATAACTTGACAAGGCAGTGAGACGGTTTATATACTCCTCTCCTCATTGCTATTGCAATCGATAAGTAACATGATTGTGGGCGGATAGCTCAGCTGGGAGAGCACCGGCCTTACAAGCCGGGGGTCACAGGTTCGATCCCTGTTCCGCCTACCAGGGACCGTACCAAATAGATGCGGGGTCGTAGTTCAGTTTGGTTAGAACGCTGGCCTGTCACGCCAGAGGTCGCGAGTTCGAGTCTCGTCGGCCCCGCCATTTTTTGTCCCTGTTTTGTTACAATATCGTTAAAAAAAACTCCCTGCCTTTAAAGCCGCCTTCCTTTTTGCTAAAATTCCGTTAGATTTTTTATATTTTCATTTCTTTTTGATATCACCTGTTTTACCTGATCTATCCTTATAGAGAATAAATTATGGGTTTTTATTCCGTCGTTGTTTATAGAGCCGAACAAGAATTAGTTGAAAAGATTAAGCCTCTATTTGAAAAAGAAGGTTTTTCAATTAAATTTGTTAATAAACAAAAAGAGTTGTTTGGTTGTATGGCTAGAGGAGAGGCTCAATTAGCTATACTTGATCTTGAAAATGGCGAAGGAGAAGAGCTAAGTAATTTAAAGGAAATAAAGTTAATAAATCACGAATCCATGGTTTTGTTATTAGCTTCTAGTTCTTCCATGGACACCATAGTTAGAGCCCTGCAATTTGGCGCTTCTGACTATATTTTTCGTCCTATTAACGTTGAAGATTTAATTTCGAGAGTTCGAAGTTGTTTTGAGAAATTAGAGTTAAGGCGAAAAGTTGTTAAAAGAACTAACGACTTAGTGATTATTAATAAAAAACTACAAGAGGATTTATCAGAGCGGGATATCATCGAAAAAGAGTTAAGAGTTTATCAAGATCAACTGGTGGCTCGAACAGAGCATCTAGAAAAGCTTTGCATTATTGATCCTCTAACTAATATTACAAATAGAAGAGGGTTTGCCAACGCTTTAAAGACAGAATGGAATCGAGCGACAAGAGATGACGACTATTTGGGTGTGATTCTGCTTGATATAGATTTTTTTAAAAAATATAACGATACCTATGGACATCAAGCTGGCGATGTTTGCTTAAAACAAGTTGCGGCAGGTTTAACTGAGTGTTTACGTCGGCCGGCAGATTTAGTTGCTCGCTATGGCGGAGAAGAATTTGTAGTAATTTTGCCTTCTACGCCTCCTCCCGGAGTTCAAAAGATCGCCCAGGAAATTAATCAGTGTATTGAAGATTTAAAGATAGAACATTCGGGTAATTCTGCGAGTCCTTATGTTACAGCTAGCTTAGGAGCCGCTTGCGGAAAACCTTTTCCTAAAATTTCCTATGAACATTTTGTTGCAGCCGCGGACGGCGCTTTGTATAAAGCAAAAGATCGAGGAAGAAATCAATTTCAATACGTTGAATGTAATGAAAAGCTAACCTCCACCGCAAAAATATTAGATTGATTTTGCATCCCCTCTCGGTGTAGATACTCCACTAAATTTGACAAAATTTGATTAAATTTTGTGTCTGTTCTTTTTTGTGTAAATTGCCTTTCAATTTTGCCTCCACCCTCCTTGATATTGATAATAATAAAAATTATTATCAATATATTGTATATATCGAGAATTATTTTATAAAATAGCGGTTTTTTATGTTATTTAAATATTTGATTTTGCGCGAGTTATTCCGATAATCGTTGTTCTTCGAAAATACTATTGACAAGATACAACATATAGTGGTATTTTTTCTCTCAATATACAAGATACTGATGGAGAACGTGTCTTGGTGCAGGAATTTTAGGTACCTGATTTTTTTTAGGATACTTAAAAAGGTATTGTTAAGAGAACAGATATGGCTTGGCGGGTTGCCACGAAAAATACCTCTTAAGTGTAAGTCCCTTGCTTCGGGGAACCGCGGGTAAAACGGAAACCTTTTCCCGGAAGCGATCCACTCTTAAATACCTTTCATTATCTCCAAAAGTTTAAAGCGTCGACCGAAATCTCCGTTTTTTCCTTTCGGCTTAAGTCATTCCAATCGGCGTTATTGATGAGCGTATTTTTCATGACCCGCCAGGTTGTTTTCTTCCTGGCGGCTCCTTCTAACTACTTGAATTTCCTCAACTATCTATTGCGCTAAATCAATTCCAAACGTTAATTGAAAGTCTTAAGTCGAAAGGGTATTAGGTCCGCTCTATTGATTTAAATAAATTAATCAAGTTTTTCATTTCTTCCGAGTGCGCGACTTCTGAGAGATTATTCGAATAATTGATAATTTCTTCTAAAGTAGAAAACTTAATTTCTAAACGAATGTCTCCGTTTTCAAAGCTATTAGAAGTTTTAATTTTTATTTGATTGGAAAGTTTTAATTTGTCTCTTGCTAAAATTACGTTTGTTTTAAGCTGGTCTAGCTCCGGAAAGCGTCTTTGAAAAAGATTTTCCTGAATTTTATCAAATATTACTCCCGCAGTTTCCCCCGATTCTAAAAACTCAGAGATTTGGTTTTTTGACAATACATTTTCGGGCGTTATTTCTTCCCTATGTCCTATTTCGTCGATAGTTTCTAATAAAAATCGGACTTTATTCACACCTGGTCTGAGTTGAACTAAGATATTTCTAATAGCTTTTTGGCAATTTGTTTTCCAAGAGAAACAAACGCTATAGATTCGAATGGGGATATTTAGCTCGTGAAGAATTCTCTGGAAGCCTTCTTCTAATTGCGCTGAGCTTAGGTATTGATCAAATAAGTTTTTACTTTTTTCCAGGCCAATCATTGGCATATACTTTTTAATAATAGAGCTTTCATCAGTTTTACAACCGACTAATTTTGCAATGATGCCCCCGCATTCAATATCTCCGTAGCTTCTATTGTTTTCCAGTAAATTTAGGCGTATAAGTTCGGTTTCTGATGAATTTTTAGAAATACACCAGGCAGGAATAATATCCAGTCCTAGTTCTTTTGCAGCATGCGCCCGTTGGTGGCCGCAAACGATCTGGAGTTTCCCTTCTCCTGAAGGTTTTAGGATAAGAGGGTTAGTTATTCCTAGCTTTTTAATTGATTGGGTTAAGGCTGAGTAATCGTAGCTTTGCGTGAAAAGCGTAAGGTTGTTATTTACGATCTGATCAGTTGAGACCCATTCTATATTTTTTGGAAGAAATCTAATCATGGTCAGGCAATATATTATGAATTGTCTCAGGTCGCTAGTTTTACTTTTTTTTGTTATCGGACTAAACGGTTGTTTATTTGACACGGTTCCACAGGGAATGGTTTTAGTTCCAGGAGGCTATTTTGTAATGGGAGACGACCGGAAAGATGAAAAGGGGCATGCTTTGGCCTTGGGATTAGAAAAACCATGGTTTGCAGACGAGTCTCCCCAAAGGCAGGTTAGTCTCCCTGGATTTTATATAGATAAATATGAAGTTTCGAATAAAGACTATTATATTTTTTGCCAGGCGACAGATTGTAAACCTCCAAAGTTTTGGAAAGGAGCTAAATATCCCGAAGGAAAAGATGATTATCCTGTAACGGGAGTTTCTTTTTTTCAAGCGGCAGCTTTTGCGCAATGGGTTGGTAAAAGGCTTCCAACAGAAAAAGAGTGGGAAAAAGCGGCTCGCGGTCCAAATGGTCTTATCTATCCGTGGGGAAATCGCTTTGACGCTTCAGTCGCTAATATAAGTCAATCAAGCAGAAAAAAAAAAGGACAAGGGTTAAAACCTCGCGGGAGTTATGAAAAAGGGAAAAGTCCTTTTGGCGTTTACGACATGATTGGCAACGCTTGGGAATGGGTTTGGGATTATTATATCCCTTATCCGGATAATGATTTTAAGTCTAAAGATTATGGAGAGAAGTATACTGTTGTTAGGGGGTTATCCTATTTTGGGGTTGGACATTTTCCAAAAAAAGATTACATGAAAATAGTTTCGTTGAAGGCTCGCGCTTCTTATCGGGAAAAAATGAATCCACGGTCTAATAAGATTGACGTTGGTTTTCGTTGCGCGATGGATAAGCCGCCATTTTCGAAAAGGATTTATGATTCATTGGTTGGATAATCTTATGCCCTTATAGAGAAATTATCTTCGCGAATCTAAATCTACAATTTGAGCTTTCGATCCCAAAGAGGGTGGAGGTTCTTTCTGCTCTGATCCATTTTTCTGGAAAAATTCTCTAACTAGTTCCAAATCGTTCGTTCTTTTACTATCGGGGAGCGATTCTATAAATTGCCTTCCATAGCTTCGATTTACTAGGCGTGCGTCCAAGATGGAAGCGACGCCGATGTCTGTTTGCTTTCTGATAAGTCGTCCGAATCCTTGTTTTAACTGAATAATCGCTCGTGGCAATTGATAGTATTTAAAAGGGTTTTTATTTTGTTTTCGGAAGCTTTCCATTCTAGCTTCGGTTATTGGGTCCGTTGGCACATCGAACGGTAGTTTGGTAATTATAACGCTTTGCAATGCTCCACCCGGTATATCAACGCCTTGCCAAAATGAGTTGGTCGCTAAAATAACTGATGGCTTTTTTTTGAATTCCTCAATCATTTTTGCGGCGGGCATTTCTCCTTGTTTGATCAAAGGAAATTTTGCCGATATTTCCTCAATTTCCTTATAAACGCGATTTAATGCGTCGTAGCTTGTAAATAAAACAAAGGTACGACCACCCGACGCAAAAATAAGATCCCAAATTCTTCGAGATATGGCTGGAATATATTTTTCCGTTTCTTCGGAAGGCTCTGGTAAATCTTTTGGAATATATAAGAGCGATTGATTTGGATAATCAAATGGAGAATCTAAAATTAATTCTTCTTGCGGCTCGCAACCTAATCTACCTTTTGCGTAATCGAATTTGCCATTTGCGGAAAGAGTCGCCGATGTCATGATAACCGTATCTGTTTTATTAAAAACTTGTCGTTTTAACTCGCCGCTAACATCGATAGGAACTCCTCTTAGAACAGCTTTGCTGCCTCGCCGCATCTGAGAAATTTCTAACCAATAGACAAATTCTTCTAAACTTTGATGAAGAAAAAATTGCAGGGCCTGGCTAAACTCTGAACACCGATTAGCCGCAGCGGAAATTTCGAGTCGATCCTCTTCAGATTCTAATGTTTCTCCAAAAGACTTGAGCGAATCTTCCAATTCTTTTAGGGGAATAAAAAGATGATTTTCTATAGGAGGAGGTTCGTAAAACCTGATGGATCTATTTCGGAATCCGTAGGTTTCAAATATTTCACTAAAAAAAGAATGAGCCGCTTCTTGTACGCGAATTACTCGTCGCTGTATAGTGTCGCCGCTTGAACCCGATTCCAATCGAGTAAGGACTCCATTTTGAGTTCTTGGGTTATACAATCGATCCAAAAAAAAGCCGATTCCTGAGTTTGATAGGTCTAAACCGAGAAATTGAGAAGCGGCTTCTTCAATATTTTGAGCTTCGTCAAAAATTACAGCGTCGTATTGAGGAAGTACTCCGCCTCCACTAGCGATGTTTGCAAAAAATAAATGATGATTAACGATAAGAAGATGAGATCCGAACCATTTTTTTCGCGCTTTAAAATAAAAACAATCCCGATATGTAGGACATTTTTTACCCATACACAGTTCTTTTTGGCGTCCCATATCTTCCCAAACGTTTGGCATCACCTCGAAAGGTAATTCCATTCGGTCTCCCGAGCGTGTTGTTTCCGACCATGAAAAAATTTCTTGGCGTTGCCAAGCTTCTTTAGATTCTTTAAACATTTCCGTCTGGGCGGCTCGTCCCATACGTCGGAGTGACAAATAATTTCCATATCCCACGCAAAGAGCATATCGAAAGGGTAGGCCTAACGCTTCACGCATAAAAGGAATATCTTTGTTAAGAATTTGTTGTTGGAGTGTTTTGGTATAGGTGGAAACGACAACCTTCTTATTGTGTTTAGCGGCCCAAATTGCTGCGGGAATTAAATAAGCTAGGCTTTTTCCCGTTCCGGTACCCGCTTCTACCATTAAATGACTGCCATCGTTAAAAGCTCGTTCAACAGCTTCTCCCATATCAATTTGTTGAGGACGGAATTCGAATGACTCCATCAAGTCCATGGCGCGACCTTCTTCGCCAAAATATTCTCTTATAACCGACATGGAATTTAAACTTTAATTAGGAAGGGTTTAGCGGTAAATAATTAGATAACGATAGCATAAATCTATTGTTAGAACCCATATTTTCAGCGTTTATAAAATATAATCTGGAAAGTTTAAAGGACTTTTGATCGAATTTTTGCGCTCAAGGCGTCGAGGATAATGACTGCGATGGCGATTGCAAGTAATGCCGTTCCAGCTTGTCGGTATTGTAATAGATTGATCCATTGTTGAAGTAAAAAACCTATCCCACCTCCACCTACAAATCCGATAATGGTAGACATCCGAATGTTGATGTCCCAGCGATAAAATGTGTAAGCTAATATCTGAGGAATGGCTTGAGGAATAATTGCGTAAATGACAACTTGTAGAGGCGTTGCTCCAACGGAAGTGATAGCTTCTATCGGTCCTTTATCGACAGACTCAATTTGTTCGGAAAATAATTTTCCTAATGCGGCGATAGAATGAAAACCTAGCGCCAGAACTCCGGCAAAAGGTCCAATACCGACCCAGACAGCAAATAAAATTGCTAGTACTAACGGTTCTATTGAACGCAATATATTGAAGAACCCACGAACAAATATATAAGCGCTCCTACCGACGGCGCTATTGCCCGTTACATTACGGGCTCCAAGGAAACCCAATGGAAGAGCGAATAAAACTCCAAAAATGGTAGCCATGAACGCTAAAAAAATGGTTTCGACCATTTTATCTCGAACAAGATAAGTCGTTTTGCTAAGGCGCCACCCGCCAGTTTCCCAAGTTAATTTAGCTTTGACATATTGAACATCGCCGCGAGCCATCTCTGGAACTATAATATTTGAATGGAAAGATCCTTTAGCGTCGAGGATAATTTCTTCCATAGGGAATACTTGCTCAATAGAATTTACCCAAAAAAGTTGACCTCGAACGTTTGGCTTGAGGTTTTTCCCGTCAATCGTTATGGGGTCGCCGCGACTTCCGCTGATCGAGGATAAAACGATTTGTGGTTCGTTCTTAGTGGGTATTTTAGGAGATGTTATTGGGATTTCATCAAGAAAAAAAGTGGCCGTAACTTCTTGTGATTTTTTATTGGAACTGATTATATCGGGTTGTAAAAGAGCCGACACGAGAGGCTTAACGAGATGGGCATCTCTAAACATTTCCCTCAAATCGATTTCTGTTATTTTCCAACCGTAAGAGAACAAAAGTACAAATACTAATAAAGCTAAAAAGAATTTTGAATTATTTTGAAAATTATTAGGCGGCAGCGGAATTTTATTTTTACTCACGATATTTATTAGTTAGTTTGTAACTTGGAATAAGCTTTCTGATAGATCAAAAGTTTCAGCCTTTCTACCCGCTAAAATAATAAATTACGTATACTTTAATTACAAAGATACTTAATGACTATATTGGCTCAATGGTAATTCGAATTAATAGAGTTTTTCAACTATCCAATATAACTCGATAATAAAAATACTATTTAAAATAGGGTGCAAAATGTCAGCAAGCTCCGAAAAAAATGAAGAAGAAATAGTGAGAGATGAAGTCTTAGAGCGAAGTCGTAAATGGATTGCTAGCTTTAATTCAGGAGATGTAAACGCCTGCGTTGCAGGATATGAAAAGTCGGCAGTGATGAACGCAAAGCCCATGGGAGTTTTTAAGGGATTAAAAGATATAGAAGGGTTTTGGCGTCCTTTTATCGAATCGGGCGCCGGTAATTTGATTTATAAAAATATAAAATTAGAAGTTATAAATAATAGAACAGCGTTACTTTCTGCAGATTGGACAATGAATGTTGGGAGAGGAATTATCACCATGGAGAAATGGGTTAAGCAATCAAATGGCAATTGGCTTCTTGAAAGGGACGACTTTGAAGTTCAAGAGAAATTTTCTGACTAGGGATATTGTCTTAATTTTAATACGGTAGATCGAATTTTACATAACTGTAACAATTAGAATCAAAAACTATATGTTACTTTAGTTCTTTACATCAATTTTCAGTTTTACAATTAATTCGAGTAAGCGCTTAATTTAAGTTAGGAATTCCCCCGAAGCAATTTTTTTGTATGAAGCAAATCGAGTTAAATATTTTAGGACATAAATTATTAATTTGTTTTTAGATTGCAGAAAAACTATTCGATCTTAAGGAGTGTTTAAGGATGGCTCTAAATAGTTTAAACACTACGGGTAAGTGGAACATTAAGAAAAAAGTTATATTGCTAATGGCTTTAACTGGTTTGATTCCTTTTTTAATTTTCTTTGTTTTGTCGATGACAACGATGAAAAGAGAAATTTTAAAACTCAATGAGAATCGTCTAACTGCTTTAAAAGAAGATAAAAAGTTTCAGATCGAACGTTATTTTCAGCAGATTAGAGATCAAGTAATTACCTTGTCCGAAAGCAGAATGATTATCGAAGCTAACCAAGAGTTTAATCCAGCGTTCTTTTCTATTGAGAACGAACTCCCCGAGTATTTAAATTCCAACAAGATTTTAAAACTAAAAAATCGGTATACCTATCAACAGGATAACACTCCAGGAGCTCCTGGCGGCTCAGATTCCAGATGGTTTCCTTCCCATAAATTTTCGCAAATTTTGCAGGCGCTCTATATTTCTGAAAATTCAGAACCCATTGGTGAAAAGCATAATTTGATGGTTTCGAATGACGGGAGTAAATACAGCGAAATTCATAAAAAATACCATCCAGCGATTAAAAGTTTTTTAGAAAAATTTGGGTACTACGATATTTTTTTAGTCGAGCCTAAAACAGGACATATTATTTATTCTGTATTTAAAGAGGTTGATTATACGACGAGCTTGCTGTCTGGTCCTTATGCCGATACGGGAATTGGACGAGTATTTAAAAAAGCCATGAATTTATCAGATCCTGGTTCTTTTATTTTAGATGATTTTGCTTCTTACGAGCCTTCTTATAATTCTCCAGCTTCATTTATTGCGTCTCCAATTTATGATGGATCTAAAAAAGTGGGAGTATTAATTTTTCAAATGCCTATCGACAGGATTGACGATGTTATGTCGAGTAACCGCTCCTGGAAGAAAGTTGGATTGGGAGAAAGCGGCGAAGCGTATTTGATTGGACCCGATAAGATGATGAGAAATAACTCACGTTTTCTAATCGAAGATGCAGAAACTTATTATAAAGACCTCGCAGGATTTGGAGTCGAAAAGAAGTTAATTGAAGACCAAAAAACTTTTGGAACCAGTATCGGGTTGATGCGAGTTGATTCCAAAGGCGTTAATGAAGCGTTAAATGGGACATCGGGTTTTCAGATTTTTAAAGATTATCGCGGTATTCCAGTATTAAGCGCTTATTCCCCACTTGATATTTTAGGGTTTCGTTGGGCTATATTAGCGGAAATTGACGAAGAAGAGGCTTTTGCGGTTCAAGCCAGTATTCGTAATTGGAATCTAATTACTGGTGTTTTTATTGCATTGGCCATTTTCTGGGCTGGTTTCATCATCGCTAAGAAAGCGGCTGCGCCTATATTGAAAATGGTTAAAGCAACTCAAAACATTGCTAAAGGCGATTTAAAATCTGAAAAACTTAGTATCGATTCTGGCGATGAATTAGGCGAACTCGCCCAAAACTTTAACGCCATGTCCGACGGACTTCAGACTTTTATTCAAAATTCAGAAGAAATAATGAGCGGTCAATCCCAGGGACGATCGCCCAAATTGCAGGGAGATTTTGCAAAATCTATCGATAATATGTTAGCTCAAGCCATCGAAAAACAAAAAGCTAACGAAGCCGCTGAAATAGCTGCGGAAGAAACAGCTAAAATGCATGAGCAAGAGAAAGAGCAGGCTGAAAAATTAAGGGAAAGTCTTATTGGAATTGAGGCAAATGCGAAAGCTTTATCCGGTTCTTCTACAAAGTTGTCAGAAGTTAGCACTCAAATGAGCGCTAATGCGCAAGAAACTTCTGCGCAATCATCGGTTGTTTCAGATGTTTCTAAAGAAGTTAGCAAAAATGTCGAATTAGTTGCTTTGTCTGTGGAAGAAATGAATTCGAGTATCAGAGAAATCGCTCAAAACTCTTCTGAAGCAGCTAGAGTAGCCCATGACGCTGTAACAATTGTTGAATCGACCAATACCATAATTGGTAAACTTGGAGAAAGCAGTACAGAAATTGGACAGGTCATTAAAGTTATTAATTCGATCGCGGAACAAACCAATTTGTTAGCTCTAAATGCAACCATTGAAGCCGCTAGAGCTGGCGAAGCGGGTAAAGGGTTTGCCGTGGTTGCTAACGAGGTTAAAGAGTTAGCTAAGGAAACCTCTAAAGCTACGGGAGATATTGCTCAACGAATTGACGCAATCCAATCTGATACTGAAGAAGCTGTAGAAGCGATAACTGAAGTTACAAGCGTTATAAATAAGATTAATGATATTTCGAGCACTATAGCTACGGCTGTTGAAGAACAAACTGCGACTACGGCAGAGATGGGACGTACTGTTGGCGAAGCTGCTAGAGGAACAGAAGAAATTAATAATAATATCAATGGCGTTGCGCAAGCTGCACAAACGACGAATCAGGGAGCTGCCGACACTCAAGCTGCCGCTGGAGAATTGGCCACAATGGCAGACGAACTACAACGTTTAGTGAGTAGTATTAACGCTGCATAATTATTAGCGCCAGTGGTTGTTTATTCCACTGGCGTTTGCCTACCTATTTTTTCTTGAAGCGGCAATGTCTTCTAAAATTTGTTGGGTTGTTTATATTATCGAAACCGAATCTGGTAAGTTGTATACAGGGATAACAACCGACTTGAATAGAAGGTTTCAAGAACATTCAGAAAAAAAAAGAGGGGCTAAGTTTTTTTCTGTTTCTGCTCCAAAGCGAATATTGTTTCGAGAAAATCATTCTAGTAGGAGCGAAGCCTCAATTCGAGAAGCTGAAATTAAGCGGATGAAACGTTCCCAGAAGCTGGAGCTTATTAGCTCGTCTTTATAAATTGGTTTTATACTTTTAAAGGTTTTTCAGTCGCTAAGGATTGTTTTACTAAATCCTCCTTCTTAGCTCCGAAACCAAGATCCATCATGAGGGACATGAGGACCGGAACTAAAAATAAAGTGAAAATAGTGGAAAAAGTTAGCCCTCCAATTAAAGCGGTTCCTAGCCCGCGATAAAGTTCTGTCCCAGATCCTTCGCCAAAAGCTAATGGTATCATCCCAAAAACGCTGGATATAACCGTCATCATAATAGGGCGTAATCTTGTTTTACAGGATTCAAGTAGGGCGCTTCGCTCCTCCATACCGTCCATAATGTTATTCAAAGTTTGGTGCACAATTAAAATTGCGTTATTGACCACAATACCCGCCAGGATAATTACTCCTAATTGAGTTAGGATATCGTATGTAATCCAATTCCATCCATTGGCCATGCTTTCAGCGTTTGGAACATTCCATTCATTTAGGATTGAAAGAATTTTTTGTTGTTGTAGCCAATTATTTCCAGCAATCCCGAAGAAGGAACCCGATACGGCCAAAACAACGGTCAACATGACAACAATAGGCCTTCCGAAAGATTTAAATAAAGCGACTAAAAGTAAGTAAATAAAACCAACAGCATAAAGAAAAGTGTTGGCTAGAGATCGGATTGTAGAACCTAAATCGTCAGCCGAACCGCCGCTACGAATACTATAATCTTCAGCAAGAGAAGCGCGTTCCTTAGCTAAAACTTGTTTTTCTATATTCGCGATGGCGGTTTTCATCGGATAGTCTTTACGAACTTGGACTTTTAAAACAATGGCACGGTCTTTTTCAATATGGTCGATGACGGAAGGACCAACATCGACTGAAATATCGGCAAGATGGCCCAAATGAGTCGTTAATCCTTTTTTAGTCCAAACGGGTAAGTTTCTATATTCGTCTAAATTTAATGGCAATTCTTTTTTTCTAACAAAAGTAAAATCGATCAAATCTCCTTGATCGTTGAATTCTCCTAAATAGGTCCCTGCATTAAGCGATTCTACAATTTCGCCTAGTTCAGGCATTCCTACATCTAAGCGGGCGGCATTTTCGCGCTTAGGAATGAAACGTAACTCTGGGTTGCCAAATTTAAATTCAGGGCGTACTGAGTGAATTCCGGGTAAAGCCATTATCTTTCCTATTAGTTGTAGGGCTGAGTTTTTAAGCTTTAAAATGTCGGGACCCATTATTTCTACTTGAAAAGTTTTATCGGCAGATCTGAAAATAGGTCTTTGAGCGGCAAATGCAAAGCTATATCCTGGAATCGTAAATATTCGACCGCCCATCTCTTTAGATTTAACGGCCATTTTTACTTCTCCCCGTTGACCGGTCGCAAGATCGCGATGGATCATAGCGCCGCCTCCATTAAATCGATTTGAAAATACCAAGAAATTATTTTCAACGTCGTCCATAGCGACCATTTCTTTTTCATAATCGCTTATGTAACGCATATTTTGTTCCACTCGCGCCCCTGCTACGGGTTCAATAAACATAAAAACCATGTTGTTGTTACCGTATGGTAGATAATCTTGTTCCGGTAAAACTTTAAAACTAAGCGCTAACAATCCGCCGATTCCAGCTACAACGCATATTTTACCAGCTACCTTTGCAGGGCTTTTTTCTAACAAAACTTTCATTAACCTATAATAGCTTTCAGCCAATCTATGACCTAAAGTTACCGCAGGTTTTAATAAAGTTTTATGAATAAATCCTTCAGAAAATGACTCGTTTTCTTTTGACCGGAGCAAAAGAGAAGCCAAAGTAGGAATAGCCGTTATGGAAACTAATAAAGACAAGGCAATACTTGCGCTAATTGTTATGGAAATATCGCGAAAGAGTTGGCCCGCTTCTTCTTGAATAAAAGCGATTGGTACAAAAACTGCTAAGGTTGTTAATGTGGAAGCAAACACCGCTCCCCACACTTCCATGGTACCGTCGTAAGCGGCTTTTAAGGCTCCTTTTTTCATTGCAAGGTGTCGGTAAATATTCTCCAAAACTACAATGGAATTATCCACTACCATTCCCACGGCAAATGCCATGCCTGCCAGGGATATAATATTTACCGTTCTTCCCATAAGTTTTAATATTATGAAAACAGATACTAAGCTTATGGGGATACTTACGCTAATTATGATTAATGACCGAAAAGAGCCTAAGAAAACTAGTAAGACAAGAACTGCCAAAAAAGAACCAACGGCTAAATTTGATTTTACAAGTCGGATAGCTTCGTCGATATAGTCGACGTCTTGATAAACGATCTTTAGTCGCAATGGCAAACCGCGATTAACCAATTCTTCGTTTAATCGTTTTACGGCTTTTTCAGCTTCTCGACAGGTTTCGACGACATTTGCTCCGGCTTTTCGTATAATTCCAAACGCGTTAGAAAGATTACCGTTAATACGTACCAAAGAATCGGTTCTTTTATACGAGTCTTTGACGACTGCAAAATCTCTAACAGTAATTGTTTTTTCTCCGTCTCTTTTTATAACCGTATTTAAAATATCGTCGGGATTTAAAAACTCTCCCATACTACGAACGGTATATTCGCGTTGCGTTTCTTCATGAAAACCTGCGCGAGTATTTACGTTTTCGTCTGATAATTTGTCGATAACTTCATCGTAGGTCAAGTGAAGTCGAGCGAGGTTGTATGGATCGAATTCGACTCGCATTTCTCGTTCTTCACCGCCAAAATGCCAGACATTTCCAACTCCAATTACTCTTCTTAAAACTGGAAGCACTATGTCTTCTCCAATGTCAAACATATAATTTTGGTTTATGTTTGGCATGTCTGGATGTGGTTTTTCGAAAATTATCCACATTATCGGATTGGAATTATCGCTTGAAACAGATTTCAAAGAAGGTCGATCGGCTTGTTGAGGTAGATCTTTTACTTGCTGTAATTTGTTATTTACGTCGATCATCGCGATTTTTTTATCTGTTCCCCATTCAAACTCTAAAGTGACCGTGCTGATTCCGTGTTGGCTTCTAGAAGTCATTTTTTTTAAGCCTTCGACCGAGCTTAATTGTTCCTCTAACCTATTTGTTATGTATCTTTCCACTTCATTTGGCGACAACCCCAAGTACTCAGTCGTAACTTCGATGATGGGTTTTTCAACAGTTGGCGTTAACTGTCGGGGTAGAGAATTGAAGCTTAAAATTCCTAAAACGCCCGCTAGTAAGATGACAACGGTAACGGGGTGAGGATTGCGTATGGAGTAGTCAATCAGATTCATTATGTTTTTGGTTTATCGTTTGCGTTTTTTTGGTCAGGTTTTTGAGCTGCATTAATAGGAGTTTTGTTTTTAGGTTCTACATTGATTTGCATGACTTGAACTCCAGGAAAAACAGCGCTCGCCCCTCTAAGGATTATGGGAGTTTCTTCGGATATCTGGTTTGTAAAATCTTGAATTTCCGTGAAGTCATTCTTTTCTTTAAAAGCTTTTACTAGAATTAGATTCGCCTTTTTATCTTTAATGGAGTAAACAACGGACCCTCTTTCCGTAATCACCAAGGCTACCGAAGGAACATGCAAAACATTTTTTCTTGCTTCGAATTTAAATGTAGCTTCAAGCGTTACCCCAGGAAATAAGGATGGGTTCGGTTCTGGTAAATTGACTTGAACGGGAATGTTCCCAGAAAAAATATTAGCGTCGGGGATTACTCGAACTCCATTTAAGGCTTCGCCATTTAAGACAAAATTAATTCCAAAATCTTTAACTGAAAATTCAATAGTCGTAAGTTTTGATAATTTTTCTCGAAAGCTTTGTGGGATCTCAATAACAGCTTTTAATTTAGAAGATCCGATCATCTCTAAAATAGGCGTTCCTGAACTTGCGTAAGCCCCTTTTTCAATTTTTTTGGATAATATTACTCCGTCAAATGGCGCGCGTAATGTAGTTTTTGAAAGAGCCAATTTTGCTCTTTCGAGTTGTTGCGCAACGGCTTCTCTATCGGAATCTTTTTGTGCGATATCTTCTTCTCTAGATTTTAATGCTGCATTTGATGCCGCCATATTTGAGGAAAGAGTTTCTTGAGCTTGGCGGACGCGGTCGTTTGCTATATCGAGATCCGACTGAGAAACTACTTTTTCATCGACCAATTGTTGGGTTCTATCGCGTTCTTTAATAGATAAGTCAAGCGCGCTTTGAGCGGCTCGAGTTTGGGCTCTTAGTTTTTCTTGTTCTTCTGGACGAAGCCCTCGGGTGGACTTTTCATATTCTTGCTTGGCTGCGGCAAGATCGGCTTCTAGTTTTTTGATTTCAAGTTGATAATCTCTAGGATCGATCGTAGCAAGTTTTTGCCCTGCTTTGACTTTTCTCCCCTCTTGAAAGTGAATACCCACAAGTTTACCGTTAACTTCAGAAGTTACGATAACCCTTTGCTCCGCTTGAATATTACCTACACCTCTCACTTCTTCGACTACGTCGCGAAAAATAGCTTTACCAACTTGAACAGGTAAAACTAATTCACGTTTTTTGTCAGGTTGTTTGTTTTTTGCCTCTGGAGCTTCGCAAGCGCAACAAAGTAACGCTAAATATATAAAAAATAAACGTTTCAAGAGTTACCGAGTCTTTCTTTAATTTGTTATAATCCGGGATCTGAAGATTAAGGAAGCCTTAAAATTCAAAATTACGAAACGCTTAGGTTCTTAATGGATAGTATGTAAACATTCAAATATCAAAAAGCGTTTAATATCATTTTTTTAATTTTAATCTAAATAATCCTTGCGGTCTATTTTCCATGGAACCCGTTTTATCTCAAAATTGTCAATCGTCGCGGCTTATTTATCCCTGTGACGATTTTGATTACAAATTAATTGATACGGGCGATTTCAAAAAACTTGAATTGTTAGGTACTCATTATGTAGTTCGTCCCGCTCCACAAGCCATTTGGCCTCGTAGACTTCCTCGTGAAGAGTGGGAAAAATCCAAAGCCGAGTATGAATATTTTAAAGGCAAGCAAACAGGCGGCAAATGGCGATTTTTTTCGTCATTTCCAGAAGACGGATGGACTCTTCAATTTCAAGATTTAACGTTAAAAGTCAATCCGACTGGTTTTGGACATATTGGTTTGTTTGCCGAACAAGCTCCTAATTGGTTATGGATTCGAGAACAAGTTTCTAAAATAAAAGATCCAAATATCCTCAATTTATTTGGTTATACAGGCGCAAGTACTTTGTCTGCAGCGGCAGGAGGAGCCAAGGTTACTCATATTGACGCTTCCAAACCATCAATTGCTTGGGCGCGTCAAAACCAAGAGTTGTCTGGGCTGGGCGATTGTCCTATTCGATGGATCGTTGACGATGCCATTAAGTTTCTTAAACGTGAAATCCGGAGAGGAAATCGCTACCACGGGATTATTATGGATCCCCCTACTTTTGGTCGCGGAGCTAAAAATGAAGTCTGGAAAATTGAAAAAAACTTACCCGAACTGCTTGAATTATGTTCTCAAATTTTAACGCCCGATCCTTCATTTATATTAATGACAACACATAGCCCGGGTTTTTCATCTTTAACTTTGGAAAATTTACTTTTAAGTTATCTAATACCTCCTGGGCAAGGAACCATAGAGTCGGGAGAAATGTTTATTTTCGAAAACGTATTTAAAACTTGCCTCCCAAGCGGTTTTTTTTCGCGATGGACGAAAAAATAAAAAAATCTCCAAACTTACCCTAAAGCTTTTCTCTCCAGAACTTGGATATTTTAATATTGCTTAGACTTAAAACCTTTTGATTTTACTGTATTTATCGGTAGTTAATGGTTTTTTCTAAAGAAATATCTTTCTTCCTTTTAAAACGTTAAATTTTTGACGTTTTTCTCCTGTTTTCAAGTTTTTCCAAAAGTTTTTATATTTTTTTAAATTTTTTTTATCGCTAAGCCCTTTTATTTTTTAATTTACACAACGTTTATATATTTTGACAGCCAAAAGGAATGGAGATTGCTTACTTGTTGATTAATTGGCTTTTAATTTTTTTTTTTGGAGGTGAGTATGGAGTTTTTTGAGAAGGTTGCCGAAAAGGATACTAAAAGATATTTGGAATTGACAAATACTACAGTTCCGGAATGGGTAAAAGATTTTGAAAAATTTTGGCTGATGAGCGAAGAGGTTGGCCTAAATTATTCACTAACGGAGGCTCAAAATGATTAGAGCCTTAGATTCAAGAAGAAAGAGGAGTTATATGGTTAAGGATCCTATTGCCGAGTTTTGGAAAAACGCCGATTGTTTGTTAGATGAAGTTACTTTTCGCCATTCAATTGCGAGATTATTGGCGGCTTTCCGAGAAACTCTCGAAGATGATACAGCCACGGCACAAGCTATCGACGGTCAAAAACCAATGAAAGAGATCGCCATGTGGGCTGAAGACGATGGTTATGGCGAATTTGCCCAAATTTTGCGGATGGTGCCTTAAAACTAAATTTGGTTTATATTAGGTTGCCCGCAAATTAATTTTGCGGGCTTTACCTGTTTTTTTGGTCGTTCTATAAAATGTTGCTTAAAGTTTAGATATAAAAAATTCTCTAAAGGGAAGTTCGAAGCAAAGCATCTAGGTTTTTATTATAAAAATCACGAACTTTAGATGTTGTTTCTCGATAGTCTTCGAGTAATTGGTTAGAAAGATTTATTGTATCAGA
>JAYOZP010000001.1:109216-127403 GCA_038154245.1 Nitrospinales bacterium | reverse complement strand
ATTCCTTATAGCCCAATAACTTTGCAAGACTAGATTGACTTTCGATTTTTTTGGGTAAATAACTAGATTCGCTCTGATCGCGTACCCGGAGAGCGCATTCGAGGTTTCTCAAAAAAATATAATATTTTTTAAGATTTTCTGCGGTTGAATGATCTAAAACCCCCAAGGCTGCAAAAGCCTTAAGAACTGCTAGGATATTAGTCTGTCTAAATTGTGGGCTTTTATAACCGTGCATCAATTGAAGAATTTGTACGGTAAACTCAATATCCGCTAATCCTCCATAGCCCAACTTTACATTTTTTCCTTTTTTAATTTCTTTCGCAATTTCCTTTTCCATTCTTTCTCGTAAACGTGCGATTTCAATTAGCGAGCTATATTCCAATTTGGGTTTATAAGTGAATTCTTGAGCTATTTTAATAAAGCTTTTTCCTAAGCTTTCGTTACCGGCAATAAACCTAGCTCGGGTCATTGCCTGTTGCTCCCAAATTCTACCTCTTGTTTTAAAATAGTTTTCATATCCCTGTATTGAATGCGCTATCCAACCTTGATTGCCTTCAGGCCTCAAATTAGTGTCTATTTTGTATACAAAACCTTCGTGCGTCATTTCGGTGGATAAAGCGTAGATCGTTTGAGCAAGACGCATATATCTTGTGCTAGATGTTTGTTGGGATTCGGAAGAGGAAATGTTTTCTTTTTCTTCATACACAAAGACAATGTCAAGATCGGAGCCAAAATTTAACTCGTTCCCGCCAAGTTTCCCCATCCCAAAGATTGCAAATTTATCGATCTCTGAGTCACCTTCTTTAGGCGTTTCCATTCCAACTTCTTCTTTAGCTGTTTCAAGAGCTGCGCGAAGGAATATGTCGGCAATAGTAGATAAGTCAGTCAAAGTTCCCATCAAATCGGTTTCGTGTATTAGGTAGCGAACTCCAATGCGCAATTCTTCTCCTTTTTTAAACTGGCGAAGAATTGTTTTCTTCTCTTCTAGATTGACGGCTTTTCTAAGGTCTTGAACTAAATCAGAGTATATTTGCTCAGGATGTTTGAATCGGTGGATGGATTCATTTGAGATCAGTACATCCATATATTCGGGGCGGCGGATAATGATACTAGACAGTCCGTCGCTCGATCCGAAAAGGACTAAAAGAATTTCTAAAAAACGTTGGTTATCTAATAAAATACCTAGAAAAATTTCTCTTGCTTGGTTTGCTTCCACAAATTTGACAAAGTTTTCAACTGCTGAATTAGGCATTGGGGTTTTTATAGCGGCGTCTAACAATTTAGGAAGTAAAATATAAAAATTGCGAAGGCTCTTCTCAGTCGGATGGAAAAATTCTGGTCCGTCTCTCAGAGATTTTAAAAATTGGAAAGCTCTTTGAGGATCTGGGAATGAATAAGACCTCATTAGCTCTTCGTTAAAATTTTTTTCGTCTAAGGCAATTGTTCCTTTATTTGGAGAATGAGATTGGGAAGATTCCCTTTCGGCTGGATCGACAAGTAGATTGGCAAAAAAGTTTCCTACAAATTGAGTATGCATTTCCATGTCAGAATGGAATTTTGCAATGGTTTCTTTAGCGTCGTTGGTTTGGTAACCCATTTTTCTAGCTAGAATTGCGATATCTTTTTCTTTTTTGGGTAATGAATGCGTTTGTAAACCAAAAGTCATTTGTACCCGGTTTTCTAATCTCCTAAGAAATATGTAAGCTTTTTTAAGGTGGTCGTATTCTTCGGAATTTAAAAATTGTTTATCTAATAGCTGATCAAGCGCTTCTAACGTATTAGTGATGCGTAGATCTTTAAACCTCCCTCCAAAAAGTAATTGATAAGCTTGAACGACAAATTCTACTTCGCGAATGCCGCCAAAACCTAATTTGATATTTTGTGAATCTCCACGTTTTTGTTTTAAATTTTGGTCGATTTTTTGTTTCATTGATTTGATTTCGTCGATAGCCGCAAAATCAAGATGTTTTCGAAAAACGAATGGCTCAATCATTTTAAAGAAGGTTTTACCAAGTGATTCGCTACCTGCGCTAACTCCTGCCTTAATAAGGGCTTGGCGTTCCCAAGTTCTTCCCCAAGATTGGTAGTAAACTTCAGAGCTAGCAAGAGAGTTTGCAATTTCTCCGCTTCTACCTTCGGGTCTTAAATTTAGATCGACGCGAAATACAGCCCCTTCATCGGTAATTTCGTTAATCGTTTTGGTCAACAATTGACCTAATTTTGTGAAATATTCATGATTTGATAGGGTTGTGTCTATGTTCACCCCTTTTTCTGGTTTGGTTTGTCCATGACTTGATTCATAAAGATAAATTAGATCAATGTCTGAACTATAATTGAGTTCTTTGCCACCAAGCTTTCCCATGCCGAAAACAACAAACTCGGTTTCCTTCCACTCTCCTTTCTCGTCTTGATGCATTGGAGCGCCGTATTTTTTCTTAAGGCAACGATCGGCGTATTCATAACCTAACTGTAAGCATACGTTTGCCAAATTCGAAATATCTTCGACATTTTCTTTTAACTCTGCGAGTCCCATTAAATCTCTAAGGCCTATTCGAATATATTCTCTTTGCTTAAATTTTCTTAAAAGCGAGGGAAGACGGTCGTCAAAATCGTCTGTTTTGGCCATGGAATAAAAGTCTCGAAACAGAGCGTCTTTGGACTTTGGCTTTTTTAATGTTTCAGGTAGTTTGAGCCAATCAAAGTGTCCAGGGTTTTTTAACAATGTGTCGGTTAAAACTTGGCTTCCTGAGAAAAGAACAACTAAAGCTTCTAGTAAAAAGTGATCGGCGCATAGTAGAGAGTACAAATGGTCTTTATCGTGAATCTCTTGTGAAAAACGCTCAAAGTTTAAGAGGGCCGCGTCAGGATTGTAAGATTGACGAATTAGTTTAAGAAAATCGGGAAAAAAATTAGGGAATAAGCGGCGGAAGTTGGCTTGTTTTGCAAGAACTTGCAAAACTTTTTTTGCTCTTTCGTTTTCTTCAAATCCGAAATCAGATAAAAAGGATTTTGTTTCTTCGTCGTCGGGGTTTTTTTCAAATAAAATCGCGTCTATGTTTTTTAAGTTTGTCATATCGAGTAATGTAGACGTCGAATGTTTCAAGAAGTAACGACGTTTTGACGATAATAGCGTTCAAGTGATTATTTATTATGATTGAAACTTAGCATAAATTATTCTTTTTCTTGAAAAATTTTATTGAGGCAATACGCCGGATTTTTTAATTATTTTAAATTTGTTTGACAAAAGATTAATGAAAGTTTTTTACATTTAAGGTTAAAATTATGATAAACAGGTAAACAAAAATAGTTAACTTTTAATTATGAACCGATCAAGTATTTAGATGATTGATAGTCGTGAAACCCTTTTTCTAGGAGTTGAAAATGTCAGAAATTAAGCCTCTTGTGCTGGATGAATTTATGAATGGTTTGGTACGTCGCAACCCTGGAGAAGTCGAATTTCATCAAGCCGTTCATGAGGTAGCGGAAACTGTTATCCCTTATATTAATGAGAATCCAAAATATCGAACGGCTCAAATATTAGAGCGAATGACCGAGCCAGACCGTACAATTATTTTTCGAGTTTGCTGGGAAGACGATGAAGGTCATGTTAGGACCAATCGAGGTTATAGGGTTCAATTTAATAATGCTATTGGGCCTTACAAAGGAGGTTTGCGGTTTCACCCTTCAGTCAACTTAGGAGTTTTAAAGTTTCTTGGATTTGAACAGACCTTTAAAAATAGTTTGACTACCTTGCCCATGGGAGCTGGGAAGGGCGGAGCAGATTTTAATCCAAAAGGGAAATCAGATCGTGAAGTAATGCGATTTTGTCAGGCTTTTATGACTGAATTAAGCAAACACATAGGCGAAGTTGTGGATGTTCCAGCTGGCGATATTGGCGTAGGCGCTCGTGAAATTAGTTATATGTTTGGACAGTATAAACGTTTGAAAAATGAATTTACCGGGGCCTTGACTGGGAAAGCATTGGAGTTTGGCGGTAGCTTGATTAGAAAAGAGGCTACTGGATATGGAAATGCCTATTTTATGGAAGAAATGCTTAAGAATAAAGGCGATTCCATTAGCGGAAAAACTTGTGTTGTTTCTGGTTCTGGAAATGTCGCCCAATTTTGCGCGGAAAAGATTATACATTTAGGTGGGAAAGTTTTGACCATGTCAGATTCATCTGGGTTTATTCATGATCCAGGTGGAATTGACCAAGATAAGTTAAATTATATTATCGATCTAAAAACTGTTAAACGAGGTCGTATTTCTGAATATGCAGATAAATATCCTGAAGCCAAGTTTCATAAAGATGAGCGGCCTTGGGGTACACCGTGTGATTTGGCTTTCCCATGCGCCACTCAAAATGAGCTTAATGAAGAGGAAGCTAAACAATTGCTTGCAAATGGTTGTAAAGGCGTTTCTGAAGGCGCCAACATGCCGACGGAAGAAGCTGGAGTCAAAGCATTTCTTGACGCTGGAATTTTATATGCTCCTGGAAAAGCATCAAATGCAGGAGGAGTTGCCGTTTCTGGTTTAGAAATGACCCAAAATAGCATTAGACTTTCCTGGTCGCGCGAAGAATTAGAAGACCGGTTGAAGGGCATAATGAGAGATATTCATAATCAATGTCTAAAATATGGAAAAGAAGGCGATAAAGTTAATTACGTGAAAGGAGCAAATATAGCTGGTTTCGTCAAAGTAGCCGAAGCCATGTTAGCTTATGGTGTTATTTAGCTAATTTGAATTTTTGTAGCCGACGTTAATTATTGTACTGGCCAAACTGTCTTAGCCAAAGGCGATGGTTTGGCCAGTCAAGCTTTACCTTCCCTCATTTTTCTTTCCCCAGCGCTGTTAATTCCCAATGAAAAAATTAAAACTGCATTGGCAAATTATCATCGCTTTGTTCCTAGGAATTTTTTTTTCTAAAGCCTTAGGAAGTCATTCTTCGTTTGCAGAACCTCTAGGGGATTTGTTTGTCCGATTATTAAAAATGGTGACAGTGCCCTTAGTAATTTTGTCGATGATTTCGGGAGTTTCAAACATAGGGACTACTGGAAGGTTGGGATGGCTTTGTATTAAGACTATTGGTTATTATTTATCCACTAGTTTTTTAGCAATATTGATCGGGGTATTTTTGGTCAATTGGATGCGACCGGGACTGTCTGTGAACTTGCCGGATAAAAATTTGGCGGCTCAATTTGAATTGCCCGATCCGGTTCCTCCTCTTGATTTAATTCTACGTATTATCCCAACAAATCCTAATGAAGCGGCAGTCAATGGCGATATGTTAGCTATAATATTTTTCTCGCTTATATTTGGAATTTGCATTAATCGCATTGGAGGCGAAGAAAAAAATCCGTTTTCCAAAGTTTTAGAGAATGCTTTTCAAGCGATGATGGAAATGACGCGTTTGGTAATATTAATAGCTCCAATCGGAGTATTTGGACTGGCGGTCAAGTTAGGCAACCAGAATATGGGCGTTGATTTTTTTAAGGCAGTTGGATGGTATATGACGACCATTGCGACTGGTTTAACGATTCATTTATTCATCGTTCTTCCATTTATTTATTATTTCTTTACTCGAAAAAAACCTATTCGGCAGTTTATTGGAATGGCAAACGCTCTAGCTACTGTTTTGCCACGAGTTCTTCTTTAGCGACGTTGCCGGTGACAATGGCGTGTGTTAGAAAAAATTTAGGCATTTCAAAGACCGTCTCCGGGTTTGTTTTGCCTATGGGAGCTACCGTGAATATGGATGGTACCGCCCTATTCGAATGCGTAGGAGTAATTTTTATTGCTCAGGTGATGGGAGTTGATCTTTCGATTTCTCAACAATCATTAATTGTTTTTACCGCTTTATTGGTTTCAATCGGAACTGCGGCTATCCCCTCTGCTGGGTTAGTAACAATTTTTATAATTTTAGAAACGGTTGGTTTGAAGGGAGAAATTGTTTCCATAATTGTAGGGACGATGTTAGCTGTGGATCGTCCTTTAGATATGTATCGTGGGATTGTAAATATTTTTAGCGATTCGATTGGAGCGGTTGTAATAGCTATTTCTGAAGGAGAAAGTTTAAACGCAAAATCAAGCGAGTTATAATCGGCTGAAGTTACAATTTAAACTTGTAGTTAATTTTTGAGAGGGATTGGCGATATGCGTTATCGGGCTTTTGGATCTGAAAGTCTCAATGTTTCTGAAATTGGATTAGGAACATGGCAATTAGGCGCAGATTGGGGGACTGTTGATGAATCGACGGCTCAAGAAGTTTTAGAGACCGCTATTGAGTATGGAATTAATTTTTTCGACACAGCGGACGTTTACGGTAATGGGCGTTCGGAATCTTTGATTAAGAAATATTTAAAACCTTTGTCGAATGATATCATTATTGCCACTAAGCTAGGTAGATTCCCAGAGCCTGGCGGTCTTGAAAATTTTTCCTTGGAATCGTTTCGAAATCATACAGAAGCTTCTTTAAAGCGTTTAGGTTTAGAGTGTTTAGATCTAACCCAACTTCACTGCATTCCAACTGAATTAATGGCTGATGGAGAAGTTTTTGATTGGTTGCGGACCCTTCAAAACGAAGGAAAAATTAAGAGATTTGGGGCTAGCGTTGAATCCATGGATGAAGCTCTAATTTGTTTAGAGCAAGAAGGGTTATTTTCTCTTCAAATCATTTTTAATATTTTTCGCCAAAAACCCATTGATGTGTTATTCGAAAAAGCTAAAGAAAAAAAGGTGGCTTTAATTATTCGATTACCCTTAGCTTCAGGTTTGTTGTCTGGAAAAATTTCTTCAGACAGAGTGTTTCCAGAAAACGATCATAGAAACTTTAATAGAGATGGACAATGTTTTAACGTTGGCGAAACTTTTTCTGGTTTACCTTTTGAGAAAGGGGTGGAATTGTCTGAAAAACTGAAAGGTTTAGCTCCTGAAGGAGTAACCATGACGCAATTGGCTCTTAGATGGATTTTAGATTTTGATGCTGTTACAGTTGTTATACCGGGAGGTAAGGACGCGCAACAGGTAATCGAAAATTCTCTTGTCAGTGATATTACAAATTTAACGGAAAATTTACACAACAAATTGTCTGATTTTTATAAAAATGAGGTAAAAACTTATGTTAGGGGAAAATATTAATCCTTAAACGTAATTCATTCTAATTTTGACCGACTTTATGGTTAAGGAAGTTCAAATTTCTCTTGTTGTTTAAATCTTATTTTATTGGTTTTTCTTTTTTAATATCAAAATTTTTATATGAAACCACGTTTACTTTTTATAGAGCCGACCGCTCAGATTAGAAGTTTTTTTGAAGGATTACTTGAAGGACAAAGATTTCGTTGGGACTTAGAGTTTTTGGCGGAAGTAACTGGTATTGGCGATCCTCGTTTAGAAAATTTATCTTTAGTTGTAATTGGTGGAGATATGATTTCTCTTTCAAACACCCTGGAAACTTTAAGGAAAGTCGAAGCGTTAAAGAAAATTCCAATTTTATCTATAAATAACGCTTTAACTAGCGAAGAAAAATCTCAGCTTTTATCTATGGGAACGCATGATTTTATTCATTATCCGATTGACGCGGAAGAATTATTTGTGCGCTTAAATAATTCGTTACTATTAAAGAAAATAAACGATAGAAATATAGAAAGTTTTGAAAGAATTAAAAACTTAGAAAAAATAAATGAAGAACTGTCTGTCGCGAGAAAAACCGCAGAAGAATCTAATCAATCTAAGAGTATTTTTTTAGCGAATATGAGTCATGAGTTGCGAACGCCGCTTAATGCGATTATAGGATATAGCGAACTTTTGCAAGATGTTGCAGAGGATGTGGAAGTAGAAGAAGATTTTGTTCCAGATTTAAAAAAAATAAATGGAGCTGGAGAACACCTATTAAATTTGATAAACGATATTTTAGATTTATCCAAAATTGAAGCGGGTAAAATGCAGCTTTTTCCAGAAGATTGCGAAGTCGAAAACTTGATTGAAGAAGTAAGCACAACGATTAGCCCAATGATGGGGAAAAATGGCAATCAATTTAAAATAGATTCTGCAGAAAATCTGGGTTCCATAAAAGTCGACACCACCAGGCTTAGACAAGTTTTGATGAATATATTAAGTAATGCGGCTAAATTCACCGAAAAAGGGGAAGTTTTGTTAAAAGTTTTTCGAGATAAATGCGAAGAAAGTGATTGGATGATTTTTCGAGTGAAAGATACTGGAGTCGGAATTAATCCAGAGCAAATTAATAATTTATTTAAGAGTTATACACAAGCGGATCCATCGGTAGCCAAAAAATTTGGCGGCACAGGTTTAGGGTTGGCTATTAGCCAATCGTTTTGTTGTATGATGGGTGGAATAATTAGCGTAGAGAGCGCTTTAGGGAATGGATCAACGTTTACTATAAAATTACCCGCAAAATAAAATTCCATTTTAAGCTTTTCAACTTTCCTTTTATTTTATGCCTTCCAAAAATAATAAGACAAACTCTTGTCCTATTTGCAAGGAAACAGTTAAAAAAGAATCCAATCCTTATTTTCCGTTTTGTTCTGAAAGATGTAAATTGGTAGATTTGGGAGCTTGGTTGGGAGGAGAGTATAAGATTCCAAATAAGCCAGGTTCAGATTTTGGAGATTTAGAAGAAAATTAGAGTTTGAAACAGGTCGTTTCAAATTAGTCGATTGGGTCGGGGGTACCGTGGCTTCTCATCAATACTTCAACTAATTTTCTTTGATGTAAAATTAATGCAAGATCGACCAAGCCATCATTGTTGAAGTCTGCCGCCGCCATTGCTCGAGGGTCTGGGCCAACGGGATAGTTATAATGAGGAAATATAAAGCTTCCGTCTCCTCTACCTTCTAGTATAGAGATTGAATTATCTCGGCGATTTGTTATAACCAAATCCATTGCGTTATCTCCGGTGAATTCTCCAGCGACAACAAACTGAGGTCCTTTTTCTCCAGCTAAATCAGGTTGAACGGTGAATCCGCCTTCCTTATTTCCAATAAATAAAGTAACGCTATCCGCTAATGGGTTGGTAATGACTAAGTCTTGAAAAGTGTCGTTGTTTAGATCGTATTTTGCGATATAGTTGGATTGTTTGCCGCCAACTATTTTTTGAGGGTTTTGAAACGTGCCATCGCCGTTCCCATAAAATAATTTTATATAGTTTGCTTTAACGGCATTTGAAACTATAGCTATATCAGGGTATTTATCGTTATTAAAGTCGCCGGCGACCAAATCTGCAGGAGTGCCTGTTGCTTTATAAGCTTCTCCAGTTTTAAAGGTTCCATCTCCCACTCCTAAAAAAATCATTAATTTGTTGAACCTCAAAGTAACGGCAAGGTCAATGAAACCATCTCCATTAAAATCAGCGGTGTCAATAGCGATGGGAAGCCTTCCTGTTTTTACTTTATTACTAACTTTAAACAGTCCGTCTTTTTGGCCCAAAATAATGGAAATATTGTTGTCTCCGTAATTACAAAGCGCAATATCTGGAAGACCGTCGCCGTCAAAATCGGCAATTGCCAAAGCCATTGGTTCTCTACCTGTTTTCATAACAACGGCTTTTTTAAAAGTTCCGTCTCCATTACCTTCGTAAAAATAAAGCGTATTATTGCCAGTATTAGGGATTAATAAATCAGGATAACCATCGTTGTTCATGTCTGCGGCAGCTAAATCAACGGGCTTTTCTCCTACAGGGTAAGTGACAGGCAACCCAAAAGGGCTTGGTTTTTTGTTTTCGCCGGAAAAGCAGGATGAAGTTAAAAGGCAAACGATAAAACAAAGGAGATAATAGTTTCTAAACTGCATTTAAGACCTAATAGATTCTAGTTACAAAAAATATTTCATTTAGAGGAAAGCTTTATCAATCTTGCTGCGGGGAGGTCGAAATTTTTAAGGTGGAAAAGTAAGCGATGAGTTTGCGGAACTGGTTACCAAAGAGCTTGTGGTACTTGCTGCCGTATCTGTCGTATCTGTAGTTGTTGAATCGCTAGAAGTTGTTGTGGTGGTCGTAGTTGTGGTTCCGTCTGAATTTTGATCTGCTTGGTCGACTATAGCCGCATCTATAATTTCGTCATAAACGTTGCAACCAAAAGAAATTATAGTAAGAGTGAGGAGTATTAAAAAAAATATCTTTTTAATCATAATTCCTTTTTATACAATAATTTGTTGGTTTTGTAAAGAGAGAGAAAGCTAAGGTTTTTTATTATTATTGGAATATGTTTAAGGTCGAAAGAATAATTGTGGAGAAACTGGAAAATTAAACTAAAACAAATTTATACATTATTAATTACGGCATTGCCTTGGATAGGGTTAAGCGCTTTTCTTTTTTCTGGCTGCTTCGGAGGGCTTTTAGAAAAACGCACTATTGGTGTCTATCATGCAGTTAAACAAGGGCAAACACTTTATCGCATTGCCACTGCATATGACATCGATTTAGAACGCCTTAAGAGGATTAATGGGATCTCCGACCCCACTAAATTACAGGTTGGGCGTCGTTTGTGGATACCTGGCGCTTTAAGAGTTTTAGAAGTTTTGCCTACAGCTAAAGTCCTTTCTTCTAAAAAACGGAAAACAATTAAGCCAAAAATTAAAAAGACCTCTTTTCCTAGACTCACGAAAAATTATTTTGTATGGCCAGTAGAAAAAGGGATTATAACTTCAAAATATGGAATTAGGGGTAGAAGACACCATGATGGGCTCGATATAGCAAATAGAAAGGGTACCCCTATTTATGCCTCGGCTCCTGGTAAGGTGGTTTTTAGTGGGACCGGACCTACAGGTTACGGGTTAATGGTAATAATAAAGCATGAGAATGGTTTAATGTCCGTTTATGCTCATAATTCTTCAAATCATGTAGGTCGAGGCCTAAAAGTTAGACGTGGACAAAAAATTGCATCAATGGGAAGTACAGGTCGTTCCACAGGACCTCATTTACATTTTGAAATTCGGAGCGATGTCCAAGCTGTAAATCCTCTAAAATATCTTCCAAAAAGAAAAATTAAACGGTAATTTTATTAAAAACACGATATTTTAAAAAGTAGCTTTGAATTAAACATATTCAACTTTTTGTTAGTCAATCTAATCTTTAAATTGGTCTGGAGCTGAGTTTTTTATGGAGGAAGTAAAAACTTTAATAAGAGATATTCCTGATTTTCCAAAACCAGGAGTTATTTTTAAAGATATCACCCCAGTTTTAAGCAATGGAAAAGCGTTCAAAAAATTGACGGATCGGTTAAAAGAGCGTTATCAAGACAAAAAAATTGACGTTGTGTTGGGGATAGAAGCGCGAGGTTTTATTTTCGGAGCGAGTTTAGCTTATGCGCTAGGAGCTGGTTTAGCTATTGTTAGAAAGCCAGGCAAGCTTCCTTATCAAACATTTCAAGAAAACTATGAATTGGAATATGGAGTGGACAGTATTGAAATCCATAAAGACGCTTTGCTTGAAGGACAGAGAATTTTAATAATCGACGATGTTTTGGCGACTGGAGGCACTGCCTCGGCAGCGGTAAAACTAGTTAGGAATAATTTTCAGGTAGATATTGTAGAAACTGTATTTTTGATAGAGCTTGGTTTTCTTAACGGTAAACAAAAGCTTGGGAATGTGGATGTCTTTTCTTTGATAACTTATTGAAAAATAGGTTAAAGCGTGTTATTGTCTTAGTTTGTTGTCGCTTTTTATATTTTGGCATGATTTTTTCATAAGAATCTTAAAGTACAAAAGTAATTTTTTTTTGATAAAGAAATTGCGTATTTTGCCGAAAAATTAAAAGTACTACTTCTTTTTTATTGAATTTAGGAGCGCAAAGTTTGGCTTTTCGCGTGAAACTTGTTGAAAAGTTTTTATTTTTTTGTCTTATAGTTGTTGACAAATTAAAAAAATTCAATAAAATAAGTTTTTTAATAATTACTGTTTAAGAAGGGAGGTGCCTCAAAAACTAATATCCTTTTACTGGATAAATAAATTCTTTTTGGATTTAATTACAAAATAGGAGAATAAGAGAATGAAAAACAAGATCATTACGCGATTCTCTGTTTTTATCGCAACCATGGCCTTGCTTATATTCAGCGCGGCAAACGCGTTTGCAGTTACAAATAGCTCATCGGTAGTTTCGCCTTATTGGCAGTCCGATGGAGATGCATATACATTCGTGTCTATCTCTCATGGTTCTTTAGACATTATGAGTTCTCAGATTGGTGTTATTATGCAAGCTGTTACTAATGATGGTACTACTACTTTCGGTACTACCGCTTTCACTGTAAATGAAAATAATACTACCAGAATTTTTGTCGTTGCCACAAATCACTCCACGATTAACACTTCGACCATTACGGCGAGTGATGTTGTGTTTGTGTCGGGAACGACGACCTCTTCGTCTGGTTCTCTAGTGTTCACCCCTCGTCATTCCAATCCGCTTGTTCGAACTAATCAGATCACGGATGTTACGGCGTTGAATTATTGGGGTGCTATAGTCGTTTCCAGCGCAAATTCCGGTTTCGCTATGGAGTTCATTGGTGATACTCACGATTCAGTATTTGTCGTTCAGACGTCGAATATTATGAGTGAGATCCCTGTGGGTTTAAATTAATCTATCTAGCTTATAAATTTGGTAATTTGTGTTAAAGGAGAGAGGCTAATGAGAAAGACACAATTTTTTGTGCTTATAATCTTGCTGGCATTTTTGGTTTCTGTCCAAAGTGCTTATGCAGTTCCAAAGAATAGATCTGCGGTTTCGCCTTATGTTCAGACGGATGCTAACTCAACTTATTCTTTTGTTGGGATCACTCATCCATCTTTAAGTACGGCTGTAACTCAAATTGGTTTGACGATGGCGGCTGTCGGTTTTTCCGATACTGTGTCGTCAACCTCGTTTACTATTGGAGCTGGCGAGACTTACAGAATCTTTGTTGTTTCAACAAACCATAGTACGATTAATAGTTCAACTATTACTAATTCAAATGTATTGTTTATTGCGGCTACCAGTGGTTCAGGGCAAAGTGGTCAATTAAGAATGTCCTTGAATGCTACCAATCCTACTGGTAAAAATAACCAAAATAAACTCAACAATTTGAATCAAATATCTATGTGGGGCGCTATAGTAATTCCTTCAAGTAGCACGGGTTTTGCTATGGAGTTCGTAGGGGATGCGCATGATTCTGCAGCGCTTCAAACTACGTCTCGATTGTCGCATGGTAGAGGTATTAACTAGTTCTAGTTTTATGTAGATGAGAGGGGGCAATTCTTGCCTCCTCTTGTTTTCTTTCTTCTTCGGTTTTTTTCTTCCCTTTTTATTTCTTTCGCCTAGTGAATTTAAGATGACACGTCCTTTTTCTTTTTTGCTTTTCCCTTTTTTATTTTTAGCGACATTAATTTCAGCTTGTTCTTCGGGTTCCTCTGTCGAGGGAAAGGTGGATCCTGAGAAATCTAACGAGCATTATTTGTTAGGTATTGAGTTTGCTCAATATTCTTTATTTCAGAACTCGTTGGATGAGTTTGATATAGCCATTAAATATAATCCTGATGATTGGAAGCCTTATAATAAAAAGGGTTTAATTTACTTTGGGATCAAAAATTATCCGCAGGCGAGAGAGATGTTTCAAAGGGCTAGTGCCCTTAATTCCCAAAATCCACAAATACTTGTTAATTTAGGAATGGTGGATTATATGGAGGGGAATAAGGATGGGGCTTTGGGTTTTTGGGAAAAAAGTATAAGTTTGAATCCAAATGACAATGACGGTAAAGCCCTTAATAATATAGGAAATTTACATAAAGAAAGAGGGGATCTTAAAAAAGCCGTAGAGTATTATGAAATGGCTTCGAATCAGGATAGGTCTCACTTGTATTTGAATAATTTGGCCGAGGCCTATAGAGAGTTAGGTCAGGTAAAAAAAGCTGAGGAAATACTCTTGGCTTCGATTAAAGAGAATCCTAAAGGACTTTTGGCTCATTTTAACTTAGCGAAAGTTTACGGAGAGCAAAATAAATTAGACCAAGCGTTAAAGGCTTTTGCTAAATCTATAGAGGTGAATCCACAGTTTTTGGAACCCTATTATGAATCTGCGCAAATTTATCTTAAGAAGGACGATAAAGACTCCGCGGTAACTCAGCTTAAAAAAGCGATTGAGCAAGGCGCAGTCGAGCCCAAATTTAAAGATTTATTGAGTAAAATAACTGCATAACCCAACCTCCTGCCTTTTATAAAAAAATTTTCGCTATATTATATAGTGTCAATCCCGCATCTTTTTTAATGAGTTGATTTCTTTGATCGCTCAAAGTCGAAAGTTTTTATTCCTTCTAATAAAATTAAAGCGCTTTAATTTTTCAAAACGTCGGCATTGGTTGACAGATGTTAGTATAAAATTTATATTACTAGCTTCCAGTTTTTTAATCTTTCAGAATTAACTGCTTACCTTTGACCTTGTGATATTTCACTTTTTCGGTCATGTATTATTCAAATTAAACGGCCCAATTATATGGAATTTTTAGAAGCTCTGAAACGTCATGTCTTAATATTAGATGGCGCTATGGGCACTATGGTGCAAAATCTTGAATTGACAGATATGGCTTTTGGCGGACCTGACTTCAAGATGTTAACCGACCTTTTGGTTTTTTCAAGACCTCGAGAATTAGAGGAAATTCACTATAAATACTTAAGCGCCGGGGCAAATATTATTGAAACAAATACGTTTGGCGCGTCGCCGCTTAGGCTTAAAGAATTTGATTTTACTAAAATAATAGTTTCAGATTTAGAAGCTATTCCTGAAGGTTTAAAACTGCAGGATGCAGATTTAAATAAAATAGCTTATTTCCTTAATTTAGAAGCTTGTCGAATTGCGCATAAAGCTATTGAGAGATACAAGCAGTCTTCTGAATATGATGGTAGCCCTTTATTTGTAGCTGGATCTATTGGTCCCTCTAATTATGTTGTATCGAGCACTCAAGCTGAATTGAATAAAGCGACTTTTGATGAAATTGTCGAGAATGCTTACCGTCAAGCTGTAGGACTAATTGATGGTGGGGCGGATGTTTTACTGTACGAAACTCAGCAGGATATATTGGAATTAAAGGCCGAGCTAGTGGGCGCTAAAAAAGCTATGACCGAAAAAGGTAAAAAAGTACCAATAATGGCCCAGATAACAGTCGACCAATTTTCAAAAATGCAGATTTTTAATTGTGATATCCAAGCTGCATACGTGACAGTAAGTGAAATGGGAATTGACGTTTTTGGGATAAATTGTACCTGCGGTCCAGATGAAATGGTTAATGCGGTTGAGAAAATGAGTAAGTTTTCAAATCTACCGTTTTCAGTTGTTCCAAATGCAGGGCAACCCGTTTCTATAGATGGAAAGACTTGTTATAAATTGGAGCCGGAAGGCATGGCGGAAGCGGTAACTCCATTTGTTGAGAAGTGGGGAGCTTCTATTGTTGGAGGTTGTTGTGGCACAACTCCTGAGCATATTCGTAAGCTCGCAGAAAGTTTAAAAAACGCAACTCCGAAGGAAAGAGAAAAAGATAATAATGTTTACCTCTCGGGTCCTCAAAATGCTTTTATTCTAGATGGTTCAGAGGGACTTGTTCGAATTGGCGAGCGTTTGAATGTTCGCGGTAGCAAAAAAGTAAGAGACGCTGTTGAATTGGAAGACAAAATTCATTCGGATGTTTTGGAAGAGGTCGTGCGTGAGCAAGTGACCGATTTAGGTTTGGATATTATTGACGTTTGTATGGATAGTAATATTGTCGAAACAGAAAAAATATTACCGGAGGTCATTCATAATTTAACAAGTGATTTTAAAGGGGCAATGTGTTTAGACTCTTTCTCGGTTGAAGCTCTAGAGAAAGCAATAGACGTTTATCCTGGAAAGCCAATCATTAATTCTATTAGCTTAGAAGAGTATCGAGATGGGGAAAATAAATTAGACGCTGTTCTTTCGGTAACTAAGCAACATGGCCCAATTTATATTGCCCTTGTTAATGGACCTGAAGGTCCGGGTATTACTGCAGACGAAAAGTATGATTTGGCTTTGGAGATTTTAAATCAGTCCAAAGAAAAACACGGCGTTAAACCAAGTCAATTACTAATAGACGTGAATGCATATCCGATAGGAAGTGAATCGATAGAGGGAATGAATTTTTGTTTAGAAACTCTAAACTGCTTGCCAAAGATCAAAAAGATTCATCCAGATTTGAAAACAACTATTGGAGTTGGGAATTTAACAAATGGCTTGGCTCAAAAGCCTTATATGAGAAAAGTATTAACAAGTGTTTTTTTAGATGAGGCAAGAAAAGTAGGACTAGATTGCGCGATTTTGAATCCTAACCACTATGTTCCAATCGAAAATCTTCCAAAAGAAGATGTGGAGTTGGCGCGGAAAGTCATCCTAGAAAGAAACATGGAGGCTTTTGAAGAGTTAGAAAATATTGCGCTGACTAAAAAGACAGGAAATGTTGTAAAGAAAACTGAATATTCTTCTTTAGGATTAGAAGACAGGATTTGTCAGAAAATCATGGATGGTTTTAAGCAAAAAGCCAGCGGTGTTATCGAAAAAGACGGCGAACGTTTCCCTTATAAAGATCAAATAGCGGTCGAAGCGGCAGAAGCTATCAATAAGCATGAACCGTTAGATTTCATTTCTAATTATCTAATGAAAACCATGCGTGAATTGGGAGATCGTTTTGGTAGAGGGGAAGTTAGTTTGCCGCATTTGCTCAAAAGCGCAGATGTTATGAGAAATGTGATGGGTTTTTTGGAAGCCTATATGCAATTTAAATCTGGAGTCAAGCCCGGAGAAGCGATTCGCTATAAGGGGACTGTCGTTATAGGCACTGTATATCAAGATGTACATAGTATCGGTAAAGATTTGGCAAAAACGTTGTTAGAGAATTACGGATATAGAGCGATTGACTTGGGAGTTCAAGTGCCTTTAGAGAAGTTTATTGAAACCGCTCGCCAGGAGAAGGCGGACGCCATAGGTATGAGCGCCTTACTTGTTCAAACATCAAATCACATGATCACAGTATCAAAGATGCTAAAAGATGGAGGTTTTGATTTCCCTATACTGGTTGGGGGCGCTCCTGTTAACTGGCGTCATGCAGGATATGTTTCTATGTGGGGACAAGATAATTTAGATCGGTTAAGGCCTAATGTGTTCTATTGCGAAAGCGCGATGGATGGAGTCAATGTAATGAATGCATTAGTCGATAAAGAGAAGCGCAAAGATTATATTGAAGGAAATAAAAAACTTTTGGCAAACGAATATTGTAGAGCCAAAGGAATGAAAGCGGAGCATGAAAGATTGCTGGGAGAATTAAAACCTAGGAAGGTAAGTTTCAAAAATCACAGTTTACAAAATGGCGAATTTGGTATCCATCTAGTTGAATTTAAAGTGGGAAAGCTTCGTTTAGACTCAAAAAGTTTGTATTCGTTAAATTGGAAATTTGGAAAACAGTCTCAGTGGGAAAAAAAAGGTGTAACCAAAGAGCAACTGGAACATCTAAAGGATGAGTGGGTTCAGAAATCTGAAGGCAATGGGTGGATTGTTCCTCGGGTTCGTTTTGGACTTCTTCCAGCGCAATCTGAGGGCGACGAATTAATCTTGTACAACCCTGAAAACTTAGACTTAGAGTTAGGTAGAATTTCCTTTACACAATGTATTGGAAAGGGGCGAAAAGATAAGTTCTCTGTGGCTCAGTATTTTCGTTCTAAAGAGTCGGGGATAATGGACGTTGCAGGCCTTGCTCTTTCTACGGCGGGAAATGCGGCAGATGAAGCTATAGCAAGTTTTAAAAAAGAAAATGATTCTGAGTCAGCTTTGTATTTGCAAGGGCTTAGCGATAGGGTTGCCGAAGATTTGATGGAATACACTCACAATTTATTGAGACAACGATTAGGAGTAAAAAAAGAAAAAGCAGGTCAACGTTATAGCCCAGGTTATGCCGCTTTGGAGGATATGCTAAATAATAAGGTTATTTATGAAATTCTTAATGGTAAAGATATAGGAGTGTCTCTCACTGATGCCCATGAATTTGATCCTCCAAGCACTACGGGTTGTGTGATTTGTTTTCATAAGGAAGCTGGTTACTCATGATTTGTTTTATATTTGTGTCTTAAAGCATTTAAAGCAGATTGCCGATAAGTATATTAGGATTTACCAATATACCAACAATTAACGCCAGCCCTTTTTACTACGA
>JAYOZP010000001.1:68490-109206 GCA_038154245.1 Nitrospinales bacterium | reverse complement strand
AAATAAATCCTTGTATTATCAACGTCATTTGCTAAAATAAAATCGAAAAGCTTTAAAAGAAAACCGCTTATTTTAGATTTTTCTAGCGTTTTGAAATTAAGCAATACCTTTTCAAACAAAGGGTTTTATTATGTTTAAAAGATTTACAGAAAGAGCAAGAAGGGTCATTATCCTAGCAAGAGAAGAAGCAGAACTTTACCGACATGAGTATTTGGGTACTGAACATGTTCTTCAAGGGATTTTAAAAGATGGTGGCGGTATCGCTATAGCCATTGTTCAAAAAGCTGGAATTGATATTTCGCAGATAAAACAAGAGCTTGAAAAAAACTTTCCTAAAAGCTCTAATTCATTGATTGTTGGAGATATTCCATTTACTTCACGAGCCAAGAAAGTTCTAGAATTTGCTGTAGAAGAAGCTCGTTCTGTAAATCATAACTATATAGGGACTGAGCATCTGTTGCTTGGTTTGCTTAAAGAAAAAGAAGGCGTGGCTTGCCGAGTATTAAATAGTTTCGGAATGTATTTTGAAGATGTAAAAGAAAAAATTCTCGAAATGTTGAAAGAGCCTACACATCAAGCCAAAGAAGCTGGTAAGACCCCAACATTGGATGAATTCAGCCGAGACTTAACTCAGATGGCGATAAATGGCAAGTTGGACCCAATTATCGGCAGAAGTACTGAAATTGAAAGAGTGATCCAAATTTTAAGCCGCAGGACGAAAAATAACCCTGTTTTAATAGGCGAGCCTGGAGTTGGGAAAACGGCTATTGTCGAAGGGTTGGCTCAGTTAGTCATTGAGCGCGAAGTGCCTGAGACATTGTTTGGTAAGAGGGTTGTTGCTCTAGATCTTGGGTCATTAATAGCTGGTACCAAGTATCGAGGTCAATTTGAAGCCCGCTTAAAAGGGATCATGAAAGAAATACTGCAAAATGAGAATATCATTTTGTTTATTGACGAGCTTCATACCTTGGTTGGCGCTGGGGCAGCTGAGGGGTCTGTAGACGCTTCAAATATGCTGAAGCCAGCTCTTTCCAGAGGCGAAATTCAATGTATTGGAGCAACAACTTTAGAAGAATATCGTAAATATATTGAGAAGAATGGAGCTTTAGAAAGACGTTTTCAACCGATTACGGTTAACCCGCCAACGGTTGATGAAACCATTGAAATTATCAAAGGTTTGAAGGTGCCATATGAAGTGCATCATAAGGCAAAGATTACGGATGATGCCATCATTACTGCTGTACGTTTTTCTGATCGATATATAAGCGATCGATTTTTACCTGATAAAGCTATTGACGTTATTGACGAAGCCGGCTCTAGGGTAAGATTGCGGAAAATGACTCAATCTCCGGAGATGAAAGCTATACAGAAGGAAATTGATAAAATAGTTCGCGAGAAGAAAACTTGTATTGAGAGTCAAGAGTTTGAGCGAGCTGTGGATCTTAGAGATAAGGAAGAAGAGCTTAGAGAAAAATTAGAATCTGAGAAAAGAGAATGGGATCAACAACAAGAACAAAGCGAGCCAAATATTACGGAAGAGGATATTGCCGCCGTTGTTTCTAGTATGACAGGGATTCCCCTTTCTCGAATTGAAGAAAAGGAATCTACTCGACTTAAAAATATGGAGTCCGAACTCACTTCTAAAGTCGTTGGGCAACCAGAGGCAGTTAAAGTTATTTCTAAGGCTATTCGTAGATCGCGGTCAGGTTTGAAAGACGCTCGACGTCCTATTGGCACTTTTATGTTCATGGGGCCGACTGGTGTTGGTAAAACTGAATTGTGCGCTAGCTTAGCTGAATTCCTTTTTGGCGATAGAAATTCTTTGATTCGTTTGGATATGTCTGAATACATGGAAAAATTTAATGTTTCCAGGTTGACGGGCGCTCCTCCGGGCTATGTTGGATTTGAAGACGGTGGACAGTTAACTGAAAAGGTTAGAAGAAAGCCTTATTCAGTGATTTTATTCGATGAAATTGAAAAGGCTAACCCTGAAGTTTTTCATCTTTTACTCCAAATCATGGACGAAGGTCGGTTGACCGATAGTTACGGTCGAAATATTGATTTTAAAAATACCGTTATCATAATGACATCCAATCTTTCGGCGGGTATGTTGGAAAAAGGAAAGAGTTTAGGGTTTCATAAAGATGATCTTGAGCTCCAGCACGATAAGATGACAAAGGATCTCAAACAAGATCTCAAAAAGACCTTTAATCCAGAATTTCTTAACAGAATAAGTGAAATTGTAGTTTTTAATCCATTGCAATTGGATGAGATCGTGAAGATCTTGGATATTCAACTGGATCAATTGAATGAGCAACTTATTCAGCAAGGATTGACCTTAGATGTTTCTGAGGAAGCTAAAAAATGGATTGCTGAAAAGGGTTACGATAAAAACTTTGGAGCAAGGCCTTTGAAGCGCGCCCTTCAAAAGCATGTGGAAGACGTTATTTCCGATCAAATGCTTGAAGGTAAGTTTAAAAATGGAGGCGTTATTGAGGTCACTCTTCAAAATGATGAATTAATTTTTAACGAAAAAGCCGGAGCATTGGATACAGCGTGTTCCTGAGTGGAATCTTAATTTATTAAATTTGATTGGTTCTTAAGGTTAATAAAAACAAGACGATAAGTATTAGGTCTGTCGATTAATTTTGGCAGATTTAATACTTTTTTTTGGGCTTAAAATGGGTTTTCAAAAATTTCCTTATAAGTTATTTGATAACAGTTAGTTGCGGCAAAATGACAAAAATCCCTCGAATTTTTTTATTCAATCTTTTTTTCTTAACGACATTGTTCGTCCAAGGGATAGATTTTGCCTCCGCTCAAACCGGGGATATTGTAAAATCAATCGAAGTTCGGGGTAATAGCCGGGTTAGCGACTCCACCATCCTCTACTATATTAGTACCGAAATTGGAAAACCTCTCTCTCGAAACCAAATTCGGTCCGACATCGAACAAATTTATAGCTTAGGTCAATTCAAAGATATCCAGGTTCAGACAGAAGAAGGAACGGGTGGTCTTAAAGTTATATTTGTCGTTGAAGAGATTGCTTCAGTTGGAAGCGTGCGTTTGGCAGGCAACGACCAAATTGGAACCGATGAAATTTTAGAAGCTATTGGTATTCGTAGAGGAGCTCCATTTAAAGACAATTTAGTTCAAGAAAGTTTAGATGAGATAACCAAAATGTATCACGATAAAGGTTATTTCTTTGTAAAAGTCGATGTTAAAACGCGCTTAAATAATGATGGTCAAATTGACGCTGTTATAAAAATTTCCGAAGGTGAAGTTGTAAGTATCGAAAAAATAAGATTTTCTGGAAATAAGAGCGTACCCGATAAAGACCTTCTGGATAAAATGGAGACCAAAGCAAAAACTTGGTTTTCATGGTTGGACGATTCTGGAATATATAAAAAAGACGTTCTAAAGATTGATCTACTCCGAATAGAATCTTTTTACCACGATGAGGGGTTTGTTAAAGTTCGGGTAACGGAACCAGAAATCGACATTAGTAAGAAAACAAAAAAAATATTCATTACCATTCCGGTAGAAGAAGGCAATCGATATAGTATTGGAAAGATAATTCTTGAAGGAGACGATAACTTTACAAGCAAAGAGTTGCGTCAAGCTATAAACTCGAAAGAAGGCGATATTTATAATCTTTCGCAAATTCGCGAAGATGTAATTGCGATTACAGAATTGTATTCTGAAAAAGGCTTTGCTTACGCGGACGTTTCTCCATTAACTAAAATAGACGACGTTAAGAAAAGAGTTGATTTAGATTTTAAGGCAGACAAGGGACGTAAAGTTTATGTTGGACAGATCGATATTGCCGGCAATACAAAAACTTTAGATAATGTTATTCGGCGCGAATTTCGCCTAAAAGAGGGCGAGTTGTTTAACGGGAAGAAGTTAAAGAGAACCAAACAAAGAATTAATAACTTAGGTTTTTTTGAAGATGTAAAAATCGACACTAAACCAGGAAAAGAACCTGATAAGTTAGATATTGATACAACGGTTACCGAAAAGCCTACTGGGTCGTTTTCAATTGGAGCTGGTTTTAGCTCGGTAGAAAACCTGATTTTTTCCGCTTCGGTATCGCAAGATAATATTTTTGGGCGAGGTCAAAAACTTGCTTTTTCCACTGAATTATCTTCCCGTAGAAATAATTTTAATCTTTCCTTTACCGATCCTCGTTTATTGGACTCCGATGTAAGCGCTGGCGTTGATTTATTTAATCGAAGATCTAATTTTTTTAGCTTTCAATCTCGTAATAGAGGGGGTGGCGTTCGTTTAGGGAAGGCTGTCGGAGAGTATGACTGGCTTGGAGTTAACTATCGGTTTGAAAATGTTAGAACTACAGATATTGAGGAAAACCAGGAAACGAATTTTCTGTTTAATGGCGAAAGAACTACAAGCAGAATAGGCCCGACTTTTATACGAGACACGCGCGATAACTTTTTGAATCCAACTAAAGGGTGGCGGCATGTGGTCAAGCTTGAGTTAGGAGGTTTAGGAGGGTTGAAATTTTATCGAACGAATTACGAAGGTACTTATTACCGAAAAATTGTTGGAAAGTTAGTAGGCGCGGCTCATGTTGAATTTAACTATGCAGATGGCTATAGCGGCGACGTATTACCGATTTTTGAGCGTTATTTCATGGGCGGTCCCAATAGTTTGAGAGGTTATACTATACGCGATGTTGGACCTAAAGATTCGACTGGCGATCCTGTTGGTGGTACGCAATCATTGTTATTTAACCTAGAAATGCAGTACCCTATTACAAAATCCTTTAGAGCATTTACTTTTTATGATCGCGGTAATGTCTTCGGCGATGGAACTAATATCACGACGACGCGAGAAGATATTAATCTTGCCGATATGAGATCAAGTATAGGTCTTGGAATTCGATTTATTAGCCCGTTTGGGCCAATTGGTTTTGCTTACGGTTATAAACTTGATAGAGACGAGCAGGATCAAAATAAAGTTGGCGAATTCCATTTCACCGCTGGAAGCGGATTCTAAAATTATCATTTTACGTATTTAGGAAGGAAAACAATGAGACAAAGCTTTTTCTTTAAGAACATTTTCTTTCAAACTTTTTTAGTTTTTTTGATTTTGTTTTGTTTAACTTCTTCGGCTTTTTCCGCAGGTCGCATTGGTTACATTAATCTACAAAAGGCGGTAGCCAATACAAATGAATGGAAAAAGCAACTTGCGGATTTCAAATCTCAGTTTAAATCAGCTCAGTCCCTTATTGCCGCGAGAGAGAAAAAAATTAAATCAATGTATGAAGAACTGACAAAACAAAGCTTTGTTTTGGATCCAGCGTTAAAAAAATCAAAAGAAGAGCGTTTTAGAAAAGAAAAAGTAGAGTTTGAGAGATTTGTTCAAGATAAGAATGAAGAGTTTGGTCGAAAGGAAAAAGAAATTACTGAAAAAATTATCGCTAAAATGATTAAAGTTGTCAGAAAGATTGGCGCAGAGAAAAAAATTTCCTTAATAATGGATGAAAAAACTTTGATTTATAGCGATTCTGGCTTAGATATTACTGATATGGCCGTTAAAACTTACGATCGAATTTATAAATAAGAAGTCAAATAAACTATTATCATAGCATTAATTTATTAATCTTCGGGATTTGTAGAGAGTAAGTGTTAGATATTAATGAAATAAAAAAAATAATCCCACATAGATATCCTATGTTGTTGGTGGATAAAGTTGTTGAATGTGATGATGATTCAAAGATTGTTGGGATTAAAAACGTTACTTTAAATGAACCTTTCTTTCAGGGGCATTTCCCCGATTATCCGGTTATGCCAGGTGTCTTGATAATTGAAGCGATGGCTCAGGTAGCATGTATTTTAGCTTTGAAGGTTATGAAAAAGGAAGGTCACCCGTCTGTATTATTTACTGGGATTGATAAAGCGAAATTTCGTAAACCTGTTACACCAGGCGATACCTTAAGAATGGAATTAACCAAAACCAAGCAGCGTGGAGAATTGTTTCGATTTGAAGGTAAAGCTTACGTTGAAGACGCTTTAGCCGCTCAATGCGAATTACAAGCAGTATTAGGGAAATAACTGACTCGTCTTCCAAAGGAAAAATTCGTTTTTTTGAGAATCTCCAATCTATAAAAAAGCGGAAATAAAATAACCCGGCAACTTTTCCGGGCCTTTCTAAATGTCAATACACCACACCGCCATTGTCGATCCCAAAGCCCAAATTGGAAATGATGTTTCTATTGGTCCCTTTTCTATTATTGGTCCCGAGGTTCAGATAGGAGAAGGTTCTACTATTGGATCTCACGTTCAAATTGAGGGGAAATCGTTAATTGGTAAAAACTGTGAAGTTTATCAAGGCGCATCTTTAGGAGGAAACCCACAAATTTTAGGGTTTGATGCCGATACGCCTTCTTCAATAAAAATTGGCGATAGAACGCAGATTCGGGAATATGTTACGGTTCACCGTTCGGGTTTTGAAAATGGCGTTACTCAAGTTGGCGAAGATTGTTTATTAATGGCTTACACACATGTTGCGCACGATTGCATCATCGGGAATCATGTTGTGATGGTTAATTATACAGGTCTTTCCGGTCATATTGTTGTAGAAGATAGAGCGTTTATATCGGGGCTTGTTGGAATCCATCAATTTGCTAGAATTGGCAAATATGCGATGGTGGGTGGTATGGCTGCAGTGAGAAAAGATGTGATTCCTTTTTCGTTAGTTGAAGGTTATCCCGCTAGATTAGTAGGAGTTAATTCTGTGGGGTTGAGAAGAAATGATTTTCCTCCTAAAATAAGGTCGTCTATTAAATCAGCGGTAAAAATGATAAAAGATCCGAGTTTAAATACTTCTCAAGCAGTGCAAAAAATTGAAAGTGAAATTGAAATGATTCCAGAAATTCGTTATCTTGTTGACTTTATAAACGCTTCTTCCCGAGGGATTACAAAATAGTGAAAACGGTTCGAGCGGGCGTGGTTGGCGTGGGTAAGATGGGCGAATATCATGTTGGTATTTTATCTGAAATTCCCAATGTTGAATTAACTGGTATCGTCGATGTAAGCGAAGAGAGAGCGTCGTTTATAGCAGATCAATATAATATTCCCAACCACTATACTCGTCATGAAGATCTTTTTGGCAAAGTAGACGTTGTGGTGGTTTCAGTACCTACCTCTTTTCACTATCCAATCGCAAAAGACTTTTTAAAGTCCAGTATTAACGTATTGTTAGAAAAGCCATGCGCTAATGACTTAGATCATGCCCGCGATCTTTTTGATACGGCGGCTAAAAATAATGTGACGCTTCATATTGGTCATGTAGAACGATTCAATGGAGCTGTCCAAGAGATACATAAAATAGTTTCTAATCCAATTTTTGTCGAGTGTCGGCGCATGGGACCTTTTTCAAATCGGATAAAGGACGATGGTGTTGTTTTAGATATTATGATTCATGATATCGATATAGTATTGAACCTAATCAAATCCAAAGTAGCTCAAATTAATGTTACTGGAGCCTCCGTTTTTTCAAAAAAAGACGATATTGTTAACGCCCAATTAAAGTTTGAAAATGATTGTATCGCCAATATTGTCGCTAGCCGCGCTTCTCAAAATAAAGTGCGTACTTTAGAAATAACTCAGGAGGATTCTTATGTTCTCTTAGATTACACCGATCAAGAAATATATGTTCATAGGAAATCTTCTTCAGAGCATGTGATTACTAAAGACGCGCTTCGCTATAAACAAGAGTCCCACGTTGAGAGAATTTTTGTTCATAAGGACAACCCGTTAAAATTAGAAATTAAACATTTCTTAGATTGCGTCGCGAATGGCAGTCCCCGCAACGTCGCTGTGGATAAAGAACTGTACTCTCTTGAAATTGCCTTAGAAATCCTCAATCAGTTTAATCGTCAAAATACAAACTGATTCCAATTGGGTTAAAACTATGGATGCCCAGGAATCGAACAATAAAAAAGTCATTGGCCTAATTGCGGGCGCTGGTAGCGTTCCGCTTTTTTTTGCGAAAAAAGCCGCAGAGAAAGGTCTTGATGTGGTTTCTATTGCTTTATCAAATTCCATTGATAAAGCGCTGAAGCCGTATGTGAAAAAGAACTATTCTATTGGTATAGGCAAGAGTGAAAAAATAATTCAACGTTTGAAGCAAGAGAATGTTCAAGGGTTGCTTATGCTAGGAAAAGTGGATAAAAGCGTTTTGTTCCAACCTCAGTTATTTGATTTAAGGTCCTTAAAGTTTTTGAAGCGATTGGCTACACATGAAGATAAATCGCTACTAATTGGTGTAATTAAAGAATTGGAAGGCGAAGGATTTTCAGTTCTAGACCAAAAGGAATATTTAGAGGAATTATTCCCCAAAAAAGGAATTTTGACCAAATGTAAGCCTGATGAAGAGGCAATGAAAGATGTTGAATATGGATTTCCAATTGCTAAAAAGTTGGCGGACATGGAAATTGGTCAGACCATAGTCGTAAAAAATAAAACGGTAATTGCAGTTGAAGCTTTAGAAGGTACCGATAGAACCCTTGAACGAGGTTGTTCTATAGCAAAAGAAGGATGCGTAGCCGTTAAAGTCAGTCGTACTGGGCAAGATTACCGTTACGACGCTCCTGGAGTGGGAGAAAGAACTATCCAAGCTCTTATAAAAGGAAAAGCTTCTGCATTAGCTATTGAAGCGGAAAGAGTTATGATTGCCGAAATGGAAGATGTTCTAAGAGCGGCGGATTCGGCGGGTTTTCCAATCATCGCGGTTTAGCTAAATCGATAAAACCAATGTCCTTAAATATTTTAATTATTGCAGGCGAGGAATCGGGCGACCTTCATGGAGGAAATTTGGTGAAGGCTTTGAAAGAAATTCATCCCGATATGAATTTTAAAGGTATTGGCGGCGATAAAATGCGCCGGGCTGGCGTCGAAACAGTTTTCGGAATTGAAAATATGGGGACGGTTGGGCTGGCTGAGATATTTGGAAGTTTATTTTTTTATATTAATGTTTACCGAGTAATCGCTAAAGAAATAGCTAAGAAACAATTTGATGCGGCTATTTTTATAGACTATCCCACCTTAAATTTGATGTTTGCAAAATTATGCCGCCGGGTTAATTGCCCGGCTTTTTTTTTCATTAGTCCGCAAATTTGGGCTTGGCGTTCGGGCCGAATAAAAAAAATTCGTCGCATAATAAAAAAAATGTATGTTGTGCTTCCGTTTGAAGAACCAATATATAAAAAAGCGAATGTCCCGGTTGAGTTTGTTGGGCACCCTTTTGTCGAAATTGTTAAGCCTACATTAACCGCTCAGGAAGCAAGAAAACAATTTGAATTAGCTCCAAACAAATTTACAGTGGGTATTTTGCCAGGGAGTAGAAAAAGCGAAATTGAGTTTTTGCTTGATCCTATGCTCCAGGCCGCCATAAAAATTCAAGAAGAAATTAAAGATTGTCAATTTATACTTCCGATTGCGGATTCAATAGATCCTGAAGACATTAAAAATAGGGTTTCAAAATATTCCTTAGAAATTAAAATCATTCAAAATAATAACTATAACGCGATGAATTGTAGCGATTGCTTAATGATCGCTTCGGGTTCCGCCACGTTAGAAGCAGGATTATTAACTCGGCCAATGGTTATAGTCTATAAATTAAAATCGTTGACGTATTGGGTGGCTAAACGGTTAGTTAAAATAAAAAATTTTGGGTTAGTTAATATTGTCGCTGGAGAAACTGCCGTCCCTGAATTGCTGCAACATGAAGTGACTCCAGAAAATATGGCTAATCACATTTTACGTTTTTATCGAGAGACTGCATATAGAGAGGAAGTACAAAAGAAACTGTCGAACATTCGAGATTCGCTTGGGGAGCCGGGATTTGCCTTAAAAACAGCTCGTAGTATTTGTAATGAATTAGGTCTAGGAGTTTGAAGAAACTGAAACGTCTTTTTTTAGAAAAAATATTGCCGCCAATTATGTACGTAATTTTTATGGTTTGGTGTAAAACTCTTAGAATTAGGATAAGCGATGAAAGTAAAAAGAATATTGAATCTTTAAAAGACGATTATATTTTAACGCTTTGGCATAGTAGAATTTTTGGGTTGCTTTATTATTTAAGGCATTGTTCGAAACTTAATATATTAATAAGCCCCAGCTCCGATGGCGATTTTTTGGCAAGTTTAGGAAAGCTGCTGGGTTATATTGTGATTCGGGGTTCTTCTTTTAAAAAAACCATTCCGGCGACTCGTTCAATTTTTAAAGCGTTACGTAAAAAACAAGGAGTTGTTATTGTTGCAGATGGATCTAGAGGTCCACGACATAAATTTCAGCCAGGGTCTTTACTCATAGCTTCCAAAACAGGGAGTTGTATAGTCCCAATGACTTTTGACGCTAACTGGAAAATGGAACTTAATAGTTGGGATCGATTCGTGGTTCCTTGGCCTTTTTCAAAATGCATTTTCAGTTTTGGAGATCCAGTGTACTTTCCGAACAATGTGAAGCCAGAGGAACTTCAAAAGGCTCAAATAGACCTAGAATCAAAATTGAACTCAATGACCAAAAGATGCTTAGAGATATCTCAAGGACGCTATTCCTAAAAAATCTTCAGTAATATATTTTTTAATTTTCCTCATTTATCATTCAAATTTCTACAATACTAGGGAAAATCAAAAAATTACCTTTAAATTCAATAGCTTAGTTTTTTTGAATGTTGAAACTACTATATGCTCCCAGTGTTCTTAGTTTTGGCGCTTAAAGTTCAGGCGCAAAAAAAAAAAATGCGTATTTATTATGCATTTAGTTAGTGGATTGATTTTGAAATATTGTTTTAGCAAAATCATATTGTTTTGTAACTTTTTGAAAAGTAATGATTTTTTAGGTTTTCTAGAATTTGTGCCGCAATTTGAACAGTGGCACAAGAATTGAATTAAATCAGTAACCAAAGGTTTATCGGGGCGTTTTTTTTGCGAAAATTAGTTTTCAAATTGTATAATGTCATTTCTCGAAAATGACGCGATTATTTAAGGTTTTGGAAAAGGGATATTACGGATTACTCAATGAAATAAGAGGATTGAGTTTACCCACCGCAGACGGTTTTATATCCTAAAAGGAGATGGTTTTTATGAAAAAGGTTGAGGCGATCATTAAGCCCTTCAAGTTGGATGAAGTTAAAGATCAGTTAAACGAAATCGGAATTAAAGGTATTACCGTTTGTGAGGTAAAGGGATTTGGAAGGCAAAAGGGTCACACGGAGCTTTATCGAGGCGCTGAATATGTTGTAGATTTCTTGCCCAAAATCAAACTAGAAATAATCGTTTCAGATTCTCTTGTAGACGACGTGATTAACACGATCATGAAAACCGCCCAGACTGGCAGAATTGGCGACGGAAAAATTTTTGTGACCGATTTAGTGGATACAATTCGAATTCGAACAGGCGAACGAGGAGAGGAAGCAATTTAACCTTCCTTCTTTTATTTTTATTTCTAGTTTATGGTCGATGTTGTTCGCGGCCGTCCCCTGGTATTCTAGAGATCAAAAGAAGCGAGTAAGTTTGCCAAATAATTTTTTTCATTTTTATAAAAAGGAGGAAGCCCCCTAATGACGCCCAAAGAAGTATTAGATTTTGCGAAAAAAAACGACGTCGATATGGTAGATATTAAATTTATGGACTTGTTGGGAACCTGGCAACATTTTTCTGTTCCAGAAAGCGTTTTAGAAGAAAGTCTCTTCGAAGATGGTTTGGGATTTGACGGTTCCAGTGTTCGTGGTTGGCAAGCAATCAATGCCAGCGACATGCTTGTAATTCCAGATCCAGCTACGGCAAGAATGGATCCATTCACCCAAATTCCTACTTTGAGTATACTTTGTAATATCGTAGACCCGATTACTAAAGAAAAATATAGCCGGGATCCAAGAAACATTGCTCAAAAGGCCGAAGCTTACTTAAATTCTACCGGTCTTGGCGACGTCGCTTATTTTGGGCCAGAAGCTGAGTTCTTCATATTCGACGATGTGCGTTATGGTTCGTTTGCAAATTCGGCGAGCTATTCTGTCGACTCTGTAGAAGCGGCGTGGAATTCTAATAAAGACGAAGGTCCTAACCTTGGTCATAAGTTAAGGCATAAAGAAGGTTATTTCCCAGTTTCTCCTGCGGATAGTTTGCAAGATATCAGATCTGAAATGGTGATGTTGATGCAAGATGTTGGTATTGTAATGGAATGTCATCATCATGAAGTGGCAACAGCTGGCCAATGCGAAATCGATATGAAATACGAAAGCCTTGTCAAATGCGCCGATAATTTGATGTGGTACAAATATATTGTAAAGAATGTCGCTAAGCGACATGGTAAAACGGCTACATTTATGCCAAAGCCAATTTTTGGAGATAACGGCACTGGTATGCATGTTCATCAAAGTATTTGGAAAGGTGGAAACCCGCTATTTGCCGGCAATGGTTACGCTGGATTTAGCGAAATGGGTCTGCATTATATTGGTGGAATCCTAAAACATGCTCGGGCAATTTGCGCATTTACGGCGCCTACAACCAATTCCTACAAACGATTGGTTCCTGGTTTCGAAGCGCCGGTAAACTTAGCTTATTCTAGCCGGAACAGAAGCGCCGCAGTTCGTATTCCAATGTATTCCCCAAGTCCAAAAGCTAAACGATTAGAGTGCAGATTCCCAGATCCATCGTGTAATGGATATTTAGCGTTTAGCGCTATGTTGATGGCTGGCTTGGATGGTATCGAAAATAAAATCGATCCTGGAGATCCATTGGATAAAGATATTTACGCTTTAGGGCCTGAAGAATTGGCTAATATTAACACCTTGCCTCATTCATTAGACGATGCATTAAAAGCGTTGGAAGAAGATCATGACTTCTTATTAAAAGGAGATGTGTTCACTCAGGATGTAATCGATACATGGATCGATTATAAGCAAGAAAATGAAATTGCTGAGTTACGCTTAAGGCCTCATCCGCTGGAATTTACTATGTACTACGACGTATAAAGTAAAATCGGATTAAAGTTTTTAAGGGGAGCCTCCCCCTTATGTTGTCCTTGAAAGCCTCCGCGTTTGCGCGGGGGCTTTCCTTTTTTATATTGGTTTAAAATGGGAGTTCCAATTTTTCAAGTAGACGCTTTTTCTGAAAAACCGTTTTCAGGCAACCCTGCGGCAGTTTGTATTTTAGAAGAAGAAAAAGACGACAATTGGTTGCGCAGTTTGGCGGCTGAGATGAACCTCTCCGAAACCGCTTTTCTTTGGAAAATAGAAAATGGATATCGATTACGATGGTTCACTCCCACGGAGGAAGTAGACCTATGCGGTCATGCCACATTGGCCTCGGCTCATATTCTTTGGGAAACTGGGCGTTTGAGAGTTGAGGATTGCGCTGAGTTTTCTACCTTAAGCGGAGTTTTGAAAGCTGGAAAAAAAGGAGACTGGATTGAATTAGACTTTCCAAGCGAAGTCGAAGAGTCTTCGGAGATACCGTCAGAATTAGCTCGCGCCTTAAAAGCTTCTCCGCAATATTACGGTAAAAATCGAATAGACGGCTTGACGCTAATGAATTCCGAAGAAGAGGTTTTAAATTTACGACCAGATTTTGAAATTTTAAGTAAAATCGAAGTTCGAGGTATTATTGCGACCGCTCCATCCTCATCGCAAGACTTTGATTTTGTATCGCGTTTTTTTGCTCCTCGTTTTGGGATAAATGAAGATCCTGTTACTGGGTCGGCTCATTGTTGTCTTGGACCATTTTGGGGAAATCGACTCGGGAAAACTGAATTGATCGCTCGTCAATTATCTCCGAGAGGCGGTATTGTGAGAATGACCCTAAAAGGAAATAGAATTATTCTTGCTGGGAAGGCGGTCACCATTTTTAATGGCGAGTTAGCGATACCCTGATTAGTAAGTTTCTCCATACGATTACCCCTAAAAATTAATAGGTAATTCAAGCCTGCGGTAATGTTATTTGTGAGGTTAAACTTTCCAAAGATGTCTGACGGAAAATAGTTTTGATCGCTAATATAGCTTCTTTCTAGTATTAAAATTCCTTCAATTGTATTGTCATTGCCTTTGTGATTTAATAATTCATGAAATTGTAATGATAACCTTTTCGACGACTCGTTTTTTCCCTCATGAAAAGTCCTTCCTCCGGTTCTGAAGAATCGACGTTCGAATCATTAATACAAGAGTTTTTGACCAAATATTCGGCGAATTCGCTGTCTAAATCGGCAAATAAATGTTTAGAAAAATTGTCGGAAAACTCAAACTTATCAGATGAAGAATCCGCAAAGTTAGAGGCTCTTAAATCCATATTTTCAGCTCGTTTTCAAACCAGGTTTAGAAAACCAAATTCGAAAAACGAACAACTGTCTCCTCCATCGGGATTAACAATCGGTCCAGATGGACAGATAGCGCTATCCGACGATTTTAATCACCGTGTTCAGATTTACGATAAAGATTTTAAGTTAGTAACCGCTTTTGGCAAAAAAGGCAAAGGCGACGGAGAATTGACTTATCCAAGAGGACTAGCCGTTGATTCACAAGGTTCCATATACGTAGCCGATAGTTGGAACCATAGGATCCAAAAATTTGATTCCAAAGGCAATCACTTAAAAACTATTGGTAGTTACGGAGATGGTAAAGGGCAGTTTAACGAACCGTACGATATCCTAATGCAGCCGGATGGAGAGTTTATTGTTGTTGAGCGTTATAATCACCGCATTCAATTTTTCGACGCCAATCTGGTTTCTCAAGGATGGATAGGGACGCGTGGAATCGAATTAGAAGATAGATTAGCGCAAATCTACGATACGGAACCAAAACTATTTCCAAGACCTGTTTTTGAGTTTCCGACGTCTTTGGCAAAAGACAGTCATGGATATTTTTATTTAACAGATAGCGGCAATCATCGTGTTATCAAATTTGATCCACAATGGAACATCGTTGGGTATCTAGGGACTCAAGGGTCTGCTATTTGTCAATTTGAATACCCACTTTCTGTAACGGTGGGTTTGCATGATTACGTATATGTGACTGATCTTAATAATAATCGCGTCCAAGTATTTGCTCCCTCTGGAAAATTTTTATTTGCCTCTGGAGAAGTCCAAGGTGGAGAAACATTGAGTTCGCCTTGTTTGGTTGCTTCTGGGCAGGATGGTCGAATTTTTGTTGGGACGACCTTTGAACCTGACGTTTCAGTTTATAGCGTTGAATCTATTCAAAGCGAGGCGCTTGGTAAAGCTTTACAAAAATTATATCAAGACGATATTGAAACGACATTTCAGCGCGGTCAAGATCTAGAAGCTTTGGGTCAAGACGAAGCGGCGTTTGAATTATATGGGCAGGCGTTAACCGATCTGACAAGCGCGCAAGGCGGATTTGGATTAAGAGAAGAAACGGGGTTTCGCGATGTATTTGAAATTCCTATCGCGTTTGTTCAATTAGGAAATAAATTAGGAGCTGAAAAAACCAGCGCTCCGCTGATAGTTGAAAGCTTAAAGTATTATGATCGAGAAATTATCCAAGCTTCCAATAATATTTTAAATCATTTGAGTGATTGGAACAAAATTGCCGATGTTGCTTTAGATAAAATATTAAAAGAAGAAAGCTTGATCTTGGCTCAACAGGAAGATCCATTAGTCTTTAATAAGGGATTGTACTTAGCCGATAAAGAAGAGAAAGAGGGATTTCATAAGATAAGACAATTGTTTTTTGATTACCGTCGAGTAATTAATAGGAAATGGAGTTTCCTTAACTTAGTTTTGTGCGGCGAGACATCTGTCGAAACGATTCAGGAATGCTTGAAAATACAAATAACCCGTTGGTTTACCTTATGCAGTAATACAGTTGATTTGCTAATGGATAAAGAAAAGCGGGAAGAAAGTATGGTCGCCGACTTTTCTGGAATGAATGACAGCGAAGAAAAATGGAAAAATTTTAGATCAAAACTACAAACCAACCAGCGTTTATTTGGCGTAATCCAAAATTTTGTTTTTGAAATTCGAACTTTATTTTTTGTTTTTAAAAGTATCTGGTTAAAAGAAGAGGCGATTTTATTAAAACAATTGATCGCGGATATATTTAAAAATACTGATCATATTTCAGAAATACATAGAATCCTTTTAGGGATACAAGAAGATTGGCCTCTATTAGGTTTTGTTGACAATGATTATATTGATATTTTAGACGCAATTATTTTATTCGACTCTAAAAACCAAAATTTTGCGACCCGTACTTTAGAGGTAGAAGATTTTTCCGCTATTCCTCATGATTACGAAAAAACAGTTCCTGAAGAAACATTACGCAATATAACATTTGAGTTAGCGCCTATTGAAAAAGTAGAGCAAGGTTTGCTTTGCGCAAACGAAATTTTGTCGGTCGATTCTCTAGAAACTCGCGCCGAAGAAATTGCGGATAAGCTGCAACAAGCCTTAAAAAACATTGAGACGTTTGAAAAAACTGGCGACGAATTGATGACGAATATGGAAAACTTGGCTTTGAGCAAAATTCAATTAGAGACCAATTTATCCAAAGCCGACCCAAGAGATAAAAAAATACCTATACCAATTCGAAATAATTTGCTGACTTTAGAATTTCAAACCGCTTTGGTCAAGCGAATGATTAAAACCCTTGAAATTAATGAGACCCACAATCTGATTCGGTTAATTCGTGGAACCGCTCTATTAAAATCTGAGGTTAGCGTGAAAGGTTTGCAAAGCGTTCAAGCGTTTATCGAATCGATTGCAAATTATAAAACTTCTTTAGCCAAACAAATTTCCCAAATAAGCGATCAAATCAAAGAAAAAACCTTAGAAAGAGGAGCGATAGATAAAGAATTATCTACGGCTATTTTTCAAGGAGAAACTGGAGAAATTGATAGGGCCGGTCAGTTGAAAGAACAAAAAATTCGTATTGATTTAAATTTGGATCGTTTAAATTTTAATTTTAGTCGTTACTTCAAAACTCTTAAACTTTTAAATAAAATCTATGAGTCTTCCGAACCTAAGAAATTTTCAATCGAGATTCAATATGCTTTTGGACGAACTGGAGTGGGTTTAGGGCATCTTTTATATCCTACCGGTATGGCTCAAAACTCAAAAGGAGAAGTGTTTGTTGTCGATCATGATAAAAACCAGATTTTTGTTTATTCATCAAGCGGAACTTTACGTCGGAAGATAGGTAGAGAAGGTAACGCTCCAGGTTCCTTGGGTTCGGCATTAAGTCTCCAGTTTGATAAATCGGATAATTTATTTGTTGTTGATACCCTGAATAAGCGGATTCAAAAATTTGATTCAAGCGGTAACTTTTTATTGTCTTTTGGCGATCAAGGACCGGAAGAAAAACAGCTATGCGAGGTTTACTCAATGTCGCTTGATGGCGATGGAAATGCTTGGGTAGCGGATCACCAACATAAAAGAATTGCTATATTTAATTCACAAGGCTCCTGGATTAAGGCGATAACGCCGCAATCTGGGCAGGATACTTGGGAAGAACCGATAGCTATTTGTTGTATTGAAAGTGGCGACTATTTTGTTGCGGATAAGTCTGACGCTGTCTTAAGGCGATGCAATGCCCAGGGCGAAACCATCGCGGTTTTGGATAAAGCCGGGATGGATGTAGGATTGTTGTATTACTTATATTATGACAACCGTTTTGGGTTATTGGCTTCCGACTATTTGAATAAGCGAATTTTGCTGTTAGACGAATCTTTAAAACCCATTTGCATCTATGACCGCCCAGGGAATAGATTAGGCGAATTCGGTAAAATCACAGCCCTTTCCACATTTGGCGATCAACTATTCGCTGTCGATAGCGACAACCACCGCATCCAAGTCTTTAATATTTTGAAAACTGAATAGTATCAAGGTTTCAATAAAGGAGTCGTTTCGTTATTTCCTGATTGCTCGGCGAGATCATAGGGAGTGACGCCTTCGTTATCTTTGACTTTTGGATTTGCCCCGTTGCGAAGGAGAAGTTTGATAAAGGCGGTGTTTTTTCCTTTTGCAGCTATGTGCAAAGGAGTTTGTCCGCTTTTATCTTGGGCGTTTGGATCGGCGGATTTTCCCAGCAACAAACGCGCTATCAAAAGATCGTTGCCCGCCCAATGCAGCGCAGTTTTGCCATTTTTTTCTTTCATGTTAACGTCCGCTCCCAGTTTGATAAACAATTTGGATTGTTCAAAGTTTCTGGATCGAACAGCAAAGATTAAAGGGGTTTCGCCATCGTTATCTTTAGCGCTGATCATAGCCCCAGAGTTGAGCAAGAGTTTTGCGACTTTTGAACTTTTGGAAGCGTAATGAAATGGTACTCTTCCTTTTTTGTCTCGGAAATTGACCGAAGCTCCTAACGAGATATAACGAGTGAGTTGTTCCATATCGCCTTTTTGAGCTGCCAAGTGCAGTCGTGTTTTTCCTTCCTCATTAGTTTCGTCCACCTTCGCTCCAGCTGCGATTAGAGCTTTAGCGACGGCTTTATCACTTTCAAGAATAGTGAGATCTAATGGAGTTTTGTCGCGTTTGTTTTGAATGTTAAAGTCCGCTTTATGTTGGAGTAATAGATCCGTCATGAGTTTAGCGTCTTTAACCGCTGTGATATGAAGAGGTGTCGTTCCCTTTTCGGTTTGAACATTTGGATTGGCTCCATGCTCAAGGAGCCAGCGCGCCATATCTAAATGATTTTGTTGCACAGCAATATGCAAAGGGGTTTTACCTGAATTATCCTGAACGTTTAAATTGCTAGCTTTAGTGGTAATTATTTCGGCGATCTGTATTCGATTATTTTTTGCGGCAATGTGAATAGGCGTTGAGCCTTCAAAATTCTTTATTTGAACATTAGCCTCTTTGTTTAATAGAAGCTCAATCGATTTTTTGTTGCCCTGTCGAACAGCCCAATGCAAGGGCGAATCTCCCCGGATATTTTGGATGTTTACATTGGCTCCTTTTTGTAAAAGTGCAAGAGCGACTTCCTTATTATCTTTGGCCACTGCCCAGTGAAGAGGAGTTGCTCCCAAATTTCCTTGAAGGTTCACTTTGGCTTGATTTTTAATGAGCCATTGAACCACTTCAAGACTGTTTCCTTGCACTGCCGCAAAGATAGGAGAAAAGCCGTGTTCGTTGCGTGAGTTTACTTTAGCCCCATTTTTCAACAAAAAATCCATGGTTGAAATATGACCGCCTTGTGCGGCCCAATAAAAAGGAGAAAAACCATTTAAATCTTTGGCGTTGATCTGAGCGCCTTTAGAAGCTAAAAACTTCACTGTTTCTAATTGATTATCCCTTGCCGCCCAATGAAGAAGGGTTCTTCCGTAAATTTTGTCTCTCGCGTTTACCTTGTTTGAGTTTTTAATTTGTTTTTTTAGTTCTTCCAGCTTGCCTAATTCAGAAAGTTCGAAAATGGTAAGAGACTTTTCTAAAGGAGCGCCTTTTGCTCCAACTAGAAAAAAAAATACAAAAAGAAATGTAAATGTATGAATCAAATTCAACATAGAAAACTGTTAGTCAAAAATATGAATCAATGGCTAAAAATGAGAATAATTTTTTGATCAGTCTTGTGTTTTGTTAGCTGTTAGTAAGCTAAGTTTTACAAAAACGCAAAAAATTATACTTCTTTCCCCATTTTTTATTTCCGATCTTCAAAGTTGAGACTTCTCCAACCATATAATATTCAATGGCTTAAGTATCGCTCAAAAATTAGTCAATTTCACTAACCGACCTAAAAATATTAACTTAATAATTCAAATGCCACGTTTTCCACAGTTTATTAACAAAACTTGTGGAGAATATTTTCAAAAAAGTTTTAACCGTTTTAAATTTAGTTAGTTTCGATACTTATTTGGCGCTAATCAAACTCTAATTATTTACTAGAAAAATGCCGATAGAGTATTTAAGCCAATTATCTCTCAAATTGAGATAACTCGAATAGTTTCTATAAACTTCGTGGCTTACTATAAGGTTAAGACGATAAAAGTTTATCTTAATATGGATATTAAACCTAATCAAACCGCTCAAGTAAAAAGCGTATTTTAGTAGAAATAGAGTGATTTACAAGCATAGAACTACTTATTGTTTGGGCTTAAAAAAATCTATATTAGAGGGGAAAACATATTATAGTGAGAACGCTAATTTTTTGGCAAGAAGTTCTTTTACTGACAGGAAATTTTCTGAATTTTACCTAAACAATATTGAGTAATTAGGATGAAACCAAATTCTTTAAACGTTATTTCTAAATTTTTAGCGATTTTATGTTTGTTGTCGACGAGCGTTCAACCTGTTTTTGGCGAACGCGAAGTTTATGTAGCGCCGCCTTACGTTCCGCCTCCCCCTCCTAAGTCGACAGTATTTTTAGTCGACCATGGTGATGGCACTTTATCCACCCCTAAATACAATCGGATGTGGGTAAAGAAAGATAGTTATGCCGACTTGGGCCGTTGTTTAAACTTATATGAAGCGATGGATTATGTAGAGAAGTTGACGACGGGGGGATATGACGATTGGAGATTGCCTGGTTTGGGCGAGTTAGCGATGATCTACGACAATACTAAGGAAAACATTATGGGATGGGATCATGATCCTAATTTTCCTTTAGCTTTAGACGAGCGATTTGCCGATGGGGCGGCTTATTGGTATTGGAGTTTAGACATTGATGAAACTAAGCTAGACGAGTGTTGCGCGCGTACCTTTTATTTTGTTAATGGTATGCCTCATGTTCGTCGCTTTATTAGTTGCGAAGGCGGAGGAGTTCGAGCGGTTCGTAACACAAAATGATTGATGTATTATGATTGTCGCGTTTTCCTTTTCATTGAAAAGATTGGGAGTTAAAGAATGAAAGTTCTTTTAATATATCCACCCGATGGAGGCATTCCATCGGCCCCATACGCAAGTTTGCCCACGTTGGCTCCTTGCTTAAAAGAAGCTGGCCATGAAGTGGTTCTTCGGGATGTTAACTTGGAAGTTTTTTACGACTTGATGAACGAAGAGACTTTACTAAGCTATTATGGGGCAAAAGATAAAAGGCGACTAGAGCTAGAGCAAAAGTTAGCTCTTGATTCTGAGGAAGAGGAAGAATTGCAAGACGCTCATTTATCTCTTTGCGTTCCGCCAAGCGCATTGAGTAGAGTTTCTGAAGATATCAACGTGATGCGCAGTTCCAGCGAATTTTACAACCCGGAAAAATTCAATCGCGCTCTTGATAATTTGTTTGGCGGTGTGCGTTTTTATTTTGGTCGCAACCCTTTGCCATATGGAGTTCATCCCAATCTCGTCAATAATTTATTCACGGCTTTAAAACGCGATTGGGTAGATCCTATCGGGGATCTCTATGACCGGTCTATTGTCGCCGATATATTGGAAGAAAAGCCGGATTTGATCGGCATCAGTATTCCGTTCATGATTTCTTATTACCAGGCGATGAAGCTTATTAAGCATATTCGTAAGCAGGCTCCAGGTATTCCCATTGTGATTGGCGGGGTGACAATTTTTAATTGTTTAGATCCCATGGCCACAGACGCAAGGTTATATGATTTGTTTGACTACGCAATCGTTGGAGAAGGCGATAAATCCATTTGTGAATTAGCGAACGCTTTAGAAAATAAAGACAGCTTGGATACAGTTTCGAATTTGTATTATCGCGATTCAAAGGGAGCCGTAAAAAATACGACGGCACGCCAAGTTGACGATTTAAACGCCTTACCAGCGCCAGAATTTACCGATATGCCTATGGATCAATACCTCACTCCCTGGGTAACCGCTAGTTTTCAAACCTCAAGAGGATGTTATTACGGCAAGTGCAGTTTTTGTTCGTTGTCTTACCGAGATAACTTTCGAATGCGAACTCCGGAAAATGTTTTAGAGGACATGATAAAGATAAATGAGGCGACTGGAGTTAATCTATTTCTTTTATGGGATTCGTTGTCTCCTCCAAAGACTTTGAAATACATAGCGAAAGAAATTAAAGAAAGAGGTTTAGATTTTCACTGGTTTGCTGAAACAAAATTTGAAAAGGTTTTTCTAAAGCCAGAATTTACCCAAACTTTGTGGGAAGGCGGCTGTCGATTTTTACAGTTTGGGTTTGAGTCTTCTACGCAACGTATTTTGGATTTGACCGCAAAGGGGAATCATATCGACGAAGTTGACGGTATGCTGGAAAATCTGGAAGCCTCGGGAATTGGAGCCAGCGTTTTTTGGTTTATTGGATTTCCAACTGAAACCGAAGAAGAAGCCTACAAGACGTTTGATTTTATTCAGGAGCGTAGAGATCGTATAGCCTTATCGTCTTACACGGGAACTTACGATTTACTTCCCGATCAACCTATATTCCATGAAGCGGATCGTTATGGGATTGATATATCGCGTCGCGAAGACGGGTTTTACGAGTACCGTTATAAAGACGGTAGCGTTCCTTATGATCGAACCGAACTGAACCAAGCGTTTCTTTCTCGCGGAGACGCAGAGATGATCATTCACGGAGCTTATTTGCCGTATGCGCTTCGCAACCCCGATGCCTTGAAGCATATAACGGGTTCTAAACGAATGGGACCGTTACTTCGAAACATTGTTGATAAGGACGAAGTTCTAGTTCAGCGAACGCCAGAAACACATACATTAGCTATTGGTAGAGATCCCATTAAAGATTTTTCTCAGCCTCCCACCCCGGCTAAACTCACCTACCATTCTATCACTGGATTTTATTTCCGCCTTTTAGGGAGAGAGATGAAAGTTTTGGAAGTTGCAGATGAGCCTATTTCTATAAAGGAACTGCAACAAAAGACGGGCTTTTACAAAATTGAACTTGATAATATCCTTTTTAAATTGAACAATAGAGGCTTTTTAAAAGTGTTATCGGGTTTGGTCTGTTACGAGACTGAAGAAGTCCTTGAAACCGCCACCGCTGAAGTTTAGATTCTTCGATATCGCTTTTATTATCTAGTTAATCTTCGAAAATCAGCGTGACGATGGAAAAAGAACGGCCAATAGCCGCGCGTTTTGTAGGCGTTTCAAAGAAATATAGCTCTGGGAGCGTTCGTTCTGTTGCGTTAGACGACGTGAGTTTTGAAATATGCCAAGGCGATTTTGCGACCGTTATGGGGCCGAGCGGCGGCGGCAAAACAACGTTGTTAAATGTCTTAGGAGGTTTGGATAAGCCTGATTCAGGCGAAGTTTACGTCTCCGATAAAAAAATCTCCGAGTTAAACGATAAAGAATTAACTCAGCTGCGACGCGAAGACATTGGTTTTGTTTTCCAGTTTTTTAATTTAATGCCCACCATGACCGTTCGTGAAAACGTTGAGTTGCCATTATTATTAAATGGCGATTCAAATTTGAATTCCGAAAATGTCGTTAAACTTTTAGATTACGTCGGTTTGTTACATCGAGGCGAATCGTTTCCCGCCGAGTTGTCTGGAGGCGAAATGCAGCGCGTAGCAATCGCCCGTTCGTTGGTCCACAAACCTTCCTTGATTTTAGCCGACGAACCTACAGGAAACCTCGATTCCGAAAACGGCGAAAAAATATTAGATCTGATGCGAGATATTTCTCAAGATTTTAAAGCTACTTTTGTCATGGTTACCCACAACCCCGAGGCCGCGCGTTATGGAAACCTTAAGCTTGAAATCCGCGACGGTAAAATGACTCAAAGCTTTGTTAAAGATCGTTAGTTTAATGATTAATTGGGCAATGGCTCAAATAAATTTTGAAGATCTTCTTCAGTGATAGCTGAATTAGACCCATCTTGACTTTCGAGAAAGCCTTGAGTTAAAGCTTTTTTCTTTTCTTGCAATTTGAGAATCTTTTCCTCTACGCTGTTTTCCGCCAATAATTTGTAAACGAACACTTTCTTGTTTTGACCTATCCGATGAGCCCTGTCGGTGGCTTGTTCTTCGATTGCCGGATTCCACCAGGGATCATAATGGATAACGGTGTCGGCTGTTGTTAAATTGAGACCGGTTCCTCCGGCTTTAAGGCTGATTAAAAAGATAGGAACTTGACCGCTTTGAAAGTGTTCTACAGGAGTTTTTCTGTTTTTAGTTTGCCCGGTCAGTTTGACGAAGTTGATCGATCGTAAGTTTAGTTCTTTTTCAATTAGAGATAGCATACTGGTGAACTGAGAGAATATCAAAACCTTACGGTTTTCTTCGATCATCTCAGGAAGCATTTCCATCAACCTGTCTAATTTTGCCGAAGCGGTTGCCTGCGTTACTTTCTCCATTTTCACAAGGCGCGGGTCGCAACAGACTTGGCGCAATTTAAGCAAAGCTTCTAGAATGATAATATGACTGCGCCCAAATCCGTTTTTTGAAATTTCCGCTCGCACTTTATTGTTCATACTCAACCTTACCGCTTCGTAAAGAGTTTTTTGCTCCTTTGCAAAAGGAATTAGCTCGACCATTACTTGTTTTTTTGGAAGCTCAGTCGCGACTTGTTCTTTGGTTCGGCGGAGAATAAATGGTTTTATTCGTTTGGTTAGAAGTTCTCTGCGATTTTGGTCGTTTTGTTTTTCTATTGGGGTTCGAAACGCCTTGGAAAAATGTTTTTCGTCCCCCAGCAACCCAGGCATGAGAAACGTCATGATAGACCATAACTCTCCCAGGTGATTTTCCATGGGAGTGCCGGTTAAACACAGTCGATGATCGGCATTTAATTGATACGCTACCTGGGCGACTTGAGAATTTGAATTTTTGATGGCTTGGGCTTCGTCAAGGATAATTGCGTGGAATTTTTGGCCCATGAAGAAGGATTTGTCGCGGCTTAATAGAGGATAAGTTGTTAAAACTAAATCATGTTTGTCTATATCTTTAAAGAAAGATTTTCTGTTAGGCCCATGTAAAGACAATACCGAAAGATTTGGCGCAAATTGTAAAGCTTCTTTAATCCAATTTGGAATCAGGCTTGTAGGCATTATTACCAAGCATGGTTTCGTAATTCGCTTTTTGGATTTTTCAACATTGATATGAACTAAGGCTTGAATGGTTTTTCCAAGCCCCATATCGTCGGCTAGAATTCCATTCAGATTGAATTTCCGAAGAAATTGGAGCCAATTTAAGCCTTCTTGCTGATAAGAACGTAATTGACCCGTAAATTCTTTAGGCGCTTTAACTGGTTCGATTCCTTCAAATTTGTTAAGTTGTCGGCCCAAATCCCGAATAGTTTCCCCGCCGGACCATTGGATATTTTCACATCGATCCTCCAAATCAGAAAGTTCTGCGCTTCTATATCTGGAAAGGCGCGCTTTTTTTTCTTTAATTTCTCCTGTGTTTAACAAAGCGAGTAAAAATTGGAGAAGAGGTTCCACCTTTTTTGCGTTTACCGCAATGTTACCGCCTTCATCGTTAATAAGAAAAAGCGTTTTTTCTTCCTTTAGACATTGAGATAGTTTAGAAGGTTCTGTAGTTTCTAAAATATCCAAGTAATCCACGAGGAGAGGAAGCAAATTGATGCGATTTTCATCAATGGTAGTATATGCGTCTATTTCAAACCAATCATTTTCATTATTGTCTTCAATTTCTATAAATATATCTTCTGCCTTTTGAATTTGGAATGGAAATTCGCCTAAGTCAATTTTCCAACCTTCTTTTTCTAATTGGGGAATTTCATCTAAAAATAAATTTATGAAACTTTTTTCGTGAGTTTCGAATTCTTCGGGAAAATAGACAAAGGCAGCGTTAAAAGGCGAGTCTTGTTCTAATAGATATAGTTCTTCATATTGCACAAAATCCAGGTCAATTAGTTTATCGCGCGCTGCCTCTTCAACCTCTAAATGACGTTTTATTTTTATCAATGTATCTTTGGATTTATTAGGAAGCGTTTGCAAAGCGTTTTCAAGGTTGTTCCAAGGTAGGGTCATCTCATCGTATTCAAATGAAAGCCAAACCATGGGGAGCTCCATAAACCCGAATGAATCGTAGCTTATAGGTTGATCAATCTCTCCCATAAAAAACTTTAAGCAAGGAATGGGAGCGTTGGTTTTGATAATTTCGGTTTTCAAAATAGCGGGTTTTGGAATTTCACCGGTTGGAAACTGTTTTGTTATTTTTTTTATAAGAGGATCGACTTGTTCCGGTTTTATACTTGGGGCTTTCATAAAAGCCGAGGCGAGAGAGGCAGAAGCATTGGTTTGGATTTCTCCAGTTTCTCCAGTTTTGAGATTGTAATAGTGAAGAGGGTCTAAAACGAACGTTTCAAAATTTTTAACGTTGGGAAAAGAAACTGCTGGTTTTTGATCGCCGTTTTCTTTAGTTTTCCAGAATAAATCGCCTTTTATATTTGGACCTGATTTCATCGCGGGACTGTGAATATCTTTCCAATAGCATCGCCCTGTAGAAACTATTTTGGAGAAAATCTGACTTCCCGTTTTTCCTTGTAAGCTTTGGACATTTAAATTCATGCTAAATACTTGATTATTTATTCTTAGAGCGGAAATAATTTCTAAATCGATAGGACGTAGATAATGCGCTGGTTGTCCAAAAAAGAAGTTGTTGATATTGAAATGTTTGGGCTTGGCTTTGCTAAATTCCCCGTTGACGCGTAGTCGGACGGAATACAGAGTTACTCTTACGCCTGCTTGAGAGGTTGAGATAATTTCCGGATTGATGACGTAGACCAAACGTTGGAGGATATCGTCTGGGTATTTGTTGTTTTCCTCCACGTTTTTAAATGCTTCGCCTATGTTTTTCAGCCAGGCGTTTAGCTCTTCGCCAAGTTCCGACTTTACAGGATGACTTTTAGCCAGAACTTCTGATTGTTTTTCAAGGCCGTGGAGGAGTAATGCGACAACATGTTTGCAGTTAAATTCTACAGGACACGAACATTCTCCCATTATTTTGGCTCTTGTTTTTGTCCTGTGAATGCGAATTGTTTGATGGTATAACCTGGACCCGATAACTTTCCCATCAATTAGAAACTGAGAGCCTGATTTGCTCAAAAAAAAGTATTTGACTCTATTTTGACGCGCATAAATTTTCCCGCGACTTAACGAGTTTTTGTCTGTGGCATTCAAGATATCATGGAAGGTGTAAATTGACATATTGATGGGCTAGTTAAAGTAAAAATTTCTACTATTATATATCTATGGCGAACTCGGTAATTCTTCAAATTTTGTAGTCCTTTCTAAGTTTTCATCCCAACCAGCTTTGTCCGAAGAAAAAATGTGAGCAGTTGGTTTCATTGAGAAAAAACTATCAAGACTTCCAGCCGGAACTGCTAAAAGTTCTCCTTCCATTTGAATGCTTGGCGTAGCCGAACCGCAGAATAAACAAAAACTTTTGACATGGCGTGATGATGGCAGGTTAAAGGTTTTTACATTTTCTGATCCCGAAACCCATTTGAGCCTTGCGGTGGATGAGAATTAATTTGCTGCATGCGCAGATCCAGTATCCTTTCGACATCGATCACAGTGGCAAAGATAAAAGCTTTCAAAATTCCTGTCAATTTCAAACTTTGTTTTTTTACAGAGGCATGAGCCTATTTTGAGGGCAGCCATAAAGAAGCTCCTAGTTAATTTTCTCTATTAGTCCTAATTTCTTAAAGCCTCGACTTAAGAATAAATATTTTAATTGCAGAGCTAAGATTAGGTTTCATGCCTTTCAAATAAACAGATTAAATTATTAATCTGAGTTTTGTTGTTACATAGATTTCATCTCAGAAACCCGTATTGTTCCTCCATTTTCTAAAAATGGATCGTCCTGAGCAATTTTAACGGCGGCTTCCATATCTTCCGCTATTACAACAGCAAATCCATTCATCGAATTTGGGTCGTTATCGTCTTCAACGCTATTTGCGGTAACAATTTTTGAAGCTGGTAACGGAGTTCCAGAATTTACTACAGCTTCGCCGAGGCCTCCAATCCAAGCTTTCCACTTTTCCATTTGAGCCATACCTTCTTCTTCTGAACTTGGCTGATTTCCTCCGTGGTATGCGATCATAAAATATGCCATGGTTTTTCTCCTATTTATTAGTTGCTAACTTGCGGTATTTTTATACTTATCTATAAGATATCAAGAATATAAGTGAAATACTGTGAAAAATAAATAATAAATATTTTGTAAAATATTTATTAATGTGTTACGCTTTGTTTTATGAAAACGATGGAAAAGACAGTAGACGAGGTTCGGAACCAGATTTTAGATGCAGCGTTTGCCAGGTTTGGTCAATATGGCCTTGGGAAAACGACCATGGCGGAAATTGCGAAAGATTGCGATATGTCTGCCGGAAACTTGTATAGATATTACCCAAATAAAGCTGATATCGGCGCTGCTTGCGCCATGCGTTGTTTTAATGAGATGGACGCTTTATTAAGGGATATTATTAAACGACCGGGTTTAACTGCGACAGAAAAGCTTAAAACCTTTGTTTTAGAAAAGTTTTACCATGTTTACGAACAGTTTTCAGAACAACCTAAGCTTTATGAATTGGTTATGTACATTCAACAAGAAAAGTTTGACATAATCCAGGCTCGTTTGAAGGGGCAACAATCACTTTTAGCGGAAATTTTAGCCGAAGGGAACCGTTCTGGAGAATTTGATGTTTCGGATATATTGGAAACTGCTAGCTTGATTCAAGCGGCGGTAACCATTTTTAACGCCCCGCATTTTATCAATTCATACCCTTTTGAAAAGCTAGAAGACGAAGCCAAAGGAGTGGTGGATTTATTAGTTCGAGGTTTGGGCAAGAGAAGCTGATTTTTTTTGGCTTATTGCTAAATATTTTATAAAAAATTTATTATTTTTTATTTGGCGGCTAAATATGAAACTAGATAATGGGTTTGGCGTTTGGGTAGTTCAAAAACGGTGGTTAATAATTATCGCCACCGTTTTGTTTGTTGTGGCCGCTGGCAGCGGAGGTCGGCATTTAGGGTTTTCCACCGATTATCGCGTTTTTTTTAGCGATGAAAATCCGCAATTAAATGCCTTTGATACGCTTCAGAATACATATAACAAAAACGATAATGTTTTGATCGCGTTGGAACCCGCCGACGGGAAAGTATTCACTCGTGAAACTTTAGCCGCCGTTGAGGAGTTAACGAAACAATCTTGGCAAATTCCATATTCCACTCGCGTGGAATCTATCTCCAGTTTTCAAAATACTTGGTCGCAAGAAGACGATCTAATTGTTGAGGATCTTGTTAAAAATGCAAAAGATCTTACCGACGAGCAGATAGAAAAAATCCGCAAAGTTGCCTTGAGCGAACCGATATTGGTGAATCGGCTCATTTCTCCTACGAGCAAAGTAACAGGAATCAATATAACCGTTACTTTACCTGGAAAAAATTTAAACGAAGTGCCGGAGGTTGTGGGATTTGTCCGCAATATGGCTAGCGAGTTTAGGCAAAAATATCCAGATATAAAAGTCTACCTTTCTGGAATTGTCTTTATGGACAACCAGTTTTCCGAAGCGAGCCAACAGGATATGGCGAGTTTAGTCCCTGGAATGTATTTAGTGATCATTGTTCTCATGTGGATTGTTTTGCGATCCGTTTCAGGAACCATTGCCGGTTTAATAGTAATTACGTTTTCCACAGTAACGGCTATGGGGCTAGCTGGTTGGGCGGGTATTGAGTTGACGCCAGTTTCTGCGAATGCGCCAACGTACATACTGACCATGGCGATTGCCGATAGTATTCATATTCTGATAACGCTTTTTCAGGAAGCGCGCTGCGGTAAGTCGAGAGAAGAATCGATTGTCGAATCTCTTCGTATCAATTTATCTCCTGTCACCATAACCAGCGTCACGACTGCGATTGGTTTTTTAAGTTTAAATTTTAGCGATTCGCCGCCCTATCGAGATTTAGGAAATATTGTTGCGGTTGGCGTGATGTTCGCTTTGATCTATTCCGTACTTTTTCTACCCGCTTTCATGTCGGTGTTGCCAATGAAGAAAGGCGTAAAAACGATTGCGGGTACGGGATTTATGGAAGGGTTGGCGGAATTTGTTCTCAATCGTCGCCAACAATTATTTTGGGTCATGTTGGTTCTTATAGTGGGATTAGCTTCGCAAATTCCTCGTATAGAGATCAACGATTTGTTCACTAAATATTTTGACAAACGATATCAATTTCGCAACGACAATGACTTTATCATTGAAAATTTAACGGGTTTTGAAGCGATTGAGTATTCGTTGCCATCCGGAGATTCGGGAGGAATAGCAAATCCAGAATATCTAGTGAAATTGGAGGAATTTAAGCAATGGTACCTAAAGCAGCCAGAAATTATGTACGTAGGCACGTTAACAGACGTTATGAAAAGGCTGAATCGAAACATGCACGGAGACAACAACGATTTTTACAAATTGCCAGAAAATCGAGAGCTTGCCGCGCAGTATTTGTTGCTCTACGAAATGTCTTTACCATACGGTTTAGATTTGAACAACCAAATCAATGTTGATAAATCGGCGACAAGATTTACCGCAATATTTAGAGACGCCACCTCAAAGTATGCGTTAGGTTTAGAAGAACGCGCTCAACAGTGGTTAAAGGATAACGGTTTGCCGGCGATGACAACTAATGGCGCTAGTCCTTTAATTATGTTTTCAAATATAGCGTTGCGTAATGTCAAGAGTATGGTTGCAGGAACGGTTTTAGCGTTAGCGTTGATTTCAGGAATTCTAATATTCGCGCTTAGAAGTTTAAAGTTTGGATTAATAAGTCTAATACCAAACTTAGTGCCCGCCTTTATGGCGTTTGGAGTTTGGGCGATATTCTTTGGAGAAATAGGTTTGGCGATATCTGTTGTTGTCGCTCTTTCTTTAGGAATAATTGTCGACGATACAGTTCATTTTCTCAGTAAATATTTGCGCGCGCGAAGAGAACTAGGAAAATCTCCGGAAGAGGCTATTCGATATTCGTTTAAAACAGTCGGATCGGCTCTATGGTCTACTTCGGTAGTTCTGGTTGCCGGGTTTTTGATTATTTCCCAATCGGGGTTCGTCATAAATTCTCATATGGGATTATTGACAGTATTTGCCGTCGGTTTTGCCCTGTTAGCCGATTTTTTCTTTTTACCCCCCGTGCTGCTTAAGTTTGAAGAAAAGTTTTTAACACAAGCGACTCCGGTTGCAAGCGCTTAGAAAAATAGTTTTTGGATTTGGAGAATAAAAATGAAAAATTTGAGATTTGTTTTAGCCATTGGCTTTATTCTTTTTTGGGGTTCACAGGTTTTTGCAGAAACCCCAGAAGAGAAAGGGCTTGCCATTGCTCGAGAGGGAGATAGTAGGTACGACGATTTTCACGATTTTACCGCCGAGACGGTCATGACTCTGAAAAATAAACAAGGCGAGACCAGCGTTCGTTATTTAAGAAATAAAACGTTTGAAGTGAAAGACGATGGAGACAAAAGCTTGGTTATTTTTGATCGGCCCAAAGATGTGAAGGGAACGGCGTTGTTAAATTTCACTCATCGAGAAGGCAACGATGATCAATGGCTTTTTTTACCTGCTTTAAAGCGCGTTAAAAGAATCAGCTCTTCTAACAAGTCTGGTCCTTTTATGGGTAGCGAGTTTGCGTATGAAGATATCACCAGTCAAGAAGTTGAAAAATATACCTATAAATGGTTGAGAGACGAAGAATGCGAAGGAATGCCTTGCTTCGTGGTTGAAAGGTACCCTACCTACGAGAACTCAGGTTACACGCGTCAGATTATTTGGTCTGATCAAAAAGAATATCGCATTTGGAAAATCGAGTACTACGATCGAAAAAATTCGTTACTAAAAACGCAAACGTTTCACGGATATAAAAAATATTTAAATCGGTATTGGTACGCCGACGAGTTTCGAGTTGTAAACCACCAAACAGGTAAAAGTACTCGACTTGAATGGAAGGATTACAAATTCCAAGTAGGACTTACGGAAAAAGATTTTCGAAAGAATAGTTTGAAAAGAGCTAGATAGGTTTTTATATTCACTAAATAAATTTTTGTCTGAATCATTATGAATTCTAAATCACTAATTATTTTTTTGACGTTTGCTTTAATGGTTTTTTCGGCCAATATATCTTTTGCGGCCAAAGAAATAGAAATCGATATTGAAAAGAAGTCTGCCAAGCAAAGCCATCCTAAAAAAGAAATTAAAGAAAAAGGAGCTCCAAAACTAGACTCAAAACCTGAAGAAGGGTTGGTTTTTGACGAAGAGGAAGACCCTTTTAACGGCGAGTTTGCAAGTTTACCTAAAGTTGACGACCGTTTTGAATCTTTTAATCGAGCTATGTTTGGAGTTAACTCTAAAATCGAAAAATATTTTTTTGAACCGTTAACTAAAGGATATCGTTTTATCGCTCCAGAACCTGTGCGATTGGCTATTCGAAATGCCTTTGATAATATTGGTATGCCAGCTCGTTTGGTTAGTAGCGCAATCCAAGGCGATTTTGAAAAATCAAGACGTACAGTTGGAAGGTTTCTTATCAATTCAACAGCTGGTATAGGGGGGGTATTTGATGTGGCAGAAGAATATGTTGGTTTAGAATCTGTAGATGAAGACTTTGACCAAGCTTTAGCTAGTTATGGAACGCCTAATGGTCCTTACTTGGTATTGCCAGTTTTTGGTCCTGTATCCACTCGACACGCTTTGGGAAAGACGGTAGACGGTTTTTTAGCTCCCGCTAATTATTTTCTCCCTTTTGTGGGTACAGCGGGTCTAGCCTTAGGCGAACAAGTAAATTCTTACTCGTTTTACATAGAAGATAAAAAAGCTTTAGATCAGGACGCTATTGATCCTTACCAAAGCATGCAGGATTTTTATTACCAAAATCGTCACAAAAGAATCCTTGAATAAGATTTTTGATAATAATAACTAATAACTGAAAAAAATTTAAAAGGAGAAATCATGAGCGAACCATTAATAAAGCTTACTCCTCCATATTATGCAGTTGTTTTTGCCTCCAAACAGAAGGTAATGGACCAAGAGTAACAGGACACTGCAAACCACTTATTAGGATTAGCGCAAAAAGTCCCAGGATTTTTAGGGGTAGAGATGGCTGGCGGCGATGATCTTACGATTGGAGTCATTTATTGGGAGACTTTAGAGGCGATAGAAAGTTGGAAAAACCACCCCGAACATATTCCGGCCAAGGAAAAAGAAAAAACCAAATGGTATGCAGACTATAGAGTCAGAATTTGTAAAGTCGAAAAAGAATATGGACCTTAATTTTTTGGGTCTTAAGCAATTCAAAAGTTCATCGTAATGTACTTATCCTTGAGTATAAAAGGTTATGTCGTTATGAATTCGTTTAATAAGAATTATTTGTTTATATATGGAATTAGGAAAATGGATCGTTAGATTTCGCTTGCCGATTATTTTAGCGACATTGATTATAGTCGCTTTGTCCGGAAGCGGAATGCGGTTTCTAAAATTTACTACCGACTATCGGGTTTTTTTTAGCCCTGATAATCCTCATTTAAAAGCTTTTGAAGCTCTTCAAAATAAATATTCTAAATCCGATAATATATTTATCGGGGTAGAAGCTAAAGATGGAAACGTTTTTTCGTTAGAAACGTTAAAAGCTGTAGCGGATTTAACAGAATGGTCGTGGCAAATACCATTCTCGCTACGCGTTGATTCCCTAACAAATTACCAGCACACCCATGCTGAAGAAGACGAGTTGATCGTCGAGCCTTTAGCTCCCAAACCCGAAAACTTAACTTCCGCCGATCTAAAACGCCTTCGCGATATTGCTTTATCGGAACCGACGTTGGTGAACCGATTAGTGTCTGCAAAAGGCGATATGGCGGGAATCAACATAACGGTTAATGTTCCCGACGAAAAGTTAGACCAAGTTCCCAACATAGCCGCATATGTTCGAGAAATCTCGGAACGCGCTCGATCCAATTATCCCGAGGTTAACGTATATGTGTCTGGCGTGGTGATGATGAACGACACGTTTGTTAGCGCTGTTACAGGGGATATGAAAACGCTTATCCCATTAATGTACTTGACTGTTATTTTATTCCTTGTTCTTACGTTACGTTCGATTACTGGAACCATAGCGACGCTAGCGATTGTGTTTTTTTCAAACATGACCGCGATGGGTTTGGCAGGGTGGTTAGGAATTAATTTGACCACCGTTTCTTCATTCTCGCCGACGGTCATACTCACTATCGCCGTTGCCGATAATGTTCACATCTTAACGACAGTTTTTCAGCAAAGAGAACAAGACAAATCGAAGTTAGAGTCCATTTACGAATCTGTTCGTTTAAATCTTCAACCGGTTTTTTTGACAAGTTTAACAACCGCAATTGGGTTTTTAAGTTTAAATTTTTGCGATTCTCCTCCTTACCGCGATTTGGGAAATATTATTGCCATGGGAGTGGCGGCGGCTTTTGTTTATTCGCTATTTTTTCTACCTGCGATTATTTCTTTTGCTCCTTTAAAGAGAAAACTTAGAGAAAATGATTATTCGCCTTTCATGGAAAGATTTGGAAAGTTTGTAGTCCGAAAGCAAAACTTTTTGTTTTGGTTTGTTTTAGTCGTAGGCGTAGCGGTTTCATTCCCAATTTATAAAATTCAAGTAGACGACAACTTTAATGAATATTTTGATAAACGATTTCCTTTTAGAACCGATAGCGATTACCTCGCAGATAATTTAACTGGATTTATGTTTATAGACTACTCTTTAGAGGCTGGAGAGTCTGGCGGAATTTCAAATCCAAAATTTTTAGAATTAGTTGAAAAATTTACAAACTGGTATCGCACTCAACCGGAAGTGCTTTATGTTAGTTCTTTTACAGACACGATAAAGCGACTGAATAAAAATATGCACGGCGACGATTCCAGCTATTACAAATTGCCGGAATCTAGAGAGCTTGCAGCGCAATTTCTGCTTCTATATGAAATGTCGTTACCTTTTGGTTTGGATTTAAATAACCAAATCAATATAGATAAGTCTTCGACGCGACTTTTTTCAGTTCTAAAAAGCTTGTCGAGCAAAGAGTTGCTGGAACTGGACGATAGGGCGCGTTCCTGGCTTAAAGAAAATACCGGCATTGAGACAATTGGAGCCAGTCCATTAATCATGTTTGCCCATATCGCTTTGCGTAATATCCAAAGCATGATTGGAGGAACGGCTTTAGCGATAGGGATAATCACTCTAGTTTTGATCGGAGCGTTGAAGAGTTTCAAATATGGTATGATCGGCCTTTTTGCGAATCTATTTCCACCTGTTTTAGCCTTTGGGGTTTGGGGATCTTTAGTTGGCGAAGTGGGTATGTCCGCCGCCCTTGTTGCGGCTATCAGTCTTGGGATTGTCGTTGACGATACGGTCCATTTCTTAAGTAAGTATATTAGATTTCGTCGTGAAAGAGGTTTGACTCCTGAAGAAACAATTCCCATTGTGTTTCATCAAGTTGGCACAGCGATGGTGGTAACTTCGATTATTTTGATCGCGGGATTTTTTGTGCTGAATTTTTCTGGATTTTTGGTCAACGCCCAAATGGGATTGCTCACCGGACTGGCGATTGTGTTCGCCCTGATTGTAGATTTTTTATTTTTACCTCCTTTATTAATTCGGTTAGATAGTAAACGTTTTGTCGACGAAACCGTTACTTTACGTTATGAAAATGCTTAAAACAAAACTTCTTCAATTTAACTTGTTTAAGTTTTTTTTAATAAGTATGACAACGGTGCTTTTGGGTCCTGTTGCTAGTTCTTATGTTATAGCTGCAGAAGCCGAAATTTCTGGATATGTAGGCGGCCAAGTTCGTCTGTTTCCCAATAATTCTTTATATGAAGGTCAAAACGAACATTCGGTTTCTGTTGTCGCGCAACCGGAATATTACAAAGAGTTTGACGACGGAAGTAGTTTTACTTTCGTTCCTTTTTTTAGATTAGACAGCGCAGATTCGGAGCGCACTCATTTCGATGTTCGCGAATTGACTTATTTGTGGCTTAAAGACGATTTTGAATTAAGGGTAGGGGTTCGAAAATTATTTTGGGGAGTTACCGAAGGTTTTCACCTCGTCAATATTATCAATCAAATAGACTTAGTTGAAAATATCGACTTCGAAGATTTTCTAGGACAGCCAATGGTCAATTTATCGTTGGATAAAGATTGGGGAACCTTAGACTTTTTTCTTCTTCCTTATTTTCGCGAAAGAACATTCCCCGGAAAAGGCGGAAGATTAAGAGGAGAGCCAATTATTGCAGTAGGACAAGCGCAGTACGAGAGCGGAGCTAAAGAATGGCGTTCTGATTTGGCGTTGAGATACACCCAAGTTTTTGGAGACATAGATTTTGGCGTTTATCATTTTTATGGAACAAATAGAGAACCTACTTTGTTGCCAGACCGAGATGAAAATGGTTCTCCGATACTGATTCCTTTCTATCAAGTTATAAATCAAACGGCGACAGATATTTCCTATGTGGTTGAAGATTGGTTGTGGAAATTTGAAGGATTTTATCGCACAGGCCAAGGCGACCCTTTCTTTGCATGGACAGGAGGTTTTGAGTATACCTTTACGGGTATTTGGAAAACCCGTATGGACTTAGGAGTGATCGGAGAGTGGTTATACGACGATCGCGGAAGTTTTGCCACTAACGCTTTTGAAAACGATTTGCTCGGCGGTTTACGACTGGCTTTGAACGACGAAAACAGCACAGAATTTTTAGGCGGCTGGATTCAAGATATCGGTTCTCCAGCCACGCTTGCTTTTATTGAAACCAGTAGGCGATTTGGAGATAACTTGAAAGCAACTTTAGAAGTTAGAACCTTCTTTAATCAAGAGGAATCCGATCTTTTCTTACAACAGCGTAACGACGATTTGTTCCAGTTTGAACTCGAATATTATTTCTAGTTCCGCTTTATTTTAGCGATTTAATAGAAAACCGGTGGAAATTCATCGGCAACGCCTTTTAAATGGTGGACCTTAAAGGTTAAAAATTTTTGATCCAGCGTTAAGCTTTTACTTTCTAAAAGCTCCAAAATTTTTTCCTTTTGATAATGATTCGGATGTAATTCCAAGCCTTTTGAAAAGTAGAAAGCCGCTTTTTCGAACCATTGTGGGTCTCGAGTTCGAGAATATTTTACATAGAAGATTTTTCCAAGCGAGAGATAGTATTCTATATAGTAGATCGAAAATTTCCGAACAGTATCTTCCAGATACCATTGCCTATAAGTAATTCCGTTCTTCTCAACCCTAAAAGAACGAAGACCCTTTCCGGTTGTTTTTGTAGCGGCTAGTTTTTTATCGGTTAATTCGTATACAATTTGCACTCGTTCTTTTATTGCATTTTGTGGAATTTTAGTTGGCGTTTCTATGATTTCAATCGCTTTTTGCAAGAACGAAGCGGCTAAATCGATATTAAAAAAAGAATGCATTAAACCTAGATTATATAAAGCCCGATGGACATTCAGTCCTTGTTGGATCATCCATTGATAGTAAATTTCCGCTTCTTGAAATTTTCTCTCGCTTTGGAAACATCTAGCTTTCATGAAAGCTCAGAAAGGAGTTGAGAATTCGATTTGAGGTTTCATTCCTCTTCTTTCTGAGATATTGATTTTGCCGTAATAAATTGAGAAATGAGTGTAGCTCTTCACTAATTGAGGAAAATAACCTTTAGGAAAATAAAAAGGGAAGCCTTGCCCTAGTTCTAGAGGTTTTTTTAGAATTACCCAGATCCCTACTCGGCCTTTTCTTTGGCACAAATTACTCATCCGGTGAGTTTCTAAAAATGATTTAAAATAAAGTTCAAAGTTAGAAAAATGAAGTTGTTCATTAATAAGATCGGCAGAGTCGGTTACATTTAAAATAATGTCTTGTGGACCGACATGCTTTTTTAAATATTGGCTGGCGGCTCGAGCTCCTTGCATGTGGAACATTTCGTCTTGCAACCGATCGCTCCAAACCGGAGCGGGATGCGCAAACCAGGAAAATATTAAAAAACCCGATGTAAGAGTCAAAGTTTGATTAAGGATTTTGGTGGGCATCCAATAACCTAATAAAGAAAATAAATAAACAAATCCAGCGGCAACAGTCATAAGAAAAAAAGGAAAAATGCCGAACAAATATCGGCCTTCGCCTAATTTTGATCCTAAAACAATTGCCAAAATTGGTAGGACGAATATCGCTAAAAAACACCAAAAGAGAGGCCGTTTTTTATGAAACAGGGCGGCCAGTCCTAGGATAAAAAACGACGGATAGATCCATAGTCTCGATTTTATTTTCTCGCTGATTCCTGGAGCAGGAACATAATCCTTATATTCATAATTCAGTTTGACGAACACTTCATAGATCAACTGATTGAAAGCGGAAACATACGATTTTGATTGGTGAATATGGACTATATCGTCATTGGCTAATTCTTTTTCTACTTTTTGCTGGAAAGCTAGATTATATGCCCTGAGAGGAATGTTAAATCCGCGAACGGAATATAACGCTAGAGACAAAACAATTGAGGCGACCAAACAGATAATAAAGCTTTTTAAATTTAGGTTTTTTTTATTTTCTGAGTGGGTGTTGCCCCAAAAGAGAATTCGGTACTTCCAAAACAAAAAAGCAAGGCCGATTAAAGCTGGGATGAAAATATAAGCAATAATACAATTAGTAACATTTAAAAAATTAGCCGCCAAAAACGACCACCAGTAAAATTTTTTACCAGTTTCATAGGCCCTGAACAAAGCCCATACCGTCCAGAGAGAAGCAAATATATAAAATCCACCATATTGGGGGCGTATTGTGTGATGAAGACTAGCGTAAGATACGCCAATCAATAAGATTGAGAGAACCGCTTCGGTTGTCCCAATATAACGCTTAGCAAATTTGTACATTAACCCAAATGTGCAAAATGAGACGATTGTCGAAAAAATTCTTGGCGTGTAATTGTTCAAACCAAACCATTGAATAAATAGAGCAGAAAACGCGTTTCTATAAATCTGAATAGTCCTATGGTATTCGGATAATAAGAGGTCGAGAAATGAAGAATCCAAGTGAGGAAGAATATCAAAGCGATACATAAACGGGTATATAGGCGCGGCTAGAGTTTTAGCCCTTAAATAAACCCCAATAAGAATAAAAATTGTCAAAAAAAATAGATGAATTCTTAGTTTATGTTTCTGCGGAGAGGTTGGTGGAATCGTTGGTTGAAGCGGCATTTACTAGGATTTCCGGTTTAAACGTCGACACGTTTTTTATTATACTCATCTTACTTCTTGAGTTTATAGGATTTTTCAGATTTCTCACCAAAAATCCCCTTTGCTTTTTAGCTTGCCTTCTTACCTCTATTTCTTAAATAATTAATAGTACCCCCTGTGCATTAATTTTTTTCAGGTTTGTGGCGTATTTTTTGGCGAATTTGAGTTTTGTGAGCTTAACTATATATACAATTTATTATTTTTCTAATTACATTAGGAGAACCTGATGGGTTCAAAGAAATGGGTTTTATTTTTTGTTTGTTTTTTGGTCTTTTTTTATCCTTTTAATACGATAGCTGAAACTCCGAAAAGAAATGTTTTTCATGGGTTACTTTCTATAAAAGCTGAAATGGAACGCGATTTTGGTTTGGAGCGTTTGGAATGCTTTCCTTTTATTAAAAATATTGGGTTCCCTGAGGACGAGACTTCATTGATAGAAAATTGTCTTCGAGGTTCTGAAACTCTTCATGCGGTTTTGAAAGAAGTTAAAAATGCCGGATTGCGAGTGGTTGGTATTTCGAATCGATTTTTGCGGACCGGGGGTTTTGATACGGTTTTGATTCCTTGGAACGCGTCTAAGGAAGAAGTTAAGCTTTTTTTTAATGAAAAAATGTCGTGGGAAGAACAAAAGGCGTTTCTGGATAAAATCAACGAAGTAAAGAGTGAAATCAATAAAAAGATAAAAGTGAACGAGCTATATTGCTCGCAAAAAATTTCCAACGATCAATGTCTAGTGGGTTATCAAAATTTGGCTCGAGTTCTAAAGAATATGGAAGCCAAAAGCAAAGTTTGGAAACGAATCGTAATATCGGAGTCGTTTGCTCCTGAAAAAGAGTTTGAAACATTACCGCTAAAATTTGACGCCGACGTTGAAGCGCTTAGAGATAGAATTGTTTTTAAGGATGTGCAAAAAGAATGGGCGGAGAGAAAAAATATATACGATTCGATTGATGAAAGCTTTGGAGTCCAGTTAAAAAGAGGACTCCAAGTCGGTAATTTAATTTGTTCGCTTGATTTAAATGAAAGCGAGTGTCTCAAAGGGGCGGAAAATCTTACCAAAGCGGCTCCTCGACTAAGCGATAAAGCATGGAATAGAGTTACTATAACTCGTTACAACACTCTTATTCGGAACGATCAGGATGCGCACTTTAAATTTGATTTAAGCTCTGATGAAATAGTCCAAGCTTTTTTAAAAAAATCTACAATAGAAGAAACTGAAAAAAATAATGTGTTAGCCGAACGATTAGAAGCGAGGACAAAAAATAATTTTACGGGGCTACGAGCGGTTTGTGATTTGCGAGGTCTTCGGTCAAATTTGTGCGTAAATGGCTTCGATAACTTTATGGATTTTATGGAAAATAATCGCGGTTTTGTAGCTGTAAAGCCCTGGGAAGCATTGATGTTTGTGGACGGGAGTCAATTGTGGAGAGTTAATTTTGCATTAAACTCTTCATCCAGAAAAACTTATATTTATATAGACGCAGGTACAGACGCTAAAACTTTTGAAATCTATTTGAAACGCTTTGGAGGAAAAGGAGCTTTACGTCATCCTCTTTAAAATAGATTATTAAAACTAAGGAAGCAGTAAAAAACTTTGAATTGCTAAGAGCCCAGGCC
>JAYOZP010000001.1:2413-68480 GCA_038154245.1 Nitrospinales bacterium | reverse complement strand
GCCCAGGCCTTAATCCTAAGGGCTGGGCGATAGCAAACTAGTAAAATACTAATTATTAGAGACTCTTCTAAATTTTTGATTTAATGACAGAAAAAGACGAATTATTTAAAGAACCGACCGCAAACGGCGCCTTCGAATTTGATGAAAAAGTGGCAGGCGTATTTGACGATATGTTGAATCGAAGCGTGCCGCTTTATGAGGAAACTCGGCAAATGGCGGTGCGGTTAGCCTTAAACTTTATCAAACCTAATACGCGAGTTTTTGATATCGGTTGCTCAACCGCTAATTTATTGATCGATTTGTCGAACAAGTTGGATGAAAGTTCGATTGAAATGATTGGGATTGATAATTCGCCATGGATGCTAGAGAAAGCAAAAAACAAAATTAAAGAAGAGTCGGCGCATGATATTGAATTGCGACTCAATGATATTTCCGAAAATTTAGAGATAGAAAACGCCTCTGTCGTTTTTATGAATTACACTTTGCAGTTTGTGAGGCCGCTTCAGAGAGAAAGCTTAGTGCGACGAATTTATGAAGGGCTAAACACCGATGGATGTTTTATTTTGGTCGAAAAAGTTTTAGGAAATAACTCTATGTTTAACCGGTTTTATGTAGAGATTTATAGCGAATTTAAAAAGCTTCAAGGTTATTCAGACAAAGAAATAAATCAAAAAAGAGAAGCGTTAGAAAATGTTTTGATTCCCTATAGATTGGATGAGAATACGGATCTTTTGAATCGGAGCGGGTTTGAAACGGTAGATCTATTTTTTAAATGGTATAACTTTGCAGGTTTTATTGCGGTGAAATAACCTGGCGGGAAGAAATTTCTTTTTTACTTGAAGATCCTTCTGGAATCTTGCCGTATAATTTGCAAGACTCTTCAGCTATTTTATCAAACAGGAATATGTAGGACCAACGTTTCGCGCCTTCTATAAGTAGTGTTGTCAGTAAGTCTTTTAATATGAAGCCCGGGTGTCTATTTTTAATAGTTTGAAAGGCTAATTTGGCGACTTTGGCCGCTCTTCCTAAATTATATTTTCTTAACCACTCTATTATAGGAAATTCCATAATAGAATCGGCGCGCTCTTTTAACTCTACCGCTTGCGCGATTCGAAAACTTAAGATCTTTCGGATTTCCGGTCGTTTTTCCAATGAAGATGCAGCTTCCAACAGCCGAGAAGCGAACGCTAAACTATTATAGAGTTTGACTTCGTATATCGGATTTTCAGATTCTGGATAATAGTATTCTGCGACGGTTTCAAACTCTTCCCAATAAATTGCTTTAATCGATTCCCAGTTTGTTAGGCTTTTCGAATATAAGATATCTTTGCGTAATGGTTCTAAACTGATTTTTACGTCAATGGGTGTTTCTGTCTGAGCCCAGTCTATATCGATAGAACTATTTTCTAAATTATCTTCGAGATCTTCCATCTCAAGATTGAAAGCTTTTTCGTTGTCTTCGCGGTAAATCGAAAGCCCAAACTCCCCAAGTTCTAGATATAAATTAATGAGCAACGTTTTAAAAGCATAGTGATGGGTTAGGCTTGTGAGAGTTTTAATAGCCCAAAAACTTATATCGAAAAAACGAAAAGCTGTGTATGCCCACTTGGCGATAAAGTAAAATCGAGTTCTTTTTAAAAAAGTTCCCCACCCAGAGCTTTCCCACTCTTGCTTTTTTTTCCACGCTTTTTGAACGGCAAGAGCGTGTTTTAGGCGAAAGTCGGCCATTTTTCGAAAACCCTTGCGACTCAAGAGTTCTAAGATTTTTAAGTTTAATGCTTTAAGACCTGAGATTAATTTTCCTACTCGAACTTCTAAAATAGGATTTTTAGAAGTTGGATTGTAGGCGGAGGCGATATTTGAAAGAAAAGTATGAACGTTTTCGTAAACATTCCATTCTTCATCTGAAAGAAACCAGGTTGAGTCTAGGTGATCGATCTTATCAGAGATAATCTGACAAGCTTGTTTTTCTTGAGGGAAGTTTTCAGAGAGGTTAGCCAGGCGTCTAAATTTTTGTATGCGGTGGGAATTTGATTGTCTAAGTTTAAAAATTCCGAACCAATCGAAAAAGAAAAACGCGCATGCCAAAGCTGATAGAATTGAACAAATTAAAATAATTAGAAAAATTGTGGGATCCATTAAGCTTTTAGTTTGTTATTTGTTTTGACCATTCCAGCGCAGTTTTAATTTGGTCTGGTTGGTGTTATGATATTTTAAGTTTTTAAGACGACTTTTAAAGCTTCTAAATTTTCAAATTCCTATAAAAAAACTAATTAAGTGTTTTTTTATTTGGCTTCCTGACAGGCTTCTTTTTTCGCGATGACAATAGATAAGAAATATTTTTTTTTAAATAAATTAGCTCGCCTAGTTTTTTTAATTGTTTGTGGGTTGATTTTAAGCCAATGCGCAGAAAAAACCAGCCAACAATATGTGGAAGATGGTTTGAAATTTACTCGTAACGAAGATTATGGGCGCGCTTTAGAATCGTTTTTAAACGCTATTGATAAGGATAAAAAAAATCCTCAAGCATATTATGGCTTAGGAGGAATTTATAATGTTCAGGAATCTTATTCACAAGCCGTTGCCGTTTTTCAAACGGCGGTTCAACTCGACCCTACATTTATGGACGCTTATTATAGTTTAGGTTATTCCTTTGAAATGATGGGTAACAAAGCCGAAGCTAAAAAAAATTACGACCGATACCACTCCCTAAAGGGAAAATTTGATAAATATATGGAAAAGGAACGCAATAAGAATTGAATAAAATAATTGCCATTTTTATCTGCGCGTTATTTGTTTTTTCCTGCTCAAGCGGTCCACATAAAAAAAGAAGATCCTCTAAAAATAAATACAGCCAAAGCCAAAAAAAACGAGCCGGAAAAAAATCTTCCTCTAAAACTGCGCAAAATTCTCCACAAAAAACTAAACCTAAGGCTAGATCGACAGGGAAGCGTCAAAGTTTAGTTTTACCTTCCATTGTAAATCCCAAAGATCAAAGCTCAATGGTTTTAGTAGATTCGGGCAAGTATTTTGTAACCCCGCCTTCGGGAAAAACAAACTCTTCCGGTACTCAGATTAATTTGTTGGCTTTTTATATTGATCGTTTTGAAATAACCGTCGCTCAATTTAAAAAATTTGATCCGAAATACAACGAAACCCGTTTTATTAATTCTTGCCCACAATGTCCCGCAGTTGGCGTTACATGGTTTCAAGCCAAAGATTATTGCTTTTGGGCCGGTAAAATATTACCGACGGAAGCTCAATGGGAAGCTGCGGCTCAAGGTCCCGTCAGAAAACTTTGGCCCTGGGGCAATCGATATGACCCCAAGAAGGCTAATTTAATGGGAAGCGATGATGGTTTTGACGGTGTTGCTCACGTAGGTTCTTATCCCTCGGGGGTTGCTTCCAGCGGCGCTCAAGATATGACGGGAAACGTTTGGGAATGGGTAGCCCCAAGTTCGGAAAGCTCAATTAATCAACAGCTTGTCAAGGGTGGGGGATGGAGAACTCAACAAGGTTTTTCTATTATCTCCGCTCGTAATTGGGTAGATCCCAAAATGAAAAATCCTTCCTTCGGATTTAGATGTGTAAAAAAAGCAAAATATTGAGTTTTAAATTTAGGTTTATTTGCCTTTTAGATATTTCCGAGCTTAAACTTTTTCATAATTAGTTCTTAATTGCGATGACGCGAAGTTGTTTTCCCAAAATGTCCAAATACCTGAGTAACATTCTATTTGTTTATTTGGCGACTTTGGCAATAAGTTATTTGTTTCCCATTTCCACTTGGGCGGAATCAAGATTCATTGATTTGACGCATCCTTTTGATGAATCGACGATTTACTGGCCCACGAGTCGCCCCTTCCATTTGGAAGAAGTTCATAAAGGGGAAACGAAGTCGGGTTTTTGGTACGAGGCGAATAATTTTAGCGGAGCTGAACACGGCGGCACCCATATAGACGCTCCGGCTCATTTTGCGGAAGGACGCTGGAGGGTGGACGAGATCCCATTGAACCGTCTCATAGCTCCAGGTGTTTTAGTAGACGTGAGTCATAAAGCCAAAGAACATCCTGATTATTTAATCTCGGAACAAGATCTTCTGGAGTGGGAGAGCAATAACGGAATCATTGCAGAAGGAACCATCGTTTTAGTGCGGACAGGTTGGGAGAGATTTTGGCCTGATAAACGAAAATATCTCGGGTCCGACCAACCAGGCGATACGGCTAATCTACACTTTCCAGGATTTGGCGTCGATGCCGCCCAATTCTTAGCTAAAAAGCGTAAGGTTTCCTCCGTGGGACTGGATACAGCTAGTTTGGACTTTGGACAATCTAAAAAATTTCTCGCTCATCAGGTTTTTGGAGAATTCAATATTTCGGGCTTTGAAAACCTGCGTCAATTATCTAAGCTACCTCCTAAAGGATTTCGTGTTATCGCCTTACCAATGAAAATCGGAGGCGGAAGCGGCTCCCCTTTAAGGATAGTTGCGGAAATCGAATAAAGAGATAAATTAGCGAAATTGAACTATTAACTTTTTTAGTGTTAGTTTTACTGCTTCATTGAGAATGGAACTGCCTGCCTTAATTCTATCTAAAGAATATTACTTCCTTAATTTAATTACCCTTTTTTTATTTTTTGACTTTTTTGAAATAGGTCGTTTTTTCTTAACCATTTTTAGATCCTTTCGTAAGTTGGTAGTCTTTAAATTTTGAGATCCCCAAATAGCTTCGCTTAAGCCTAAAGCTTTTTGAAAATACTCTTGAGCATTTTTAAAGTCTTTCCTAGACCAGTATAAATTCCCCAAGTTACATAATAGTCCTTGGATATCCGGATGTTCTTTGCCTAAAAGTTTTTTCTTTATTTCTAAAGATTGTATGAATAGAGGCTCGGCTTTCTCATAGTCGCCCTGTTGATCATAAAATCCTGCAAAATTTCCTAAAGAGGTGGCGACACTAGGATGTTCTTCACCTAATAATTTTTTTTCCATTGCTAAGGCTTGTTTTTGAAGTTGTTCTGCCTCTTTATAGCGTTCTTGGTATATAAAAAGTAGAGCCATACTTCCCATTAAGCTAGCGACATGAGGATGTTCTTCACCTAATAATTTTTTCCCCATTTCCAACGCTTGTTTGAAGAGTGATTCCGCCTCTTTGTAGCGCCTAAGTTTTGTATATAGTGCGGCCAAATTTGCTTTTGAATTGACGATATGAGGATGTTCTTCACCTAATAATTTTTTTCGCATTTCTAATACTTGTTTATGAACCTGTTCTGCTTCTTTATGGCGCCCCAGATCTGCATATAGTCCAGCCAAATTCCCTATAGAAGTGGCGATATTAGGATGTTCATCACCTAATAATTTTTTTTCCATTTCTAAAGCATCTTTATAGAGCTGTTCTGCTTCTTTATAACGTCCCAGGTCGGAAAAAAGTGTGGCCAAATTTGCCTTAGAATTAGCAACATCGAGATGTTCATCACCTAATAATTTTTTTCTCATTTCTAACGATTGCTTGTAGAGCTGTTCTGCTTCTTTATAACGTCCCAGGTCGGAAAAAAGTACGGCCAAATTTTCCTTTGAAGTGGCGACATCGGGATGTTCTTCTCCAAGGAGTCTTTTTCGCAATTCTAGAGCTTGTTTATAGAGTGGTTCAGCTTCTTTATAGCGACCTAGGTTTGAATAGAGTCCTGCCAAGCTTCCTATGGAGGTGGCGACATCGGGATGTTCATCACCTAATAATTTTTTTCTCATTTCTAACGATTGCTTGTAGAGCGGTTCTGTTTCTTTATAGCGACCTAGATTTGAATAGAGTCCTGCCAAGCTTCCTATTGAGGTAGCAACATCGGGGTGTTCTTCTCCCAGTAGTTTTTTTCGCATTTCCAATGCCTGTTTGTATAGCGGTTCGGCTTCTTTATATCGTCCTAGGTTTATATAAAGTCCTGCTAAGCTCCCTATTGAGGTTGCAATATCAGGATGTTCATTCTCGAGGATTTTTTTTCGCATTTCTAAGGCTTGCTTATAGAGTGGTTCAGCGTTTTTATATCGTCCTTGACTTTTATATAGTCCAGCCAAATTTCCAATTGAGGTAGCGACATCGGGATGTTCATCTCCAAGGAGTTTTTTTCGCATTTCCAATGCCTGTTTGTATAGCGGTTCGGAGTCAAAATATCGTCCTCTATAATTGTAAATTACGGCTTTATTGTTGAGAGCCAAGGCGATATCGGGATGTTCTGTTGAATAAACTTTCTTCCAAGTTTTTTCCGAAAGTTTAAAAAAATTTTCTGCGTTTTGATAAGAGCCTTGATAGACCTTGAGCTCGCCCAAAAAATTAAGGGTTCTTCCATAATCGGATTTATTATTTTGTGGATTAGTGTGGAAAATGGCGAAAGCCTTTCTAAAATAACTTTCTGCTTCTAAATAAGCTCCCTGGGTCATGCGATAGTATCCAGCTCGATTACATAGAATTAATGCTTCTGGAAAGTTTAGTTCCCATTTATTTATCCAACGCAACATAATTTGCACTGATGGCAATAACTGGCCGCATCGGTCCCAGTTTTTGAACTCTTCGGGGTCGGGAAAGGAAGCGCTTAATAGTTTTAGAGCTTTTTCTGCCCACGGTTTTGGATCTTCTAATCTCTCACGAAAAACCTGTTGAATCAAACGGTGCATTTGCAACGATTTTTGTTTTTTATCGCGTCTCAAAAGAGAAAACTTACAAGCGTCGCCAATGGTTTTAGTTTGCGAAAGGTCGTCTTTAAACGCCTCAGCCCAGTTTTTATCGAAAAGTTCTTGGCTTTTTTCAAATAGTTTTTCAGGAATAAAATCAGGATCTAAAAAGGAGCAAATTTGTAGTAATTCCCAAGATATAGGATTATTTTCTCTCGATTGTTCAAGGGATATTTCAAAAGCACGAGTAACTGATTTCTTGTAACTGGTTTCTTTCGTTTTTTGTGCTAATAATTCTTTGCTATGGGCTTCAAAAAGGCTTAAATATTTGTTTAGGGTTATTTCTGTTACTTTAGTAAAAGTCCCTGCTTGTTCCAACGCTAGAGGTAAACCGCCAAATAATCGATCAATATCTTTTGCAGCCTGTAATTCGTTATCTTCAGCTTTTTCAATAGAGTCATTTTGTTCAATTGTTCCAGAACGTCGTAATAATAAAGTAATTCCTTCGCAATCATTTTCTTCAAAAGGGGTAATGGAAATTTTTTTGACCCAACTCGTATCGTTTAATTGAGTAGTAATCAAGACATTTCCCTTAAACTTTACGGGAACAATTTTTTCAAAAAGATCGAATGTTTCCAAGTTGTCTAAAACCAAAAGCCAATCACTGTTGCTTGATAACCAGTTTTTGAAAACGGAAAAAATAACTTCTTGTTTTTGAGATTCATAACCTGGAATTTCCAAAGCTTGAAAAAATTGTAAAATTTCTTGAGCCAATGCTGCTTCAGATTTGGCTTCAGCCCACAAAATAAATTTATAAAGACCATCCGCGCTATGAGCAAATTGAATAGCAATTTGAGTTTTTCCAACGCCTGCATGTCCTCCCAAAGCCAATACTGATTCATTTGAGTTTGATGAGTTTAAGTTCTCTTTTATTTTTTCTAATAGATCTTTCCTCCCAGTAAAAAAAGGATTTTCTCTAAAGAGAAAATTAATATAGGAAGTAGAAGATGTTGATTCCTGATTTACAATTATTTTTTCGGAAAGTTCTTTTTCTTTTTTTTCTAAAGTATTTTCAGGTTCCGAATAAGATTCTGGCGGCATCTCTTCCACTGTATCTGCAACCGGCGTAGGGATGATTTTGCTTTGATTCGTTAAAAGCCGAAACAAATCTTTAAAACCTTCTTTATCGTTTAAATTAAATAAGGTGGCGCTTTTTAGTTCTGCCGGAACATACTGGGCATCTTTATCAGAAAAAATGACTGGAATGAATTTGGAATTTCTCCCTTGTGATTCATAAATTTCAGCCGCTATTTGTAATCCTTCCCAACAAACCCCAAGTCCTTGGCCAGGTTTTTCCTTTTTTTCATTTCTTCTTAAATAGATTTCTGTGCAAATAACTAAAACAAAGTTGGATTTTGAAATTTGATCCTTCATCCAAACATGCCAGCCTATTTCTGGATTCATTTCATATTGATCAATCCAGCAATGTACTCCTTTTTCTCTTAGCTGGTCTGAGAGACGAAGAACTCGTTTTTTATGTTCTTCAGGGTTATGGCTGTAGCTGATAAAAACTTTTATGGATTTAGAGTTTTGCATTTAAAAATAAATTTTGGTATGAGGTATAGAGTTGTACGATACGAAAATCTTACATGGAATTCAAGGGTAATGAGTAGATTTTCCAGGAGAGAATTTAAAGTTATATTTTCTTAATAACTTACCTTGGTTATTAAAAAATTTCCGTGTTTAAATAAGTGCGTTTTGCTGTTAATATTTCTAATATTCAATAAGTATTTGTAAAATAGATTAATTTAGAAGACGCGGTTAGTTTTACGACTGTCTAACCTATATTTTATTTATCGACAAGGTTTCGGTATGAAGACGGCTCTTTTATTTCCACCTCAATGGTTTCCAAGCCAACCGTATTTAGCGGCTCCTACTTTAAAGGGGTATTTGGAGAGCAAAGGGCTGGAGGTTGATCAATACGACTTAAATATAGAGAGCTATGATTTTTTTCTATCAAGGCCCTATTTAGAATATTGCGTAGATAAGATTAAATACCGGTTAGACGCTCCCGCTCAAACCCCTGGTGAAAGAGACGTTAAACAAGTTTATCGCCAGATTCTTTCCGATACGGATTATTTAGAGAACGTTCTGTCTGAAGTTGAAAGCGCTAAAAATGTGTTGCGTTCGGAAGAATTGTTTTTTCAATTTCCAATTTATAAGCAAGCGTATACGGCGTTAAAAATTGCAATGCAATTAGTTTCGTTTGCTCATTTTCCGACACGATTGGACCTAGAATCTTTATATATGGAGGGAGTTCCGGAAGACCACTTACCGGGTATTTTAGGAGCGACGCAAGATCCAATAAGGAATCCTTACTTCGATTTATTCCAAAACTTTATTTTGCCAAATATGGATTTAAGTTCCTATGGTTTAGTGGGAATTTCCATAATTCATGTTGGCCAGGTAATACCGGCGTTAACTTTATCGCGATTTATCCGAGAACGCTATCCCGATATTCATATTTCGATTGGAGGCAGCGTTTTTAACCGCCACGCCGATGTTCTTTACGACAAGCAAGCGTTATTTAGAGAATACTTTCATAGCGTCGTTTTATTTGAAGGAGAACTACCTCTTGAGCGTTTGATAAATCAAGTATCGGCTGGAGGTTCTTTAGAATCAGTGCCAAACTTGATTTATATGGAAGAAGGGGTGGTCAAAAAAAATGAAACGGCTAAATCGCTTCCATACGAGCAGTTGTCGCGCCCAAACTTCGATCAACTACCTCTAGATAAATACTTCATGCCGTATCCGGTATTACCTTATATGGCTAGTCGAGGTTGTTATTGGGGGAAATGCACTTTTTGCACCCATAGTTTTATCTACGATTCTTATTACCGCAAAGAAAATGAGGAAAGAGTTGCGGAGGACTTGGAATATTTCGCGGAACGGCACGGTGTTCGACATTTCACTTTTTCAGACGAAGCTGTTTCTCCCAATGCATTTCAACGGATGTCTAAAGCCATATTGAATAAAAAGCTGGATATGAAAGCTCTGGCGATGATTAAGTTTGAGTCTAATACGGTAGAAAACCAGAAGTTATTCGACGAAATGTTCCAAGCTGGCTTTATTATGCTTTTCTTTGGGTTGGAAAGCGCTAACGATAGGATTTTATCTTTAATAGAAAAAGGCACCGACAAAGCTACGGAGCAACAAGTTTTGGAGGACGCTAGCCGGGCCGGTATTTGGAACCATACTTATATGTTTTTTGGGTTTCCCACTGAGGAAAAAGAGGAAGCGGTTGAGACGGTTGATTTTATTATAGATAACAGCGAAACCCGTTCGAGAAATATTCATTCTGTAGGGCAATCTACTTTCACATTGGAAAAAGATTCTGCAGTTTTTCATAATCCGTCCAAATTTTCTATTGACCGCGTTATTAAGCATCCAGATCGCGATATGTCGATAATGTATGATTTTGAAATTAAAGTCGGAATGACCAAGAACGAAGTAGGGGAAATATACGAGAGGTTTAATCAAGTAATTGATGAATATTATCCCTCTAGTAAGATATGGAAGTTTTTATCAAGAGAACACTTCTTATTGTATTTAGATAAATTTGGCAAAGAAGAAATCATGAATATGGCAAACGACGAGGAATTGGTAGACGTCTAAAAATTGTATTTATATTTGCATAATATTTGTTTACTTCCTTGACACATCTATTACCCATATTTTAGAATTATAGTATTCCACCAAACAATATATAGTTAATTTTCAATAGTTTTGGAGCAAATTCAATGGCCGATAGTCCCGATTGGATAAAAATGAAAATCCATCCCGAAATCTTCGAAGAACTCGGAGTTCGCGATCCTGATGAAATAAAACGAGAAGCCGCCATTGTTAAAAAAACACGGCAGGTTAAAAAGGAATTACAAAAGGATCCGGACAATCTTGATTTGCTTACAGAGTTAGCCACGCTTTATATTGACGGTGGAAGTTATGAAGATGCAATTAAAGAGTTAAAACTTATTGTAGGTCGAGACCAAAAGCGGGCTAGAGCTTATAAGCTCTTGGGAACAGCATATGGGCTTACTCATTGCGAAGACGAGGCTATTTGGGAGTTAAATCGGGCTGTTGCTTTAGACGATAACGATCCAGAAATTCATTTTAATTTAGGCGGTGTTTACATGCTAAAAGACATGTTCGAAAAAGCCGCTCAAGAATTTGAAAAAGTAGTCGACTTGGATCCAGAAGACATTACCGCTTATGCAAATCTATCCGCAGCCTATGATATGTTGGATCAGAACGCGGATCAAATCAAAGTCCTAAAAAAGGTTTTGATGTTTTCTCCAGAAGATAAAGAACTTAGAGCGGCGCTATCGAATGCTTACTTTAAACATGGAGACTTTGACGAAGCCTTAACCGCGGCAATGGTAGTTGTTGATATGGATGAAAAAGATCCAATGGGGCATTGTAATTTAGGCAGCGTTTATTCCGCTAAAAATATGGTGGAGGAAGCCATTTTATGTTTCAAGAAAGCTACCGAGCTTGACCCCGACTCTTCAATACCGCATACAAACCTTGGTAGTTTATATGGTTCTTTAAACAAAGTTGAAAGCGCTATTAAAGAGTTTAAAATTGCCGCCGAGCTCAATCCTGGCGATGCTTACGCTTGGTATAATCTTTATAACTGCTATAAAGAAGTTGGTCGAACCAAACAAGCCCAAGAAGCGTTTAAGAAATTTGAAACTCTTTCTAATGAAGCTAGCGGCAACGTTAAATCCGATATGGTGGTTGAAACGGTCCAAACTGCCGAGTCGGCTGTAAGAAATACGGATGGCTTGTAATAGTAGTTTTATTTAATTTTCTTATCTCCTTGCCTTTAAGTTTTTTAAATAATTTAATGAGACCTCTAGGCTCTTTTGAAGTTTATAGCGGCCAATAGAAGTTGTATAAATTGAAGGGACCTCTAAAAATCAAAATTTGCCAAGAACCTAGCCCTTTAAAAAAGGCCTAGGCGATAGCAAACTAGTAAAAATATTAATTATTAGAGGCTTTCTTAATTTCCATTTTTTCCTTTCATGGCCGGTTTACCCCAAAACTTGTTACCTTTAGGCGATTTTTTACCCTCCGATAAATGGCAGACTCACGTCAATGCCATTTTCTACGGAACCCTTGGTTCTGGAATTCACGATCATTTTCAAACTTATGTCAGTCGCGACTATCGTCTTGCCTATAGTTTGGCGGAAGAGTTTTATCAGCGAGCTATAACTCAAACAGAAAAAAGTAAAACCCTTTTTGTTTTGGAATGGGGAGTGGGGAATGGGAATTTAGCTTCCTCATTTTTAGATAGGTTAAAAGCGATCGACGAAGAAGAAATTATTTATCCTCGCATAAAATATGTGTTATGCGACTTTTCCCCGGAGATATTAAAAGCGGTAATAAATAATCCACGCTTACAGGAGCATCGAGAGCGATTTGCCCCAATCCGAGTGGATGCCGAAGCTATGAGGTGTTTTAAGCCTAATTCGGTTTTTAAAATTATTTCTAATGAGATTTGGGACGACCTGGCTTGCAAAGCTTTGCTGTTGGATGAAGGTTTGATTTATGAGGAATATCTCCAACCTTTTTTAGATCCGAATCAAATTCCTATTGATTGGGATGAATTTCTTAATCTTTTCAATCAAAAAAATTTAGATCGGCTACGCGAATTACCTTTATTTTTAGGAGCGATTCAATGGGAAAGAACCTATCAAAGAGTGGATATTTCTGATTGGCCGTATGCTAACGAAATTCAATCTCATCTTGATCAACTTACCGATGAAAATCCAATTCCGGTAAATATGGGAGCTTTTGAAACGCTGGAAACAGCTTTTAATCTCCTAGCGGAAGATAATCTGGGTTATACAAGTATGGACTACGGTATGTTATCTGTTGAGGATGTTAGAGAAATGGGACGTCCCTATTTTAATTTATATGGCGGACAATATACTTTTATGGTCAATTTTCCTTTGATGGAAAGCGTTGGAAAAATGATAGGTTTTAACGATACTTTTAAACAGTATCAACATTATTTTGTAGAATCTCAGTTAAGGAATCCCGTGATAAGCGTTTTGGAACTTCTCCAATCGCACCCTAAGGTTGCTATGATGGAGCCTTGGGAGAGAGACGTATTGATGTTGCAAACTTTGAACGCTTTCAACGGAATCTATAAAAGCCCTTATAAAAACCAGATGAATTATCCGCCAATGCCAGGTTCTCCAAAAAAGTTTGTGAAAAAAATGGAAATGCTTTCTGAAAAATTAGATCCTTATGGAATACCCGATACGGTTGCCTATCTAACTCAGGCTGAAATTACTTCGGCGGAAAAGAAGTTGCGAAAGCTGGGTTATAAAGAAAATCGTATGCGTTCTGCCTTTTCAAATTTTGCCCAACCTGTTTCTTTTGTCTATTCTCGTTTCGAAAAATAGTTTTTGTTTTCTTAAGTATTTTGTCGAAATTTTATTCAAAAATAGAATAGGATTAGCGGCCTATTTCAATATGAATTTTTGTTGAGGGGCTAGTCGTATTGATGTTAGCATAACTTCATCAATCGCTTTTTTGAGGAAATTGTATGGCTCTTATGCATTCAAACATGGGACCGTTGGGGTCTCTTGCAAAAAATTTTGATTTATTAGGTACGGATGATAAGCGTTATTCTCTAGATAGCTTTAGCGACAAAAAAGTCTTGGTAATTATCTTCATGTGCAATCATTGCCCATATGTGAAAGCAATTTTGCAGAGGTTGATTGATTTGCAAAATGAATGGATAAATCAGGGAGTCCAATTGATTGGGATTAATCCTAACGACACTATAAAATATCCAGACGATTCAATGGAAAATATGAAAAAAATAGTGGAAGAAAAAAATATTCCATTCCCTTATCTTTTAGACGAGACGCAAGAAGTTGCAGTCGCTTATGACGCAATTTGTACTCCGGATATTTTTGTCTATGGTCAAGAGAGGACCTTGCTTTATCAAGGTAGAATCGACGACGATTGGCAACACCCTGAAAAAGTAACTCGGCAAGACCTTAAAGAAGCCATCCAGCTAATTGTTAACGATGAAATGGTTTTTGAAGATCAAACTCCTAGTATGGGGTGTTCCATAAAATGGAAAGAAAAATAGAATTGTTTTATGTGGATGTCCATCGGTGATTTAAAGAGATCTCTAAAAATTCAAAATTGCCAAGAACCTAACCCTTAAAATAAGGGCCAGGCGATAGCAAGCTTGTATAACTGGAAATTATTAGAAGCTCTCTTAGTTTTTGTAGTTAGTTTTTACGATATTTAACGTAGTTCTTAATTTTTATTTCATTAAAAAAAGGGTTTTCGATGAAACCTTCTAGAAAATTGATTGTAACGCTTGGAGCCATAACGATCCTCTTTGTTGTTTTTGGCGAGAAGTTAGTAAATTTTTATTTTGACTGGCTTTGGTTCGAAACATACGGGTACGACTCTGTTTTGTTTACAACGTTAAGCGCTCAATTTGGTTTTGGCGTTTTTTTAGGAGGTTTATTTTTTCTTTTTACGTTTTCTATATTGAAGATTACGTACGCTAAAACGTCGCATTTGCCGGTTGTTCTATCCGATGCTGTTCGGCGCGATTTACCCTTGTTAGATTTAATTGGCTCAAACCTACGTCCGTTAACTTTCGTGGTTCCTCTAGTTTTAGCCGGTATGACTGGAATGGTTGGCTCAAAAAACTGGGAATTGGTTCTTCAATATATTAATTACGAGTCGTTTGGCCAGGTCGATCCAATTTTTGGAAAAGACTACTCATTTTATCTTTTTGCATTGCCATTTTTCATTTTCATTAAATCTGTTTTTTGGGAAATGCTAATAACGGTAGCAATTGGTATTGGGGCCATCTACTTTTTTAAAAGGATTTTTTACGCAACTCCAACAGGTTTTGTTGTTTTACCGCATGCTAGACGGGCGATAACTTACTTAGCCGGCGCGGCCTTTTTAATGTTTGCCGCAAACGCCTTTTTTGCTCGATTTGAATTATTGTTTCAAAGCAACAGCGTTGTTAGTGGTATCGGCTATGCAGACGATAATGGTCGATTACCTGTGCTTAATTTATCGATTTTAATTGCTTTGATTGGAGCTATTGGAGGTTTTCTTAAAATTTATGAAAAAGATTTTAAGAAATTATTCATTATCGCGGGGGTTTTGGGCGCTATCTTTGTTGGCGGTAATATTTACCCAAGTGTATTACAAAAGTTTGTGGTGGGCCCTAATGAATTAATTAAAGAAACCCCTTATATAGAACACACTATAGCGGCTACTTCTATTGCGTATGGATTAGAGAATACTGAAATTAAAGAATTGTCTGGTCAATCGTCATTAACGGCAAATAGTATCATGAAAAATAAAGCCACGATCGAGAATATCAGATTGTGGGATGAAGGGCCTCTCTTAGATACATTGGGACAAATTCAAGAAATTAGAACCTATTATGAATTTAATGGAGTTGATAATGATCGTTATAAAATTAACGGTAGTTACCGACAAACATTACTTTCTCCGCGAGAATTACTCTCCTCAAGTTTGCCAAATAGAAACTGGATTAATGAACATTTAACCTTCACTCATGGTTATGGCGTTGCGTTAAGCCCGGTAAACCAGATCACTCCAGAAGGTCTCCCCGTGTTGTTTATTCAAGATATTCCTCCGAAATCCAGTATCGATATCAAGATTGATCAGCCTGAGATTTATTTTGGAGAGCTTTCTAACGATCATGTTTTTGTTAATACAAAATCAAAAGAGTTTGATTATCCCGCTGGGAAAAAAAATGTTTACAAAAATTATGCTGGAACTGGTGGAGTGGAAGTGGGTTCAATTTTTCGTAAAGCTCTATTAGCGGGACGTTTCAAAACTATGAAAATTTTGTTCTCTGACGATATTGTTTCAGAAAGCAAGGTTTTGATGTATAGAAATATTACGGAAAGAGTCCATAAGATTGCGCCCTTCTTGGAATTAGATCGAGATCCTTATTTGGTAATTTCTGAGGGAAAACTATTTTGGATGTACGACGCCTATACAATTAGTTCGCGATTTCCATATTCTCAGTCTATTCGTAATTTAGGAAACTATATTCGAAACTCTGTGAAGATCGTTATTGACGCTTACAATGGGAATATGGATTTTTATATATCTGATCCTAGCGATCCTATTATCTCGACTTATAAAAATGTTTTTCCAGATTTGTTTAAAAGTTTGTCTGAGATGCCCAAAGATCTAAAAAGCCATATCCGATACCCAAAAGATTTGTTTGCGATTCAAACTTTGGTGTATACGACATACCATATGAAAACTCCGCAAATTTTTTACAATAAGGAAGATCAGTGGGAAGTTCCTGAAATTGACAATAAGTCGATGCAACCTTATTACACCATAATGAAGTTGCCAGGTGGAAAGGATGAAGAATATATTTTAATGTTGCCGTTCACGCCAAGAGGAAAAAGCAATTTATCGGCTTGGATGGTCGCTCGTAGCGACGGTGAACATTATGGGAAGTTAGGAGTTTATACCTTCCCAAAACAACGATTGGTTTACGGTCCTAATCAAATTGTTGCCAGAATCAACCAGGATGCTGAAGTATCCAGGCAGATCTCGCTTTGGGATCAAAGGGGATCTAGCGTTATACAAGGTAACTTATTAGTTATTCCTATTGAAGAATCATTAATTTATGTTCGTCCATTGTATTTAAAAGCTGATGCAGGAAAAATTCCTGAGTTAAAGCGAGTTATCGTTGGCTATGAAGATCAAATTGCTATGGAGAGAACTCTTGAGATGGCATTGCAAAAATTATTTAAAGGTTTGCCAGCTAATGGAAAACAAAGTCAATCGGTTGCGAAATTGGAACAAAGTTTGAAATTCAATAATGAACCGGTTGTTTTAAAACGCTCCGATTACTTAGCGATTAAAGATTATTTTCGCAAAGCTCTAGAGTCGCAAAAGAAAATCGAGGATTCGTTAAAAACTTATAGCAAAGATTTAGAATCAATAGCTAAAGTTTTAGACGCAGCGCAAGTGGATAAATTGGAAGGACCCAAAGAAGAGAAAGAGGCGGCGTCTGCTGTAGAATAAAGAAAAGAAGACAAAACCGGTTGTTGATTTAAATTTTACTTGCCGAATAAATCTAATTGATTTGTCTTGATTTCAGCGGCTTCTTTTGGAATTGGATAGTCTCCGTCAAAACAAGCTTTGCAATATTTATCGCGATTGTGTTTAAAGACAGACATCATTTTATCTAAACTGATATATTGTAGAGAGTCTGCCATAATGTAATCTCGCGTTTCTTCGACTGTTTTAGAAGATGCGATTAGTTCTTGTTTGGTTGGAGTATCTATTCCATAGAAGCAAGGGAATAAGCTTGGCGGCGAGCTGATTCTTACATGAACTTCGGTGGCCCCCGAGTCTCGAACCATTTTCACAATTTTGCGACTGGTTGTTCCCCTAACGATTGAATCGTCAATGACGACAACTCGTTTTCCCTTCACGATATTTTTAACGGCGTTAAGTTTAACGCGCACTCCAAAATCGCGAATTTGCGACTGTGGTTCAATAAAAGTTCTCCCGACATAGTGATTACGAATCAAGCCCATTTCAAAAGGAATGTTAAGCTGTTCCGAATATCCTAATGCTGAAATATTTCCAGAGTCTGGCACTGGAATTACGATGTCGGCTTCTGCGGGCCATTCTTCAGCTAAAGCCTTTCCCATAGCTTTCCGAGTTCCATAAACTTCCTCGCCAAAAACTCGGCTGTCTGGTCGGGCGAAATAAATATGTTCAAAGACGCAAGTTTTTTGCGGGTGTGCGCTAAGGGGCGAAAATGACTTAAGACCAGAACTATCGATTTGTAAAATTTCTCCAGGTTCAATTTCTCGAATATATTCAGCGTTAACTAGATCCATGACGCAGGTTTCTGAAGCCAAAATATAGGCCCCGTCCAATTTCCCTAAACAAAGAGGGCGAAAACCGCTAGGATCTCTTGCGGCAACAATTCCGTCTTTAGTTAATAGCAAAAGCGAGTAAGCTCCCTTAACTTGGGTGAGAGCTTGAGAGACGCTATCAATGAAACTGGAATTCTGGTTTTTAGCAATCAGATGTAAAATTACTTCGCTGTCGTTTGTGGATTGAAAAATCGAACCAGACGATTCTAGATCGTGTCGGATAGAGTCGGCATTTACTAAATTGCCATTATGAGCTAAAGCTAAGGGGCCGCCTCGATATTCAATTAAACAAGGTTGGGCGTTTTTTAAAAGGCTTTCGCCCGTGGTTGAATAACGGTTGTGGCCGATTGCAATTTTACCAGGGAGTTGCAATAAACGTTCTTCGCTAAAAACGTCGGCGACTAGACCGGTCCCGAGTTCGACATGTACTTTCTTTTCGTCTGAAGAGACGATGCCTGCGCTTTCTTGCCCTCGATGTTGGAGAGCGTATAAACCTAGATAAGCTAGGTTTGCCGCTTCCGGATGGCCAAATACTCCAACAACGCCGCATTCTTCGTGAAACTTATCCTCCATAACGTTGCAAGGGTTCCCTCCAAACCTCTTCAAGCGTTGATATTTTTTCTTTGATGAACTCTTTATCATTTAGATTTACTGTGAGATCCGTTCCTCCCACTGTTCCTAAATCAGAAAAATCCAATCCAGCGTTCTTGGCTTTTTCTTCTATTATATCTTTTTTATCGGGCGAATAAGAAATGACGATACGCGATTGAGATTCGCCAAAAAGTAAAGCGTCGTTCCGTATTGAGGCGTAAAGATTTATTGTAGCCCCTAAAGATTCTCCTGGACCCGTGAAACAGGCCTCCGCAAGAGCTACAGCTAAACCGCCATCAGCACAGTCGTGGGCGGATAGCGCTATATCTTCCTGGATTAAATCGATGCACAGTTCTTGGATTTTTCGCTCATATTGAATATCCAATGCGGGAACGCTTCCTTGGCAGAGATCTAAGTAGGATTCTAGGTATTCTGTCCCGCCAATTTCTTCTAAGGTTAATCCTAGAAGTCCAATTCGATCTCCAGGGTTCTTAAACCACTGAGTGCAATGTTTTGTTTGGTCCTCTAATAGGCCAACCGCCGCAACAATAGGCGTTGGATAAATTGATTTACCTTTTGTCTCGTTATATAAGCTTACGTTTCCACTTACGATGGGTACGTTAAAATAGTTACAGACATTCCCAATACCCGCAACAGCTTGTTCAAATTGCCACATGATTTCTGGTTTTTCTGGGTTTCCAAAATTAAGGCAATTTGTGAGACCAATTGGAACTCCGCCAGAGCATGCAATATTTCTAAAACATTCCGCAACGGCAATTTGAGCTCCCCGGAAAGGATTTAGATGGCAATACCTACTGTTACCATCGACGGAAATAGCTAGAGCTTTCTGGCTCTCTTTTACTCGAATGACGGCTGCGTCCGATCCTGGCAATACTAAGGTATTGATACCTACCATATGATCGTATTGTTTGTAAGCCCAAGATTTATCCGCAATATTTACCGACTTCAATAATAATTTTAAAATTCCATCTCCGCGCTCTAACTCTGGAATCAATTTTACATTCAGGTTATCAACCGCGTCGAGATAAGAAGGTTTTTTGGTGGGGCGGACTAGCTGTGGCGCGGATTCGACAACGGTATCAATTGGTAAATTAACGACCTCTTCTCCTTCCATGGTCATACGCATTATCCCGGTGTCGGTTACTTTTCCAATCACTACAGCGTCTAAATCCCATTTATCGAATATTTTCTTTGCTTCATCCTCGCGACCATTTTCAATAACAAATAGCATTCGCTCTTGAGATTCCGAAAGTAAAATTTCAAAGGGAGTCATTCCTGTTTCCCTCATGGGTACTTTCGATAGATCTAGTTCGATTCCCGTTCCCGATCTATCCGCCATTTCAAATGAAGAAGAAGTAAGGCCTGCGGCTCCCATATCTTGAATGCCAACTACCCAATCATGTTGCATGGCTTCTAAACAAGCTTCAATCAAAAGTTTTTCCGTAAATGGATCTCCTACTTGTACGGTTGGTCTCATCTCTTCAGTTGAACTTTCAAACGAAGCAGATGCCATACTAGCTCCTTTGATTCCGTCGCGGCCAGTTTTTGAGCCTACGTATAAAACTGAGTTGCCGATTCCAGAAGCTTTTCCAAGAAAAATACGATCTTTTTGAGCAACGCCTAAGCAAAAAACATTCACTAAATTGTTGTTGTCGTAACAGAAGTCAAAGTTGATTTCTCCTCCAACGTTAGGAACTCCTACGCAATTTCCATAACTGGAAATTCCGCTTACAACTCCTTTGAGTAAATAGCGTGTATGTGGTTCGTCGGGGTCGCCAAACCTGAGGGAATTTAAAAGAGCTATTGGTCGGGCTCCCATTGTAAAAATATCGCGCAGTATTCCTCCGACTCCAGTGGCTGCTCCTTGAAAAGGTTCTATGAAAGATGGGTGGTTGTGGCTTTCAATTTTAAATACTGCAACCATCCCATCTCCAATATCTACGACGCCTGCGTTTTCACCAGGGCCTTGGACCACACGCGGTCCTTCAGTTGGCAATGTTTTGAGAAGGATTTTAGAGCTTTTATAGCTGCAATGTTCGCTCCACATAACAGAAAAGATTGCTAACTCCGTCCAGTTAGGATTCCGGCCTAATAGGTCTTGAATCCGTTCGAATTCTCCCAAGGTCAGACCCAGGCTTTCGATATTCTCTATGTTGACTGGCGGAGATGGAGGTAAAGGCATAATAGCTATTTAAGTTGATTGAATGAGGGACTTAAAAATAACTTGTCCGTCTATATTTGGCCACAGAGGGTCCGCTTGTCTTTCGGGATGAGGCATCATTCCGCAGACTGTTTTAGCTTTATTAACAATTCCCGCAATGTTAGTCACAGAGCCGTTAGGATTATTTTCGTCGGAAACTGTCCCAGATGAATCGCAATAACGCAAAACGATTTGATCGTTATCGTTTAGTTCTTTAATTGTATCTTCGTCAGCGAAATAACGCCCGTCGGCGTGAGCGATGGGTAATTTTAACACCGTACCCTTGGAACTGCTCGACGTAAAGGGAGTTTGGTCGTTTTCTAATCGAACGGGTACCGTATCGCAAATAAAAGCGTGTGAAATATTACGCATTAGAACCCCTGGCAATAGTCCACATTCCACAAGGATTTGAAATCCATTACAAATTCCAAGTAATTTTCCGCCATTTTCAGCGTACTTTATTATGGATTTCATGATGGGTGAAAACTTCGAGATAGCTCCAGGCCTTAAATAATCTCCATAGGAGAAACCTCCTGGTAGAACCACTAAGTCAAATTTTTTAAGAGAGTTTTCTTTGTGCCAAATCCATTCGGTTTCCAGTCCTAATATTTCTTTTAGGATATGGAAAGAGTCCCTATCGCAATTAGATCCGGGAAAAACAACGATACCGCATTTCATGTCCGTTGGGTCCGTAAAGTTTAAGAATTATTCCTGGGAATCCAGGGTAAATCGATAGGATTCGATGACGGGATTTGCCAGTAAATTTTGGCACATTTCGCGAACGCGTTCTTCTGCTTCAGCCGGGGATAATCCATCTAATTGAACTTCGACGTATTTCCCTAAATTCACTCCTTTGACCTCTTGATAGCCCAAATCGTTAAGGGCGTGGTGCACGGCTTTCCCCTGTGTGTCCAAAACGCCGTCTTTTAATGTCACGTGAATCTTAGCCAGCATGGGTGAAGAATAGCATATTAACCTGCGTTTATCACTCAACAAAAAAGCAGAAAATTGACTTTTGGGTAATACGTTGAATTTAAAATGTTTAGCTTGGAGGCTGCCATTCTTTTAGAACAATTTTGCCGATTGTACGGCCTTTTTCCAAAGTATTATGCGCTTCACGTATGTTTTCAACATTAATTGGGCTCATGATTTGGTTAACTGTGGTTTGGATGGCTTTTGTGTCAATTAACCGAGAAATTTCATTGAGTAAATGATGTTGTTCGATCATATCGGCGGTTTTATATAGCGGTCGAGTGAACATAAATTCCCAATGAAAAGAAGCGCTTTTGGATTTAAGAATTCCCATATCTAACGAGGATTGGTTCTCTACAATGGAGCAAATTTTTCCTTGTGGAGCAATAACTTCTGCCGCAGAGGGATAGTTTTTGTCAGTATCATTGAAAATTAAAGCGTAATCTGTTGTTTCAAAGCCAATCGCTTTTAATTGATTTGGAATATTCTCGTGATGGCTGACGACGTGATGGGCTCCTAAATCATGGCACCATTTTTTGGTTTCAGGTCTTGATGCAGTGGCAATGACTTTTAATCCTGCTACTTTGTTAGCTAGTTGAATTGCAATAGAACCAACTCCTCCAGCGCCTCCTATTATCAAAATACTTTTACCCGATTTATTTTTTGGGATTCGGAGCCGATCAAAAAGGGCCTCCCAGGCGGTGATGGAAGTTAAAGGTAAAGCTGCAGCCTCTTCAAAACTAAGTGTTTTAGGCATATTTCCGACGATTCTCTCGTCTACAATTTGAAATTGGCTGTTACTACCTGAGCGGTCGATAGATCCGGCGTAAAATACTTTATCGCCAGGTTTAAATAATTGCGCTTCAGGGCCGACTGATATTACTTTACCAGCGGCGTCCCACCCTAGAATAAGAGGAGGGTTTTGAGGTTCTGAAGTATTATTTCGAACCTTTGTATCCACTGGGTTGATGGAAATTGCTCTAACGTCGATTAATAACTCTCTATCTTTTGGTTCGGCAGTTTCTTGCTCAAACTGAACAAAAGCTTGGGGATCGTTAAGTGGTTTTCCACCTGTATAACCTATTGCTATCATTTACGTTTTTCTCATCAAATTAGGAAGATAATTTTAGGGGATCTCCAAAAATTAAGATTTGCAATGATTTCAGCTCTTAATTTAAAGGGCTGGACGATTGCAAACCCATAAAAATACGAATTATTAGAGGCTCTCTTAAAGTTATAATAAGTTATAAGACAAACAGAAAATTATTTAAAGAGGTTTTAAAAATGAAATCGAAAGATTTTTCTCGAAGGGGTTTTTTGAAATTTGGTTTAGGTTCTTTGGGAGCGATGATGGTTCCAATGGTCGCTTCCACTGCTTTAGCAAAAGTTTGCGATCTTCAAGATACTCCGCGTCAAACGATTGGTCCCTTTTTTCCCGACGAGGGAGACGAAGTTCATACCATTCGAGAAAGCTTAGACCCCCGACTCCCTATTTGGGACGCAAATGATAACGATCTTACCTTTATTAAAGGTAATTCAGGTAAAGCTAAAGGGCAAATTGTTTATATAAAAGGGCGCGTTCTAACGCAAGAAAAACAAGGATGTGTTGGCGCCCCAGGAGCCGTTGTTATTATGTGGAACGCTTCCGCTTCCGGTAGATACAATCATAGAGGAGATACTGAAAATTCCAGTTTTATTCACCCTAAGACTCACCAACGTGTGGAAAGAACTCACGACGAGAATTTTCAGTATTGGGGAAGAAATATTGCAGATGAGAATGGAAAATATTGGTTTAAAACGATTGTTCCCGGTTATTATCCAATCGATTCAAGGGGGAGGGTTTTCAGACCGCCGCATCTACATTTTTTAGTTATGGTTCCCGGAAAAAGACAATTGATTACTCAGCTCTATTTTAAAGGAGATGCCATAAACGATGCTGCAATGATAAAAAAATTTAATGACCAAGATTTCATTCTCAGAGACGATAGGTTATCCAAAAAGGAACAGGAAAGCCTTATCGTTGAATATAAAGAAAATTCTTCTGAAGAGTTTAAAGACGGTTTAGTTGGAGAATATGATTTTGTTTTGCCGTCTTAACTAGATACATTGTTTCCAAAGAGAAGTTATGACACTTTTATAAATAAACTTGATGAAGTAATATTTAGTAAAGATAGTAATAAATATTTCCCTTCTGCTTCCAAAATTTTAGTCGATTGATTCTTCTGTGGAATTTTTAACCGCCATTAAAAAAAATCAATTTTTACCCGTCTTTGTGTTACTTACAATTTTTGTTTCATTGGCCATATCCAGTTTGATTCAAAAATCGGCGACATTTGATGAAACCAACCATTTAATACGCGGTTTGTATCCGATATCGAAAAAAGAATTCACTCTTAATAAAGAACATCCTCCATTAGTTAATTTTTTGCAAGGATTGCCGGTAAGCCTAATTAATAATCCTACATTGCCTTCGGCAAATGCAGAAATGCATCCTTTTTTCCATTATTCGCGAAGAGTTTTATGGTCTGGGTCTAACGATGGCAAAACGATGATAATACAAGCTCGGTTTGTTACGGTTTTCCTATCTGTATTGCTGGGGATAATGGTTTTTTGGTGGTCGCGGGAGCTATATGGATATGAAGGAGGACTTTTATCATTAGCCTTGTATTGCTTTTCTCCAGCTATTTTAGCTCATAGCCGTTTGGTCACTACTGATTTGGGATTAACGTTTTTTTTATTTATTTATTATTTTGCGTTTTGGAACTTTTTAAGATCTCCATCAATTAAGAGGGCTATTATCGCTGGGCTATGTTTGGGAGCCGCCATAGGTTCTAAACATCTTGCGTTATTATTAATTCCAATTACATTAGCGATTTTAATTTTAGCCCAGATTCTAGGAGGAATTAAGTTTAGACCAGCGTTGTATTTTTTGCCAGGTATGGTCTTAGACCGGTTAGATAAGGCTAGGGGTGTTTTTTACGCGGTTATTGCCTGGTTGATAGTTACCTTCATAGCTTTCTTCATTGTTTGGGGGTTATATGGTTTTTCCGTAGGTAGTATTGGAGAAACAGGAATACTGGCTCCCATGCCGGATTATTTTGAAGGGTTGAGGCTAGGATTGAATTCCGTTAAGTCTGGGAGAGTTTATTATTTAGACGGAGGAATATCCGATGCAGGATGGTTGGTTTTTTTCTTTAAAGCCTTTGTATACAAAACGCCAATTCCTTTGTTGATTATTTTGCTTGCAGCCTTAGTTTGGAGGTTCATTAGTAAAGAACCAATTGGAAAAGAGATAAAGTGGATTGGATTTGCTTTAATTTGTTTTATTTTGGTATTAGCGACAAAGAAGGTTAATCTTGGTTTACGTTATTTATTGTCAGTTTATCCTTTTTTATTTTTGTTCGCGGGAGCTTTGGTAAAGTTACCTAAATTGAGGGTTGGTATATTCATATTAATTGGATGGTTAGCTGTTGAGGTATTTGCCGCTCATCCCCATTACATTTCTTATTTTAATCAATTTATTCCTCCTGAAAGAAAACGGTTTCACTTAGTCGACTCCAATCTAGATTGGGGGCAGGATCTTCCTGCTTTAGCTAGGTGGCAAAAAGACAATAAAATCAAGGTAATACGTTTGGGTTATTTTGGAACGGCCAACCCCGAGGCTTATGGCGTCAAGTTTGAGGCATTACCATTTTTTCTTCAGGAAAAATGGACAGGGGCGTCCACATTGGAATTAAGAGGTGTGATTGCCGTAAGCGCCACCTTGCTACAAGGAGTTTATAATCGGCCAGCTGGTTTCTATGCGCCTTTGCGTCAAAGGAAACCCGACGCAGTAGTTGGGGATGGTTCGATTCTAATTTTTGATTTACGATGAAGCGGTTAGTTTTTGTTTTCACGCTTTAATTTTAAACCTAGTTTTGGTATTTTATTTCGTTATGGAAAATAGATGGAATGATCAAGAAGCCCAAGCGGCTATCGATAAATATTCAGACGTTTCAGAGGATATTGCCTTAAGGGTCTACACCTCTCGTTTGATAGGTTCTAATCCGGCTTTAGTGATTCATGGAGGAGGGAATACCTCTGTTAAATCGACTACAAAAAATAGAGTGGGAGAGGAAACTAAGGTTTTATATGTTAAAGGAAGCGGCTGGGATTTGGACACGATCGAGCCTCCGGGACTTCCTGGAGTAAAGCTGGACTATATATTGAAATTAAGAGAGTTAGATTCGTTGAGCGATGAAGATATGGTCAACGATCAACGAGTAAATCTGTTAGACGCTAAGTCTCCAAATCCATCGGTCGAGACTCTTTTACACGCTTTTTTGCCTCACAAGTTTATAGATCATTCGCATGCCGATGAAATTTTGGTTTTAGCCAATCAACCAAATGCCGTTGAATTATGTAAAGAAATTTACGGCGATTTCCTCGGAGTTGTGCCGTATATCATGCCAGGATTTTTATTAGCCAAAGCCGCTGCCGAAGCTTACGAAAAAAATCCTTCTGTAAAGGGATTGGTGCTAATAAATCACGGTTTATTTACTTTTGGAGAAACCGCAAAAGAGAGCTACGACTATCATATCGAAGCGGTGACTCGGGCTGAAGAGTATGTGTCAAAGCATGAGTTAAAATCTTATAGTCCTCAACAGACATTGCCTAAGTTAGAGGCTTCTGAGATTTTAGGAAAAGTGAGTCCTATCCTTAGAGGTCTTTACCAGGAACACACCAAAGCTTCTTGGACTCTTCATTATAGGGAAAATCCAGACGCTCTATCTTTTGCAAATAGCGAGGAGTGTGCAACCTGGTCGCAAATTGGCACAATTACTCCCGATCATGTGATTCGAACGAAGCAAAAACCGTTATTACTAAATCCAAAGAATCTAGACGACGACAACGCTCTTCGTGAAGAAATATCGCAGTCTTTAGATAATTATATCGAAAGCTACCATTGTTACTTTAAAAGCAACAAAGAGAAAAAAGGAGTCGATAAAACTGAATTAGATCCTTTACCCAGAGTTGCTCTGATTGCAGGCGTTGGTTTAGTAACGATTGGAAAAACGGTCAAGGAAACCCGCATTGCTGCGGATGTCTATGAGCGCTCCTTTCAAGTTGTTCGTAAAGCGTTTAGCGTGGGCAAATTTGATCCATTGAAAGACGACGATTTATTCGACATGGAATATTGGTCGTTGGAGCAAGCGAAGCTGGGAAAAAGCGTACCGCCTAAACTTCAAGGAAAAGTTGTTTTGATTTCAGGAGCCGCTTCGGGGATTGGCCTGGGAACAGCGCGTTTATTTGCTCAGCATGGAGCGAATTTGTTTTTGTTAGATAGAGATGGCGAAAAGTTGTCCGCCGCATCGGAAGAATTAAAAAAATTATCCAAAGGCCATGCAACGATTCAAACTTTGGATATTACAGATGAAAAAGCTTTGGACGAAAGTTTTTCAATCCTCTTGGCAACATATGGAGGATTAGATATTTTAATCTCGAATGCCGGTAATGCAGTGCAAGGCAGTATTGGCCATGTAGATCCAAAAGCGTTACGCGATAGCTTTGAATTGAATTTTTTTGCGCACCAAGCGTTGGCCTCTAGAGCCGTTAAAATTTTTATGGCGCAAAAGACCGGAGGCGTGTTGCTTTTCAACGCTTCTAAAGCTGCGTTCAATCCGGGAAAAGACTTTGGACCTTACGCGCTTCCTAAAGCCGCTGTTGTCGCTTTGACAAAGCAGTATGCTTTAGATTATGGATCGCATAATATTCGAGCAAACGCCGTGAATGCCGACCGAGTGCGCACCGGAATGTTTTCTGAAGAGTTTATTAAAGAACGCGCAGCGGCTAGAAATTTACAGCCGGACGATTATTTTAAAAATAATCTTCTTTCCCAAGAAGTATACGATTGCGACGTGGCCGAAGGATTTTTGCATTTGACTTTGGCTGAAAAAACTACCGGAAGCGTTTTAACGATTGATGGCGGAAATATTGCGGCAAGTCCTCGATAATAATTTATTTCTAAGTTAATTTTGAAGTTTCCTTACCTCTTTTTATAAATACCCTTAATTTTTAGAAGGATAAATTGATGATTTGCGTTCCCATTATTGGCCCAACTATGAATCGCGCATTGGAAGATATTCCAAAAGCCTTAGAAGTGGCCGATATTATTGAATTGCGGTTAGATTTGATTGACGACGTTAATCTTTCCGATTTACTTAAGGCTATAGATAAACCCGTTATAGTTACAAATAGAAACAAACGAGAAGGAGGGCAATTTAAAGGAAGCGAAGAAGAGAGAGTGAAATTTTTGAGGCAAGCTATAGACGCTGAAGTAGATTACATTGATATTGAAGCGGGAACTCCTAGAGAATTTCTACAACCTATTTTAGAAACAAAATGTAAGACCAAAAAAATTATTTCCTACCATCATTTTTCTCTGACTCCAGAATCGTTAATCGAATTTTACGAAACGATGTCCGAAACTCCCGCAGAAATAATAAAGATTGTTACTTATGCAAAAAACATTACGGATAACATCCTCGTTTTTAATTTATTGCGCCATGCCCATGAATCTGGAAAAAAATTAATTTCGTTTTGTATGGGAGATCAGGGGGAGATTAGTCGGATTTTATCTCCGATAATGGGAGGCTTTTTAACCTTTGGTTCTCTTGATACCGGAAAAGAAAGCGCGCCTGGACAAATTCCCGCTTCTGTTTTAAGAGATGTTTATCGAGTAAATTTGGAACGACCTGATTATAAAATTTTTGGAGTAGTTGGCGACCCTGTTTCTAAAAGTTTAGGTTATTTAATTCATAATACGGCGTTTAAGAAAAAGAACCTCCCGCATATTTATCTGCCATTCCTAGTTCATGATATAGGGAAATTTTTCCCGGCTTTTGAACCTTACTTTGAAGGCTTAAGTGTAACCATGCCGCATAAGGAAAAAGTACGTCGCTTTATGGATATGACTGATGGAGCCGCCGATTCTATCGGCGCGGCCAACACTGTCGTTCGCGAACGTAATATTTGGGTTGGTTATAATACTGATTATTCGGGAGCGATGAAGGCTTTTGAAGATCGTTGTGACTTGAAAGGTAAAAAAGCTCTCATTATTGGTTCTGGCGGAACCGCAAAGGCTATTGGATATGGAGTTGTGCAAAAAGGTGGAGATTTGACCGTAACCTATAATCAAAACAAAGAGCGTGGCGAAACCTTAGCCTCGGAGTTAGGTTGTCGCGTGATATCTAGCCGAGAAATAGGAGCATATTCATTTGATGTCATAATCAATTGTTCTCCAGTGGGAATGACGCCAGACGTTTCAAAAACACCATACCCCAAACATATGTTAAAGCCGCATATGGTTGTTTTCGATGCCGTTTATAACCCTTTGGAAACGCGCTTAATAAAGGACGCCAAAGAAGTAGGCTGCATTACAATACCAGGAGTGGAATTATTTGTTAATCAAGCCGCTGAACAGTTTGAAAAATGGACTGGGGTAGGGGCTCCCAAGGAAATTATGAGGCAAGTCGTAGTCGATAAATTAAAATCGCTTGAATAAGTATTTGAATAAAAAGCTCTAACGAAACATACTTGTATTTTGGGACGAGGTTAAGTAAATTGATACTATATCCCTTAATAAGAAACGGTATGGATCATGGCTGAATCGACGACCGCTGATTTTTCAAGATCTTTCGGTCCCGCGCAATTTGAATTGCCAGGAACGCCAGAACCGGCATTGTCTAATCTTGCCAACATTTCAGCCCAAGATTTTGAGATTGTTTCGGACCCCGCCGAAGATGTCCAAGTTACAACATCAGTTAACAGATTAAACGGTCCATCGCTGGAAAGTCAAAATGTTCTTACTCAACCACCGCAAACTCAGCCTCGTGAAACTAGCTCTTCTATAGCTTCGCAAGAGCAAGGCGTTGGAACGTTTGCCGACGAGTTTGCTTAGGGTGTTTTAAGGTTCTGCATCTTTTTTAACTTCATTAAATTATCTTTTGCTCCTGAGTTTTTAGGACTTATTTCTAAAGTTTTTAGAAATGATTTCTCCGCTCTTTCGTAGTCCCCTATGAGTCCCCAAACTGTTCCTAAATTATTATGCGCGTCGGCAAAGTTTTGATCTTGTTCGATGGCCGTTAAAAACTCCACTTTAGCTTTTCCGTATTCTTTGTTATTCAGGTAATAATTCCCAAGGTTGTAATGACCTTTTGGGAATAAAGGTATTTTTTGAAAAACAGCTAGATGGTCGCGTTCGTAATTTTCTAGAGGAGTTTTTTCCATGATACGGGTCAAATTTTCTAAAGCGGGCAAGTACCTTGGGTTGATAGTTAGAGCCGAAATAAACTGATCTTTTGCAGCTTCATGTTTACCTTGCCCAAGAAGAAAAACACCCCACTCGTTATGTGGTATTGGGTATGGTTGTTTGAATGGGAGTTTCATATCGTTTAAGTCTGCCGCTATTTTAAAAACGGCAAGCGCTTTTTCTTTTTCTCCCTGCTTTTGTAAAAAGGTTGCATAAGCTGTATGCGCTCTTATGTTCAGAGGGCCTTTTTCAGCGGCGTCTTTCCAAATAAGTAATTCGGTTCCCATGATTTGATTTCTTTGCCAAGTTATACAGCTAAAGATAATCAGTATTAAAAATCCAGATACTTGAAATGAATTTTTATGGGGTATTTTTTTTACGAAAAAATTTAAAAGTAAAACCAACGTTAAAATCCATCCAAAAGAGGGGAGATAGAGTCTGTATTCCACCATTACTTCGCTGATTGGAATGATTGTTGATTCGGGGATAAGAGCGATGAAAAACCAACCTATAGAAAATGCTAATAGGGGTTGATTCTTGCGCACAGTTAAGGCGAAAGCGGCAATACAAAATAAAATCAAACCAGACAGCCATGCTTTATGATCCATCAGAGTTAGACTGATGGGGTAATCATGATCAATGTTTAACGCTGCCAAGCTGGGCCAAATAATGATTTTTAAGTATTCTACTAGAACATTCCACTGTGTTATTACATTGGCCCAAACGCCCCAATCTCCATACATCGTTCGTTTTAAAATTGGAGTGTCGACCATTGTCAACCATGCCATAAACAGGGAAAAGGCACAGGCAAAAACTAACGGAAGAAAATGTTTTATTCGGCGAAGGCGATCTTCAGTAGGTTGTAAAGTGATTTCAAACCATATTGCGACAGCGATAAAAGTGACGCCAATTTCTTTACTCCATGTAGAAAGAATATATGTTAAGGCGCTTATACAGAGCCAAATAGGATTAGGATTCTTATCTTGTGGAAATCCTTTAAGGAAAAATTTGAATGTTAATAGATAAAATAAAGTCGCTAACTCTCCATTGCGTTGAAAAATGTAAGCCACTCCAGAAGTTAAAACAGGATGAGATATAAATATGGATCCTGAAAAAAAAGCTATCCAGAAATTGGTCGTCGAGTTTTGCGGCGAATTTTCGGATTCCTGCTTTGTGCGGGATAGTAGTTCTAAGACCACAGACCAGATTAAATAACTATTCACAAAATGGATGAATATATTAAACAACCTAAACGCTAAGGGAGACCAACCAAAAATAGAATATGTTAGGGCAAAGCTAGAAGTTGAAATCCCCCGCATAGGGCTAATGGTTTGTCCTCCCTCAAATAGCTTAGGTAATTTAGAGAGATCGGTTATAAATTCGTTTTCTAGAAAGAAACCATCGTCGAAATAAAACTCTCCCGGAAGCGTTGGAAGATATAAGGTAAAAGTAAGCGCCAAATAAAATAAAGCGATCCAACGTTTTTGGAAGGTTGGTTTCATAATTTATGGATAGTTTGGAATAAAAATCAAGCTTGGTAAGGTCTTAAGAGTTCTAGAAAAATGAAAAGCTTCGAGGTAAACTCGATTTTACCCTAACGGGACCTTGAGCGTTTAGCTAAAGGAAAACCTCCATTAAGCCGATTATAACCAATAGGGTTAGTTTTAAGCGACCCAATAAAAAATAAAAGGACTTATAAGTTTTCCAAAAACCGTTTCTTAATATTTATGGAATGGAAAATAATAGGTTGATAAATATTTCAATAACTAGACACTCGTTGAATTTTCAAATATGACAATCGAAGTTTTTGCATACGCCGCGATAGTAATTATAACCGCCTTTTTATCTCGAATTCCTTTTTTGGATTTCCCGATAGACGAGGATATGGCGACTTATACCTATCGCGCAAGATTTGCCGCAAAAGGATTGAAATGGAAACAAGATATGTATTCCTTTTATCCTATTTGGAGAATGCGAGTATTAGACGCTATTTACGGTTCTAAACCAGAAAGAGGAATTTATAGAATCCGTATTTTTTTGACGATTTGTCATGTCTTCTCATCAGTTGGTATCTTTGCCTCTGTTTATATTTTTTCTGAGAATATCTACTCAGCCTTGATTTCTGGAACTCTATTCGCAATTTTAGGAATGGCGCCTGCGTTTTCGACAGAATCTTTTAACTTCGAACAAGTATTTTTGCCTTTTGTAATTTGGGGAACGCATTGTTTTGGGCTTGGACCGGAATGGTATTGGATTTCTGGACTTCTATTTGGGATAGCCGCTGTAGCCAAATGTTCTGTGCCAGTATTCTCCGTTTTTTTAACGGGGCTAGCAATTTATTGGGAAGGATTGGAATCTGCAATTTCTTTCGCTACATTTGCTTTTGTCCCATTAGCATTATCCCATTTCATCGAATGGCGATTAGGATATTTAGATGAAGAAGGACAAAAGCAATTTAAACTTCGTCTTGCCGCGACTTTAAGATGCGCCCAATTAAAAAGAATTTATGGGAGTATCGTTAACGATATTGCGACAATTGCTAAACAAACATTACCTTTGTGGTTGCTAGGTTGGCCCAGTCTAGCGTTTAATTTTGATCAGCCTCATGGAGTATTAATGATTGTCGTAGTGGCAACCGCGTTATTCATGATTGTGTGTCAAAAGGGTTTTTCTCGCTATCATTACATCCCCTTAACCGCTTTTTTAGCAATATCGACTGGCTTGGGAGTTGATCGATTTTGGGAAATTGGCGAAACGATTGGAATAATTTCAACGGTTACCTTGATCCTTTCTTCAATATGGGCTGGAAACCGAATGATGCCTTATTTATTTAAGGCAAATGATGTGAGTATTTTGTCTCGGAGTGAAAAATTTGAGCAGTATATTTATTTACCGATTTTAGGTAAATCGCTACGACGATTGATTCGAATTAATAAAGAAGAGAATAAACGGTTATTTGTTTGGGGAAACTTTGTTCAGCTTTATCATGAAACCAATCTGCCAGCGTCGGACCAATTTGTTCATTATTGCATTGGTCCCTGGGATGAACCGATATTGGCGGATTACTTTGATACGGTAATTGGGGGATTATTACGGCATAAACCAATCTATTTTATTAAAACATATCCGAATTTTGATATGGAGCGGTTGCAAGTAATAACTGGATTAAAGTATCAATTGATAAAAATTGCTTACGGTCGTTATCCTGTTTACCGTTTGATAAGTCATGAACGTCAGGTTATTAATCCGTTATCTTTTTCTGCGGACGTAAAACTAAAGCTAATGGCAGAATTGACAGAAAACGCTCCGTTAATTCCAATAGTAGATAAGAGCGACGCTTATATGGGACGCTTTTCCAAAGGAATAAAAGAATGCAGGAGAGCCTTAAGAGCCAATCCTTATGATGCAGAAATTGTTAAATATTTAGCCGAATTGTACGACCAATCTGGAAAAATAGATAAGGCTATGAATACTCTAGAAAATTTGATTGATCTGCGTCCAGAAACAAATCATTTACGCTTGGTTTTAGCCTCGATGAGCCTGAAACAAAATAAGATAAACGATGCGGAACGATTAATAAAAGAGGAGAAAACTCTTTTTGGTCAAAATGCGGAAATAGATTTCCACGAAGGATTGCTAGCAAGCGTTAAAGGCAATAATCAATATGCGGCAAGTCTTTTTCAAAAATTTCTTGGAAAGAAACCATTTCGAATGGATGTTTGGTTAAAGTTTGCGCAAGTAAAAGAAAAGTGTGGGAATGTTAATAATTCAAAAAATGTTTATTTAGAGCTTTGGGATCGCGCAAATGAAACCGAAGATGCGGATTGGATTCGCACACAATGCGCTTTGGCTTTGGCTCGATTAGATGAAAATATTCGGATTCGTTCCGATTCATTACAATATTTTTTTCAGAAAGATCCCGGTAACGAGCAATTGGCCTATGCTTACGCTTCTGCTTTAGAGAGCGAGGGAAATAGTAATCAGGCTCGTAGTTTATTTGAAAATTTTGTTCAAACTTTTCGACGATCCCATCTTTTAGCCGCTGTATGGTTTAGATTAGCGCGATTAACTGAATCGGAAGAAAAAGAGGATATGCTCAAAAAATGTCTTGAGTTAAATCCTTTGCATTCAGGCGCTATAAGAGAACTAAAGAACTTGGAGGAGCGTTTTGCCGAAGCGTAAAAGTAGAATCGCTATTTTTGCTTCGGAACCTGTTACGGGAAGAATTGGCGGTTTGGGAATACGCCAATTAGAGATAGCCCGTGTTTTGAGTCGTTTCTTTGAAGTTCGTTTACTGACTCCATACGAGATAACCAACCATAAAGAAACATTCCCCATTCAAAAAATTTCCTACGAATATCAAAACACTCTAGAAACTCATGTGCGCTGGGCCGATGCGATATACGCTCACCATACAGCCATTGCAAATTACGCAAAGAAATATAAAACCCCTATTGCCGTGGATTTATTGGTTCATGAGTATTTTGAAGGTTTGGAGAAAGAGCCTTTGGATGAAATGAAACGTTGGGAAAAGAACGTTCATTTTTCTAGCTCTGTTTTGAACCTTTCTCGCCAATTAGCGATGGGAGATTTTTTTGTGTGTCCGAGTGAACGAAGCCGCGATTATTATCTTGGCGCGTTAACTTTGATGGGCAAACTTGATCCAGAGGTTTATTCAAAAGATCCAGAGTTTAAATCTATTGTAGATGTTGTTCCATTTGGAATGCCTAGCGGCAAGCCGAAAAAAGGAAAGCGATTTTTTCGCGGAGTATTGCCAGGAGTAAAAGAGAACGATTTTATTATTCTATGGGGAGGAACTTTAGCAAATTGGTACGACGTGGAGACTCCGCTAAGGGCGTTGAACCAGATTTCCCAAACCCATCCTGAAATTAAATTAGTTTTTACGGGTTTTGCAAATCCCATGCAGACAAAACCGACACAAACCTATATCCGTTCGGAAAAATTAGCAAAAAAATGGAAGTTATTAGATAAATCGGTTTTTTTCTATAAAGAATGGATTCCATATGAAAATCGTCAATTTTATTTAACGGAATGCGACGCCGGAATTGTTACGTTCTCCGATCATATCGAAAATCGGTTTTCTCAAAGAATCCGATTGCTTGATTATGTTTGGGCAAATTTACCTGTTTTAACAAATCCCGGAAACGTTTTAGGCGATTGGATTAAGGACAATGAATTGGGAGAAACCCTTCCGTTTGGCGACGACAGGGCGTTGGCCAAGGTCATGGTAGATTGGGCAAAAAATCCGGAAAAAATTCGACAAATAAAAAAGAGAATGAGTTTAGCTAGTAAAAGTTTGTCTTGGGAAAAAGTTAGTCGACCCTTGATTAATTTTTTCCAGAATACAAAATCTGGAAGTTCATTATTTCAAAAAACGGAAGATTTTGATTGGGATGCATATCTATCGCAAGAATCTATTACTTTGGATGAACTCTCTCGTTCTGCTTCTGCAAACCCTTATTTGCGCCCAACCATTGCTAAGAGGTATTTAAAGATTGGGGATAAGGATCGAGCCAAAGAAACTTTATTAGAACATATGAAGTTATTTGGTCAGGGATTGGATAATCCAATATTTCGTTTTTCATTATTTGGCATCGTTCCGGATTTAAACAAGGATGAGATGTCGGAGATTTGTTGTGCTCCAAAATTTCAAAATTTATTAAACGCCAAAGATTTAATAAACGATGGAGATTTAGATTCTGCCGAAGCTTTAATAAATGAAGAAATTAGGTTAACTGGAGAAACTCCCGAAGCCCAATTTTGTATGGGCTTACTCCTTCAACAAAGAGGTAGTCACACTTTGGCAGTCAGAGTATTCAAAATGGTCCAAAAGGCTTTGCCCGAGCGATACGAATGCTGGTTGCCCTTGGCTGATTCATTGGCGAAAACGGGAAAACAAAGTTCCGCTAAAAAGTTGTATCAAAAAGCTTGGAATAAAGCGGAGAACTGGAAAGACGAATGGGTTCGTACTCGAATTGCTCTAGCCATGGGAGAATTAGATAAAGAACAGATACCCATCTACCAAACATTAGAAGGTTATCAATCCAGAGATCCAGAAAACGAAGGTCTTTGCTATGCTTTGGCTTCAAATTATGAAAATTTAGGAAAAAAGAAAGAAGCGAAGAAGTTATTTAGGAAATTTTCTGAAACTTTTCGCGATGAAAAGTTGCGAGCTGCCGCTTTGTTTCGGTTGGCCCGTTTAACGCCAAAAAAAGACCGGAAACCAGTTTTGAAAGCATGTTTGACCTTGATTCCTGATCATGGCGGCGCTAAGAAAATGCTGAAAGGCCTTAAAAAATAGTAGTTTTTGCAGCTTTTACGAATGATTTTTTAAGGTTCCAACGTTAATTTCCGAAAAGAGTATAATAGGTTTGGTTTGATTGGGTGGATTCGCCTTCTATATTTAATTTATAAACTGGATCTACTGAGTTCCTGCCGCACATCATTCCGAGTGCAGTCAAAGGATCTCGCTTTTAAATTCCTTAGAAACCCGATATAAAGCGATTTGTAAAATTAATGAAGATACTTGTTTGTAATCCTCCCGGTAGGTTGCCAGAAAATAGGTATATTTGCCCATTTCCTAGCCGATGGACCAGTATGTTTACCGGTTATCCGGTTTTCATTTATTATCCATACGAATTAGCATACCTATCAACCCTTCTAAAACGCGAATTGCCAAACGATCATATAAAGATGATAGATGGCGCATGGATGCGTTTTACGGCAGAAGATTACAAGCAATACCTAGATCTTGAAAAACCAGATTGGGTTATTTTTGAAGTAGACACTGTTTCTTATGCTGAAACTCTAAAGGTTGCTCGTCACGCGCGCAATAATCTAGGGGCAGAAGTCATTATGACGGGGCAATATCCAACTGCCTGGCCTGAAAAGGTTGTAGAAGACGGGTTTCAGTATGCCTGTGTCGGCGAATTCGAAGAAACGGTTTTAGATATTTTAAAAGGGAAAGATCCCAAATCAATCGAAGGCTTATACCCTAAGTCTTATAGAAAAGTATTGGATTTAGATTGGCTTCCAGATCCAGAAGATGAAGATATAAGAAGAATCGATTATAGCTACTCTGGCGGTCATCGTTGGACGAAGTATCGAGAAATAGAGGTTCATCCGTCAAGAGGATGCCCATACACCTGCGACTTTTGCGTAGCTGGCACGGTTTATTACGAAAATATCAATTGGAGGTTTCGCAAAACCTCTCGGATTGTTAACGAAATTGAAACGCTTCGACGCAAATACCCAGAAATGGAAGGATGTTTTTTTAACGAAGAAACTCACATCATTCGCAAAAAAGATATTCTGGAGTTTTCCGACGCGCTAATTTCGTCCGGAAATAACGATCTCCGTTACGAGGCAATGGCTAACCATCAGCGCTTAGATGAAGAAATATTAGAGGCGATCAAAAAAGCTGGTTACTACAAATTGCGAGTCGGAATTGAAAGCGTTGACGAAGATACTGGACAGAGCATCGGACTAGTTAAAACTCGATCCGACGAACTAGAGAAAATTTTGAAAGTCGCCAAAAAGTTGGGAATAGAAATGTATGGCACTTTTCTATTTGGAGCTTCTGGCTCGACTCCTGAAGGAGATCGTAAAACCATTGAATTTGGAAAAAGAGTAATTTCCAAAGGATTACTTTCCAGCTGGCAAGCTTCTATTGCGGTTCCGCATCCTGCAACAGATTTTTACAAGAAAGCGGTCAAAAATGGATGGCTAGTTACCGACGATCTAGACAGATTTAACGGCATTAGCGATACCGTGGTGAGTTACCCTAATTATTCGCGCGAGCAAATTTTAGAAACCGCAGATACTATGCGTCAAGCTTTTGAAGAGGCTCAACCTTTTGAAACGACAACGCGGCCCAAGTCCTTAGCGCAAGAAAAAACCCGTATGTTGAAAAAGGATAGGGAAATTTCCGATGGTAAATTAGATCAACTAACTCCTCTCTTTCAAATGGAAGAGTATGACCAAGTTGTCCAAGGAGCCGAATCAATATTAGATGAATTTCCCCAAGCGTTGACTTGTTACCACGTTATGGGGTCGGTGTATAAGCGCCGAGGCGATTTCATAAAAGCTCGCGAGCAATTCCAAAAAATTGTGCAAATAGCTTACGACTATGAAGACGCGTTAGTGTATGCAGCTGGGGCCCATTTCCATTTGGGTACGATTTCATTAGAGGAAGGAAACAGCGAAGGAGCTCTGCAACATTTTAAGAATTGCGTTCACCTCAATCCAAATCACCAATCCGCGTGGGATTACTATTGGAAGCTGAGACAAGTTGAATCAGGGGCTCTCGGATTGGAAGAGCGAGCTTACTCCTCTATGTTTTCTTTGTTTAATCTAGCTTCGCCTTTGTTTCAATCTTGGCTTAAAGAAAAAACACAAGCGGATAAAATCCATTCTATAACACCGTTAAATTATGAAATTATCCAGACTTCTAAAAAAGAAATTTCTCCAAAAATTTCCATAATTATTCGAACTTTAAACGAAGAGAAATTTTTAGAACAAACGTTGACGGTAATTTCAAAACAAGAAGAGACAAGTTGGGAAGTTGTTTTAATTGATTCAGGCTCTAAAGACCAAACCATTGAAATAGCAAAACGGTTTCCTATCACAATTGTTCGTATATCGCCCGAATCGTTTCATTACGCCAAAGCGCTTAATTTGGGGGCTCAACTTGCGCGAGGAGAAATCGTAGTAAATCTCAGCGCTCATGCCGTTCCCGAAAATGAAAGATGGTTGAAGGCGTTGATCGAACCGTTAAACGATCCGAAGATAGCTGGCGTTCATGGCTCTGAGAGGCCAATGGAAGGTTGGGCCAGCTTATTTGAACGAAAGATATTAGCCGATACGTTTGGCGAACATTACTTAGAAAGAGCTGAAGATAATTTCTTTTCCAACGCTAATTCCGCTATGAGAAAATCTGATCTTATTCGCTCGCCCTTTGATGAAACCATTGATTGGGCTGAAGATCGAGTATGGGCTGGAAACATGCAATGTCAAGGGTACAAAATAGCGTACCAACCTAAAGCGGCTGTTTTTCATTCGCATAATCTTTCGTTTCAAGCTCAATACAATCGATCGTTAAAGTTTTACCGAGTATTTTTCGAAACTCTCCAAAGAGATTGTGTTTTAAGAAAAGTAGACGAGTCGGGAAAATCTTTCGTAAAAAAAACCGTGGCGTTCCGGAGGTTTTTAATCGATAACGATTTAAGTTCAAAAATATTTGCCTATTTGTACGCTCCAGTTTTTGAGTATGTAAATCATTTAGCGCTAGAAACAGCCTCCAAAGAACTGAAATCCGAGACCAGATTATTATCAGACGCTGTTGGTAAATTAAAAGGGCTTAAACCTTCTACAGGTTACTGATTATGAAAATTAGCGTTGTCATTCCCAACTGGAATGGGATTCATTTAGTGGGTATGTGCCTGGACTCTATGTTGAAATCCGATTTCGAGGATTTTGAAACGATTGTTGTCGATAACGGCTCGACCGATGGTTCAAAAGAGATGATCAAGGAGAAGTATCCTTGGGTCAAATTGGTGGAATTGCCCGAAAACTTAGGATTTGCTATAGCGTGCAATGAAGGTTACAAAGCCTCCAAGGGAGAATATATTTGTCTTTTAAACAACGATATTGAAGTTGCCGAAGATTGGTTGAGCGAATTATATTCGGGGATGGAGCGACACCCTGAATGCGGTATGGGAACAACTAAGATGATGTTTCTGCATGATCGAGAAGCTTTTTATAACACAGGCGATCTATTTCATATCTGGTCAGCCGGTGGAGGACGAGGCCAGGGCGAAAAAGACGTTGGTCAGTTTGATAAAGAAGAGTATGTTTTTGGAGCCTGCGCTGGAGCCGGAATCTATCGAAGAAGTTTTTTTGAATCGATAGGTTTATTTGACGAAGACTTTTTTATTTTTGCTGAAGATGTCGATTTAAATATGCGCGGCCAATTGCGCGGACTAAAAACGGTTTACTTACCAAAAGCCAAGGTATATCACATAGGGACAGCAACGGTTGGGCTGTATAGCGACCGTTATGTTTATTTATGTAAGCGGAATGATATGCTGGTTTTAATTAAAAATTATTCCCTCAGTTTATTTTTTAGATACCTCCCCACTATATTGAAACATCAGTTTAAGGATATTCAATATTTTTGTTCTCGCGGCCAAGGTTCTGTTTTGTTTAAGAGCAAATTGGGCGCGTTAAAGTTTTTGATGAGGATGTTGGTAAGACGTTACCACATCCAATCCACTCGCACGGTGGAAGACGCCGAAATCGAAAAAATAAGTATTACCGCCAGTTCCTAAACCTTGCCGAAATGATTAACTTTTAAAACAAAGTTCAGTTACTTGAGATAATCCTTTTTATCTCAAGTAAGAGTGTTATACTTCTCTCAGAATTTGAAACAGAGATAGCACACAATAAAACCCATGAATCAAAAACCCGCCGATCTAATCCACCAGCCCAAGTTAAAAATGCTTGCCGAAATTCCCCAAGAATCGGTTTGGCTGGCTAACTTCATTTCAGATCGGACACGCAAAACCTATCAAAACGCTATAAGGGAGTTTATCGGGTTTCATCAAATCCAAACTTCAGACGAGCTTTACGAAATTGACCAGGCCCACGTGATCGCATACCGCGACGTGCTCATAAAAAACGGGGCAAGCTCCGCGACTATTCGCGGTCGTATTTCTGCGGTTTCTTCTTTGTTCAACCATCTTTGTGAAAAACAACTGGCTCAACACAATCCAACGCTCGGCATTAAACGACCGAAAGAAAAACGAGATAAAGTTAAAACCAAAACCCTTACGCCGTTCAAAGTGCAGGAATTTCTTAACGTGCCGGACACCGCAACATTACAAGGGCTAAGAGACAGCGCCATTTTGCATGTTTTCTTTTATTGCGGTTGTCGTATTGCCGAAGTAGGCAAGCTGAAGGTTAAAGATTTTTTTGACGACGGCGAATACAAAGTTTTGGATTTTCACGTTAAGGGAGATAAGCGCAACTGTGTTGCGGTTAATCCAAAGGCGCAAAAAGCTATTGAACGGTATTTAGAGGCATCCGGCCACGGCAACGAACCGGACGCGCCGTTGTTCCTGGCGATCCGCTCCGCTCATTTGCGAAAGCATTTAACGCCGCAGAATTTAGATCTTATTTGGAACAAATATCGCGCCCAGGTTGGTATAGTTAAAGGTGTTTCGCCGCATTCGGCCAGGGCAACCTTTGTAACGGAAGCTTTAGAAAACGGTTGGAATATTGAAGACGTGCAAAAGACGGTTTCTCATGCGCGGCTTGATACTACGCAAATGTATGACAAGAGGAAAACAAACCACAAAAACAGCGCGAGTTTTGCAGTTAATTATTGATATGGGGATGCTGTGGAGCGTTCTTATTTGTGAGGAACAAAATGTTTAAGAAATATACAATTCCTGGAGAGAATAACCCTATTTGGCAAATGGTGGAGCCAATTTTATTCAAAATATGGGCGGAAGGAATGCTGAGGGCTTCTTATTCCCAACTTTATACAGTTCATTTTATGGCTTTGTTGGTAAACACAGGTATGTTTCTTGGAGGCTTTGTTCTGAGAGCATTATTGACCGGATCTATTCTTTTCTTGGGATATACAATATTTGAAGAACCTTTAACTTTGGCATTTATTGCTGTTTTTCCGTCATTTGAAATGAAAACAGCAATAATGACTCACATTAACGAAAGTAATTTCTGGGTGTACAAGTTGTTAGGTTATGTGATTTTAATCAAAAGTGTTCTTTTCATTTTTGGGGATAATTTTAAAGTGTTATTGCAAGAGACCACATTGTATCTATTGATGATAGTTACCGCTATGATTCCACTAAAATGGATAGCCCAATGCCTAGTCAGGGAAAATTTTTTCGCCCAGTTTTTTGCAAAAAGTTCACTTATGAGTTTGTACATGACTCAAACACTCTCAGCTGCACCATCTGAGATTGACCAAAAATATACTAGAATATTTGGGTTATATAAGGAATCAAATGATGAGAATGCACGAAAAGAATTGGAAGAACTATGTGCAATTTCTATAAACCAATGAAGATGTTTATGTATTGAAACTTTTGTGTACCATAACGTCCTTTATGATACATAAAAACAAACCAAAAATGAAAAATCAAAAATAGAAGAGAGGATGTTTTTAGAGGAAAGCTATCGAAAGGTTTGACTCGAAAATCATTTTTTTATATCCCTACGGCTTGAAAAGCTTGCAGAGGTTCATCCTTCTTAGGTTTTCTTACCTTAATTTCAATTCTGCGACCTAGTTTATTTAAGAATTGAAAAAGCCTCTCCACTTTAAACCGGGAATACAATCCTTTTTTAAGTTTGGAAACTTCCGGTTGATCCACGCCTAAAAGCTCTGCGGCTTGCTGTTGAGTCAGGCCGCGCTTTTTAATAATACGATGGATAGTGATGGCGAGATTTGCTTTTAAAAATTCTTCATCGGCGTTTGAAAGTCCCAAGTCTTTAAAAACGTTGCCGGAACTTTCTTCATAGTCTTTGTTTTTAGCCATTTTTTCTCTCCTTATCTATTGCAACGGCTTGTCTCAAACGCGCTTCGATAATGTCTATTTCTTTTTTTGGCGTTTTGATACCTGTCTTTGATTTCTTCTGAAAACAATGCAGGACATAAACCATTTCCTCAGTTTTCGTTGTATAAACCGCTCTAAAGGTATCTGTTTTATGGTCCGCTACAATTTCCATAACTGCCGGTTTAAAACCCTTTAAATGCTTTGCGGATGGATGCACATCCTCAACTTGGGCAAATTGAAGCGCATACCCTATATCCTTTTGTACTTGCTGTGGAAACGCCTTTAATCTTTTCTTGGAATCGCCAACCCAAACTAAACTTTTAATTTTTCTACCTTCTATTATTATGGCTATTTAGACATAGATTGTCAATCTTATATATGTCCAAAAAGACATAATCTTATCAAAATATCTTGAAACTAAAAAGGTAAAAGAGATTTTTAGATGAATTCCTGTAAAGGTTCCAGCGGCTAGTTATAAAACTGGTTAACTTTTCTCGTGAAAGAAATAATAGTTAGCCAATTTTGTTTTAATAGAAAGTCTTTATAAAAAACTCTTTTCCTTTTATTTCGATGTCAGTTAGTTGCTAACTTTTAGGGAAAGGTTGGCGTCTAGGAATTTTATGGGATTTTGAAATAGAATTGGCAATAGTGTCTCAAGAAGCGATGAAGCAGTGGAATCCAGCGCCTCACGGTATTTTGAAAATGGAGAAGTTGATCTATGGCATGATTGCGAAATTGATTTACGCCTCAGAAAAGTAAATATAGAAAAGGTTTCCCAAATTATTGCGAATTTGAGCGACGTAAAACGGGAGGCGAAAAAAGTGATGAAAACCTTTACAGTCAACCAGTAATGAAAAATTCTATGATAGTTTTACCCTGAATATGGAGTTGTACCCACTCTTGATTGTCTTTTTGATTAAGACTTAAAGAAAGCCAGAGCCATTTTCTTGACTTGGTTTGGAATAAAAGACCACAATTTAAAAAACTTTTCGTAATTTAAATCGTAGAACAAGACCACGAGCGATTTGATTGGATCGATTTTTCGCAGAACGTTAAAGCGGAACCATCGTCTGATTTTAATGATCTCGTCTGTGCTGAGATGTGGGTAAGTAACTGCCGTATCCATGAAATAGGAAAATGGGATTGGTTTGCCGTTGAGCCAGTTGTTTTTCTCGCAGATGTCGTATAGACCTGTTCCAGGATAAGGTTGAAACATTGAAACTTGGATGGAACTAGGTTTTAACCGACGGTTTAACTTAATAGTTTGATCGATATCTTTTTTGGTTTCGTAAGGAATTCCCACCATATTGAAAGACATCGTTTTTAAGCCATACTTATGAGCCAGATCAAATGCTTCGATAATGCGCTCATTTGTCATTTTTCGTTCGAGAACTTTGCGACGTAACGGTTCGCTTCCCGATTCAATCCCCATTTCTAAAGAAGAACATCCAGAGTCCTTTAAGAGTTGGTAAGACTCTTCTCGCATGGCTTCGATACGCGCGTTACATGTGTATGGAATTTTGAAGTATTTCTTATAAAGCGGCGCAAATTTTCTCAACCATCGAATATCGATAGTAAAAACATCATCCACAAAGTTGATGTTTGAAAACTTGAATCTTCGTTGTAGGTCTGCGATTTCGTCCATTAGGCTTTCAGGACTTCGGTAACGGACAAATTGACCCTTTCCTTTAAAGACATCTTGATAAGTAGGTTCGACGCAGTAGCTACATTGATAGGGACATCCTCTTCCGGCTATCAGATCAATTGTGCCCGATCTTTCAATATAAAGTTGGGTGTCATGTAAATCTCTATCAGGAAAAGGAATATCGTCTAAGCTTTGTTGTAAATCGCGTATTGGGTTTTTATGAATTTGGCCGTCTTTTTTTATCCATAGATTTGGAATGGAAGTATCAATTTCCCCTTTTTCCATGGAGTTTAGCAATTCAGTGGTAGCTTCCTCTCCTTCGCCTACGCAGATGATATCGACACAATCGAGCGCGATAGTGGCCTCTGAGTCTATCGAGGGGTGTACCCCGCCCCAAACTACGGTGGCTCCAAATTCGGCTTTCACTCTTTTGGAAATTTCGATACAGAAGTCTACCTCGCCGCTTTTCACGGAAAGGCCAACTACTTTTGCGCCGGTTTCGCGCACTTTATCTATAGTTTTTTCAACGCCGCCGCCCCACGTGTAATCAACGAAGCTGCAACTATGGCCATTCTGTTGAGCGTATGAAGCGACGTAACCTAGGCCAAGCGTTACGCGTTCCAGGCGAGTTAAGTTGGGATAAACTAAAACGATTTCCATTAAATACCTATATAAAGTTCTATATCTATTCTTTTCGGTAGTTTAGAGGAAAAAACGCTCCACTACTGCAAAAAAATAATTTTTTTTAAAAAAAAATTAAAGATCTTTAGAAATCTGCCGATGAGGAAGTTAACCACAACTGCGCGGTTAAAAATCTGGCGAGATTTTTTACATTACTGCGTTTATTTTAATGGAGATTTCAAAAATAATTGAGGGAAAAAGATGTTCGGGGAAATTACCGAGCTTACTACGTTCGATTCCGTTTGGGAACGAGCTCGAGAAATTGGTTCGCCCCATTTACCAGAGGACCACGCCAGAATTCTATTTGAAATAGGACAGAGTTCTAAAGGTATTTCGGTTGAAATAGGTTCCTGGTTAGGACGTAGTACAGCGTTAATTGGAAGCGGCGTTCGAAATTCTGGAGGTCGATTGTATTCTATAGACCACTGGAACAAAATAGCTGGAGGAGTTATTGAGTCAGATCTCGATATCTGGGAACGTTGGAATTCTATGGTTGAAGAGTGGGGATTAGAAAAATATGTTATTCCACTCAGAGGTTTGTCTCATGAGATTGCAGGAGGTTGGGATTCGAAACGTAAACCAATTGAATTTTTATTCATTGACGGATTGCATGCTTATTTAGAGACAAGTCCATTAAGGTTCCCAGATTTATGGAAAAGAGCATATGGGATGACAAGTTGGAAAATAGGCCGACGGAAAATTCCCCTAGATGAATACGCTCCTATTTTTCCGCGTGGAGTTAAATTGGATTTTGACGCCTGGGCCAATAAGGTTTGCTCGGGCGGAATTTTAATTATGCACGATATTAATCGTCCCGAACATCCAGGATGCACAAAAGTTTGGCGAGAAGAAGTGATCGATTCCAAATACTGGACAGTCTTAATCGATGGCGACGGTTTTGGAATGGCTCGAAGAAATTTTTAGCTGAAACTTATAAAGAAAACCCTAGTACAGGTTTTTAGGATTTGAAGATAGGGTTAATCGCTGAGCTTATTGTCAGCGCGTTTAATTCTTAGCGGCTAACCCGGATGCGGGGGGTAGCTAAGAAACTAAGTCTTCTAGGAATTTGAGGGGTTCTATACAGATCTTCTGATTTTGTTCTTATACAAGTTTAGTCGAACCTGTATGACTAGTTTCTTAGCCCGCATAAAAAGGATTTACATTTTTATTTCTTGAAAAATAACCGCGTTAAAGCATACTCACGAGTTTGTTGACGGTTTTTTCAATTCCCTCAGCCACTTCCGAAATATTTTGACCCGACATATAAGCGGGAGTGGATACGATTTTATTTTCCTCGTCGCAGATCATATCTGTTGCGGCGCATTCTTGATGTTTGCTTCCCATCATTTCAATTTTACTTGCCACATCTTTGTCTGTGCCAATTGTCAAAGTAGGCGAAATTGATTCGCCATCAAACACCTTTGCATACATCGCAGGAGCGATACAACATGTGGCTTGAGGTTTTTTCTTGGCGGCAAAGTCTCGTACGAGTCGAGTTACATCTGGGTGAACTGTGCAATTTTCTCCATTAACGGCAAAGTCGCTCAAGTTTTTAGCCGCTCCAAAACCGCCTGGGAAGATCAAACCGTCAATGTCGTCGACTTTTACTTCGGCGATATCTTTAATTTCTCCACGGGCTATTCTAGCCGATTCGACCAAAACATTTCTTTTCTCGTCGGTAGGCTCTCCTTTGAGATGATTGATCACATGCATTTGATCTACATTTGGAGCCATACAAACCGCTTCTGCCCCGGCTCGATCAATAGCTAGTAAAGTTAAAACTGATTCGTGAATTTCCGCGCCGTCAAAAACGCCGCAACCAGAAAGAACTACTCCGATTTTCTTTTTCATGGTTTTGTCCTCTAACAGTAGAAAAATTAAAACGAGGTAAACTTCGGAAAGCTTCAAAAAATTTAAAGCCTCTAGAAACCTTGCTTGTAAAATTATTTTTTGATTAAGGTAATTTTAACGTAATGGCATCTAAAACGGAACAAAAGAAAAAACGTAGCTAAGAAGTTTTAGTTTTCTTGTAGAATTTTAGATTTAGCTCGTTTTTTGACAAAATAATCGTAAATTAACAACGCATAAAACGGAGTGAATTCGAACCAAGGCAGATATATTTCTAAGTGACCTTTATCTTGATAGTCAAAATAAAATCCCATGTAATAAAGTCCGATTAACCCCGTTAGTAATATCCAAGATCGAAATGGAAAAATGCAAAGAAAAGGAACTGTCCAGTTTAGATACCAGGGGTTTTGCACTGGGCTTAATAGAAACACTAATCCCATAATTACAAAAAGCGGCCAAAGTCGATAGTTTTCTTCTAAATTTTTTTCCTTTCGTAAAAGAAAATATAGCGTTGCTCCTACAAGAATTAAAGCGACCGTTGCCTTACTCAGTAAAGAAGCCAGATCGTAAGAAATATAAACGTTAGCTTCTTGGTAATTAAATTCAGCGTTTAAACCCAATATGTTTTCGTAAAAATATAAAATTAAAGCGAAGATACTATCGTTATTTTGCCAATAAGTTGTAAAGACTTTTAACCCTTCAAAAGCTCCTTTGCCTATTTGGATAAAAGGGAAATAGAACAAAAAGATGGTAGTTCCAAATAGCAAAATATTTATCGAAATGGCTTTCCAAACGTTTTTTACTTCGGGTTGGCTCATTAAATATTTAATATTTTCTTTTAAATAAATCGGAGCCAATATGATGGGGTAAAGCTTGCCTACGACGCCTAACGCCAAAAATAACGATGCAAGAGTGAATCGATATCGGAGATAAAAATAAAGAGAACCTGTTAGGACAGAAATTCCAATTATGTCGAGATGAGTTGAATTAAAGGTTTCTTTTAAGATTAAAGGCGACCAAAAGTAAATCAACGACCAGTTTCGATTTTTATTTAATGCATCTAAAATTTTGACTATAAAAAATAGAGTTAATAAATCGAAAATTAAAAAAACTAACCTGAGGGCGACAATACTATCCGATTGCAGAAAACTTGCAAATCGAAAAACATATTGCGCTAGTGGAGGGTATATAGTTGGAACATCGGGGTGGTTAATTCGCTCGTGGAATACCAGAGAAGTCTCATTTTTCCATTTCAGATCGTAAAGGATTAAAAGCTCTTTCTCGTTCTTCTCCGGATATCTGATCTTAAATTGATCTGGGTTTTGGATTCTTAGTTTTTTAAATTCAGAAACTTCTTCGGGGGCGTATTTAAAAGGGTTGATTCCATGGGCAAATACTTTCCCGTCCCATAAATAGCGATAAACGTCGTCTTCTTGAATTTGTTGCGATGGGATTAAAACGGCCCGAAAAAGTAGGCCCCCAACTAAAATGATCGGAAAAATACCGGAACGATTAGGTCTTCTCCAAATGTTCCGAATGGCAAGAGCATAAAGCAAAAAAAGATTGAAATAAATTAGTAAGTAGGTGGGGATGGGTCTTTCGGCATATCCTGCTCCCCAATTGAATTGCAAAGAAATTTGAGCGACGCACTCGTAAAAAAATAGGCTAAATATTGCAATGAGAAGAAATAATTTGTCGAACTTTAAAATACTATTTCTAAAGAATTGCAATTGTTTGACCGGCGTTATTGTTTAGATTGGTTGGCTACCGAATCTGCAGCTTTTTTAGCTTCTTCAGGATCTCCCAAATAATAATGTTTTAGCGGTTTTAAGTTATCGTCTAATTCATAAACTAATGGAATACCCGTTGGTATATTTAGGTCTGCAATTTCTTTGTCGCTGATCCCGTCAATATTCTTAATAAGAGCCCGTAAACTATTGCCATGAGCGCAAATTAAAATTTTCTTTTTTAGTTTTAGTTCGGGAACGATAGCGTCTTGCCAATAGGGTAGAAAACGATCGACAGTTGTTTTTAAAGATTCGGTTCGCGGCAATACAGATTCTTCAAGTAGTTGATATCTTGGGTCGTCTAAGGAAAGCCGTTCGTCTCCATCTTCTAAAGCAGGAGGAGGAATATCATAACTCCGTCTCCAAACGTGGACTTGTTCTGCCCCATGTTTTTCGGCTGTCTCCGTTTTGTTTAGGCCTTGCAACGCTCCATAGTGTCTTTCATTTAAGCGCCAGGAGGAATGGACGGGAATCCACATTAAATCTAAACCGTCTAGCAATGTCCAAAGCGTTCGGATGGCTCTTTTTAAATAAGAGGTAAAAGCAAGGTCGAAAGTAAAGCCTTCGCTGCGAAGTAATTGAGCCGCTTTTTTTGCTTCTTCCAGCCCTTGTTCCGTTAAATCAACGTCTTTCCACCCAGTAAATCGGTTTTCAAGATTCCATTGGCTTTGGCCGTGCCGGATTAACACCAATTTCATAATTCCTCCTTAAGATGACAGTAACGTACTTGTTTTGCCCGTTAAATTTGAATTTTACAAATTTATGAAAAGATAAAACGACCCTTAAAAGGACGCAAGCTAAAAAAATGAGATTTATTCAAAAAAGACTAAATGTTTTTTCAAAATAAGCCGAATACTAATCCGTAGGCTTATTTAGTCCTTCGAAATTTTCAATAAATTAAGTCTTTATTTGGACTATTATTTCTGCTTTTTTATTTAGTTTGTCCCTTTGACTTAATTTTAATTCTAGTCTAAAATTTTTCTTATATGGTTCCCAAATGAATGCCCACGTTATCGGAATAACTCGTAAACTTTCAAACTCTTCCATGAATTCAATAGCCCATTTCTACAGAGAAATTCAACCTACTTTTCTTGATCAAAGGTGGGAACAAGGATTTGAAATTTATTACAAGGTGGAGGGAGAAGAAGATCGATTTCTTAAATTTACAGATTATTCTCCTGATAACCATAAAAGAATTGTAGAACTGATGGATTCTGACGATTGTCAGAAGTTTTATATCCATGAAAATGACTTAATCCGTTATTACAAAGATTTTATTTTAAATTCTCTAAAAGATAAGCTGAATCAAAAAAATCACGCTCTTGAAAATATTAAACAAATTTATATAGTTTGCCGGAATATCCTTAAAGAATATTTTGTTAACATTGCGTCAACCAGAATTTTGCGAAACTTAGACGATTTGATTCCTGTCTTGGAGTCTGAATTAAGAGGAGCCAACCTAAACTTTACCGGTTTATTCGGGTTGTTAGATAAAGATCCGCCTGTTTATACCCATTCCGCAAATGTTGGTTTTCTTTCGGCTTTTTTAGGGATCAAAGTAAATATGAATCCTGAGTCGGTAAGAGAATTGAGTTTGGGCGTTATGTTATTCGATGTTGGAAAAAAGGAAGTTCCTTACGACATTATTACAAAAACGTCGGGATTATCTGATGTTGAGTTTAAAGCAATTAGAAAACATCCAGCTGCCGGCAAAAAAATACTTAATGATATGAAATGCTATAGCAAAAATATTTTAGCTATGGCGGTTGAGCACCACGAAAAATTTGATGGAACCGGATATCCTTCAGGTATATCTGGAGAAAAGATCACTCCTTTTTCAAAAATTTGCTCCATCATGGATGTTTTTTGCTCGTTGACATGCGATAGAGATCATCGTGATTCATTCACTCCACTTCAAGCTCTTTCGATGATGAAAAAAGAGATGCATGGACAATTTGATCCTAAGTTCTTGGAAGCTTTCATAAAAGCTATTACCGCAAGATCCTAATAATCATTTTTAAATTATATCTGTTTTCTTCGCAGCTTTGATTGGCTTATAATAAAACCTCAACCCTATTTCTGAGGTTTATATGTTTTTAGAAGTCGAACCTTGTTCTAATTGCGATGAAAGCGTTGGTCGGATGTACAACGTTATTTCTGAATCAAAGCAGATTTCTTCAATTCAATACGAAAAAGACGGAAAAGAAATTCCCGTTCATATTACTGGTTGGGATGGGGAGACAGAAACCCCATGTCCCGCATTTGCTTGTCGCATTGAAGAATCCGGAGACGGCGTTGCTTTGCTGATTTTTGGAGGGAGCGGCGGCATTCGAATGAAATCGATAGACGATGATTCGAAATGGGATGCTGATAATTCAGACCAATGGAGCGAAAGCCATTTGGTGTATCCTAGAGATAGCGTAGTTACCTACTCAGATTGACCCCAAAACTCAATAAATTAGCTATGTTGAGTTACCCCATCTAACATTTCAAAAATTACTTTTGTCACTTCTTCTGGATGGCTGTGGTGGAGAGGATGCCCCGCATCTGGAATGGAAATAAATTGTGAATTCTCTACAGCTTCGTTAAGAGCCTTGGAATGGATTGTTGGTGAAACGATTAAGTCGTTCTCTGAAACGATGATTGATACAGGCGTTTTAATTTTTGAGTAATTCTTACTTTGTTCGGCTAAAAAAGGTTTCAAAACAACCATGTCTTCCGCATTGGCATAAAATTGTTTAGGCCTAAAAATTAGCTCAATCGGGATATTTTTGTAGTTTTCCGGGGGAGAACCCGGCCAAAAGACTTCCGCTATATTTTTTTCTAAAACCAATGTCCCAATTGGCGCAAAAAGAAAGTTTGCGATAACCGTTCCGAAAAAAGGTTTTACTCCAGCTTTATATATCCAATCGACTGGCGCAGGCCAAGGGTAAGTAGCGCCATTGATAAATATTAGGCCGGACGTTAATTCTGGAAATTGCAATCCGTACGAGGCGGCGATGGACCCACTCCATGAAAATCCAACAATGATTGGATTTTTAACTCCTATTTGATTTAAAAACTTCTTTAATATGGAAGCTTGATCTGCAGGAGAAATTGTTTTTTTAGGACGTTCGCTATATCCATAGCCTGGGCGGTCGGGAACTATAACTTTAGCTTTCTTTGATAATTCTTCAAATATTGGACTGTATGTAAAGTCGCTTAAAGTACTGCTCACACCATGCAGTAAAACGATAGGAAATCCTTTTCCTTTTTCAACATAATGAATTTTTAAACCGTTAATTTCAACGAAATGGCCTTCTGGAGGATTTCCTTTTTCGGTTAAATAAACGCGAATATGAGTGAAGCCTAGTAAACAAAAAAGTGAAAAGAAAAAGAAGACGAGAAACCAAGTCATAACTTTATTTTTAAGCATTTTTAGAATCAACAATTCATAAAAACCAATCGTCAGAAAGAGCAAATTATCATGTTTTAGGGCTTAATTGAATATGTTAAGCTTGGCGCCTTATTTTTCTTTTGAGAGAATTCATAAAAATAGAAATTGCTACGAGCCATTCTTGTATATAAATGGCGAACGAGTTGCCTTAATCTAAAGTTTCGAAATATTAGAGGCGCTCTAAAAATGTTAGAGTACTTATTAGCCAAATAAAATTGCGGAATAAATGGATAATTTTTTAGATTATATTCCCCATCGTCCTCCTTTCTTGTTCATTGACCGTGTTATTGAGCAAACGGAGGATTTAATTGTGACGGAATGGTTGTTGAAAGAGGATGAACCTTTTTTTAAAGGACATTTTCCGGGTCGACCTATCACGCCTGGTGTCATTATGTGCGAATTTGTTTTTCAGTCGGGCGCCATTTTAATGGCTGTACGCGAAAATAATTCGGGAAACGATCATACGCCTGTAATCACAAGAATCCAAAACGTTAAACTAAAAAATCCCACTTTCCCGGGCTATTTGTTACGGGCGGAAGTTAAATTAAAAGAGAAAACAGGCGGAGCCGCTTACATGGCCGGAAAAATAACTTCAGATTCAAAAAAAATCTTAACCGTAGATTTTGCCGCTATGTTGTTGGATAATTCACCAACTAAACCTTGACTTAAAAATACTAGCGGTAGCTAAGTTCCTTAAAAAATTTCATGAGTTTTCTCGATCTAGAAAATAAAAATATTTTAGTGTTTGGTGTCGCTAATAAGAAAAGCGTTGCCTACCATATTGGGAAAACCCTAGAAGCAGAAGGGGCGAACGTTATTTATACTGTTCGTTCCGAGGCCAGGAAAGAAGCTCTTTCAAAGAAATTATCTCCTGCCGCCATTTATGTTTGCGATGTAGAGCATCAGGAAGAAATTAATCGACTTGGGAAAGCCATTGCAGATGATATTCAGGTTGTACATGGAATGGTTCATTCTATCGCATTTGCTAATTATTCCGCAGGGCCAAAACCGTTTTACGAAACTTCCAAAGCGGATTTTTTACAAGCCGTAGATGTCAGCTGTTTCTCTCTCATTAATTTATCAAACGCCTTCAAACAAATTTTCGCTCCAAAAGCGTCTGTTGTTACCGTTTCGATTTCAACAACACGAATGGCTGCGGAAAATTATGGCTACATGGCCCCCGCCAAAGCGGCTCTTGATTCTGCAATCTGCTTTTTAGCCAAATCTTTTTCTTCGTTTTCAGAGGTTCGGTTTAATTCTGTCAATCCAGGTTTGCTAAAAACATCCGCTTCTGCGGGTATTCCAGGTTATTTGGATTCATACATGCACGCTGAAAATTTAACGTTAAGAAAAAAAGCCGTCGCCACACAAGAGGTAGCCAATGCGGCAGTCTTTTTATTAAGCGAAAGGTCTTCTGGGATTAATTCCCAAGGAATAACGCTCGACGCCGGAATGTCGATAAATTATTTTGACAGCGCTATTGTTAAAAAGGCTACCCGACCTGATTAGTTCTTTTTTATTTTTTTAAAAAACAAACCATAAAATAAAGCGTAGCTATCTATTTTCGTTTTCCAGATCAATAGACCGTTGAAGGTGAAAATTCCCCTTTTTTGAATTATTTTTAAGCTTTAAATATATTTCAGCAAGGTATTTGTGAATATCAGCGGCATTAGGATTTAATAAAAGAGCTTTTTCGAAATTAACGATAGCTTTGTCAGTTTGTCCGGAAAATAATAAAGTTTTTGCTAAATCTATTTGTGCAGGCGCGTAATTAGGATTAACAGCCAGAGACTTTTGGTAATGTGAAATTGCTTTTTGATGTTGCTTTTTTAGGGCATATACAGTTGCCAAGCCATAATATGTTTTTTCATTATTCGGATCTAAATCTATAAAGTCCAAGTAGTGTGATTCGGATTTTTCTAATAGCCCAAGTTGTGATTCTAAATAGGCAAGATTAAAAATAGCTCTTTTATAGTCAGGCTGAATTTTTATTGCTAACTGATAATTTTTCAAAGCTTCCTTTAATTGATTTTTCATATGTAATGCGTTCGCTAAATTAAAATAGGAAGGAGCAAAATCAGGATTGATTTCGATGCTTTTTTGAGCAAACTCTATTGATTTATCAAAATCGCGATCTTTACCATAAATAGCCGATAAGCCATTTGCCGCCGAAGCGAAGAACCGCTCGAAAGAATAATGCTTCGAATCTAAACTATTTGTTGTGAAAACCTTTTCATAATAAAATTTGGATTTATCAAGGTTGTTTAACTTGAAATATAATTCTCCTAGTAAGAAGTTGGATTGAGCGTAATATAGGTTGCCAAAATAATTTTCAGATTTACTTGAGACCTTTAAGGCCTTTATAGCGTCTGAATATTTTCTTTTCTCATAATAATCCATCCCCAACTTAAAATATTTTTTGTAGTTAATTATTTTTTTACCGTTATGTCGGACAAAAGAAATTTGGCTTTTTTCTATTGGAACGCTAGGATTAAAAGTAGGGTTCTTAAGTAAAATTAATATTAGAAGTAGCGTTATTCCTAATCCCAAACGAAAAATAATGGGGTTTCGGTTTTCGTTATTTTGAATGGCTGTGCTTTTTATATTTTTTGAAGCTAATAACGCCCTTTCGTTATTAGAAATTCTATTTTTTGTCGGGAAAAACCAACCGCTTATTGTAACGAAACCAAAGGCAAGTAAAGCTAGGTATAAAGGTTGGTTTTGTGAAACAAATCTAGCCCAACCGCTATGGATCAAAGTGAAAAAAAGGATATGGTAAGCGCTTACAACTCCAATTATAATTTTGTTAATCTTGGTAATATTTTGAGCCCGTAGGAAACATAAGGTTCCAATAGTTAAAATTAGCAAAATGTAAAACAATAATGTTCCTGAGAAATATGTATCCTGTTGCAAAAAAACAGGATCAAAATAAAAAGGTTGATGGTCAAAAACATAAGATGAAAACTCAACCAAAAACCTTTTTGTCACTAAGGGAAATACTTCTATTGGGTTTTTAATTAAATTGAACAAGCTTTGTATTGGTTCGGTAATAAAATTTATTTTTTTCTCGATTAATAAACTGCCTACAGGATTATCGGAAAAATGTTCGCTGATTGTATGCAGTTTATTTGGTCTACCAAATACCCAAATTTCATTATAATTCTCATAAACTAAAAATTGGAAATGAGATTGGGCTAGGGTAAAACCAAATATCAATATAAGGGTATTTTTGAATAGTCCTCTTAAAAGATGTTTATATTGAATTAGCAATATTAAAAAAGTTAGTGGTAATAATTCGGGACTTAATAAGCCGCATAATCCCGCAAACAAGCCGATCCCCAAAAGCGATAAATTGTTATTATTTCTTGAGGGAATTCCAATAATTAGATAAACAATAAATATCCATACGAATACAGCTAAGCCAGCTCTTCCGATGACGACTGATTGGTATATTAAGTTGTAGGAGAGACTGCAAAATAACGCAGTATAAAACGCTGTCTTTTGATTTATAATTTTTTTGACAATAAAAAATATGATAATTGGGATTAATGATCCAATGATTGCTTGAATTACCATTGCTCCAAAAATAGAGTCTGTAATTTTTATCAATAGACCTATTAAATAGGGATAACCAGAACTTAGTACGCTATTTTCTGCGTGACCAGTGAAGTCATTGTCGTTCATGATTTTGTATATTTTTACACAATATTCAGGGCCGTCTTCTGCATGACCACAAAATTCTGGTTCTCCGCCAAAATCCCACAGAATAATTAAATTTATATATCGAAAGATAAAGCCAAAGATAAAAATTGAGGATAGTAAGAAATAACAAAAAGTCTTTTCATTAATATTTTTTATAAAAGCCTTTATCTTTATATTTGATCGATCCCAAAAATAAATGGTTGCTATTGATGCTGCGATTAGTTTTAGATTTGTTAGTGAATTGTATTGAAATATGAAGGGAACTGTTGGTAGGTATCTAATCGGAATCGAAAAAACATCTAGACGATGATTTTTTTTTATAAAACTGTTGAATGAAAAAAGGTAGATAGAAAATAATACGACCAAGCAGACAATACTAATATAAGGTCCTTTAAATGAAATAGTGCCTTCGATTGGCCAATAAAAGCTATTAAATTGGCTGTCTTTTTGTAAAGTGAGGAAAATTAAAAATAAATGACAAATTAATCCAGATAAAATAGAGCTTTGCAGAAAAACTTTTTGGTTGTTTATGGTTTTTGTAATGTAAAAAAAAGAACTTAAAAGAAACCACAAAGCCCAAAACTTAATCGGAAAGGCGCAAATTTGCCGAGGAGTTTCAGGAAAGAAATAATGTTTAAAAATATTTTCAAAATAGAAATATGGAAACGTGCCGTTAATATGTTCTCCTAGGAGAACGATATAAGCTGTTCCTAGTATAAAAATAAAACTAATTAAATTTATGAATATAGGATTTTTATAGTTTGAATTGTCTTCTAAAGTTTTAGCGGTTTCGGTCATCTTAATTGTTAGGTGGGTATGATGCGAAAAATATTTGCAGGTTTAGATTCTTGATTAAGAGAAGGCGGCAGTTTTTAGGTTTGAATGTAGAGGGAATCGATATGTGCAAAAAAGACTAAAAATATATCTTATATTCTAAGTAATAAATTCTTTTTGACGTAACTCGTATGTAAGCCGTAATACTTCATCTTGGTTGTCCAATTCGAGATCCCAATAATCTTGTTCCTTAAGATCCATCCAGCAGTCTAGTTTTTTCCAATCTTTCCTGGTTTTGCCAAGTAAAAAAACGTAGGCGGCTAACAAATAATCTCTAATATTTCTAATATTCGTTAAACGCTTTAATAATCGAAGTATTGATTTTGGGCGTAAATAAAATTTTCTAAATGCGTAAAGGTAAAACTTTTCAATTTCCTCTTTGGTAAGTTGAGGTTGTTCAATTAATACCTTGCCTTGCCCGTATTCATACCAATTTTGATGAATTAGCATATTTCTCTCAATAGCTTCTTTATAAAGTTGGGTGCCAGGGTAAGGTGTATTAATTCCCAACTGTAACAAATCGCAATCTAGGTCCAGAGCAAAGTTTAAAGTATCTTCCATGGTTTCCCATGTTTCATCCATATGTCCGATAATGAATGATCCTCGCACTTCTAGCCCATTATTCTTCGCTATTTTCATAGCTTCATAATAACGTTCTTTGGAAATAGGTTTTCCCATCCGTTCGGCAATTTTTTCATTACCTGTTTCAATACCTAAAATTACCTGATGACATCCGGCGCTTTTCATTGCCGACGCAAGTTGATCGGAAAAACAGTCGCCTCGAATATAAGCATTCCAAGAAACATCTAAATTAAATTCCACCATTTTTTGGCAAAATTTAAGAACAAACTTTTTCATTACTGTAAAAGTGTCGTCATAAAACTGAATTTGGCGAATACCATAATTTTCGGCTAGCATTTTAATCTGCTCAGCCACTTTTACGGGATCGCGTGTCCGAAGTGTTGTAAAGGCAGAATTGCAAAACACACAAGCCCCTGGGCAACCGCGCGTCGCCAGCATATTTGTGGCGGGAAGATTTCGATAAGTTGCCGGTCCCGGGAAATAATTTTTAAAATCAATTAAATGATAGGCTGGAAAGGGATATTTATCCAAATCCATTAAAACTTCTCCAGCAGGATTATGTTGAATAGTTTTACCCTGTCGGAAACTTAACCCGTCAATTTCGGAAAAAGGGATACCTTCCATAATTTGGCGCATTGGTTCTTCGCCGTCTCCGCGGACAACAACGTCAATAGCGCTGTTTTTCAACATTAGCTCAGGAACCGCTTCGGCATGGGCGCCACCCACAACTACAATTGCATCAGGGATCTCTTCTTTACAAATTCGGGCAATTTTATGAGATGGAATTGCCATACTGGTGAGAACAGATATACCAATGTATCGCGGCGAATCGCGTCGAAGCGATAGTCGAAGTTCCGTCTCATCCAAACAAGCCCCATGAATATCATAAATTTTTGCTATGTAATTTAAAGATTCCAAATAGGAAGCAATCGATAAAATACCTAATGGAGGAAGACTATTTTGAAGCCATGCGCGGCCGTCGACAACGGCCCAAGGAGGGTATATAAAAGCCGCATCAACCCTGGCTTTTATAGTCTCATTAGAACCAGATTCAAAAGGTTGATTTGAATTATTATTTCTCTCCATGCAGAAAGTTCTTAATTTCTATATGACTTTTTAATAAATAATCAAAAATAATTTAGGCTTAAAAAGCCTCTTATTTTTAAAAATCCGCCCTTAGTTTGAAAAAGTAGAAATTGACCTAAAGTGGGGCGGAAAATTTCTAGTATTTTGTATGGCAATAGTAGTTTAAAAAGATTTATTTAAAAAACAGTGGCCATCTGATAAAGTATTGATTTTGAAAGGTATTAAGCGGGCTAAAAAAACAAGCTTTGATAAACTAAAGCAAAAAATCAACTATATAGTAGCAAACAAACTAAAGTTAATGAAGGAATTAGTGGGCGCTGAAAAACGCCACTCCCATAATTATTTTTAGGTTTTGATCGCTCAAAACTTGAAAATAGAAAGATAGTAACTAATCGTTTTGAAGTTGAGGGAAGATTGAGCGTCATAATGGATTACCCCTTGGTAAGTATAATTGTTCCAGCATTTAACGAGAATGAATCGCTCGAAGAACTGTGTTCGCGCATCAAGAGTGTATTTGATGAATTGAATAGGCCTTTTGAGTTAATTATCGTTGATGATGGCAGTACGGATGGCAGCTTTGAGAAGTTAGAATCGTTAGCTTCAAATTACCCAAACCTTACTGTGTTGCGTCATTATAAGAATCATGGGAAATCGTTAGCTTTAATGCAAGGTTTCGACGAGGCAAAAGGTGAATTTGCTATTACAATCGACGCTGATCTTCAAGACCCTCCGGAGGAAATCCCAAAACTTTTACAAGAATTAGAAAAAGGGTACGAGTTTGTCAATGGTCGTCGTTTGGATAGGAAAGATGAATTCAAAAAACGATTCATTTCCAAAGTATTTAATTTAATAATTTCTTTGATTTTTAACCTTAAAATCAAAGATGTGAATTGTGGTTATAAGGCATTTACTAAAAAAGTTTATAAATGGTTGGATCTGCGGGGGGATTTGCATCGCCTCATTCCAGTGATAATAAATCACAAAGGCTTTAAGTGTTCAGAAGTTGAAGTGAATCATCAAAAAAGAAAGTTTGGTAAGTCAAAGTACAAGCTGATTCGTTATAGAGGTCTTCTTGATATCATAGCTCTTTCAACCGCCACAACCACTCAAATTAGGCCGTTTCACTTTTTTTGCGAAGTCGCTTTTTTCTTTTTTGTTTTAGCCTGTATCACGCTTGTATTTTTTATAACCTTGGGCGAAGGCTTATCTGTAGTTTCAAAAATCTTATTTTGTTTTTCTCTAGCATGGCTTATGGGAATCAGTACATTTCTTCCATTTTGGGGATATTTCCTGGAGATCAATGCTTCTTACCACCAAGGAAGAGAATGGCGAAAAAACCTTATTGAAAAAAAAATAGACTCTGATTTGAAAACTGATCACTAACTTTACTTTGTTTGGATATTTTTTTGCTTGTTAACAGCGGGTTTTTGTGAAAGTTTTAATAGAAATCTCCGATAGATAGTTATGGTATATTGATTAAACGTTTTAAAGATTACAGGTAAATTTAATAAGCCCAAAATTTACTCTAATAAAGTCTTACATTAAATAAGATATTCAAATTGAATCTCCATCAAAATAAGAACTTTAAAATTGTACTAGTTCAGCCTTCCACAGACGAGGCAGTCACGTCTCTTTTTACATATTATAAGGGAGGAGGAGTTGGTTATAAGCCCCCGCTTGCCATTCTGATTTTGGCCACTTATTTGAGGTCGCAAGGCTTTGAAAATATTACTTGTATCGACGCTCAGTTAGAAAAATTGTCTAACGAAGAAACCGCAGAGCGTATCGCTAAATTAAAACCAGACCTTGTAGGGCTCACTACCTGGACAGACTTCTGGTTCCCGGTTTGGAAGACTGTGCAGTTAATTAAAAATAAGCTTCCCGATTGTAATGTTATTCTTGGCGGTCCTCACTGTTCTGTTTTCCCGAAGGAAACACTAGAATTTTCTGAGGCAGATTATGTGGTTCGTGGCGATGGCGAGGACGTTCTGCTAAACGTTGCTAAGAATTTAAGCGAAGGAAAGCTGGTTGAAGAATTGCCAGGTTTGTATAGAAAATTAGACGGCAAAATATTAGAACCTGCTAACGACCTAGCAATGGTAGAGGATCTTACTAAAATTCCCCATCCTGATCGGCTTTTATTGCCATATAAACAATATAATTCCGTTTTAAATCCGAATCTGTTTGAAACGACTATGGTGACCTCCAGAGGTTGTCCACACAAGTGCAACTTTTGTAAAATGGATGTTCAAAAGGTGTATTGCCGAACAGCAGAACAGGTTGTCGATGAGTTTCAGGCTATTGCAGATTTAGGAATTTCCGACGTTCAAGTTTATGACGATACTTTCACTTGGTCGAAAAAAAGAGTTTTGGAAATTTGCCAGGGTCTCATCGATAGAGGTATTAAAGTCAATTGGGCCATTCGAGATAGAGTAAAAAGAGCCGATCCTGATATTTATAAATTAATGAAAAAAGCAGGGTGTTACCGGATTCATTTTGGAGTTGAAACAGGCTCCAAGAAAATTCTAGATGCGACAGGAAAAGCCACTACTTTGGAAGAAGCCGAACATGCAATCGGTCTCGCCAAATCTACAGGCTTTGATACCATGGCTTATTATATGTTTGGTTTCCCAGATGAAACTCGCGAAGATATGAAAAAGACGATTTCTTTTGCCAAAAAACTTGAAACTGATTACGCCGCTTTTGCAGTTACAATTCCTTATGCAGGAACTTCCCTTTACGACATGGGGTTAGAAGAGAAATTGATACCCTTTGATTTTTGGCTAGAATATACAAAAAAACCGGTTCCAAATTTTGAAATTCCTCATTTAATTGAAGACCACTTGGATAGAAGAAACCTCATTAAAATGAAGAATTTTGCCCTGTTTTCATATTATTTTAGTCCTAAACGAATTTGGAAAGAAGCGAGAGCCCTTTCTTCAATGGAGGAATTAAAACGGAAGGGGGGAATGGCCTTTAATATTCTTTCTGACTCCTTTGGATCGCTCGTAATAAATAACAAAACTAAAAATTCGAGCGATAAAAATTATCAGATGTACCAAAATGTTGTTAGGACAAGATAACTTATTCAAAAAAATAAGTTAAGGGGACCTCTAAAAACAGTTTTTGGCTACGAGCGGACCTTATGAAATAAGGATTTACGAGTTGCCTCAAGTAAAAATATTGAATTATTAGAGATATCCTTAAATCTTACTGAAAGACTTTTCTGTTTCTCCTGCCGCTAACCCCCTCAAACAAAAACTTTTCCAAAATAGCGCTGAAAATTTTATTCATTATATTAAGGGAGTCTCTAAAAATTCAAAATTGCCAAGAGCCTAGCCCCAAAAATCAAGCGCTAGGCGATAGCAAATTAGTATAAATGTTTATTATTAGAGGCCTCATTAATATTTAAAAGGATTATTGATGACTTTAGTTTCGGTAGTTATTCCTTCATATAATTCTGCAAATACGATTGAAAAATGCATTAAATCAATCGCTGAAAGTACTTATAAAAATATAGAAATAATCGTTGTGGACGATTGTTCGACCGATAACTCCCCTGTTTTAGTTGAGAACTTGCAACTCAAATGTCCTATAAAGCTAGTTAAACAAAATGAAAATAAAGGTCCCGCCACGGCTAGAAACAAAGGAGCAATGGTCGCCAAGGGAGAGTACATTTTTTTCTTTGACTCAGATACAACAGTTTTCCCAGATTCTATAGACTCTGCCTTAAAGGAATTAGAAAGATTAAACGCGGACGCGATCACTGGTATCTATCATTATGAACCTTTAAATAAAGGGGCGGTACCAGAATATAAAGCAATTTTTAACAATTACTTTTTCTCTTTTAAAGGGATCATTCCTTATGAAGTGTTTGATTCTTCAAGAGCGTGTATAAAAAAAAAGGTGTTTGATGATTTGGGTGGTTTTAACGAGTTATTAAAATGGGGAATGGATTATGAGAATGAAGAATTCGGTTATCGTTTAATAAAAAAATATACCAATTTTTTAGTCCCATCTTTTTACGTAAAACATCATTTCCCCGACTTTAAAAAATTGACGAAAACTTATTTTAATAGAGTCGCATATTGGGCAAAGATTTTTGTGCGTAGGAAAAAATTTGAATCGGGAGGTATTACTTCGGGTAATATGGGGTTTGGGACTGCCAGTATTTTTCCGGCAATATTATTTTCTCCTTTATTTTTTTATGATTATTTGTTGTTAATTCCTCTTTCCTTTTTTTTTATTTATCTTAAAACTTTTTTTAAGTTTTTTTTACACTGTTTAAGCAAAAAAGGAGTTTTGAAAGGTATTGTAATGATAGGTTTGAATATCTATTTCTCCTTTGTGATTAGCGTTGGGTTTTTATTCGGTTTATTACAATTCATTTTTCGAATGAACAGCGAAGAGTTAATTTTTAAGAATTAAGATGATAAATATTATTAAGGATCTATATACAACATTCATAAAGCAAGATCCGATTTATTATATTTTGTACGTTACAGCTGTATGCAACGCACGTTGTAAAATGTGCTTTTATTTAGAAGAAATTGAAAGCGCTGAAAGGTCTAAAGAACTAACTTTTGATGAAATACGCAAAATATCTGAAAGTTCAGGTAACTTAATCCAGCTTTCAATTGCGGGAGGAGAGCCAACATTACGGAAAGATTTACCAGAAATTTGCGAGTTATTTGCCAAAAATAATGGTGTTCGTTTTATAACGCTTCCAACCAATGGCATTAATACGGACCAAATAGTTGGATGCGTTTCAAGTATTGTAAAAAAATGTCCCAACACACACCTAAGAGTATCTCTATCTTTAGACGGTCACGAACCTCTTCACGACCAAATAAGGAAAGTTCCAGGCAATTATCAAAAATTAAAGGAAACCCATCGCCAATTAAAACCATTAGCCGAAGCGCACGATCGCTTGACGATAGATTTTGCCACCGTTCTTCAAAACGATAATCAAGAAACCATTCAAGATCTTTTTCATATGGTGCATGATGAATTTAAGCCCGACAATCATATGCTGATGATTGCGCGCGGCAATGTGCAAGATGAATCTGTTAAAGATGTAAATTCTAAACTTTACCGAGAAACAATTACGTTGAGAGAAAAATTATATAATAACGCCGAATCAAGAAGGTTCTCTCCCGTTATCAGGGCTATTACTCAAAGAAGCCTTGACCTTATTTTTAATGAGTATTTATATCAAAAATATCAATTTGATTGCGTTGCTGGAAAAAGATTGGTTGTTATTTCGGAAAGAGGCGAGGTGAGGCCTTGCGAAATTTTAAACGACTCTTTGGGTAATTTAAGAGATTACAATTATGATATGCAAGAGTTAATGAAATCGCAGAAAGTAAAAGACACTCAAAAATGGATTCGATGCACTAAATGTCACTGCACCTTTGAATGTGCGACAAATGTGAGTGTTTTATACGACGTGAAGGGATATCCAGATTTAATAAAACGCACTGTCCAATCTTTTGTGAAGGCGAGATTGAATTAGTCTATTAATTCTAAAAAGTTTTGTTTCTCCTGCCGAAAATGCTTCCTTAAATTTGTAATTAAAAGAAACCTTGAGAAAAACTCGGAGGGAGGCTAACTCTGTTTTAAAGAAGTATAAATATTTGAAAATAAGAGGTGCCGAGGGACGGAATCGAACCGCCGACACGAGGATTTTCAGTATTTAAGCCCTATTTTCTAAAGATTTCTCAAAACTTCTTAACTTATTAATTATAAATGGAAAAAGCGTTTTCGCAGAGCGATCAAACTTCTATCTTTCACCTTAATTTTTATTACTTTTCCAAGCAAGATTACACAGGAATTACACAAAATTGGTTTTTAATTATGAAATCAAATCTGATTTTTCAAATCCAACTTAAACGCAATTTATCTGAGTCATTTTTTAATTTCAAAAAAAGAACCACATAAGTTAATTAGAGTTTATCTTATTTCTACTAATCCTTCAGTTTTATAGAATTAAAACCTTTATTTAATGAATTTAAGATATCATTATACATCCCAGTTTTTTTAAGTTTTGGGTATAAGAACTGTCAAATATGTATACAGGAGTTTCTTTATCCAATAAGGTTTTGGCTAAGGCTTCTGTTTTACTGCCATTGGCAGCGTAAGGAATCAAAATCGAGTTAGATAAGTTGACTACGAAATGGTTTCGTTGTTTTGCTGTCTCCTTGGTTGCCCTAGTAATTTTGGGAGGAAAGTCCGAAGCAAGACAAAGAATTTCCGATTCAATGGCATTTTTCCACAATGGTGGTAACCGCATTTTGACCAGAGACCGGGCTGGACAAATTACAATAGGGTGATTGCTCCTCAATAAAATACGTAGAACTTCCTTTTCAACAGGGGTATGAAATCCACTAATAATTACGGTGTCCGAAGGAATCATTCCGTTCGCCCAATCTTGACATTTCAGAATAATTTCACCTGGGCATTTATTGGAACAAAAAATAGCAACCCTATTGGCCTTTTTCAACAAAGGGGAATATCCTAGGACATCGAATGATTTTCTTTGCCTAGTTATAATTTTGAACCTATTAATTTCCATTAACCATACCCATACGGTATTTGATGTCATAATTAATAATAAAATCAACTTCTTCATCTGTGAAATCGAAATGTTTTGCCAACTTTAAATCTATTTGATCTATTATCGATTTTGATAACTTTGGGAAATACTCGTCATAAACCACTTCGCCGGTCTTTTTATATTGACATTTTTTTCGATTTTTATTGGTCTCAAAGTCCCTCATTAAGCTTCTGGTTATCGCCCCAAAATTAGATTTTAAATCTCTATCCATTTCGGTTAGTCCCAAAGGAAATGTTTTTATTTCTCTCAAATTCAAATGACGACAATCAGATAGAGCGATAAACCAAATATAAAATATTGAGCTATTCAAAGCTGCCACAGTAGCGTCAGCATTTTCTTGAGATTCTAATTTTAACCTTTTTATTTGGGTTGATAATTTTTCCCCGTCTCTTTCATTCCAAAAGTAGGGAGCAAAGTTCATAGCTCTAACCCAATATTGGGGAGCATTGTGAAAATAAATTAACTTACCATTTAAAAGGTTAAGTCCCAAAGTTGAAAACCTTACAATTTTTCTAAAAATATTAGCAAGAATTGGATCTCCAATTTTCGGTATTGCGCCTGTCTGTAAAATATCTGAAATATTTTCATAAAGAAAATCATCAAATAAATTAGGGCGGGTATTGGAATACCATCTTCTATAGTTTGTAGAAAATATTCTCGTTGAATTGTTATTAATTTTATTACCCATTTTCGAAATAAATATAGTTGCTCGTATATGCTCTAATCCATCAAATAATCTTGCTGGTCGATCATCATAATTTGAAAACCAAAGTTTGTTCGTACACGATACTAATTTTTCTTGCAAAGGAATCATTCTATCCGTACATACTATTGGCAGTTGTACAATCATTCCAAACAATCCATCTGAATTAAGTATATGTAATGATTTTTCAATCATAAAAGCGTATAAGTTTCCGCAATTTTCTGTGGAAAAATTTAATATTTCATAAGAATCTCTAATTTCTGTGTATTCGACATAAGGAGGGTTTCCTATAATCACATCGAACCCTCCGTGCTTCATGATTCCGAAAAACTCTACCCACCAGTGAAAAGGTTGGTGACTTTCCTTCCATTTTTCATATGAAGTGTTTTTACCTGGGCTTATCCCATAATCCTGGGACAAATAGGCATTTAGCTCTTCTTCCAAATCATATAAGCGAGCTTTTAATTTCTCTTTATCCCTTGGTGTTACTTCCCCGCCCAGTTTCGTTTGCTGCTTTCGGAACAATGTGAAAGCAGAATCTAAATCTTCTGCCTGTTTACTAATTTTATCTAACCCATCATCGAAATCGAGACTAAACTGCTCGTCAGTATTTTTAAACTTTGTGGATCTCTTTACATCCAGTTCACAAATATAACCAACTAAGGAGTTTCCAGCTTTAATATTGAAATCAATATCGGGAAGCGGCTCAATGTTTGCTGGGCTTTCTAATTGGGCGGCTAGTTTTAAAAATAAGCGTAGCTTACAAATTTCTGTTGCTTCCTCCATTATATCCACCCCATATATGTTTTGGAT
>JAYOZP010000001.1:0-2403 GCA_038154245.1 Nitrospinales bacterium | reverse complement strand
ACAAAATATTTCTCATTTGGATGAATGGCAATTCGTTTAAGCGTTTCTCTGAAGTCTTTTAACTTGTCAGTTTTCATATTTTTAGAAATTTCCAAGTCATTTACAAAGTCCTGCATCCGGTCCAAGCAGGCGTCATATAAATCTTCCAGGATATTCAATGCGGCAAACAAAAACGCACCGGAACCGCAAGCTGGATCTAAAACAGTGATTTCATTAATAACTTTCCAAAAAGCCCGAATCAATTCCGGCCCTTCTGCCTCATCAATCACATCACGGGCAAATTGGCGGATGTCGAGGTTGCAGGTAATAAAATCTTCAATGGACTGTATTTGACCTTCTATTATTTTGGTTTTTATATTTTCATAGCGTTGGCGGCGGGCAACTACTTCTCGCCAGGTTTCTGTAGGTAAAGCATATTCAGATGAAGCAGATTGATTCCAATCCGTGCGCATTGAAACATTCTTTAAGCCGCAGACAATATTGGCAGGTAATTCATACGGTTTATCTAGGTATCTGTTGTTATGAATATCCCAGCTTATTCCATGACGGACAGCAGGGAAGATATATTTTTCAGGATTGGCTTGTAATAGATTCCAAAGATGACTCCCTTTATCAAAAGCGATTTCACATTTTTTGCTGGCCGCATCGAACAACCAAGGAATAATGGTGTTCTTGCTGATATAATCTGTGATGTCTTCCTTGGTGTAATAAGCTCCCATTTGTTTCTGGTTAATATATTTTTCAAAAATATAACCCAGAACATCGGGATTAATTTCATCATCCTTCTTTAATGGCCTTTCATCTAAATGCCATTGATACAAATCAAAAAAGGCAAATAAATCATCAAAGGCCTTGTCGGAGATATTAATCTTGTCTCCATAACGTTCTTCTACCTGATGTTTTAGAAACAAACCCCCATTTAAGTATGGAATTTTACCCAATAATGCTCGGACATCTTTAGATCGCTCCTTTTCCTTTTTAGCGAAACCCTCAAAAAATAGCGGGCAAAGAATAGTTTTGTAATAGCCTCCACTTTTCCTTTCTTTGATTAAGCTTAAACGGTTGCTAAGGTAATTGGCATCATTGTCTAGAAAGTTTTTCTTTTGAAGAAAATAAATAAACATGAGGCGATTAAGCATAACCGAGGCATACCAACGCTGGAGTTCCTCATCCGGAATACCCTCGATAAACGATAAAAACTTGTTGTGTTCTTTTTTGAAAAGTTCGTAAAAGCGTTTAGTGACCCTTTCAACATCAAAGGCCGCCCGCACACGGCTTGTGGTGTCTGTTAAGGTAAGGATTTCTTCTTCATCTAGACTAAAATAGAGTCCTCGAAGTTTTTGGATTAAAGCTTCACCGGACTGACCCTGGTTGAATGAAGCTGTTCGCAAGGCAGATGTTTTGCCGGGTACGCGCCGGACCCATTGCCATTCCTGGCGGTGGTTATCTTCAGGGGCAAAAATAATGAGGTGTTCGCGAACGTATTTTGTTAACTGGTTATCAATTTTTCGGCGGAAATTGCTGTCTGGAAGCTTTTCTTTGATTTGGTATCCGCAAGTGAAAACCGTTAAACCTCGTTTTTGAGCTACGGCCTTTAATGGTATTTTTTGCTCATCTACAACTACATTCTGATCAACAGGTGGGTTATCCCAACCCAACTCATCAATAAACAGCTTTTTAAAATCCTTCGTTTTCAAGTGGTTGCGTACTTTTTCGGAGTTAAAAGTCATAAAACTTATTTTAAGAGGTTACTTATTCCACAGCCCCATTGAACAAATTATTTTAGGTTCGTGTGGATGTGTCTCATCATGAACAATGCAAAGCTTATCGTCTTCTCTCAATTGGACGGCTACTTCTGCCAATTGGTCATCCGTGATTCCGCTTTTTAACTGCCTGTTTAGGGTGTCTATTGCCGTCTGTCGAAGAGGATAGCAATAAATATCATCTATAGTTCGCTTAAGGGCTTCGGTAGCAAATAAGGTATTTTCAATTGTTGTAAGATAATATTTTAGTCGCTCATAAGTTTTAAACCGCGCTCCTGTTGGCCTGCCAAGAGACCCACCTATATTTTTTTCTTCCTTGGCAATATGTTCTGCGCCTTTTTGGATAATCTCATGATGCATTTCGTGGCGAGGTAAACCAAGAGTATTTGGTGCACAAGCAGCTACTTTTAAAATCTCGAACTGGCTTTCGGTGACGCTGTTACCTTCTGGATTAATCCAGGCTAGAGTGTCATGGTCACTTACAGTGCGGACATAAACAAGGGCTCCTTCGGGTCTATTAGTTTCTGGTTTATATTGTTTTGTGGAATAGACAACACTTGGAAGTTTTTCAATGGCATTTTTAATGGAAGGATCAGCCTCTATTGCGTTTTTCCAAATTTGGTATGCATAAGATGATAGA